>JALYRX010000018.1 GCA_030855105.1 Bacteroidota bacterium | reverse complement strand
GAAACTATAAAAGCTTGTATCTACTAAGAGAAAAAATTATGCAAACACTAAAAATAAAAACAACAAAATCTTATACTAAAGCAGCTTGAGTCTCTGTTTAATTTCAACTGAAAATGACTTTACACCCAAAACGAATTTATGAAGAACAATTTTTCTTTAAATTCACTTTGTTTTCGATTTATTTTTACGAATCCGGTTTCGAACCCCCTTTTACCAAAATATAATTTTAAATTTGAATCAGAAAATCCCCCCTTAATTCCCCCTTCATGAAGGCAATGGCATTAAGTTTAAGAAAAGAAACTTCCGAAGTCTCAATTCAAATCTTAAATTATCGAAGCTCAGTAAATAAGACTTCGGAAGTTTTTTCTGTTTGATGCTTAACTTTATGGTATTGCTTCATAAAGGGGGTTAGGGGGATAATTTAAATCAATTATAAATATGTAAATTTAAGCAAAACGTTTTGGACACTACTGTATTTTTCTTTCACTCAAAATTAAAATTTTAATGAGTTATATTTATACAATGAAATCTTTATTAGCATTAATTCCCTACCTTAAAAAGTATAAGAAAAAAATCTCTTACGGTTTTATATTAATAATATTGTCCAATTCGGCAGACAGTTTGTATCCTCTAATAATCGGGGCTGCGATAGATGACCTGATGAAAGGAACTCTTCAGCACAATCTGTTGACATATGCACTGGCTGCAATCGGGATCGTCATGGTAAGAGGTGTATTTCTTTTTATGACGAGGCAGACATTGATAGTTGTCTCACGTGAAGTTGAAAATGATTTACGTTATGATTTCTTTTCGCATCTGCAGACTTTATCGAGATCATTTTACAATACACGCTCGACCGGCGACATTATGGCTCACGCTACCAACGATATCGGCAACGTGAGAAATTTTGTAGGACCGGGAATTATGTATTCAATACAAACTTTTACACGAATTGTAATTACATTATTTTTTTTAATTTCTATCAATTCGTCGGTAACTCTTTTTGCACTTGCACCGCTTCCTTTAATTACATACATAGTTTACAAAGTGGGCAAGCTCACATTCCACCGTTCACTGAAGACTTATGAAATATTTTCAGACCTGACTACAAAAGCTCAGGAATGCTTTTCGGGAATCAGGGTGATAAAATCTTATGTCAGAGAAAAAAACGAATCGCTTGAGTTTGATAAAATATCTTTTAATTATCAAAGAAAGAATCTTATGCTTGCGAAAGTTCAGTCGTTTTCATTTCCTATGATGTTTTTGCTTACGAGTCTTTCGGTTATACTTGTAATTTACTTCGGAGGGATACAGGTAATGGAAGGCAAAATGTCAATTGGAAATATTTCTTCGTTTCTGATTTATCTCGGACAGCTCACATGGCCAATGATTGCATTCGGCTGGATAATCAATCTCATACAGAGAGCAGCACCCTCGATGCAGAGATTGATGAATATTATAAATACAAAAGCAGATATATCAGATTATGAAAACACCGATAAGTCAATTACAGAAAATAATATTGAAGGTGAGATTGAATTTAAAAACGTTTCATTCAAATATCCGCTTTCCAATAATCCTGCATTGAAGAATATCAATTTTAAGATCAGGAAGGGCTCAACACTTGGAATCATTGGTCCTACGGGTTCCGGTAAAAGCACTTTGATAAATTTAATCCCGAGATTCTGGGATGTGACTGAAGGAAATATTTTCATTGACGGAAATGAAATAAAAAAAATCCCCCTGAAAGTTTTGAGAGAATCTATAGGAATTGTACCGCAGGAATCTTTTTTGTTTTCGGATACAATAGAAAAAAATATTTCATACTCGGATAGCGTTGCCGATGAAAAAAATGTCATTGAATTTTCAAAAATTGCAGGACTCTATAAGGATGTTTCGGAGTTTCCAAATCAATTCAAAACAATTCTTGGCGAAAGAGGAATTACCTTATCGGGCGGTCAGAAGCAGAGAACGTCTATTGCAAGAGCAATTTATAAACATCCGAAGATATTGGTACTTGATGATTCTCTTTCGGCAGTAGATACAAATACCGAGGAAGAAATTTTACAGGAGCTGAAAAAAATCATGAATGATAAAACAAGTATAATTATTTCTCACAGAATTTCAACAATAAAAAATTCAAATAATATAATTGTTTTAAGCAACGGTGAAATAAAAGAAGAAGGAACGCACAATGAATTGATTTCAGCAAGAGGGCTTTACTTTGATATTTATATGAAGCAATTGCTTGAAGAAGAAATAAAAGAGTTTTGATTAATTCTTTTAGTATTACAAAGTCAGTATTAGCAAATGATGATATGGCTGCAGTCTATGTTTAATCATTATTTTTTTATTCTGCACCTTGATGGTAATAAATTAAATATAAAATTTGTCTGATCAAACAATAAATAAATCCGAAGATGAAGTTTTAACGAAGCAGATAGATCCGCAAATTATGCGGCGTCTGTTATCATTCTTCAAACCTTATACAAAATACATAGTCATCGTTACAATCTTTTCAATTACAATCTCTGCACTGGTTGCTTTACGGCCTCTTCTGACTCAAATCGCAATCGATGATAAAATTATAAACAAAGATTTTCAGGGCTTACAAACCATAATTCTTATTATGGTTGCAACCCTTGTCTTTCAGGGTCTGATACAATACATAATGACTTATCTGACAAACTGGATCGGACAAAAAATAATTTACGATTTGAGAAAGAAAATCTTTAATCATATATTGACATTAGACCTGAAATTTTTTGACAAAAATCCTATCGGCAGGATTGTAACAAGAGTTACAAGTGACGTTGAGGTTTTATTCGAAGTATTTTCGTCGGGACTTGTGACAGTTTTTGGAGAAATTTTTTTGATAATATGTATCTTATGCTTTATGTTCACTCTGGACTTCAAACTTGCTTTGGTAACTTTATCTGTTATTCCCCTTTTAATAATTGCTACTGCTGTATTCAGAAAGAAAGTCAGGGAATCATACAGAAGAATCCGTATACTTGTCGCAAAATTAAACTCATATATTCAGGAACATATTACCGGTATAACAATAGTCCAATATTTTGCCAAAGAAAAAAGAACTAATGATGAGTTCGAAAAGATAAACCGCGACCATACCGAACAAAACAAGAAGAGTGTTTTTTATTATGCGGTGTTTTTTCCTGTTGTCGAATTGATCGGAGCAATTTCGGTGGGCTTAATTGTTTGGTACGGCGGCGGACAGGTTATTCAGAATGTAATTTCAATCGGGGTATTAGTGGCTTTTATTCAATATACAGAAATGTTTTTCCGGCCGATTCGCGACCTGTCAGAAAAATATAACATACTTCAGACCGCAATGGCATCGAGCGAAAGGATTTTTGCATTATTGGACGAGAAGCCGGTTATAAAAGATCCTGATAACCCAAAGCATTTTTATCCGAAGGGGAATATAGAATTTAAAAATGTTTGGTATTCGTACAACAATGAAGACTACGTGCTTAAGGATGTATCATTTGAAATTAATGCAGGGGAAAAAGTTGCTTTTGTTGGAGCAACGGGCGCAGGAAAGACGACAATAATTAATCTTCTCACAAGATTTTATGAAGTTAATAAGGGACAAATCACAATTGATGGAATTGATATAAAGGAAATCAAGCAGAGTGATCTTAGAAAAAATATCGGGATTGTTCTGCAGGATGTTTTTTTGTTTTCGGGTGACATTAAGTCAAACATCACTTTAAATAACAGGGAAATAAATAATGATGCAATTGACAATGCAATCAAAAATGTCGGTCTAAGTGATTTTATAAATACTTTGCAGCAAAAACTTGAGCATCGTGTGAATGAGAGAGGCTCGACTCTGTCGGTCGGTCAGAAGCAATTGATTTCGTTTGCAAGAGCTTTAGCTTACGATCCGAAAATTTTGATCCTGGATGAAGCCACTTCAAGTGTAGATACAAATACGGAAATATTAATACAGAACGCCATACAAAAATTAATCGAAGGAAGAACGTCAATTGTAATTGCGCACAGATTGTCTACGATTCAAACCTGCGATAAAATTATAGTAATGCACAAAGGCGAGGTCAAAGAAATGGGTACTCATCAGGAGCTTCTGGAGAAGGGCGGACTTTATTTTAAACTTTACCAGCTGCAGTATAAAGAGGAACAAGTCTAGAGGATTTTAGATCTTTGATTTAAGATTTTAGATTTAAATATTTTTAATTTACTTAACAAATCCTGTATAATTTTAAAATAAAATTTTTAAATAGAAAACCGTAAATCAAAAATCCCAGAATCTAAAATCTTTTTTTAGTCTCTTTAATAAGAAATTATTGTTGAGTATTTTTAATAATAAAAAAAAATTCAAATCTATTAAAATTTATGCTGATAAAAAAAATAGTTTTTATATCAATGCTGTTTGTAACGAGTATTGGTTTTGCGCAGCAAAAAAAAATTGCTTATTGTTCTAACTTAACCGGATCGGGTACAATACAGATTTTTACAATGAATGAGGATGGTTCGGATAAAAAACAGCTGACCAATATTTTTAATGAAAATTGTATGAAGCCGAGATGGTCTGCTGACGGCAGGCAGATAGTTTTTTATACCGATGCCGGATTTAATTACTTAATAAGGGATATTGATTTGGCATCTACATCAAAGGATCCATATTTTATAGGCGGCGGCTACAATCCTTCTTTTCTTCCTGACGGAAGCCAGATAATGTTTAATGATGACTACGAAGAAGTTTTGTCTATTTTTATTATTGATACCGCGAAAGGAAGTATTCCGAATGTTATAAGCGACGGCAGCTACTCTAACATGCAAACGATTTCGAGCGCCGGAAATAAAATAATTTATTCGCAGTTTTTGAACGGTTATAAATCTATTGTTGTAGCAGATTTAGATGATACAACAAACAACTACATTTCAAAAATAAGTTTAAATGATGAAGCTAATTTAGAACCGGATATTTCAGAAGATGGAAATAAAATAACTTATGCCAGCTTCAATAATAATTTACAAGGTACTATCAGAATTTTTGAAAATGATAACGAGATTGAATTGAGCAAAGGACTTCCGAGCTCAAACGTTCCAAGATTTTCACCGGACGGAAACAATATTGCTTTCGTAGTTATAGACGGTGGTGATGTATCTTTATATTTAATGGGTACAAGCGGAAGCAATAAGAAAAATTTAAATGTGACCGGAGGCAATGTCGGAACATTTCAATGGATGGATAATGACAGGATCATATATGATGCAGGAACCGAAACCAGAATAAGCGTTGGGATTGTTAATGTCAAAACAGGTGAAAGTGAAATAATTGCCGAAGGAGGATTTAATCTGCAGCCGTCTCCGCAGAAGTAACACCTTTAGAAATATAAATGAGAAACGATTGAGAAATTCGATTTATCACACACGAAAAATTTTGAAGTAATTGAGCACTTTTAAAAAGTAAAAAACATAACTCCTTTTTTAGAAGAGACATAAAAACAGCTTTTTGAATAAAGATGATTCCGTCATTACATTTTTATATAATATTCGTAGTTATTCTAAGCAATAGGGAAGAAAAAAAACAATTTAATTATTGTTAACGACTCATTCAAAAAATCCTTCATCTCTTTCAAGCAATAATATAGAATGCTGTGAAACAATAAAATATTTATCCCCTTCATAAATGATTTCAACGGCATCTCTCTGTAAAAATATAGCAAGGTCACCTTCCTTTGCCTGTAATGGAATGTAACGGATTTTTTCATCAGACTTTTTCCACGACTCGTCCTCCGCCGGAAGCGGTACCGGATAACCGGGTCCGGCTTTCATTACATATCCGCTTTGAATCGATTCTTTTTCCTGAACTCCGGGAGGAAGAAATAAACCTGTTTTGGTTTTTTCCGAGTGAGATTTGGATTTAATTAAAACTTTATCTCCGACGACAATTAGCTTCTCTAATTTATTTATTGTTTTGATTTCCATAAAATTTGTTTAACCGTTGCCAATCAGTTCTATACCACTCTTATATGATTAGAAAATATCCAGCCTTTATTTTCCTTCCATGCTTCAATTCTGTATGAACCTGTTTCATCGCTGTCCCATATACAGTCATAGCCCTTGACTTCATCCACACATTTTCCATTATGAATCAATTTTATTTTCGCCTCTGAAGGAAGAAAAGCCCTTAATATAATTTTTTTATTTTTACTTTTATCTAATTTAATTTCATCTCCAAGAGTATAGTGGTCCCCGTCATAATCCGCAAAGAAACGGAATCCTTTTCCGTTTCCGTAATAATTATTAACTACAAAACTCCTTCCTCTTCCTAAAGCATCAACAATCTGTCTTTTATCAAATTCAAAATTTTTTGGACTACATTTCTCAATTTCCTTATCAACAAAGACATGTGTTCTTATTGACTTAAATAAAATTTTATAAGCAAATATTTCAAACACCAGTCCCATAACATTATGTTTATGAGCATGTGCATCGATACCTCCGATTGCCACAACTTTTCTTCTCTCATTCAGCTCATCCCATTTTTTCAAAGTAGCTTCCGGAGGAGCTGTTATTGATTTCAAAGGATGAATAAATCTCTGAAGTTTATTTGATTCATTAAGACCTTCAGCCCACTCGCTCATATGGTTCCAGATTTCAATACCCGTAAAATCTTCCGACTTCCATGCAGTCCACGGGTAAGCTGGGTGCTCCGGCATATGATTTCTTACCTCGTGGGGATGAGCCAAAAATCCTATTCCTCCTTTATTCCTTATCTCTTTGACGTATTCAACAGCTGATAAACGGTTACCTAGATCACCGTCGGGTAATTTCTCGAAAGTTCCGACAACTTCATTCATTCCAAAAACGAGATAATGATTTTTGTTTTTTATATCATTTAACTCGTATCCGACTATAAGCATTAAATTCTTATGCCATTTTTCATAACCCTTGTCCTTAGCTTTTATTGTATTGTGATCGGTAAGTATTATAAAATCAAGATTTGATTCGCAGGCATAATTAGCAATCTCTTCCACAGTTCCGGAACCGTCGGAGAATTTAGAATGCATATGTATAGAGCCGGAATATTCAAACATGACTATGATTAAATAATTGCTTTAACTGATTTTCTTAACTATGATTGAATGATTAAATGAATATTATGATGTAATTGAATAAATATTAACAAATACCAAACTAGTGTCATGATTATATAATTCATGAAGTAATTATTTAACCAGCATAAGTCCATAGAAATGCTATTCTACCCCATAGGACTTATAATTATTTTTTTACTAATTAATTATTCATTGCACTAGCTAATCATGAAATCATTCCATCATTTAATCATAGTTAAAAATTGTGATGACCGTAAATAATGTTCATTACCCACATCAGCAGTAAAACCAAAATACCAATTAAAAAAGTTTTCTTTTCAAAAGTAACTGAAATTTTATAATTATAAAAACTTAGAGCTAAAATACTTAAACATACCAAACCTAAAAATGAAAAGAATATTACCGAAGCAGGATTGTAGTAGATACTTTCCGAAAAATTAAATTTTATGAATTCAGAAAAAGAATGTGACATTCCGCAGAATGGGCATGGAATTCCAAATACGTTCAACATAATACAGGAACTTCCTGTATTGAACAAACCGGGAAACTGTTTGTTCAATAGATCCAACGGGTAAAATATTATTGAAAGCAATCCTAAACCAATGAAGCCAAAAAGCATAGCCCTGATCTTGCAAGCATCATTTGAAGAAATTTTTTCAATAAATATTAATTTAGATATCAATTTCAAGCAGACGGAATATTTTTTTTATTGAAAAAAGAAACTCCGAGAATTGCTCCGAGTGAACCGAAAAGAGGGTAAAGAATAAGATTGCTGATAAATGAAAAAACAGTTATGGACGGTGAAAAACCATACTCGTTAAATTCATTTGAGAATTTCTCAACATATTGTGTCATTTCCACCGGCAATTGAAATCCCATGTCATCAAAAGATTTCATAATCTCAAGCATTGGATTAGTATCAGAAAATAAACTGATCAATAGACCGAAGCCGGTAACAAATACAGCCGACAAAATTCCGCAGAGTATTCCTATCATCCCGCCGTCTTTTGTTGTCAGGGATAAGCCGGAATTTTGTAACTGCTTCCAATAAGTATAAACTCCGATGAAGCCACCCGCGACTATTCCTGCACAGCATAAAACATTCAGAAGATTCAGAACCGGAATAATCGCAATCAAAGTCATTGAAGTTGTACCGTAAATTATCGGTAAAATTTTGTTAGGCGGATTCATTTTATTAAATGTTTATTTTTTTTCTGAGAAAAGAATTAACTTCATAAAAAAAATTGACAAAACCCGGAATTATATAAAACGGAAGTACTAAACCTATTAGTAAACCTGTTATAGACCTTGACAAAAAATTATTCTTCATAATGCCGATGCTGTCTAAACTTACGTCTAAGATGAGAATTATTGAAGCTATAATTAAAAACCAAATCGGCGGAGGGTGTGTATTGTTAAGTTTATACTTTAAACTGTAAAACACCGTACCCATAAAAAATCCGGAATATATACTTACGCATCTCGAACAAACGCCAAACGTATATTCAAACAACTGAAACGAACGCTCCTGCTGCTGATGGCAAACTCTGGAAAAGAAAAGATAAATAAATGAAGAAACATTTTCAAATGCTCCGCCCCATTTCATAAATAGAGGAGCCAGAAATATTAATAACAGCCATATAAATGTGAAAATTAAAATTGTGAAATAAACTTTTTTTGCAAGGTGATGATCTACTTCTACAGAAATATTCCGGAACTTTGGCATGGGTTAAAATATTACAATAACTTGAATAAATCAATTAGAATATTTAATATTTTGAAAATTAAATTTTAACCCTAATGAAAAAAATATATTCTTTTATTATTATTGCTTTAATGACAATATTAATTCTTGCCTGCGGAAGAAAGAAAGATACGGTACAGGAAAATATAAGTTCAAAATTTCCTATCACCGAACTTTCTCCTAATGATCTGAACAATGCTGAAGGTGGTGATTGGATTATAAAAATGGTTATGTCCGATGCGGAGAAACTCAATCCTATAGTTACAAATGACGCAACCGCAACAGGAATTTTCTTTTATATTTTTGAAAATCTTCTTGAGATTGACAGGTCTACTTATCAGCTTACACCCTTAATTGCACAATCTCTCCCCGTCGTGAGTGATGATCACTTATCATATACATTCGATTTAAAAGAAAATGTTACATTTTCCGATGGCAAACCCCTGACCGGAGAAGATATAATATTTACGGTTAAAGTAATTAAGAACCCGTTTACTGACGCGGCTGCTACCCGAAATTATTTTATGGATGTAAAAAGTGTTGAGCTTGTGGATGGCAATAAATACAAAATCCGTTACAACATGTCGAGACCTTATTTCAGAGCCATTTATTCGATAGGAGATATGGAAATTCTTCCTAAACATATTTTGGATAAGGATAATATTAATGACAAATTCAGCTGGGATGAATTGGAAGCTGCACAAAAAAATTTCGATCCTGTAAAGTTTCCTGAAATGCAGAAGTATGCAGACTTTATGAATTCTGAAGAAGTTTCCCGTGATGCCAAGTTCCTTGTAGGAAGCGGACCTTATGTTCTTGACAAATGGATTACTGCACAATCCGTAACTCTTAAGAGAAATGATAATTACTGGAATAAAAAAATTCTTCCCAATTATCCAAACAAGCTTGTGTTCAAAACTATCAAAGATCAAAACGCAGCTGTAGTTGCCGCGAAGAATAAAGAAATAGACCAGATGCAGGTTTACCAGCCGACAGATTTTGTTGAGAATGTAAAAAATCCGGAACAGTTTAATTTAAAGAAAGCACTGGTGATAGAGCCGTCTTATAATTATATCGCATGGAACAATAAGAGTCCTATCTTTTCAGATAAGAATGTTCGTACAGCAATGAGCTATGCAATTAACAGAAAAGATATAATTGATAAAATTGTTTACGGCATGGGAACAACAATTCAGTCTCATATTTTTTTAAAGAGCAAGTTTCTTAATTCTGATTTACCCGAAATTCCTTATGACATTAATAAGGCAAAGCAGCTTCTTTCAGAAGCGGGATGGAAAGATACAGACGGTGACGGAGTGCTTGACAAAACAATTGACGGTAAGAAGGTCGATTTCAAATTTACTTTTACAAACAACACAAATCCTAAAAGGAAAAAGGTTATTTTAATTTTAATCGAGCAGTTTAAACAGCTTGGAATAGAAGCAAACTTACAGGAATATGAGTGGTCAGTTTTTTTAGATAAGGTTAAGAAACATAATTTCGATGCTTGCTTTGCCGGTTGGCAGCTTTCTGTGACGCCCGATGATCCTTACCAGATCTGGCATTCTTCGCAGGCATCCGGAGAAGGCAGCAATCACATAAGCTATAATAATCCTGAAAGTGATAAACTTCTCGAAGCAAACAGGATGGAGTTTGATGATAATAAAAGAATGGAGATTCTTAAAAACTGGCAGAAGATAGTTTATGATGACCAGCCGGTAACATTCCTATGGAGCGAACCGGTAAGATATCTTTACAGTGACAGGTTTAAAAATTCAAGATGGTATGCATATCCCGATTCTCCTTTGCTTAATGAATGGTGGGTGCCGAGTGCAAAACAACTTTACAAAAATTAAGTAATTGAATTTACAGAAAATTTTATATTCATGAAATAAATCCTTATCGTAAATTTACAGTTGAAATTAATAAGATTGTTTAGCATATTCGCAAAAAAAATAAATCAACCCTTTTTTCTAAATCTAAACCTTTGTCGAAATGATAAAAGTCAATATTACCTCCAGGCATTTCAAAGCTCATGAAACCCTCCAGGAATACATTAAAAGTGAAATTGAGACTTTAAATAAATATCATGAAGAAATTTTACACGCAGATGTAATTCTTTCTTTTGAGAAGGCAATGCAAAGTGTTAAAAATTGTGAAATTATGATTAAGTTAAATGACAGAATGTTAACAGCAAAAGAAAGTACTGATGATTTTGTTAAGTCGATTGACAAAACGGTCGATAAAATCGAAACACAATTATTGAAATACAAAGACAAACACAAAGCTCAAAAGCACGACTTGAAAAAAGAAATAATTAAAACGGTTTAATCTTGCCACATAGATTTGAAAATATTAAGGAGATAAAAAAACAATGTATCTCGGTAGAGTTTTTCTATTTCGAATGCAAAGAAAGATTTAAGCTGCAGAAGCAGACGGTATCGGATATAAGCCCGGAAAAGATAATTTCAGAAAAAGATATTCACAGACCGGGACTTGCACTAGCAGGTTATGTTGACTTGTTTACATTTAACAGAGTTCAGGTTTTTGGTAATACTGAAATGCGATATCTCGGACAATTAAATGAATTTGAAAGAAAGAAAACATTAGAGAGATTTTTTTCATTTAATGTTCCGTGTGTTATAGTTACGAATGATAATTTAATCCCCGATGAATTAATTTCATTGGCGGAGAAAAGTAACATCCCTGTTTTTAAGACTCCATATCCCACGACAAGATTTTCATATTTTATAAGCGATTTTTTAGATGATCAGTTTTCTAATCAGGCAATAATTCACGGTTCATTTGTAGATGTTTATGGATTAGGGCTGCTCTTCACCGGCAAATCCGGAATCGGTAAGAGTGAAATTGCTCTTGATCTTATTGAAAGAGGCCACCGGCTTGTTGCTGATGATGTTGTTGTAGTTATAAAAAAAGGTGAAGGAGTTTTAATGGGTTCGGGCACTGCATTATCAAAACATATTATGGAAATTCGCGGACTTGGTATAATTGATGTAAGGACAATTTTCGGAATTCGTTCTATACGATATCAAAAGCGGGTCGAAGTTATAGTCGAGCTTGAAGACTGGGATAGAAATAAAGCTTATGACAGAACAGGTCTTGATAATTCAACTATAAACTTGCTGGGGGTTGAAACCGAATTGATTAAATTACCGATATTTCCCGGAAAAAATATCACGGTGATAGCAGAAGTAATTGCATTGAACTATTTATGCAAACATTACGGTTACAATGCAGCGGAAGAGTTTAAGAAACGTCTCGAAGATAAAATCAATTCGAAATCAAAAAAATCCCTGGTAAACTTTAACAATGACCGGCTCGAAAGAAACACAGAATATTTCGAGCATGATTTTGAATAACAAAAATACCCTCGACACAGTATAAAAAAAACAAAAGATTATTTAATTAAAAAATCACAAAGATGAAAAGAGTAAATATTTTAACAATTGTAATTCTTCTTACAGGAAGTTTGATAATTGCTTCATGCGGAAGAAAAAAAGAAGAAACAACCAAAAACACTGAAGCGGCAAAATTTCAATTAACCGAGCTCACTCCTGCAGACACAAAAGATGCTGCAAACGGAGATTGGGTTATTAAACAGGAAATGTCTGATGCAGAAAAATTAAATCCAACTGTAACTAATGATGCTACAGCGCAGGGGATTTATATTTATATTTTTGAACCTTTAATTGAAGTTGACCGGGTAACATATGAAATCAAACCTATCATTGCAAAAGCCCCCCCTGTAATTAGCGATGATCATTTAACATATATTTATGAAATGAAAGAAGACGTTACATTTTCAGACGGGAAGCCGCTGACGGGTGAAGATGTAATCTTTACGGTAAAGACAATTAAAAATCCTTTTACAGATGCGCAGGCATTAAGAAATTATTTTAATGATGTCAAAAGTGTTGAGCTGGTAGACGGTAATAAATACAAGATCAAGGTCACAATGCATAAGCCTTACTTCAAAGCTGTTTATACAATAGGTGGTACAGCCATTACTCCAAAGCATATTTTAGATAAGGATGGAATGAATGATAAATTTACCTGGGAACAAATTAATGCAGCAGGTAAAAGTATGGATCCGCTCAAGTATCCTGACATGCAAAAGTATGCTGAGTTTTTAAATTCACAGGAAGTATCACGCGACCCGAAATATGTAGTCGGCAGCGGACCGTACATTTTGGAAAAATGGATTACAGGTCAATCTGTAACATTGAAGAGAAATGATAAATACTGGAATACAAAAGAAATACCGAATTTTCCTGCAAAGTTGGTTTTTAAAACTATCCAGGATCAAAATGCCGCTATAGTCGCTGCAAAGAATAAGGAAGTGGATCAAATGGCTGTAATCCAACCGAATGATTTTGTTGAGAATGTTAAAGACCCTGAAAAATTTAATTTGAAAAAAGCTCTTGTTACTGAACCTGTATATGTTTTCATTGCATGGAATAATAAAAATCCGATCTTTGCGGATAAAAATGTAAGATGGGCTTTAGCCTATGGCATAGACCGGCAATCTATTATTGATAAAATAATTTATGGAATGGGAACACCTGTGAGCACTCCTGTTTTTATTAAGAGTAAATATTATAATACGGATTTACCGGAAATAAAGTATGACCCGGAAAAAGCAAAGAAGCTTTTAAGTGAAGCAGGATGGAAAGATACCGACGGTGACGGAATATTAGATAAAGTTATTGACGGAAAGAAAACGGATTTCAAATTTACTTTTATAAATAATAATAATCCTAAGAGAAAGAAAGTCATGCTGATTGTTATAGAGCAGTTGAAGCAGCTCGGCATTCAGGCAGATCTTCAGGACTATGAATGGTCTGTATTCTTGGATAAAACCAAGAAACATCAATTCGATGCCTGCTATTCAGCATGGCAGCTAAATGTAACTCCGGAAGATCCTTACCAAATATGGCATTCATCACAGTCTGACGGAGAAGGAAGTAATTTTATAAGCTATAATAATCCCGAAAGTGACAGAATGCTTGAAGAAAACAGAAATGAGTTTGATGAGGCAAAAAGAATAGAATTATTAAAGAGATGGCAGAAGTTAATATACGAGGATCAGCCGACAACATTTTTATGGTCAGAGCCGTCAAGATATATCTACAGCGACAGGTTTAAAAATACAAGATGGTATGCTTATCCGGATTCACCTCTATTAAATGAATGGTGGACTCCGGTATCAAATCAAAGATACCGTGAGTAATAATTTTATGTACCTGCTGTAATTATGCACAGTTAATTTTTTACGATAATAAAATTTTAAAATTTTATAAACCTTTCAACTCAAAATGACAGAGTATGTAATTAAAAGAGTATTACTGTTTATTCCTACGCTTATCATCATTACGATGATAACTTTTCTAATCTGCCGTCTTGCTCCCGGTGACCCGACAGAAATGAAATTAGGTCAGACAGGTGAAGCTCAAAAAACCGATGCTAAAAATCAGATGACCGAACAGGCAAAAGAATTTTATAAAAAGAAATTCGGACTTGATAAATCACTGCCCGAACAGTATGTCATCTGGATGGCAAATATGCTTCAGGGTGATTTTGGAAATTCCTTTAAAGATAACAGACCAGTACTGGATAAAATAATTGAGAGACTTCCGGTATCAATTACTATCAGCCTGCTGTCTTTTCTTTTAATTTATTCTATAGCCATCCCGATCGGGATATACAGTGCAGCAAGACAATATTCAACTCTTGACAGAACCACGACAGTTATTTTATTTATTCTTTACTCATTGCCTAACTTCTGGGTTGCAACGCTTGCAATTGTATTTTTGTGCAATATCGAATATGTGAGAATTTTCCCTACCTCAGGTATGCGCTCTGAACAATTTGATACCTTTTCATTCTTTGGGAAAATACAGGATTATTTTATGCATTTGTTTCTGCCTGTTGTAATAACAAGTCTTGCAAGTTTTGCATTTTTATCTCGTCAGATGCGAAGCTCAATGCTCGAGGTAATCCGTCAGGATTATATCAGGACGGCACGCGCAAAAGGTTTATCTGAAAGAAAAGTAATTATGAAACATGCTTTACGAAACTCACTCATACCAATTATAACTTTAGTAGGAGGTTTACTTCCGGCAATGGTTGGTGGAAGCATTATCATCGAAACAATATTTTCAATTCCCGGAATCGGTCAGCTGGCATTCCAGGCAATATTAGACCGGGATTATCCTTTGATCATGGCTGAGCTGGTAATAGCCTCTTCGTTGACTGTAGTCGGTATACTGGCTGTTGATATATTATATTCTTTTGTAGATCCAAGAATTGCATTTACTAAAAAAGCAGCATAATTCATATGGAAAATAAGGAGTTTATAGAAAAAGCAATTATCGAAAAGCAAACCGAAGTAAGTACAAACGGTTTGACGGAATCACAAATTGAATCACAGAAAGAAGTTGGAGTTTCATATTGGTCTTTAGTAAAATATCAATTTAAGAAAAATAAACTTGCGGTTATATCCGTTTACATAGTGCTTGTTCTTATTTTTATAGCTTTAACTGCAGACTTTCTCGCAAGCAGTAAGCCATTGTATGCTGTATATAACGGAGAAACTTATTTTCCTGTAATAAAAGATTATTTAAACGATTTAGGATTAAGTAAATGGAATCCTGAGTTAATCAATGTGAACTGGAAAGAACTGGATAATCAAAATAAATTAGAGAGTGTACTTTGGACACCGGTTCCTTACGGTCCCAGAGAAATAGATTTGGAAAATGTTTATGGACCACCTCAGGGTGATCATTACCTCGGTACTGATGGAATTGGCCGGGATTTATTAGCAGGCCTACTACATGGCTCGAGAGTATCTTTGTCAGTTGGATTTGTTGCTGCAGGAATTGCTCTTTTAATAGGAATATTTCTCGGATCAATGGCAGGATACTTTGGTGGAAAAGTTGATTTATTAATAATGCGATTTGTTGAGATCATGATGACATTCCCTTTATTCTTTTTGATTATTACAATAGTTGCAATTTACGGCTCGAGTATCTGGTATATAATGGCTGCTATCGGTTTCACAACCTGGACAAGCGATGCAAAATTAATAAGGGGTGAGATTCTGAAAGTCAGAAGTATGGAATATATTACAGCTGCAAATTCCATAGGTCTGCCAAACAGACAGATTATTCTTAGACATGTACTTCCAAATGCTATTGCCCCGGTCCTTGTATCGGGCGCATTTGCAATTGCCGGAGCGATTTTGACTGAAGCTGCTTTAAGCTATCTGGGATTTGGTGTAGCAGCAACTACTGTTACATGGGGTTCATTATTAAATGAAGCAAGAGGAGCTTCGAATGCATGGTGGCTTGCAATATTCCCGGGATTCATGATTTTCGTTGCTGTCGTTTCATACAATTTAATCGGTGAAGGTTTGCGCGATGCTTTAGACCCTCGATTAAGAGATTGATTTTTAGTAAATAGGTTTCTATAATTGCAAAGTTTAAATAAAATTAAAATTAAAATTAAAATTAACATAAATTCAGGAGGTATAATAATATGGTTTGGACATTAGAACTGGCATCATATTTGGATGATGCTCCATGGCCAGCCAATAAGTTCGAATTGATAGATTATGCAGTTAGAACAGGTGCACCAAAGGAAGTAATAAATAATCTAAATGACTTAGAAGATACGGAAGAACCTTTCGAAAGTATAGAAGAAATATGGCTGGATTATCCTACCGATGAAGACTTTTTTTATGATGAGGAAAATAAGGATTTCTAAATTTTATCATTCTAGTTTTGAACCCAATAATTTAAAATTATTGGGTTTTTTTTTATCTGAAATTCTTTAAAATAATTTGTATAGGAAATTTTACAAATATACTTTCTTATTCTATTCATTTTTTATTTTCCTTTCGACATGCTTATCCCAGGAAAACAATGAAGAAAAAAATAAGTTTGAGATTGACGAGATAAATATAAAATTTCAAGAGACCTCAACCTATAGTGAAAGTGACATAAAAAATCTTATAGCATCCAGAGAAGGTGAGATATTCGAACGTGAAACATATTTGCTGGATGTTGTCAGAATAAAAAAATTTTATTTTGATAACGGGTTCTTTGATACGGTTGTTGATACTAATGTTATTTTTAACAATAGTGATAAAGAGGTAATTGAAAATTTTATCATTAATGAGAATAAAAGATACAGGTATTATGAAGTAAAGTACATTGGTCTTGACAGCATTGATCAGTCTGTTAAAGAAAAAGTTTTTAAGTCCGCCGATAAGTTAATCCGTGAAGGAAAGTATTATTCTAAAGATACAATTAAGCTGGAAGGTGCAAGAGTGATTGACATTTTAAACAACAACGGCTATGCTTTGGCTAATTCACAAAGTCCCGAGGTTTTGAAATATGAAACAAATAACCCTTCTCTCAAACATAAAGTAAACTTATCTTTAGTCTTCGTTCCGGGATTCAGGTATGTGTTTGGATCTACGAGAATTTCTTTTAAAAATCAAAAATATACTATTACAAAGGAAGACGTGGAAAGAGAGATTACATATTCCGAAAATCAGGTTTACGATAAAGAAGAGGTTGTCAACAGTGAGCTTAATCTTAACAAAATCGTAATTTTAGAAAATCCGCGAATCACATTTGACAGGATTGACAGCGTTAATAAAAAAATATATCTTGTTGTAAATGCTATTGTGGGATCCAAGTATAATCTAAAGCCCGAGCTTTTCGGATATTATCTTCAGAATATTTTTTATTTGGGTACAGGTCTTTCATTTTCCGACAACTATTTCTTCGGAGGCAGCAAAGTGCTTACAACTTCTGCCAGATTTTATTTCCATTCATTTCAGGACAACCGGCTGGAGCTTGTTAACACTATTTCAAAGCCGTTTCTTTTTAATAACAGAAATATTTCGGGAAGCTGGAATATCGGGATCGAGTACCGCTTAAATGAACAGGCAAATATTACGCAGATAAAAAATATCTTCGGTGTTGCTTACGATCTGCCGACATATACATATATAAACCGGCTGACTTCCAAATGGGATGTCGAAAATACCAGATTCATTCTTAAAGAAGATATTATTGTTAACAACATCTTAATTGAAAAATATGATGCAAATTATTTTACATCAATTCTCGGATTCGGAGCAATACATAATACTGTAAATGATATCCAGTTCCCTTTTAAAGGTACATTTCAATCTTACGAAATCCAGGAAGCCGGATTGCTCGGAAATTTGGTGCAAAAAGTTTTTAATACTGCTACTTTAAATTTCGTTAAATTCACAAACTTCAATTCTACCTATTACAATTTGACCGATCGTGAGATCAGAGTTTCTTCCGTGCTTGCCGGCAAGATTTCTACAGGAATAATATTCGAGTACGGCGAAAACGATTTTACTTTTCAGGGAATACCTGTTAATAATGATCTCATACCATCAGACGACAAATTTGTCTGCGGTGGAAGCTCAAGTATCAGAGGATGGGGCGCAAAGCAGCTTGGCATCGTGGAAAATAAAGGAATCGGAGGAAATTTTATAATTGAAAATTCAATTGAGCACCGTACCCGTCCGTTTCTTGAATCAGATAATTCACTCATAAGAGATCTGGGATTTGCTACATTCATTGATTTTGGAAATGTGTGGTCGGAAATAGGAAAATTTAAGTTCAATGAATTAGCTCTTGCGGCAGGAGGAGGAATACGATACTACACAATAATCGGAGCAATAAGATTCGACCTCGGATTTAAAATTTATGATCCGCAGCCAGGTCCTGTCGGAGGATCTAACTGGATTTTCGGGGAAGGAAGCAACTACAGCGATAAATATCATTTTCAATTCGGCATAGCTAACACTTTCTAAAAAATTTTATGTGGAATAATATTATCGGTCAGGAAAGGGTCAAAGAAATCCTAAAAAATATATATCAAAGCGAAAAAATTTCGCATGCATATATTTTTTACGGGAATGAAGGGGTGGGCAAAGACGCTGCTGCTATTGAGTTTGCCAGGCTTCTAAACTGTGATGAACCTGTCAACGGTATTGAAGCATGTGATAAATGTAAAAGCTGTATTGAGACCGGGTCATTCAAATCTCCGCTATTCAAGTATATCATTGCACTTCCTTCGGGAAAGAATATAACCGATGAAGACATAAACCCGCTGGAAAAATTAGAGAAGGAAGATTTTGCAAATTACCTCGATGAAATAGAAAAGAAAGCTGCAGACAAGTATCACAAAATTTCTCTGCTTAAAGCTAATGACATTAGAATTTCCAGCATACGGCAAATCAAAAGAGAGATTTATATGACAGGTAAAACAGGGAAGAAGAAGATTTTTGTAATTTCGAAATGCGATATGATGAATCCACAAAGCGCAAATTCCCTTCTTAAAATCCTTGAAGAGCCGCCTAAAAATTCCATCTTAATTTTAACGACTTCTAAAATTAATTCTTTGCTGCCTACTATAATCGGCAGATGTCAGAAAATAAAATTCGATAGTATAAGCAAAGAAAATATTTTAAAATTTATTACTCAGAAAGAACCCAGGATCTCCTCATTGAATGCTGATATCTTTGCTGAGCTTTCTGAAGGGAGCATTACAAAATGCAACGAGATTCTCGGTAAGAATTATCTCGAACTCCGGGAGAAAGTATTAGACCTGCTAAACTCCGTAATAACAAACCAATATCTTAAGTTAGGCAATGACATTGATTTCATTATTGGAAAAAAGGATAAAGAAAGAGTGAAGCAGTTTTTAATGATGCTCGAAATATGGTTTAGAGATATTATGAATAAATCTTACGGTAACGAACAGCTGATCATTAATAAAGATAAAATCGAAAGAATGAATAAGTTCGTAATAAATTTTGATTCACAGAATTATAAAATTATAAATTCTATTGAAGAGGCAATTAAGGATATTGACAGCAATATTTTCCCGGATCTGCTGCTTTATAACCTCTCATATAATATTCAATCATATATACAAAGGAAATCTTAGTAATTCAAAAACACATTCTCAACCTTCCATCCACCTTTAACATTGATATCATTTTCATAAATAATAAATTTTTCTGCCGGCTTAAAAGGAAAATGATTTCCTTTTCCCATCTCTCCGTCATCGCTTTCATCAATGAATGAAATCAAAATATATTTTCCTTCCAAGACTTCAAATTTAAAATCCGAAGAGTCTACTATTTTTTGAGTGTATGTTATGAATTTGTTTTCAGTATTGTAAAGTTTGATATAAACAGGAAAATGGATTTGTTCATTTGAAATTATTTTGCCGGATATTGTGCCGGTATTACTTTTTCCTGCAGTGTTAAACCGAATTTCATAAAATATTTTTTCCGCAGTTTTTGTCAGATCCATAACGATTTTAAGTTTTGCCGGTGATTCAAAATTTTCCGTTGAAAAAACTTCTACCAACGAATCATTAAGCCAGTTGAAGACAAGCCGGTAGGATTTACCTTTCGCCGAGTCAGTCAGAGAAAAATTATTCACAATGTCTTCTTTCGACAGAGCATCGTTCTTAAAATAAAAATAAAAGTTATAATCGACGGGGATATTCTTTTCGCCGTTTGTAATATTGGAATAAATATAATCTGTGGAATCCGCTTTAAGCAGCTCTAAAAATTCCCTGCTGTTCTTTTTTAAATCAAAGTCTTTTAATAAAAAATTTACATTGCTGATTTCGTTGCTGTCGGATGTAAGCTTCAAATCCCGGGAGAGAATTCCTATCTTATCAAAATCCCTTTCGAATAAATTATTTCTGTCTTCGTCAGTAATTGCAAATACCCTGTAATTACCGTTGGGAAGATTTGTATATTCATAAGATCCGTCCGGCGAAACCTGTATTAAATAATCCGGTAAATATTTTTCAGGATTTAGTTGTTCCTCAGACTTACCGTTATTAATATAAGCCAATATTTTAACCCGGTCATAATTATCCGAATAAACTTTACCGGAAATTTTTCCGATATCAATTTTTTCTCCAGTTGAAAAAGCAAACGAGACGGGCGAAGCCATTGGGTTTCCGCCTCTGAAATCTTTTAAATCCCTTCCTATGATAATCACATAAGTAATATCCTTGTCCAATGATTTTGAGAATTCTATTTCGACTTCCTTACCGCTCCAGTTAAAACTCATTTCACCTTTTGGATTGGGTGAAATGAAAAAAGATTCTTCGAAGCTTCTCCTGTCAACATACTCATTGAATTTTATCAGTATTTTATTGCCTTTGTAATTTATCGAATTGGGTTTTGGCGAAATAGAAATTATTTTCGGAGGTATCGTATCATTGTCGCCTCCTGACGGCGGGAGCTGGTTTGCACAGGAATAAAAAAATAATGTATAAAAAAAGACAGAACAAAAAAATATTTTTGACTTCAACTTTTGATTGATAATACTTTTTAGCTAATAGGTTTGAATTTGATGATTACCCTGGTTCCTTTGTCAAAGAGACTTTCAAAATGAATTTCAGCTTTCATATCGTCAAGAGATTTCTTGGTAATAGCAAGCCCCAGTCCCATTCCGCCGGACTTTGTCGAGAAGTTGGGCTCAAATAAATTTTTCATAATCTCGCTGTCAATACCTACGCCGTTATCAATTATTTCTGCAATAATACCCTCACTGTTATTATAAGTTTTTACTTCTATTACTCCAAAGTCCTCGATTGCCTGTATTGAATTTTTTATAAGATTCTGAAAAACCCGGTTAAGCTCCTGCTTATCTGCAAAAATTTTATCAATGTTTTTGTCTAAAGATTCTTTGAATTCTATATTCGGAGCAAGCTTGTAAAGGGAAACAACTTCTTCAATCACCTCATTAAGATCGGTTTTTTTGTAGCTCCTTCCTGAAAGCTTTGCAAAAGTAGAGAACTCAGTCGCAATTCGGTTTAGTTTGTCGATCTCACTTATAATAATGTTTCTGGTTTTCTTTAATACTTCAGGGAAATTATTTTTATTGCCGTTGTTATATACATCATACAAATGCTGTATTGATAACTTCATCGGCGTCAGAGGATTTTTTATTTCGTGAGCAACACGTCTTGCAATGTCTCTCCATGCGGCTTCACGCTCGGCTTTTTTCAATTTATTCTTTGAGCTTTCAAGCTCCTTAGTCATCTTATTAAAAGAATCCACGAGATTACCTATTTCATCTTTTCTTTTTATTTTTAATTCTATATTACTTTCTCCCTGGGAAATTCTCTCTGTAGCATTTTGCAGCTTAAGAATGGGCTTGGATATCCTGTCTGTTAAGAAAGTCACAAAGACTAACAATATTATTATTACGATAAAGTAAATTCCGAATATGAAGGTAAGTATTTCCGTCAGCTCTTCGTTTATTTCATTTTGTTTGTAGACGGTTTGAGACGACATCAATCCCACCAAATTATTTTTCGAATCAAAGAAAGGCTTGTAACCGACGATAAAAGAATAAACTCCTATCTCCTCTGCCTTCATGAAAAAATCTTTCCTCAGATAAACAATATTATAATAAGCATCTGCGACAATTCTTGTGTCAAGAAGATCGGATTTATATAACTCCTCATTTGTAGTCGATACTAAATTCGTTTTCAAATATAAATTGAAATTCTTCTCGGTTTGATATAAGGATTTGGTGAGCTGCTGGTTCTGTTCTTTACTCAGACTGTCAAGATTATTTAAGATCAGCTGGTTTCCTTTTAAACTTTGTGAAACTAAATTTAAATCCGAGATTATCTGGTTTTTAAAATTACTGTCATACTTGTCTTTAATAAAGCTCCTGGTATAAATTGCCAGCAGCACAATGGGAATAACCGATACTATAAAAAAAGATGCAAAAAGCTTTTCGCGGAAATTTAACCTGAACTTTTTTATTTTAAATAAAAGGAAAGCGGAGATGATTGCGAGAATAAACAAGTATAAAAAGACAACGAATAAAATGAATTTGAGATAGAAGAACGTTGTAAGCTTAAAATCGTTTCTCTTAAGACTAATTGAAAAAATTCTTTCATATCCCGAACTTTCTTCCGGTATTCCCTGAATATATAAAGTCCTGTATCTCTCGCCATTAATGACTTCATAGCGCCAATCGTATTTGTCAATTTTATACTTGATTGATTCCCTGAAAGCATCGAGTGATACGGTATTTGCCTTTGACAGATCCTGATTAGTGGAGCTGACTATATCGCCCCCGGTGTATTCGGTAATAACAGGTGTTGAGATCAGCTTATCAAAAAGATTGTCTTTGGAATAATTTTTAAAAAGCTGCATAGATGACTGGGTAAGAAAATTCTTTGATTCATACTGAACCGCAATAAACAGGTAGCCTAGATTTGTTTCAAATATTGTGTTCTTCAGATCAACTTTTTCTATCGGTACAATTCCGAGATAATATTTTTCCGTTTCATTTTTTAATACTAAGATTTTATCTGTAATATATAAATTGTCTATCTCATCGGTATTAGCTTCAAGATTGGTTTCATTATCATTTTCAATATTATTTTCAGCCGGAAATTCTTCATCGGAAGTCTCCGCTTCATCCTCGGTTATTTCAAGCGAATCCTCGATAACAGATGTATCACTGATCGTTTTAAAACTGCTCTTCTTTTTAAAAAAATTATTATCAGCATAGCTTAATATTGAATCGGCATTCAGGCTTTGCGAATTGAAAATAAAATCACTCAGCATTTTCTTATTTGTATCGGTCACTATTATTGCTGTGTTAAAATTTTCCTCGCTAAACTTACTGTTGATCCAGACAGAAAAGGCAAGTTCCGGCAGCTTGTTTTTATTCTTAAGATTGTTCTCAAGATTCTTTCCTTCGGAAATATTCGAAAGTTCGGTCATCAGTAAAAATTTTATCTTGTCATCGCCTTTTTCGGAAATCTTTCTTCCTATAAGCTCTACGAAATAAGTTTCCTGTGAAGTTATTTTTTCCAGGAGGATTCCCGGGATTGTAATTATACAAAAGAGAATTATCAAAGAGAAATTTTTAACCGAATAAATATTGTAATTTTTTGAAAGAATGATCTTGCTTCCAAGATAAATACCAAATGATAAACTAAAAACAATTACCAAAACTCTGTAAAGGTAATCAATTTTAAAATCATCGAATATAGGGGCTGCATACTGGTTGCAGATCAGGAGTATTAACAACAAAATAAACACAAAATATTTTCTCAAACTTTTATTTTCTGAAATTTCCGTAAAGGAATTTTTATAAATCAATATAATAATTGCCGAAAGTGATACGAATAGGGAAAAGGATAAAACCAGAATTATTACTTGTACAATAAACAGCTCAAAATTCGGAATAATACTTGTCTTGTCAAAAAATTTCAGGTTGGAATCGAAAATTATACTTTGAATTCCGGAACCATAAAAGAAAATCAAAGCAAAAAAACATAAAATGAGAAATAAACTTTTCAAATAAGTTAATAACATATATTCCCGAACATGTAAATTCCCCCCCCTGATATTTCTATTTGAAACAAGTTTTATTGCATAAAGGGAAATTATTAAGACAAAAACCGAAGTAATTAAAAGCTCTCCTATGGATTTAGCGACTCCGAATCCTTGTCCCGAAGCATAAAATCCGGGTGAAAAAATTTCAGATTCGAATGTCCTTGCGGGGAAATGAAATTCAAGCCAGATAAACCTTATCACAATCAATATAAACGAAAAGAAAATAAATCTTGAGAGATTCGAATTAAGCCGAAGCAAAAATTTATACAAGATCAAAAAAAGTATAACCGTAAGTCCGAAAATAAGAAGTGAGTTTATTCTTTTTGAGAATGAATCAACATTCTGAGTGTGAGTAAGCTGTCCGTATTTCGGCAGAAGCATTAAACCGATTGTACTCCCGTCAATTCCCTTCAGGTAAATGTCAACGTTGTCAATGATAAATGATGAATCAAAATCAATTTTACCCGAAATAACATTTGCAGGGATTAATTCGGGAGTTACTTTCGTAATTTTATTAATGTCATTCAGAAGCCCGACATTCCTGAAAAATTTGTTATTGATCTGGTACTTGATGTCAATCAGTTTTGCAGTCAGCATTACTCCGAGGATCTGTGTTTTTTCTTTCAGATCATAGACCGGTGTATATATTATGAGATAAGTATAGAATCCGATTTCTTTAAGCACGGAATATTTTTTTCCGTTGAGACATTTTTGTAAGGAATATATATCCGAATCCAGTCTTCTGCCTTTGAATGCCAGGAGCTCCAGGCGGGTATTATAAATTTCGATCTGGTAACTATTATCTGAGTTTAAATTCAGAAGCTCCTCAAAAAGTTTTTTCGATTCGCTTTTCTGAACCTGCCTTACTATATCAGGATTTGAGGATATACTTTCGGAAAGCTTATTTACATCAGATTGGTAGTTGTCAAATAAATCCTGTATTATCCCGGTTTGCTGGGAAATTTTTTCGGAAGCAATCTCATTCCAGTTTTGTGTTATGTTCGATTTAATGTAAGAGGAAAAATATTGTGTAATTATTATCCATACCAGAATTAAAAAAGCGATTAAAAGTAAAGTCTTTAATCGCCGGTCTAAAAATTTTCCCGTATTGTTACTATTTAATAATAAATTATTATCCAAAACTTTTTATAAAATCTTTACTTAATTCAAACATCAACTTATGATTTTTTAAGTCAATTTATTGTGACCTGATCTATGTACCATTTATTCTCATTGTACTTTAAAGAAATTGTAACATCAAGTTCCTGCTTTCCGGATCCAATCATATAATAATAAACCCCGTTTACAAAAGCGTATGTATTGAAACGGCTCGATCTTATATATTTAAAATTTTCCACAGTAAAGTATTCCATAAAATCCAGGAGTATAAGTTCTGCCTGGCTTGAGCTGTAATAACCTTTTTCATTACTTATCACGTTCAGATAAACCTGTGAGTCAAAATACGGGCTGATAGAATTTATGTTTTTGTACAAGAAGCCATACCCGATATCTTTAAACGTTTGCTTGCATAAATCATATTTAATCCTTGCAGCTTCGTATTTATATTTTTTTTCTTTCCACCACTTATCCTGTCCAAATGAAATGTTTCCGTTGACAAGACTCACAATCAATACCAATAAAAGAAAAAGGGAAGTTTTTCTTGACATCCGAAATTATTTAAAACAAATTATAAAAATTTGATTCTTAAAGCAATTTAGAACTAATTAAGAAAGAATAGTTAAGTAGTTGTGTTGGCAAAGTTAGTTAATTTAGTCAGTTACTTATCATAATAACAAAAAAGAAGATTTTCTTTAGTATCTGAAAGCATTTAATAAACTTGTAAAAATTTCCTATTATTATGTATTGAATAAGAGAGGGGATAAACTTAATTTGCATCTTTCAAAAATGCCGGGGTAGCTCAGCTGGTTAGAGCGTCGGAATCATAATCCGTAGGTCGGGGGTTCAAGTCCCTCTCCCGGTACATTAGTCAAATAGTTAACGGGTTAAATCGTTAATTTGTTAAGCAGAAGCCCTTTCCCAGTACAAACTTCATATCTCTCATCGTAAGTTTTGAAATTTCATCTGGTTTAGTTTCAGCTAAAGTTTAAGACTTAAATACACAAACAGAGCGCATTCTTGATAATAAAGAATACTTAAATGTAGAATTAACTAATTAACTAGCTGAAGTTACGCTTGAAACAAATTTCTACATTCTTTTAGATATATTAAATCAAGATTTATTTTGCTTTACTTGTAAACGCTTAAATTTACTGACCTCCCCCAGCCCCCTCCTTGGCAAGGAGGGGGTTTTGTGGTGGTCTTTCGATTGAAAATTAATTAACTGCGTAACTTCAGTTAGCTGATTAACTATTTCCGATTAACTAATTGATTTATAATTCGATTGATTAATTTTTATATAAATGCTATTTTTGCAGTTCACCATTAAAATTTAACATTATGTCAGAAATTACTTTAAAAGCTCAAAAGAGAGAAGAGTATAAAAATGATACTCTTAATCAGCTAAGGAAAAAAGGAATTATACCGGGTATATATTATGGTCACGGTGTCGAAAACATTCATCTCGCAGCAAACGAACTCGAGCTGAGACCGATTATTTTTACAACTGAATCTCATATAGTGAATTTAACATTCAGCGATGAGGGTACGACTTACAGCTGCATATTAAAAGATGTCCAGTTTCATCCGGTAACCGATAAGCCGATACATTTTGATTTGATTGCTTTAAAAGAAGGCGAGACTATCACTATCGAAGTTTCGGTTCATCTGGTTGGAAACCCTCAGGGAGTAAGAGACGGCGGCACAATTCAGCATATTCTTCACAAGCTTGAAGTAGAATGTTTGCCTTCAAACATCCCTTCTCATATTGATGTTGAGATTGCTCATCTTAATATGAATGAATCAGTAAAAGTCAGTGACTTGAAACTTGAAAATATAAAAATTCTAAATGATGAAAATTCTTCAATTGTTTCAGTGGTTCCTCCAACGGTAGAGAAAGAGCCAGAAGTGGAAGCAGTAGAAGGTCAGGCAGAACCTGAAGTAATTTCTAAGTCCAAGAAAGACGGGGAAGAAGAAACAAAGTAATTTTTCTTCAATATTACTTTTGTCGAAGTTTATAGTATTGTATAGGATTGAAAATATTAATAGCCGGTCTCGGAAATCCCGGAAAGCAATACGACCTGACAAGACATAACATCGGATTTATTATTTTAGATTTATTTGCAGTGTTCTTTCAGATTAAACTCAGGGAAGGCAACGGTGACTGGATTGAAGGCAAAGGATTAATAGAAGATAAAGAGGTTTATCTTCTAAAACCTCTGTCCTACATGAACAACAGCGGAATAGCAGTTAAAGAATTTTCAGAAAGGCACGGGATTGATGTAAAAGACATGCTTGTTATTGTTGACGATTTTCAGATTCCTTTAGGAACTATCAGAATAAGAAAAAAGGGAAGTGATGGAGGACATAATGGCCTGGCAAGCATTATTTATCATTTGGCTTCAGAGGAATTTCCAAGGATGAGG
Organism: Bacteroidota bacterium; assembly: GCA_030855105.1. Lineage (GTDB taxonomy): Bacteria > Bacteroidota > Ignavibacteria > Tepidaquicellales > Tepidaquicellaceae > JAGPCH01. The sequence goes on along the minus strand of JALYRX010000018.1, from coordinate 46,850 downwards.
ATAGGAATCGGAAGGAATGACTTATTAAGAAAAGACGAATATATTAATTTTGTCTTAAGCAATTTTGAAACAGAAGAACTTGAAATTATTAAAAAGGTAAGACCGGATTATATCGAATGTTTAAAAACATTTGTTACTAAGGGAATTACTAAAACAATGAATTGCTGTAACAAATCTTTTTTAAATGAAGATACAAACGGGTAAACCTGACTTTGATAGATTTAACAGCAAAAATTTATTAAACAGTAATTCACAAGATATTAATTTAACACACATCACGGATTTCGATAGTAAAAATCATATTCATCATTCCATAATAAACATCATTTCATCTTAGTTAAAATAGTTTATAAATTAAAATAAATAAAATGCGGAAATATTTATTAAGTATCCTGCTTGTAGTCATAGCCCCGGTTATGGCTTTTGCAAGTGAGGCAAATCTTGTAATTCCCGAATTAAGCGCCGATCAAAACCAGCTTTTGGTTTATGGTATTTTTGTCTGCTTACTCGGAGTTTTATTTGGTGTATATCAATACATGGCGGTAAAAAAATTACCGGCACATAAATCAATGCTTGAAGTTTCACAGGTTATTTTCGAAACATGTAAGACTTATCTTTTACAACAGGGAAAATTTCTGTTTATACTTTTTATTTTTATAGGTGCATGTATCGCTTTTTATTTTGGCGCCTTGCAGGGTGAGTCCTTCGGCGGAGTGGCTCTGATATTGATGTGGACAGTGATCGGGATACTCGGCTCATATGGTGTAGCATGGTTCGGAATAAGAATGAATACGCTTGCCAACAGCAGAATGGCTTTTGCATCTCTTGAAAGAAAACCTCTGAAACTTTTGACAATACCTCTTAATGCAGGGATGAGCATCGGTGTTCTTCTTATTTGCGTTGAACTTATAATGATGCTGATAATATTTCTTTACGTTCCCAGAGAATATGCAGGCGCGAGTTTTATTGGATTTGCAATTGGTGAATCGCTCGGAGCTTCGGCACTTAGAATTGCCGGAGGTATTTTTACAAAGATTGCTGACATTGGTTCGGACTTAATGAAAGTTGTTTTTAAAATTAAAGAAGATGATCCGAGAAATCCCGGAGTAATCGCGGACTGCACAGGTGATAATGCCGGTGACTCTGTCGGACCTACTGCAGACGGTTTTGAAACTTACGGTGTTACAGGTGTTGCTCTCATCAGCTTTATTGTTCTTGCGGTAGCCGGAGTTGAGCTGCAGGCAACATTGCTTGTCTGGATTTTTGTTATGAGAATTCTGATGATCATTACTTCTATTGCTGCATTTTATATTAACGGAATAATTTCAAAAGCAAGGTATACAGGAAAAGATAAAATGGATTTTGAAGCTCCTCTTACTTTATTAGTCTGGATCACTTCAATACTTTCAATCATTGTAACCTTTATTGTCAGTTACTTTTTAATCAGCGATCTTCCCGATAATCTATGGATAACACTTTCAATTATAATCAGCTTCGGTACCTTAGGTGCGGCTATTATTCCTGAATTTACTAAGATATTTACTTCTCCGAAATCAAAACATGTTAATGAAGTTGTTACTGCTTCAAGAGAAGGCGGTGCATCATTAACAATTCTTTCCGGACTTGTTGCCGGTAACTTCAGCGCTTTCTGGATGGGAATGGTTTTCTTTGCTTTGATGTACGGCGCTTACATTACATCAGGTTCTATTCCTGAAGCAATGATGGAGTATCATACAATCTTCGCATTTGGTTTGGTTGCATTCGGTATGCTTGGAATGGGACCGGTTACAATTGCTGTTGATTCTTACGGACCTGTAACGGATAATGCACAGTCAATTTATGAACTTTCATTGATTGAAGAAAATAAAGAACAAAAAGAAAAAGAAATCGAAAGAGATTTCGGATTTAAACCTGATTGGGAAAGAGCTAAGCTGTATCTTGAAGAAAACGATGGAGCAGGAAATACATTTAAAGCAACAGCTAAACCGGTATTGATCGGAACTGCAGTGGTCGGCGCTACTACAATGATATTCTCTCTGATACTTGTTCTTAGAAATGTTTTGGGTGTGGATCCTGAAACAGTACTTAATTTATTAAATCCATATTCTATTCTCGGATTTCTTTGCGGCGGCTCGGTTATATATTGGTTTACCGGAGCGTCTACACAGGCTGTTACTACAGGTGCTTACAGTGCGGTTGAATATATAAAAAAGAATATTAATCTTGATGAAAACGCATCGTTGAGTGCGTCGACAGAGCAGTCCAAGAAAGTTGTAGAGATTTGCACTAAGTATGCACAAAAAGGAATGTTCAATATATTTATTGCAGTATTTTCATTTGCGATTGCATTTGCTTTTATGTCTGCTCCGGCAGACGGAAATAATGCACCTGCATGTTTCTTTATAAGTTACCTGATTTCAATTGCAGTCTTCGGATTATTTCAGGCGATATTTATGGCAAATGCCGGCGGTGCATGGGATAATGCAAAGAAAGTTGTTGAAGTTGACTTAAGAGAAAAAGGGACACCGCTTCATGACGCAACAGTTGTCGGTGATACTGTAGGTGATCCTTTCAAAGACACTTCTTCAGTTGCCTTAAACCCTATTATTAAATTCACGACATTGTTCGGACTGCTTGCGATGGAGATTGCAATCACTGAAACCTTTAGAGATTCAGCGCCGGCCGTAGGTTTAATATTTTTAGCGATTGCATTATACTTTGTATGGAGATCGTTTTATAAGATGCGGATTGTAAAAGAAGTTTAGTATGTTGAGTAGCTGAGTTTGTTGAGTAGTTGAGTGTGTTTTTCAAAGAGAGTTGGTGTTTTAAATAAAAGGGTGTTCAGAGATGGACACCCTTTTTTATTTGATGTGTTGATTTATTTTAACAAAACTATTCGCTTACTTTGATTAAATTTTTGTCGTTGTCCCCGCAGAATAGTTCAGGTCTAACATTAGTGAAAAATTTAATTTTACACTTTTTTACATAGTTATTTATATTTGATACAAGGTATCTGGTTTAACTCAAGCTCTTCTGTGTAAAACCTGAATATGTTGTCAGGGTTTATTACAAATTTTCAGCCTGAATACTACATAAAATCTTATTTTAATTTTTATTTTACATTAGTTTAGAATATTTTTGTAATATAACATTTATAATATGAGGTAAAGTTATGACAATAATAATACTATACTTCTTTTCAGCAAAGATTTTTATAAATTAACATTAAACAAAAGAGTAAAAATTATTTTCCCATAATCCACAACCCTATTTGCTTCACCCCAACTATTTACAAATTATTTTTATAGATGAATCCGATTAAATACTTGTTCTTTTTTACAATTTTTTATTTTTCAATAAATTTCTCCGGCTGTGAAATAGAAGAACCGGCAGCTCCAAGCTGGGATGTAGATCTCAACGTCCCGATTGCAAATAAGACTTACAACATTCTTGATATTCTCGATCGCAGCAGCAATATCGGTTTTGACTCTTTAAATAATGACCTTGTATTTTTATACGGTGAATCAAATTATAAAAGAAAATTCGGTAAAGATATAAAATTCGACGGGATAACAACTACGAATGTTATTGCTCCAAGCACAACGCGTCTGGATACATTTTTGATTTTTGACGATTCTACTTTTGTTACGAGGACAGAATTTTTAAATGGAGTTTTGAATTTTACATTCTTTAATCCTTCGAATGAAAATTATTCCTTTAATCTCACTATAAAAAATTTATACAGTGTATCGAACAATGATACTGCCCGAATCTCCGGTGACGTAAGCCCGGGATTACCGCGTTCTATGGATTTTAACTTAGCTGAATATTATGTAAAAAATGATATTCCGGAAAACACTTTTAAGCTGCGTCTTAATTTTGTTTCTGCCAATCCCGTTGCGGTTAATTTTAATTATTCTTTATCAGGATATTCAATCAAAACTATTGAAGGACGCATCAAACCTTTAAACACAGGTATAACAAACGAAGAAGTAATTGACCCGTTTGGCTCTGATGTTCCGGAAGGAGAATTGAATTTCGCATCGATCACTCCTAATAAAAACTTCTTTGTTGTAAAAAAATTTTCGAATATCTACCAGGTTGATTTGAAACGCATATCAATCGTCGGAGAAAATAAAAACGGCCGCAGGGTAAGATTAAAATATTTGAGAAATGGAAACAGCGGAGACCCTGTTGATTCAATATTCAGTCTAACGCTTCCTTCAGACAGGGATTCACTTTCCTTTCCTCTTAATGAAAACAACAGTAATATTCTTGAATTTATAAATAACATTCCGAAAAAGATTGAGCTTAAAAGAAATGATTTTTTGAATTTACCATACAATATTGGACGTGTCAGCAATACAGATAGTCTTACGTTTAAGCTTATGATACAGGTTCCTCTCGATGTCAGTATTGATAAGCCGATAGTTTTTTCCGATACTGTTGATGTCGGTATTGATGATGAGGACCAGAGAAAAAATCTTGACGATGCAAAAAATTTGGTTTTTACTTTAAAGACAATTAATGCTCTCCCGCTGAAAGCTGTAGTAAAAGTTTTATTGCTCGATTCACTTTTCAGACCTTTGATTGCTATATCGAAGATCATCGGGAATCAGGCGGATTCAACTATATCGGCTCATGCAGCGCCGGTTGGCATTGACGGCTTTGTCAATAACAGCAACACAACTTCTTTCTCATCGGAGCTTGATAGTATTCATATACAAAAAATTAAACACATTGGAAAAATAATTTATGAATATAAATTATTTACCGACCCGAATCAAATTTCCCCTCCAAATACCACAGTAAAAATTAAAGCGACTGACATTGTAAGAGGGATTTGCTTTGGTACTTTGAAATACAGAATCAGCCCGGATTGAACTCAAAACTAAAAAACCGGTTAGTGTCCCCGGTCCTGTCGGAAAAAGTATCTTCTTTGAGACAACAGTCGGCCAGGTTTGAGATCTAATAATTTATAAATAAAAGGTATAGTGAAAAATTTTGTAGTTTTGTTTTTTATTCTCGTAACCTTAAATGTAAATCTCTATTCACAAAATCTTTTTGACGTGAGAAGCATGTCTATGGGAAATACTTCTGCCGCAAGCTCGTTTGACCTCGATGCATTCAATCAGAATCCGGCGAACATTATAAAACAAAGGTCTAACAATAAAGCTTTGTTTTATTTTAATATTGTTACTAATGCAGGAGTTTTCATAAACAGCAACTATCTCTCACTGGATTTTTATAATGATTATTTTACAAAAGATGCCGATGGGAATACAAGATTTTTAACAGATGAAGATAAAAATAACATAATCAATGAGGCGGGCGACCAGCCGGTAAATTTTTTAGGATCTACGAAAATTTTGTCTGCAATTTATAACTCAAAGAAAACCGGTACATTCGGTATTTCTCTTAATGAAAAAACAAACGGGAATTTTACAGCTGGCAAAGATTTTTTACAGCTTGCATTGTATGGAAATCAAACCAATACATTTTACAATCTTTCAAACAATATTCTAAACGACTATTGGATAAGAGAACTTAATTTAACATATGCTAATACTTTCATTTCAAAAAGCAATAAATTATTTGACGAAATCTCATACGGAGTTTCGGTCAAGCCGCAGTTTGGAATTTATTATCTCAACACTCAAAGCAATAATTTAAAAGTTTATACGAATGACAGTAACGTAATTCAGGGTTCGGGAAGCATGGAGTTTTTATATTCGGGATTAACAGATGACAATTCGTTTAAATATTCTACTGATAAAGTAGGTTTCGGTTTAGGATTTGATATTGGTGTTAATTCGCGAATTAAAAACTTCTCAAAAAACGGTCAACTCAATGTGGGGTTGAGCATTATCGACATCGGTTATGTGAATTGGTCAAGAAATACTTTTAAATATTTTTATAACGGAAATTATGTAATCACCGATATTACACAAAAGTCACAGATAGATTCACTTAAAGATCAAATCAAGGGAACAAAAACCCCGACAGCTGATTTTACGACGGGGCTTCCAACAACTTTAAGATTTGGAATTTCATACAAGCTTTTCACCGGAAAAAATAAAAAAGATTCTCTTAATCTTGAAACATTTAATTTGGCGGTTGATTATGTCCAGGGTTTTAATGATAATCTCGGCGGCACAACAAAACCAATCATTGGTATCGGAGCAGAATATAATGTTACAAAGGTTCTTTCACCCAGGGCAGGATTTGTTTTCGGAGGAAGGGAGAAATTTGTTATGAGCATCGGGCTTGGGATCGACACAGGACCTGTAATTATTGATATAGGGACTTACAATGTTTCCTCACTCTTTACTCCTAAGAGCACATCAAAATATTCTGCAGGAGTGAATATAAAGTTTAAGATAAATTGAATATAATTATTTTGATATTTTTACTTCATGGGCTTTGCGCTAAATAATTAAAATAATTATCTTAACATAATAAAAGTTTAATCGTATTGTAAAATAAAATTTTTTGTTTAAAAATGATTTTACGAAAATACCCCGAATCAATTTCGTTATTTCAAAAGAACTTTATAGTTCACTTCTCTACTTTACAATCAGAGCATGCAAATCACGTCAGTCCGCTTTCAATAAAATGTTCGATGAAGGGTCTGGAAAATTATAAAACATCTGACGGTAATTATGAAGTTACTACAGGAAATTATTTAATAGTTAACGAGGGGCAGCAATGTGAAAGCTATATCGAAAACGAAGCAGAAACATTTTCTATATATTTCGACAAAAATTTTGCTAATGAAACTTTAACAAGCTTGGTTAATCCAAGTGATAAGATGCTTAACTTTTCATTCATTCCGGGATCACAGCCGGTTCAATTTTTGGAAAAACTTTATTCACATAATCACACATTGTCACCTGTCCTTATGAAACTGCGTCTTGCATCGAAAGTTGGCTACGACGATGAAAACTGGCTTAAGGAACAATTCGTTGAACTGATGGAAAAATTATTAATCGTTCATAGAAATCTCTATAAAGAAATAGAAAAACTTCCACCGGTAAAACTCTCAACAAAGACCGAATTGTATAAACGAGTATGCAGGGCAAAAGAATTTATTGATTCGTCGTTTACAAAAGATTTAACTCTCGAAATAATTTCCAAAGAAGCATGTCTTTCACAATATCACTTTCTAAGATTATTCAAATCTGTTTTTAAAAAAACTCCGCATCAATATTTAACCGAAAAAAGAATCAGCAAAGCAATGAGCCTATTATTCAGCACCGATATGTCAATCACGCAAATTTGCTTTGAGATAGGATTTGAAAGCATCAGCTCATTCAGCTGGCTATTCAGAAAAAAGTTCGGACTATCTCCGGAAATGATGAGAGAGAATTATAGAAAGTATATGGTAAAGCATAAATTTTTGGAATTGCCTTCAATCAAAAGAAAATTTGAGCTAGAATTTTTTTGCATCAGAATGATTGGATTACCGATAGGAGCGCTCGGGGAGGACAAGGAGTGAGAATTATTGCAAAAGATAGAATTCAAAAACTTCCCTTTTCTTTTTTTAAAGAGTGATTGTCCGATGCGAAGTATTCCTTCGGAAAAAGATTTTTATCACGGTCTATTAATATCAACAAAATGGAAAGCATTATTGTCTGTTATTGACTCGTCCGAAATATCAACCATATTATCTCCATCTACATCCGTTACAACATAACCTGATACCGAATTGTAAACATCATTATCTACCATACTTAAATCACTTAAGTCAACTATCCCATCCTGATTTACATCACCGCTATAAATACAATACTTACTTCCTTTCAATATTAAGTTATCTCCGTAAGCTTTATTTGCAGCAGTTATGAAATCATAACTCAACTGATAAGACGTAAACATTTCCCCTTGCTTGCTCCATGTCTCAATTGAGTTTCTATGTTTGCTCACAATATAGTATAGAGTTCCATTTACAGCATTAGGAAAATAAAAAGTTCCATACCCGGTTGAATCTAAAATTGAATTTGCCGAATCAACAATCGAATAGGGAGAGCTTGTATTTCTTAAATAAACTCTCACTGTATCGCTTACCATTGTATTTGTTATATTGTTATAAAATCCTTGGATTAATGCTGTAAGACCAAGAGACAAAGTCGGCTGCTGAGAATATTTTATTGTTGCATAATCAGAATTATCTCCAATTCCCACGCTGTTCCCGGTAACATAAACATTTCCTGAATTGTCCACTGCAATTGAATTTGCATAATCATAATTATTTCCTGGTCCGTTATATCTTTGAACCCACTGCCGGACTCCTGATGAATTATATTTTATCGTTGCATAGTCAATTTCAAGCACTCCGCCACCGCCATGACTAAAACCGGTAACATATACATTCTCTGAGCCGTCAACTGCAATAGAAGATGCTGCATCATCAAAACCCCCGTTATATCTTTGAACCCATAACGAAGCTCCATTTGAATTGTATTTTATTGTTGCGTAATCGTCTTCTGTTCCGCTACCTCTACTATAACCCGTGACGTAAATATTTCCTGAATTGTCTACTTCAATTGACATTGTCCCCACAAAATCATTACTATTACCTGGTCCGTTATATCTTTGAACCCACTGCTGGGCTCCTGATGAATTGTATTTTATTGTTGCATAATCAAAAAAAGTTCCAATTCCCACGCTGCTCCCGGTAACATAAACATTTCCCGAGCCGTCAACTGCAATGGAATGTGCTTCATCAAAACTATTACCAGGTCCGTTATATCTTTGAACCCACTGCCGGACTCCTGATGAATTGTATTTTATTGTCGCATAATCCTCACCTGTTCCATTGCCAATACTATAACCCGTAACATAAACATTCCCTGAACCGTCAACTGCAATGGAAATTGCATAGTCAGTACTATTTCTTGGTCCATTATATTTTTGAACCCATATCGAATCTCCATTTGAATCGTATTTTATTGTTACATAATCATAATCTTGTCCGCTAATAAAGCTATAACCCGTAACGTAAACATTTCCTGGTCCATCCACTACAATGGAAAGTGCTACATCATCACCATTCGGTCCATTATATCTTTGAACCCACTGCTGGACTCCTGATGAATTGTATTTTATTGTTGCATAGTCAAAACCTGTTCCACTACCAAAACTACGACCGGTAACATAAACATTTCCTGAACTATCAACCGCAATAGATCGTGCTTCATCAAAACTATTACCAGATCCGTTATATCTTTGAACCCACTGCCGGACTCCTGATGAATTGTATTTTATTGTCGCATAATCCCCATCTGTTCCATTGCCAATACTATAACCCGTAACATAAACATTTCCTGAATTGTCCACTGCAATTGAAAGTGTCGCATCAACATCGTTTCCCGGTCCGTTATATCTTTGAACCCACTGGGAATAAGTGAATTGATAACTCACGGACATTGATAAAAAAATCGCTAAAATAATAATTAAATTTTTCATCACATTTCTCCTTATAATTTTAGTTAACTTTTATCGATTTAATTTTATGAAGACATTTTTAATCCACTTAAAGTATAGATTTTTCCGTTGAAAGATGCAATGAGAAATTTTTTTAAAAATTATCCAAATGCAAAAACAGCTTAAATTTATTCAATCAACATAACGGCATGTTGATAAGTATTGTTTTTTAATACTGTACCTTTCTTTTGTTCGTTGAAAAGAGAGTAACATATAAATTAACATTTTTGTAAATATTCACAATATTATTTGAAGGATTTGAGAAAATATACAATGTAACTATTTAAAAATAATTCTTATAAAATTAGCAATTTTCAAGAAGTAAGAGTCTTCTATTAACTTTAGATTTGTATCAATTTTAAAAACTCTAAAAATAAAAGGAGACACACAAAATGGCAAATGCAATTAATTGGTTCGAGATTCCGGTAACGGATTTTGGAAGAGCAAAAAAGTTTTACGGTGAAATTTTCGGTGTGGACATGCATGAGGAGAACATGGGACCGCATCAAATGGGCTTTTTTCCCGGTGAAGGTGTGGGCGGGGCGATAGTAAAAGCAGAAGGATATAAACCTTCTCAGGACGGAACTTTGATCTATCTTGCTGCCGGAGAAGACTTAACCGGTGTGATGAATAAAATAGAAAAAGCAGGAGGTAAAGTCATTCAGCCGAAAATGAAAGTTACCGATGAGATCGGATATATAGCATTATTTATTGATACCGAAGGAAATAAGGTGGCTCTTCATTCACCGAAATAGTTGATAGTAAGCAGTTAACAGTTAACAGTTAGCAGTTAACAGTTAGCAGTTAACAGTTAGCAGTTAACAGTTAACAGTTTGCAGTTAACAACAACTGACAACTGACAACTAACAACCAGCAACTATTGAAATCCCTAACCGTCAGACTTTTAATTGAGTCCGGCGGTTATTTAATTTTAAGCATAGAATTAAAAAAGTATTATATATAATTTTAACCACACAAATTATAAATTTATATTATCATGAATAACTTTCTAAAAAATTCAAAATTGTTTTGTCTTTTATTATCACTTTCATTTTCTCAGTTTGTATTCTCTCAAACCCAAACTATGAAAGAAAATTATATTGGGATCAACCCTGAAAATATTGATAAGACAGTTGATCCTAACTTTAATTTTTATGATTATTCAAACGGCACATGGCTGAAGAATAATCCGGTGCCGCCGGAGTTCAGCCGGTGGGGTACATGGAATCAAGTCATCGAACGCAACAATGAAATATTAAAACAAATATTAGAAGGTGCGTCAACAAACCGGTCAGCATCAGCAGGAAGCTATCTTCAAAAGCTCGGAGATCTTTACTTTACAGCAATGGATACTGTAACAATTGAAAAAGAAGGAATGAATCCTGTGAAAGATGATCTCGCAAAGATTGATGCTATTCAAAGTAAAGATGATTTTCAAAAAGTATTCTCTTATCTAAAAAGTTTTCGCAACGGCGGCATTTTCTTTTTTTTCGCGGCGCAGGATGATAAGAACAGCCAGAACGTTATACTGCAATTATTTCAAGGAGGGCTCGGACTGCCGGACAGGGATTATTATTTAAAAGATGACGAAAAGTCGAAGAAGCTGAAGGATCAATATGGAGAATTTATTTTGAAAATGTTTGCTCTCATGGGAAACGATGAAATGACTTCAGCGAATATCGCAAGGAAAATTTTGGATATAGAAACAAGACTTGCAAAATCATCTATGACACGTCTCGAGATGAGAGATCCCGAAGCAATGTATCATTTAATGAAGCTCAATGAATTAAAGTCACTGACTCCAAACTTTAACTGGGATGTTTTATTAAATGAAATCGGATTAAGCCAGGACAGTAAGTTTGACAAGGGTGTAATAGTTGCACAGCCCGAATTTTTTAAAGAAGTAGACAGAATGATAAATGATGTTAGCATTGATGACTGGAAAAATTATCTAAAGTGGAATCTTGTAAGATGGGCAGCTGATAAATTGAGTTCCGATTTTGAAAATGTTAATTTTGATTTTTACAGTAAAGCGCTCCGGGGAACACAACAACAGCAATCAAGATGGAAACAAAGTGTTGAGTTTGCAGGTAATGCGATGGGAGAACCGCTGGGACAGATATTTGTTGAAAAATATTTTACTCCGGAGACGAAAGCAAAAGCCATGGAGATGGTGAATAACATTAAAAATGAATTTGGAGAAAGATTAAAAAACAATGAGTGGATGAGTGAGACTACAAAGAAAGAAGCATTGAAAAAGCTCAGCACATTTAAAGTAAAGATAGGATACACGGATGATTGGAAAGATTACTCCGGGCTTGAAATAGACAGAAGTTCTTTTTACAATAACATGAAAAGAGCAGCAATTTATAATATGAAACTAAACCTGGATAAAATCGGAATGCCCGTTAACCCGGATGAATGGGGTATGACTCCGCAAACAGTAAATGCTTCTTATAATTCATCAAAGAACGATATAACTTTTCCAGCAGGAATTATGCAGCCGCCGTTTTATGATCCTAATGCAGATGATGCCGTAAATTACGGTGCAATAGGTGCAATAATCGGTCATGAACTTACGCATGGCTTCGATGACCAGGGAAGACTATATGACGGAGACGGAAATTTACGTGACTGGTGGACAGAGGCTGATGCAAAAAACTTCAAGGCACGAGCGGACAAATTAGCTGCACAATTCAGCCGGTATCTTGTTATCGATACTATGCATGTCAAAGGTGAGCTTACTCTTGGTGAAAATATTGCGGACCTTGGCGGCATGGTAACTTCTTACTATGCTTTACAAAAATCTCTCGAAGGAAAAGAGAAAAAAATAATAGACGGATTTACGCCCGAGCAAAGATTTTTTCTTGGCTTTTCTCAAATATGGAGAAACAATTCGAGACCGGAAGCGTTGAGACTGCAGGTCAATACAGATCCTCACTCCCCTGGAAAATTCAGAGTAATTGGTACGATCTCGAACATGGAAGAATTTATGAAAGCATTCAACGGTAAGCCCGGCGATCCGATGGTAAGGGATGCGGGTGAAAGAGTAGTGATCTGGTAAAAAAGTTTATAAACTTTAAAAACTTTAAAAACTTTATGAAACTTTATGACACTTCTTACATTGTTAACATTATTTCTTTTAAACTGTCAGCTCTTATATTCACAAACCGGATGGGTGCTTCAGAACAGCGGAACTGTTGATCCGTTGTTTGACACATATTTTTTCGATATGAATACAGGAATTATTGTTGGAGGAACGCCAACTAATACAGCTCTTATCTTAAGAACTACAAATGGGGGATCTAACTGGGATTCAATTTCACCAAATACAACTGTACTGCTAAGAGGTATTGAATTTACAGATTCATTCACCGGATTTGTAGTCGGAGGAAATGCTACTGAGTCAGTCATTTTAAAAACTACAAACTCAGGATTGAACTGGGCGTCGGTTAATGTTCCTACGAGTGACGCATTAAGAAGTGTTTCTTTTTCTCCAACAGGGACGGGCTTTGTTGGGTATACCGTAGGATTTAACGGAATTGTTTTTAAAACAATTGACGGCGGTAACAACTGGAGTATACAGCCGACAAACCTTGGAACTATACAGCTTTTTGCCGTACATTTTACGGATGGAGTTACCGGCACAGCAGTAGGAGGATCGCAATTTGATACCGCAACAATAATCAGAACTACAGATGGCGGTGCAAACTGGATACAGCAAAACCCCAACACTACAAATTTATTAAGAGGAGTTTACTTTTTAAATTCAACAACAGGTTTTGCAGTTGGTAATAACGGTACGATATTGAAAACTTCCGACGGTGGAAATAACTGGATCGTTAAATCAACTACACAATTTCTTTTTCTTCGTGATATTTATTTTGCAAATTCATTCACGGGTTTTATTGTCGGGAGCGGAGGCAAAGTTTTTAGAACTACTGATACAGGGAATAACTGGGACAGCATTCCATCAGGGACAAGTAAAGACTTACAGGGAGTTTACTTTGTTAATGAATTTGTCGGAACATCGGTGGGCTTTGACGGAACAATTATTCATACTAATTCGGGAGGCATCTCTTCAAATCAAAATACTGCTGAAGCTATTCCTTTATCTTATACTCTTTTTCAAAATTATCCGAATCCTTTCAATCCCGTTACGAATTTGGAATTTGGGATTTCGAAATGGGGATTTGTTTCATTGAAGATTTATAATATGCTTGGCAAAGAAGTAACAACATTGGTTAATATTAATCTCAATTCTGGAACATACAAATATAATTTTGACGCGTCAGGAATGACAGGCGGAGTTTATTTTTATAAGTTAGTAGTTGACGGGAATATTATTGATACAAAGCGGATGGTGCTTTTGAAATAAGGACATTTGTCCTATCATAAATATTAATATTCAGGGGATTAGGTTTTGTTTTAATGAAGTGAAATAATGACCGAAACAGGGAAATTATTTATATCCCTTCTTAAAAATAATTCTGTCTGCAAATGAAAAAAGAAATAAACAAACCATCACTAACAAAATAATTAACCCAGTCTGAAAGTCAAATGCGAATCCAAGATTCTCTGTCATCATTACGCTTACACTTTGTATCATTATAGAAAAGCTGTCTATGATGCCATTAAAAAAACCTGCATCTTTACTGTCTTCGTTCGTATTCAAAACAAAAGTGAACATCATAACGAAAGCAACGAGCAAAGAAATAAACCCGCCGATTATGTACTTCGCAATACGGTAAGTTTTTACATCTTCTTTTGCAAACTCTTTCTCGAGATCTATTCTTTTCATCATCTCGTAAGTAAAATCCGGAGAGGTATGAGACTGCAGCAAATGCTTCAGCTTATCATCAAGTAATGAATCAATATTTTGGTTGCCTTCTGACATTTGATTAAAGATACTATAAAAATTATTAATTTTAAAATTAAAATTTTTCATACGTATTGTAAGATTTCTTCTTCAGAATATTTCTTAAGGATGATTTCTTTCAGTTTCGATTTAGCCCTGAAAATCCTGTTCTTGACCGTGCCGATAGGGAGCTTTAGTATTCCCGATATTTCTTCATGCGATAAATCATTAATATAAAACATTGTCAGTATTACCGAGTATTGATCCGGAATCGAGCTGATATAATTTTGAATGATAGTTTGGATTTCGTTTTTAGTAAATTTTTTATCAGTATTGATCTCATGCCTTTCTTCATAAACATTTTGGTCTATTTCTGTCTCATAATATTTTTTCAATAAGTCATCCCCATCCTGAAAGTTTGAATCTTCTACATCTATTGACACAATACTGAACCTTTGGGATTTCAATTTTTTATAATTATCAACAGCAGTATTGTAAACAATGGAATAGAAATATGTAGAAAGCTTCGCACGCTCTTCAAATTGATTCCCGGTGATTGCCCTGTAAAGTTTCATAAATGATTCCTGTAATGAATCTTCGGCTTCTTCGTTATTTTTTAAAATCTTCATTGTCAGAGAAAATGCTTTGTCTTTCAGTTCATCGGCGATGATCTTAAATGAAGAGGTCTCACCTTTCTTTATGCTCTCGATGATTTCGCTGTAAGACTGCGCCATTCTAAAAAATTAATTAATACAATTTGCCAAAAAACAATTATAAATGCAAATTGATTTTCAGATTTCATTTCTTCCGTAAAGCTTTATCTTTCCGTTAACTGTTTCAATTTTTATATCGACTTCGGAATCATCGCTTCCCAGCTTACCCTTGAATAGATTTTTTTCTTTTATCATCTCCCGGAACTGGAGCTGTTCGTTAGTAATTTTTCCATGAAGAGACTCTGCCCTTACGTTTGCATTCATATAATTATTCAGATACAACGTCACGCCTCCATTGATAGTATTGATATCAATTCCTTTTGTAGATTCAATGTGTCCGGAAAAAGATCCGTTTGTTACTTCACATTCCAATCGCCCCGTATAATTTTCGAGTGAAATTTCTCCATTAACAAGATCAATTTTCAAATCATCACTCAGGCTTCCTGCCGATACATTTCCATTTATATTTTCAATTTCAATTTTCATATTTAAAGGAACACTGATTTCGTAATCTACCCGTTGCTTTCTATCCATATTGAATTTAAAAATTCCGTCTTCACCGTCTTTGTTAATTTCGGTTTTGATGCTTATCATATTTCCTGTTGTGTCGAGGATTACTTCTATTTCATCAAACGGTGTATCTAAATATTTCTTTTTTACTTTAATTTCTTTATAGGCTTTTACAATTAAAACATTTGAATCTTTGCTCTGGGAAATTGCAACAGAGCCATTGATATTTTCTAACTTTATCTTTTTCTTTCCATCTGTGCTGATCTGATGTGTTACACTTTCTGTTTTCGTATATTTCTTTGACATTATTCCGCAGCCGTATAGTGACACAATTACAGCAAGCCCGGTTATAAAAAAAATCATTCTTAATTTCATAATATTCAATTTTTTAATTACTAAAATTTTGTACATTATTCTTAGGCTGGTTTTTTATCTTAGCACTGACCACTGCAAAGTAGACTAAAAATCCCAATCCTGCACTTAAGACTATAATGCCCATCATTACTCCTTCTTCGATCTCATACATACCTTCGAATAAGTTTGCTAGAAATATTCCAACTCCAAGGAAACTCAGTAGTATTCCCCATTTTAAAGATGAATATGGATTTCTCGGTTTCGCGTTTGCATCTGCGAAATATGCTTTGACTTCTTCGGGTGTTATGCCCTTTTCTATGAGCCGCATACGCTCCCTGTGTTTTGTATATAACCACCAGAATATGATGATTCCCGGTATACCGAAGGTAAATATTATTGCAACCAATGGTATTAGTGATTCTAACGGATTCATTGTTTTTTCTCCTTTCCGCTTCTGCGGATAATTAATTGTTATTATAAAGTTTTGATTTTTTTAAAGCCATTATGAATGTTATCACGAAAGTTACTGCTATTATTATTACCGAGTCTAACATTACATTATCTTTAAGTTATTGGTTATGACTGAATTGGTTTGATAAGGTTTCAGTTAAATGAAAATTTGTTTGAAAAAATTCGTAAAGAAAGCATATAAACAGTTTTTAAAGAACAATTTTTGTTTTCATTCGTAATTGATCAAGGTTCTTTTTTATTAAAACTTTAATAAAATAAAATGGAAAGAAAATATTTTTTAATGAATGTCCTGGGAACAATTGCCGGTATAGGATTGATTCCTAATATTTTGAATGCAAGGAAATCTTCTCTGTCCGATCCATACACTCTGGAAATTGTTAAAGAGTTTGTAATCGCCGGGCATAATGACCTTTCAAAAGTTCAGGTAATGCTGATGGAAAATCCTAATCTGATATTTAGCATGTACGATTGGGGCAGTGGTGATTTTGAGACTGCATTAGAAGGAGCCGGTCATGTGGGTGATAAAGAAATCGCACTATATTTGATAGCAGCGGGTGCAAGGGCTAATATATTTGTCCTGACTATGTTAGGAAAAACAAATATAGTGAAACCTGTTCTTGAAGAGTTTCCTAATCTGGTTTTTTCCAAAGGACCACATGGGTTAAGTCTCCTTCATCATGCAAAAGCCGGGGGAAAAGATTCGGAAGAGCTTTTTGAATATGTACAGAGCAAGGGTTTAAATAAAATGAAGATAAACTAATTATATATTCCAAACGGTTTACATATTTTTTTTGAAACCTCTTTGTATTTGGTATATCTTGTGGTTTAAAATCTATTAACGAAAAATCCAGTTAACAATAAATCTAAATAAAATTTTTAATCTTCATCCAGACGCACTATCTTCTGAGGAATGAAATACATTACCGGGATAAGGATAAAAATCGACAGAGAAATGTAAACAGAAATCAATGCGCCTAATATTGAGATGAAGTAAACTACAGGAACGAGCATGCCTCTTTTAATGCTTTGTCGAAGTCTTTCATCAGAATGGGACGGGTGAAATAATTTTGCTTTTACGGCATGCTGAAGTACAAGATTAAAGCTTAACGCTGCAGCAAACATAGCAAAGCCGGAGTGAATTCTTTAATTTTATTTTTCAATATATTATTTTCATAGTTTCAAAAATACAAAAATTATATCATACTGCCAATACTTCAATGATAAATTTTAAAGCTGTATTTTTGAATTTGAATAAATTAATTTTAGAAAAATTAAACAGAAAACAAAAATGAAATTTTAATTTAGCCCGCACGTTGCTTTGCAGGTCAACGATTACAGCAAAGCAAAAGAGTTTTACGAAAGGGTCTTAGGAATGGAAGTTGTAAAGTCATCAGAGCAGGAGACTCATTTCAAGTGCGGTTCGTTAAATTTTTATATGGTAAATTCTCCTTCCGGGTTTACTTTTTTTGAATTTAAGGTTGATGATGTAAATTGCAGCAAGAAAGAATTGGAAAAAGAAGGCAGTAAGGTATAACACAGGTTTACACTGACAAGAGTATAATGATAGCTGATCCAATCGGTATGCGTTTTCACATATGGCAGGATTGATCTATGAAGCAAATAGCAATTCATTATTTTTTTATATATTTGTAGATTATAAAAATTATTTCAGTTAATTTATGCAGAACCAAACACCCCAATCAAACGTAATGTCCTTAAACTTATTTTTTAAAAATTTAAAGAAAAATTTTAAAAATGAACAAGTCAGGTTACAAAAGGTTTCCCACCATTCACGACATTAAAGTAGTTTTTGTAAGTGAAGATGATTTATGGGAAGTTCCGTCGCTCGGCGGAATTGCAAGAAGATTAACATCTAATTCAGGTGAAGTAACTAATCCGTATTTTTCTCCTGACGGAAAACACATAGCTTTTTCCGGAAAAGAGGAAGGAGAAAAAGACGTTTATGTTATTCCTTCGGAAGGTGGAGCAAACAAAAGATTGACATTCATTGGTAAAAATACAAAAGTTATTGGTTGGACTTCAGATAGTACTAACATACTTTTTTCATCAGATGCGTGTATGCCATTTGTAGGAAGAAGCGAATTATTCAAAGTTTCAATCAGCGGTGGCTTACCCGAGAAGCTGCCCTATGGAGTCGCTAACAACATTGCATTCGGTTTAAAGGGTGAAGTATTGCTGGGAAGAAATACATTGGATCCCGCACGATGGAAAAGATATAAAGGCGGCACAGCAGGAGTTTTCTGGATTGATACCAAAGGTAAAGGAAAATTCGAAAAGTTTTTAGAAAAAATAAAAGGAAATTTTGCAAGTCCTATATGGATAGGTGACAGAATTTATTTCATTTCCGATCATGAGGGACTGGGGAAATTGTATTCATGTAATATAGATGGAAAGAATATTAAAAGTCATTCTCAGAATAATGAGTATTATATTCGTAATGCAACTTCTGATGGAAAAAAAATAGTCTATCACGCCGGTGCGGAAATTTTTGTTTTTGACCCGCATTCGAATGAAGAGAGAAAAATTGAAATTCAATATTACAGCCCGCAGATTCAGAGACAGAGGAAATTCGTTGATACTGAAAAATATCTGGAAGATTATAATATAAGTCCTGACGGCAATTCGGTAACCCTCACATCAAGGGGGAAATCCTACGTATTTTCAAACTGGGAAGGACCTGTGATCCAGATTGGAAAGTCACACGGAGTGAGATACAGGCTTACACAATGGCTTTATGACAAGGAAAAAATTGTAACGGTTTCTGATGATAATGGAAGTGAATCAATCGAAGTTCATACCATTAAAGATGGAAATAAAAATATTAAAAGATTAAATAATCTTGACATCGGGCTTGCTGCAAGGTTAAAGGTTTCTCCGCAAGAAAATAAAATTGCAGTTTCAAACAACAGGTATGAATTATTTCTGATTAATCTTGATGATGAAACTCTGACTAAAATAGCAAGAAGTAATTACGAAAGAATAGAAGACTTTAATTTTTCACCTGACGGAAAGTGGATTGTTTACAGCATGTCTGATGCGGAATATCTTGCTTCACTTTTTTTATACAATATTGAAACAAAAGAAACTCATCCGATAACGCCTAAGGGATTCAGAGATTATCAACCGACCTTCGACCCTGAAGGCAGATATATTTACTTTTTGTCTCCGCGTGAATTTAATCCTGTATACGATACAAGTTATTTTCAGCTGGGCTTTTCTCTAGGCGTTCGTCCTTATTTAATCTCATTGAAAAAAGATATTCCTTCTCCGTTTACACTTGAATACGGAAGACTATTCGGTAAAAAGGATTCGGAAGATTCAATTGATTTATCTAATGCAGCTCTTGCAGTAAATGGATCCAATTCTTCCAAAGAGCAAGGAAAAAATTCCAAAGCAAAAAAAGAAAAAATAAAAGTTGAAGTGGATATCGAAGGGATTCAAAACAGGATTGTAGCATTTCCATTACCGGAAAAAAGTTATGCTCAAATTACCGCTGTAAAAGACGGATTGCTTTACAGCCGGGAATCAATCAAAGGATCGCTTCCGCATTCTCATTGGGATAAATATCCTTCGGATGAAGTACTGGAGAGATTTGATTTTAATACACAGAAGTCAGAACCGATTACAAATAAAATTACTAATTTCAAAGTTGCATTGAACGGAAAAACACTTGTATACAGAAACAAGAATAAATTGTATTTATCATCCAATCTTTTTGAAGAGAGAGCATTACCTCCGGCAATGAAGGATTTTGACATGCCTTCCCGAAGCAAGAGTGATTGGCTCAACCTTTCACGTGTGAAAGTAAATTTAGATCCTATGAGTGAGTGGAAACAAATGTATTCCGAAGCATGGAGACTTCAAAAGGAACACTACTGGACTTCCGATATGTCAGGCATTGATTGGGATGCTGTTTATAAAAGATATTTGCCATTGCTTGATAAAGTCGCCAGCCGCTCGGAGTTTTCGGATCTGATATGGGAAATGCAGGGAGAGCTTGGAACTTCACATGCTTACGAAATGGGTGGAGATTATAAACCTGCTCCTAATTATTTACTCGGTTCACTCGGAGCAGAATATGAATTTGACAAAGAACTGAAGGCTTACAAGATCACTCATATTATAAAAGGAGATCCGTGGAAAAATGATTCTCCGTTTAGAAGTCTTGGTGTTGATGTTGTGGAAGGAGATTATTTAATAGCAATTAACGGTGAAACACTTAATGCCGGAGTTTCTCCTAATGCATTATTAGTAAATCAAGCCAACAATGTTGTAAGCATCACAATTAAATCCGCATCAACCGGAAAAACAAAGGTATTTGAAGTAAAGACAATTGGATCCGATACGGATGCACGTTACAGAGAGTGGGTTGAAAACAGGAGAGAATATGTTCACAAGAAATCAAAAGGGAAATTAGGGTACGTTCATATTCCCGATATGGGTCCAAACGGTTTTTCGGAATTTCACAGATACTACATTTATGAAGCAAGTAAAAATGGTCTTATTGTAGATCTAAGAGACAATGGCGGTGGTCATGTTTCCCAGCTGCTGCTCGAGAAACTTTCGAGAAAACATTACGGGTATGGTGTTTCAAGATATGGCAGCGTTGACTCTTATCCGAGTCATAGTGTTGCCGGTCCAATGGTAGCCGTGACCGATGAATATGCGGGCTCTGACGGTGATATCTTCAGCCATCAATTTAAGCAAATGAAACTTGGAACTCTTGTCGGTAAAAGAACCTGGGGAGGTGTTATAGGAATTAATCCGCGGCTTACTCTTGCAGACGGGACAATGACGACACAGCCCGAATATGCTACATATATGAAAGACGTTGGCTGGAAAGTAGAAAATTACGGAACTGATCCTGATGTTGAAGTGGATGTAGCACCGCAGGACTATGCAAAAGGAAAAGATCCTCAGCTTGATAAAGCAATTGAAATCGCATTGGAACAGCTTAAGAAAAAACCTATTGAGCTTCCGGACTTCAAAGATAAGCCGAAGCTTTCTCTGCCTGTATTTGAAATGAGTACAAACGGAAACGGATCGGTGCTTAAATATGAAAAGGAAAATAGCTGAAATTTTTAAAATCAAAAAAGATATTATTAATTTAAGTTGACAGCTATAACTATTAAGTCTTATTTGTGCCACGAATTTTGCGATTAAAAGAATACAGTTGATTTAAATTTTTTAATAAAATTTGGTGATTCGTGGCACAATTAACAATTTGTATTTTGAGACGGTCAACTTGAGTTATTAATTTAAAGTAGAGCAAAACTTTTCGGATTTTTACAAAAGAAATTGTTTTTTAAATCTTTGGAAAAACTCTGACAGGTTAATTCAAATACAATCGGTAATAATTCATGAAATTCGCGGCGAGCATTTAGTTAAATATTTTTTCTTAACTAAAATTCATTCCATTCGTAAAAACCGGTATTTAAACAATTCAAAATTTTAAACTAATGCAGGAATTAAAAATTGGTGATTTAGTAATGCTGAAATCCGGCGGACCAAGGATGACTATTCAAAGATTTTTAGGAGATTCTAAAGAAGTATCTACGAAAGTTCAGGATGAAGCCCTGAAAATAATCAAAGGTAATAAATCCGGTGACGTTGTATGTCAATGGTTTGATGAGAAGGTATCTAAGAATGATATCTTTCCGGCAGAGTCATTGGTAAAGGAGGGGTGAACTGGTTTTTATTTATAATCAATATCACATTTGTCCATTGTACTTTTATTCAAATTAACATAAAAAATTTATTTACTATTAGGACATTTGTCCTATTGCTTCGAGGCAATCTTGACAATTCAGCCGACAACCTCGCAAACTCCTTCGAGATATGAATCATATCCCGTAGGGATGGAATATAAGTTCAGCCGACTTTACATTTCGTCCCTACGGGACGATTTATCATTTCATTAATTTGTTACCAATATTTCATCCCTACGGGGTGTTTATTGAATTTTGGATTATAAATTCAATCTTTAACTTAGTGATAGGACAAATGTCCTTATTTTATTAAAACCATTTTTCTGGTTTGAACAAAATTATTAGATTCCAATTTATAAAAATAAATCCCGCTTGTAAGATTTATCCCATTAAATTCTACAATGTAATTGCCTGAGGTTTTGAATTCATTATTTACAAGTTTAATAATTTCTCTTCCCAGCAAATCGTAAACAATTAGATTTACTTTTCCCTCAATCGGTAAATCAAAACTAATTTTTGTAATAGGATTAAAAGGATTGGGATAATTTTGCGAAAGATTATATTCCGTTGGTATTGAAATTATACCCTTTCCGCCATCATTATTTTTTATGACATCTGTTATTTTGTTAATATCAATGTTAACATTAGTTATATGTTCATTTATATCTCTTGGGAATTTAGGTTTTGCAATTTCCTTCAGAGTTTTTCTTGATTCATATTCAATCTTCTCGTATTCATCGGCAGTTCCTTTTTCAATTTTTAATTTCAACGATTCGACTTTTTCTAATCTTTCATTTTTAAGTTTTTCAAATGAATTAAAAATAATTTCGCGCATAATTTTTCTATTTTCTTTTGAAAATACTTTCGTGTCATATTGTTCTTTGGGATCATCATTAAGATATTTTGATTTTAATACTTCATTTGATAATTCATTCTCAACAATTTTATTATTTTCTCCGCCACCACCGCCGCTCACGCTGTCTAAGAGGCTAACTGCATCATAATCCCAGCTTGCAATTAAAGCTTCATAACTGTATGGGTTTTGATCAATTATTTGATCGAAACCATTCATAGCTGACAAGTAATCTCCTGAGCCTGCTTTACACTTTTGAATAAAATAAAATAATTTAGTTGTTAATTCTATGTTTTCAGAATGATTCAAAATAATATTTTCGAAAAATGTTTTTAAGTTTTCAATTCCATTTCCGTTACTGTCTGTTTGCTGGACAGCAAAATATAATTTTGAAACAGCATCGAGAGTCATTCCATTATAATCCAAACTGTCTGCAAATTCTGTGATTAAGTTTATACTTTTGTCCGAGGCATCGTTGAAATTTAATTTCCTTGTATCCAGACTTAAACTATTATACAATACTTCTGCGGATGTTAAATTTCCCGGATCTTCCGGATCGATATGGTAAAGCGAATCCTTGTAACCATTTTCATGAGTAACAACTTCTGCGTCTGCTATGGCTGGTCTTAAACAACTGTAAGGTGTTAAAAGAAAATTTACTTGTGTGTTGTTTACTGTTGGTCCAAAATACATAATGTTTTGCAACATCAATGTTTTCAGCTAACTTAAAACAATTATTTCTTGAGTAAATAGACGGGTAATCTCTGATTTGAGATTCCGGAAAAGTCCCTTTTAAATGATAACTAGTGGATGGAAGAACATTTGTTATTGAAAAATTATTATAACCTCTGTGTATATTAAAATAAGAATTATCAACAAAAATATTAACTGAATTGTAACCTGAATTCTTTAGAGTGTTACTTCCACCTGTAAGCACCCCAGAACTATTAATTCCTAAATTAATATTACTCATAGCAACTGCATATATTCCCTTTGAATTACTTAAAGATGAATTTATCGTATTGTTATAAATATCAATGCTCGAACTGCTTGAATAAATTCCATAGGAATATTGATTAATTTTATTATTCTTAATTGATCCGAAAGCTGAGTTTGTGTAAATGGCAACATTGCCGTTTGCATGAGTAAAATCATTTCCGTCCATTTGTACATTTAACATTGCGCTTGCATTAGCACTTAAATTACATGTGGCTCTGGGACTATTCGATATATTGAATTTACAGTTTTTTATATAAGCATTTCTATTTGTTGTTGTTACTATATTAGTTAAAAGTATTGCACCGGAATTGATATTAAAAATACATGATTCTAAGTTCACACTGCTATTCATTCCTGTTATCGCATAACCGGAAGTATTTTCAAATACAAAATTCACAAACACATTATCATTACCATTGTTTAAAAATATTCCTCCCCATGATTGTCCATTTTCACCTCTGAATTTTATAGGATAACTTGGAACACCTCCAAATGAACCGCCATTTACAGTGATCTTTCCTTGAGGTTTAAAATTAATAATAGTGCTGTCACCTAACACGACATTTTTCCCATTAGTATTAACTTGTCCTTCACATGTAAATTCTTCATTAATGATGTCCAATTCATCAACAACGAAAGAACCTCCTACACACATAGCAGGAGATAATCTGAATAATTTTCCTTCACCGGGCTCAAACCAGCCCAGATCAATTATTGTCTCATAACCTACATGAATATCATTATTAAAAGTTGTTAGGATAGAATCTCTTCCAACATCTACTAAACTTACATTTCTGAATTTTGTAAAGCCAAGATAAATCTATAAATTTTTAATTTAATGTTTCTTTTTCCTCCAATATTGTCTGAACTTGAATTATTAATAAAAGGTGAACACCTTCGATTTGTAATCATGAAGTATCTGGATTTTGGAAATGGAGGTGGGTCATTGTATGTATACTTATCAAAAAAAGCTGCTTGTACAAACCTTTCATTTATTGGATCGGATACAGTTCCAACAGAGCCATCACTATTTGGTTTATAAGTAAAAACCTCACTTACATAGGTACCTCCGGAAAGCATTGCACTTCGCTCTTCCGGTTTACGATAGATGTAACTTCGCCTTTCATTGTCTTCAAAAGACATTATATATGGTCCCCATTTTTCTAACAACCTATTGTATCTCTTGTAAAAATTCCATTTGTTTTGTCCATATGCATTAATATCTCTTTTATTTTTATTCTTATCTACAAATCCTGCAGAATAAGCCGGAGGGTTTCCCGATGGTTCATAAGTTGTACTATAACCATTTCCCTCGCAAACACCATTATATGCGAAATACATTATACCTTTAGCCCCATATGAAATCGCTATATTTGCGGTCATTTCTAATTCTTCATTGGTTGGTTCTTTCAATTTGTGATTCCACTGATTCCACAAATGTGATTGATGAAGATCTATCATATCAATAGAAGATATTTTAGATAGTTCGTCCATTATTTTCATTTCTTTCTTGAAATCGAAAGCGAAGTCCCTGTCATCTAAATTAAATTGTAACCAACTATCATATTGTGCCGGTGAAACCGGATATGCTAATAAACCGTGAACTGAATCGTATTGTACACCGGGAGAATAGGTATAAATTGGTAAGGTATTTGGATTATAAGATTCTCTGTTACTTCCTACAAAAGGGTCATTCTTTTTCCATCCTTCAAGAAAATATGGATTTGGAAGGACATATTTTATCTTTGAGTTATCAAGCAAGTATTTTTTAAACTCGGAGGCATTAAAAATATGGTTTTCCCAAAATCTCGGAATATGAGTGTTATACATGTCCATATTTAAATTTGCCATAAAAGTAAGTTTTCCCTGTGATACCGAATCTACTATCCTGCTTAGATATTGTATTGAAGTTGACATATTAAATTCAAACTCTTCTGTGTAAAAGTTATTCGGAATGGGATTATTTGGATCATAACCGCCTGAAGCTATATTGATTTCGGATGACAATCTGCTCATTAAATAACTATGAAGAATATTATTCTCATTCAAAAGTTGATTAGCAGGTTCATTTTCAACTCTGATATAATCAATATACATTTCACATTGTCCGTACCAGTATACTTGGAAATCTACTTGAACCGGGACACCCCAATCGAATGCATTTTTTATAGGATCGGGGCAGAGTTGAGTCGGTTGTAAAATTAAATTAGAATCATTGGTATTGAAAAAGTATTGATCAAGATATTTACCGTCATAAAGAGTTGAATTATTTGCTCTAAAGTTTCTTGCTCTTAAATCAACTTTTTTTACTGTATCACCATTCCAATTTAATATATCAATTCTGCATACTTTAACATTTTCATTTGATAAATTATTTGCAAAAGCTGAATCGATTCTTATCCTTGGCTTTACATACCATCGATGAATATCATCACGTGTATGATCAATTATTCTGTTACATTGTTCTCTGTTTGACCTAAGATCTTTTACAAGATATCCCTGCCACACGCCCGGACCGCTTGCATTTAAAATTGCATACTTGACTTTTGCTCCTCCTCCGTTAAAATTGTAATCATTGATGTCACTTACATAAGTATTTGTAATGGAATTATTATAAGCATGAAAATAATAATCAGCTCCTTCGGTAATCTGTTCACATTGATAATCACTTCTTTGACCATAAGAAAGATATCTAGTAATAGGCCGATCGAAAATAGTTCTCAATTCATGTTGATTATTATGAGATAGTGTATTTGCAATACCCTGCTCTATTGTGGATAAATCACCGAATACCACATCATTATTAAACCAACTCCCATATCTATGCCATCCATTAAATCTTAATGTGTCCCTTAAAAGCGCATAAGATGAAAACTCTTCTTCGAATGGATCTGTTGGATGAAATCCGCTATGCATTGCGGCGATCAGAAATTTATTACCGGGATTAAAAACCTGTGAACTTCCTTCAGCATTATTTATAGCTTTAATGCTGTTGTAAAAAAATAAAAGAGATAACAAAATTATCCCCGACGAGATTGTAATTTTTGCTTTCATAATTTGTTTTTTATTTGGTTTTCAAAAATCCGGATTTATTCCGGTTTGTTCTTCTTCCTTTTAATAAACTTATCGGATTAAAATCATTTTTTTTGTATCTACAGGAATACCATCAATAGAAAGACCATAAAAATAAACCCCGCTTGGAATATTCGAACCGTCAAATTCAATTTTATGGGAACCGGGTTGTTGTTTTGATTCTATTAGCGTTTCTATTTCAACACCTAAAATGCTAAACACTTTAATTGTAACCTGGCTTTGTTTCTTAATCTCGTATTTAATTATTGTTTTTGGATTAAATGGATTAGGAAAGTTTTGTGATAATTTATAATCATCAGGATTTAAATAAGTATTTGAATTGATAGTTGTTATAAAATTAGTATCACCGCCAATTGTGGTATATATTCCATTTTTAATAATAGTATAAAACCATCCGTTATTTTTATTTATAAATGAGTTGAATAAATATTCTATACTATGAATTGTAGTATCTGGTATTTGATAAGCCCAATTATTTCCACCATTTGTTGTTCTGTATAGTATTCCTCTTCTTTGATTTCCCAATCGAATAAGTCCTCCACTTCCCCAAATAGTATCCTGATTGACATTTGAAAATGCTTCCATAGAGCTAAATGTGAAATTCGGACCGTTTGGTATAGGCTGCTCAATCCATGTATTTCCACCATCAGTTGTTTTTTTCATATCTCCTTTTGCTTTCCACCCTGTTAAAGAATCTATAAAATATATATCTACAAAATCATTACCCGCAACACCAATCCAGTTAATTCCTGAATTAGTTGTTTTATAAAAATTATTTACATTTACACCACTTGTAAAACCTAAATTACCATCGTACATGTAAATCTTTTCAATTGCAAAACTCTGTAGCTGTCTTACCCAGCTAAACCCCGCATTCGTAGTTCTATAAATAAAATCTCCTCCGATATAAGGAAAGCAAATCCACATTGTATCATAGTTTATGGGATACATATCATAGAATCCAAAATTACCCGGCGGGACAGGAATGTTGTTCCAGTTTGTGCCGGCATTTGTTGTTCTGAGTATTTCATCTCCATGCAGAACATATCCTGTGTCAAGATTAAGAAACATTACTTTACTGAAATCACGGGCTTTGCTAAGAACAATATTCCAGTTATATCCGGAGTTTGTAGTTTTTAAAACATAATCGGTATCACTGCCGGCAATATTATCTCCCGTAACTGCATAGCCGGTAAGACTATCCAAAAATGTAATATCAGCAAGTGATCTGTTATTTAAAAACGGAATAGATTGCTGCTGCCATCCGCCGCTGCCGTGATCGGAGAAATTAAATGCGATGATGAAAACAAGTATGCTGAGATAGAAAAGAAGAGAAAGGAGTTTATCCGGTTTTAGTATTTTTTTAAGAGTTTTCATGACTTGTCATTTTAAGAAACTTACTTTTAAAATAAAAACAAATCAATTGCTAACTATATCCTTTATTACTTTTTTGATTTAAAGAATATTTAATTACAAACTGCAGGTATTAACTATAAAAAAGAAGTGTCTATTAACTTAAGTTACGCAAAACACTATTTTGACACCAATTGACCACCCCCAAACCCCCTCCTTACTAAGGAGGGCGCAGGGGGAGGTGGTTAAATTCATGATTTTTGAGTGTTTTATTAAAAACATTTTTGATTTATTCATCTTAATAATCTAAAATCTAAACTGTGCGTAACTTCAGTTATTAATTTTAAAACTGAACTCTTTCTATATTTTATCTGCCCCACTTCTTAATTATATTTACTAAAAAGTAAATGTCACCTTAAGTGCATCTTATACTGAAATCCAAAACCTTTCTTTGAGGATAATTAAAATGATTCTACTTAAACAATTTCTCACAAACGAACTTCACTTAGATCCCGAAAAATATCTGAACAAATTTATTCTTTATGAAAAACTCCTTCTCGATTGGAATAAAAAAATAAATCTTATCTCACGTAAATCGGAATCAATAGAAGAACATATTTTAAATTCGATTTTCTTTCTTACAAAATACAAATTTAATAACATCCGAAGTATAGCAGATATCGGCACCGGCGGCGGATTCCCCGGGATCCCGCTGAAAATTTTGTTTCCTGAAATGAAAGTTCTTCTTGTTGATTCTATTCAAAAGAAAGTGAATGTATTGAATGATATTATTAAACAAATGGATTTTAAGAATATCGAGGCTGTCTGTGGCAGAGCAGAAGAAATCTCAAAAGATGATATCTATAAAGGAAAGTTTGATGCAGTAATTTCAAAAGCTGTTTCATCTCTGGATAATTTATTTTTATGGGAAAATAACTTTTTGAATGATAATCGAGTGATGCTTTGTATAAAAGGAGGAGATATTGAAAAAGAATTGTATGAGTTAAATAAATTGGGGTATTATTTAACTGTTGAAGTTATTAATTTTGACTTTGAAGCCAATTACATGATCAAAGACAAAAAATTAGTTATTATAAAATGAAAATTATTTCATGAAAAAATTTATATTTTTAATAATTTTATCTTTTGCAGTTCAGGCTGCACATTCACAGGGAAAATTTAAGGAAGTGAAGATAGCACAGGATGTGATTGATAATTATATAACAGCTATCGGTGGTGCTGATAAGCTTAAGAAGATCAAATCCGAAACGCAATCAGGAACATTCAAGGTTCAAAATGTTGAAGGAAGCTATATGGCATTCAGGAACGATACCATTTATGTTACGAAAGCAGTCGGAAAAATGGAGGGCAAAGATACGTTGATGTTAATGTCTTTAACCACAAAAAATTATGCATGGGAATACCAGATGGGTGCTATGAGTGATTTCACAGGAGAAGAACTTCAAAACAAGGCAGAGAATCTGATTATAGGAAGTTTAAGATTTTATCTTAACTATAAAAAGTACGGATACAGTGCTGAATTAAAAGGAGCCGACAGTGTAAATGGAAAAGAGTGCTATAAAGTCCTGATTAAAAAATCAGGAAAAGAGCTAAGGACAAATTATTTTGACAGGAAAACTTTTTATGTTTTGAGATCGGATAGGCCATATGGACAGAGCCTGGAATATGATGATTACAAAGTGGTAAAAGGAATTATACGACCATTTAAGATAATTCATCACACACAGGTAGAAATAGAACAGTTGGTGAGTGAATATAAATTTAATAAAGCAATCGATTCAGCTCTACTTGTAAAACCAACAAATGACTAATCATAACTGTGATTTAGAAATAACAGAGCAACAGAATAGATGAAGATATTACTCATATCATTAATAACGATCTTAATTCTGCAAAAAAGCTATTCCCAGACCCACGAAGTCAGCGGGACGATCTATGATGCCCAGACCGGCAAATCGCTTGAATATGTCACAATCAAAGTTGCAGATACTACTCTCGGGACAACTGCAGATAAGGATGGGAAATATTTTATCCGTCTGAAACCCGGAGGAAACAAATTAATATTTTCATACATAGGGTATAAAACCGATACATCAAATGTTTACATAGAAGATAAAAATATTGTAAGAGAAATTTTTCTGACTGTATCCGAGATAATGACCGATGCAATAGAAGTTTACGGTGAAGATCCTGCCTACGAAATTATACGCAAAGCAATCCGGTATAAAAGAGAGTTCAAAAAAAATCTGAATGAATATGAATACGATGCCTATTCAAAATTTGTAATCCGTTCAAACAGAAGTGAAATTCCTAAAACAGAAATTCCTAAGGATTCTTCCGGCAAGACTATGCTGGGAATTTACGGTATACTGGAATCCGAAACAAAAGGATATTTCAAAAAGCCGGATCTACAGAAACAAATAGTGGAGGCAAAAAAAGAAACTGCTAACATTGTCAGAGGTTTTGCTATTCCCCTGATTGTAAATTTTTATGACGAGAAATTAGATTTCAACGAGTTTAAAATTCCCACACCTCTTTCCGATAATCCTTTCGATGATTATGAATATAAATTAATAGGCACTACTTCAATGGACTCTACTTTGATTTATAAGATCCAGGTAATTAACTCAACCAACACAAGACCTTTATTGAAAGGGACAATTTACATTGCAGACAGTTTATTTTCACTTATGCGTGTTGATCTGTCAACCAATGATGCCGCCAGACCGGTGGGAATAGATAAAATAATTTTCCAGCAGAAATTTTCTTCTTACTCAGACAGGAAAAATAAAAAAAATATTTTCTGGATGCCGACAGATGTGCATATATTCGCTGAAGGTTCTTTTATGGGATTAATTAAATTCGAAGCTGATGTCTTTACAATTGTTTCCGATTACCAGTTAAATAAAAAAGCTCCTAAAGGAATTTTTGATGAATTTGTAATTAAGGTAATGCCTGACGCAAAAAAAGATTCTTCATATTGGGCAAAAAACCAATTAATAAAAAACACAACTGAAGAAAAAAAAGCATACAAAAAAATTGAGTTTGAAGATAAGAAAAAAGACAAAGAGCTGAAAATTGGTTTGACCTCGTTGAATTACGGAAAGCATTTTTCAACCCGTCCATTGAGTTATTATCATTTCAACCGGGTATCCGGAAATACTCTGATGTTTAACCTTGGTTACAGAGGACGTCTTAACCGTGTAAACACAGACTTCAATTTTGGCTATGGTTTTTCGGATAAGAAAACAAAATATCAGATAAACTATACTCAAAGATTTTTAAATGATAAACGTCTTACTTTTAACGCAAGTATTTTCAGGAAGGTTCAGCCGCTGTCTTTATCAGATTATTTTGGCATTTCTGTATTCTACAATACAATAAAAGCACTATTTTTTAAAGAAGATAATTTAGATTTTTATTACAGCTCGGGTTATAATGTTGAAATGAATTACAGGATCGTGCCACAGCTGAGAGTCGGATTACTCTATAACCAGGAAAAACAAATTACTGCAACAAAAAATACTAACTACAGTATTTTAAAAAAAGATCAGCAATACATTACCAATCCTCCAATCAATGATGGATTTCAAAGATTACTTGGAGTTAGTTTTAGAATAGATCCGAATTCTTTCAGAGCAATAGACTGGGGCGACGGAGATATTTCGAGATTCAAAATCTCCAGCTATCCTCAGTTAACATTGGATTTTACATATTCGGGTAAAAATTTTAGCAGCACTTATGAGTATAGGAAATATTCGGCAATTCTTTTAGGAAAGAATTACATAAATTCAATTTTAAATTTCAGATACCGGTTTGGAATAGAATATGCTTCGGGACAAGTCCCGTTTCAATCACTTTTATATTTCAGATCTAACACCGGAACAATTGATGCACCGCTTGGATTCACCGCACTGAAATACCAGGAGTTCCTCGGAGACCGGATATTCTTTTTTAACTTTGAGAATAATTTCGGAAAACTTTTGTGGGGCAATATTCCTATTCTAAAAAATTTCAATTTGATCGGGTTATTTAATATGGGGAGAAATGAAATCAGTGATGCTAACTATGATCTGGCAGCAAATAAAAACTTCACTATTTCAAATGGAATATATATGGAAGCCGGATTCGGTATCGGCAGGATTTTAGATATTTTCAGAATTGACTTCGCATGGAGACTTAATAATTTTGATAACATAGGCAGTAAAATATTCGGTAATCTTATTATTGAATCATTCTGATAAAAAAATATTAATACTCCGCACAGCTTTTTTAAAAATATATCCTCTTTTTTTCCCTTTCAATACTTATTTATCTTCCCGACAAGTAATTTTCAATTTTATCAACCCGATCTTTTAACCAAATTATACTTCATGTGAAAATAATATAATCGTAATAAGAAAATTAAATGATTAGTTTTGTAATAATGAAAGTAAAAGTAATAATTCCCGCATCCGGCAGCGGTGAAAGATTCGGAAGTAAAATTCCAAAACAGTTTTTAAAAATAGATGGCAAAGAAATTATTGCTTACACTTTAGAAAAATTTAACCGTATCAAATTAATCGATGAAATAATAATTTCATCAAAATTGGAATTCTTTGTAAAGATAAGTACTATAATAAAAAAGTATAATTTAAAAAAAGTAAGAAAGATTGTGGAAGGGGGAAAGCTAAGGCAGGATTCGGTTTACAATGCTTTAATAACACTCCAATGTGAGGAACATGATTTGGTTTTAATTCATGATGCTGTCAGACCATTTGTAAGTTCAAAAAAGATAATTGAATTAATAAATTGTACCAAAAAAGAAAGCTGCGTAATATTAGGTATACCTGTTTCGGAAACAATTAAAAGAGCTGATGATCAAAACTTTATCAAAGAAACAATTAACCGCAATAATCTCTGGTCTATTCAAACTCCGCAGGGATTTCGGTTCGACATTTTAAAAAAATCATTTAAAAAAGCATACGAAGAAAATTTTATCGGGACTGATGAGTCGGCAATTGTCGAAAATGCGGGATATAAAGTGAAAGTGATTGAAGGGGAGAAAAAAAATATTAAAATTACCACAAAGAATGATTTATGATTTTAAATTCCGCAGCTTATTTTCAGAATAAGAAATCACTTTTAACATTTTCATAATTACAAATTTATGAAGAAACAGGGAAAAATAGTTTTAGAGAAATTCGACAGTAAAATTTTAAAAGGCAATCCTCCCGGAGACCCCACGGAAAGAGAATTCCCGGTTTATCTTCCGCCTTCTTATGGAAAAACCGGTAAGAAATTTCCTGTAGTTTATTTAATTTCAGGTTACACCGGAAAAGGAATTATGCAGCTTAATGTGAGTTTTCTTTCTGAAAATATACAGCAGCGGCTTGACAGGTTGATCGCAAATAAGAAGATCAAGGAGATGATAGTGGTAATGCCTGACTGCATTACAAAGTATGGAGGAAGCCAGTTTATAAATTCAGAAGCAACGGGAAATTATGAGGATTATCTTACCACCGAACTTGTTCCATATATTGATAAAAAATATAGTTCAATAAATAAAAATACGAGCAGAGCTGTTTGCGGAAAATCTAGCGGAGGGTACGGAGCTGCAGTTCTCGCAATGAAAAACCCCGGTATTTTCGGATTGATGTGTTCGACTGCGGGTGATATGTATTTTGAATACTGTTATCTTCCTGACTTTCCAAAATTCATTATGGATATAGAGCATTATGGTAAAGGTCATAAAGCTGTTGCCAACTTTATTACAAATGAATTTAATTACAACCAACCGAAACCGAAATTTTTTCACAACATAATTAATATAATCGGAATGGCGAGCTGTTATTCACCAAATCCCAATGGCATAAAAAAACATGGATATAATTTTGATCTGCCGTTTGATATTAGTACAGGTGAACTTCGTACGGACGTATTTGACAGATGGCTGAAACATGATCCTGTAAGAATGGCCTACAACTATGTTTCCAACTTGAAAAAGCTGAAGCTGATCTATCTCGATGCAGGATTAAAGGATGAATTTAATCTTCAAATAGGAGCAAGAATATTTTGTGAAAAACTTAAAGAGAAAAAAATAAAATATATTCATGAAGAATTTGATGACGGACATATGAATATACAGTACCGGTATGACAGGACATTTGAAGTAATATCAGAAGTGATTGATGATGTATGAGATGCAAAATGCCGGCCGCAAGCGAAACTTGTAACTCGTAAATCGTAACTTTTAACCTTTAACTTGTAGCTCATAAAATGAAGCCCATTGTAATTTCTACATGGAAACACGGACTGGCTGCCAATGAAGCAGCCTATAAAATTTTAAACACTGACGGCAATTCTCTCGATGCAGTAGAAGAAGGAGTTAAAGTTTCGGAAGATGATCCCTCCGTTTTGAGTGTTGGATTCGGAGGACTGCCTGACGAAAGAGGAGTAGTAACTCTCGACGCAGCGATAATGGACTGGCGTGCACGGATCGGTGCTGTCATATGTGTAGAGAATGTTCATAACCCTGTAAGTTTAGCAAGATTGGTTTTGGAAGATACCGAACATACAATACTTGCCGGGGACGGAGCATATGAGTTTGCAATAAAGAACGGCTTTAAAGCAGAGAATCTTCTCACTCAGGAATCAATAAAAAGATTTCATGAATGGAAATTAACAAAAAGTACCAAGCCGGAAGAGATTCATACTGACAATTTCAAAATTATAGAATCAAAGCATGATCAGGTTGACAAAATTGATAACACAGAAAAAATAAATGAAGATGGATTTCATGATACCATAGGAATGGTTGCCATTGATAAGGACGGTCAAATTTCAGCTTCGTGCACAACAAGCGGAATGGCATGGAAACTTCACGGAAGAGTTGGTGACAGCCCCATAATAGGTTCGGGACTTTATGTTGACGGGGAAATAGGAGGAGCAGCGTCCACCGGAAGAGGTGAAGAATGCATAAGAGCATGCGGAAGTTTTTTGATTGTCGAGCTTATGCGAAACGGAAAATCTCCTAAAGAAGCATGCCGGCTGGCTTGCGAAAGAGTATATAAGCTGAATCTTCTTTCCAGCATAAACCGTGATCATATTTTTCAGGTAGGATTTGTTGCTTTAAACGTAAAAGGTGAATACGGCGCATACAGTGTGAGAGCGGGCTTTCAGTATGCGATGATGAAAGATGATGAGAATAAATTATTCGGCAGTGAATATCTTTTAAATGAAAAATTTATAATTGAAGATTTATAATAATTAATGGATAAGTATACGGTCATAAAGAACGGATTGATTTTAACTCTTGACAGAAGAAGTCAAACGGGGTATTTCAATATTATAATAAAAAACGGGAAAATATTTTTTATTGATTACGAAAATAAGTTTAATGAAAGGGAATTCAAATTAAAAAATCCCGAAGCGGAAATTATAGATGCAAAACATAAGCTGGTAATGCCGGGACTGTTCAATTCAAAATTGATTTCGTCATACAGTCTGAATAAGCTTTTTCTGAAAAAATGTTCGTATGAAAATGTAAATTCGTGGCTTTCATTAAATCTTATTGACAAGTATTTATCGAGCCCGGAAAATAATGAAACACTTGAAGACCTTTTAAAAATCAGCTACTCACGCTCTCTTTTTAACGGTGAGCTTTTCGTGAATGAGAGCAGCATTGCAATAAAAAAAAACTTTTTCGATACCTACTTTTCCACACCGGAATGGATAAAACAGTATTTTAACTTAACTGCCTATGATTATACAATGCTAAACAATTTAAGAGAACAGGATAGTTTTATTTCTATCGGATTTAAAACCGATGAAGACATTAACAATTATTCATTATCTTCATTGAAAAAATCACTTTCCGGAAACAGGTTGAAATTATTTATAGATGGATCTCTTTCACAAAAGACTTCCAACTCGGTAAAAAAAATTTTCGGAAAATCATTTTTGAATGTATTAGCCGAACTTGATTTAATAACAAGCGGAACAGTAATTTCAAATCCCGTAAACTTAAATTCAAATGAAATAGAAATATTAAAAAAGAAAAAAGCCACGATTTTAGTTTCACCTTCGGATTACTTAAATATGTCCGAAAGAAAAAATGATCTTGACGAATTAGTATTCTCGGGGATAAATGTTATTATTGGTACCGGTTATACCGGCTATGATATTTTATCCGAGCTTAAAATTTTTCCTCTGTTAATTTCTTCAAAGACTTTGACTTATGAGAATATTATTAAAACGGCAGTCTTTAATCCTGCGGTAGTGTTTGGCATATCAAACTTAACCGGTTCTATAGAAAGGAATAAGTCCGCTGACTTAATTTTTTTTGATACAGGAGATATTAGAAACGCATTGACGCTTCCGGAAATTGAAGGCGAGAATGTCAGTGAATTCATTGTTAAAAATTTATCGGCAAAAGATATTTCGGATGTGATCCTGAAAGGAGTGACTGTTATAAAAAACAAAACAGAATTATTTCCTTATCCCGAACCTGCACAAACCAAAGCGGTGCTCATTGCGGATAAATTATATTCTGCCGGAAAATATTTTGAGTTCAAGGAAAAGTATCTAATGCGGGGAAGAGTTAATAAACTAAGTCTGGACAGCACTGAAGAGGAATCAATGTTGGCAGACAAGGATGAAATCTTCGTTGATATGACTGAGACAGGAGATTATGTTGGTGATGGGGAGTTTACAATACTTGGAGCAAAGGAAGATGAATTTGAAAAGCCCCGCCAGCGTGACGAAGTAAAAGAACCTTCCGTAAATCTCAAAGAAATAAAATCAATGGATGCCGATTTAAATCTTTTTGAAGGTCTCGAAGAATCCCAGCAGTTCCTTAAACCTAAAAAGTTTAAGAAGAAGAATAAAACCGAAGAACGAACAGACCAAAAATCCGAAGAGATAAATAAAGATGAAGTTAAATTCCCTGATGACAAGGGTGTAAAAGATGAAATAGAATTTAAAGATGACATTGTAAATTCAGAGGAAGCAAATGAGGATAATAAAAAAGAAGAGCCGGTAAAACCAGAGTTTAAAACCGCAAAGCTTAAATTCGGATTCAAAGATGACGAATAAAGGATAAATCTTAAGTGAACTGACGCACATCTTCCTGATATATTTGAATATGACTAAATTCATAAAATTTTTTGTTTATATGTGAAATACTGTGGATAACTAATTTTTGATATATTTTTATTAATATTCACAAAACATCTAAAAACAATTAATTAAAATTACTTTTACTTTAAAATTTATACAGTTTATTCTTCTTTCTTTTGAACGATCAAAAGAAAGAAGCAAAGAAAAATCGCCCAATCAAAAAATTAATAAGAATTCAAATTGAAAAAATTTTCCACTCTAAAACATATAGCACCCATTTTTTAAATGAAGCTTGCTACACTATTATATATAAAAAATCGAAATGGTGAGTTTCTTTTGATGGAAAGAATTAAAGAACCGAATAAAGGATTGATGTCACCACCCGGAGGGAAGCTCAATATTCATGAAGCCGAATCTCCTGCAAACTGCGCGGTGAGGGAGGCATTTGAAGAATGTCTGATAAATTCAAAAGAACATGACTGGAAGCTAAAGGGGATTGTCACAGAGAAAAATTATCCGCAGGCAGGTAATCTCATGATATTTCTAATGGAGTATAAGATTTTTCTTGATGATCTTCCGCCACCCTGTAATGAAGGTGAATTTTGTTTTATTCATCCTGATGAATTTAAAAATTATAATTTACCAATAACTGACAAGCAGTTTATATGGAATAATTATTTACAAAATAATTCTGAGGTGTTTATCATAACGCTTGACTGTTCAGATTATCCTGACATAAAACAGGTAAAATTGAAATTTTAAAATAAATGTAATGGTTTTAGCTAACGTTAAAAATTTCATAATCGAAAGGAAAGAGATTGACAAAAAGTTCTTCTAATAATTCTTCAGTTGCAATACTTCCCGATATTCAAAATCAAGAAGATATAAGGCGAATACCGATTGATAAAGTCGGAGTAAAAAATTTGAAATATCCTATTGCCGTAAAAGATAAAGACAATGAACTTCAGCATACAATTGCAACAATTGCAATGACAGTTGACCTTCCGCAGGAATTTAAAGGTACCCACATGAGCAGGTTTGTTGAAATTTTACAAAGCAAGGACAGAGAGATCCATGTCGATTCGATCGATACAATCCTTTTGGAAATGCAAAAACGGCTTAAAGCAAAGGTATCACATATTGAAATTGAGTTTCCATATTTCAAAGAGAAGAAGGCACCGGCTTCGGGTAAGCCATCATTGATAGATTATGTTGCAAAGTTTCATGCTGTAAGAAATAAAGAAAAGAAAGATTTTGTATTGACTGTGAAAGTTCCGGTAACAACTTTGTGTCCGTGTTCAAAGAATATTTCAAAATACGGGGCGCACAATCAGCGAAGTGAAGTAACAGTCTCGGTAAGATTCAATGATACTGTATGGATAGAGGATATAATTTTAATCGTCGAAAGCAGTTCAAGTTGTGAGTTGTACTCACTTTTAAAAAGGGAAGACGAAAAATTCGTTACCGAAAGAGCTTATGAGAATCCTGTGTTTGTTGAGGACCTTGTAAGAAATATTGTTGTAAAGCTTAAAGACAATAAAAACATCACTTGGTATAGTGTGGAAGCGGAGAATTTCGAGAGTATTCACAATCATAATGCATATGCTCATATAGAATCCCATAATGTCTTCTCAAACGGTCATTCGGAAGATTATATTATAAGCCGGTATTAATATTATCAATATTAGAAGAAGAATTTTATCAGGTAAACTTTTTCATTTTGTCTTTGTATAAAAAATCAAAATAAGTATATTTTAAAAATAATAATAAAATAGGAGTAAAAGCTTGAAAAGAACAAAATTCTTAGCCTTATTAATGGGTATTTTTGTAATAATTCCTTTCATGGGATTTGATTCTGCGGATAAAAAGGATGCACCAGCTATATCGGCTAAACTAAACAAGAAGTCATATAGTCCGGGAGAATCAGGAGTTTTAACTTTGAGCTTTAAGACCGGTTCGAAAGTAAAAATTCCTAAAGACCCGGAAGTTACAGTAAGTCTTAATTCCGGGGACATAGAAGGTCAGGGACTTCAGGACTACAGCGGCGGTGATGGAGATTACATCAGCGGTTCAAAAGTAAAATACAACTTTACTGTTCCTTCAGGAGTGGCAAGCGGCTCTACGATTACTATTTCCGGAAACGTTAAATTCGGATACTGCTCTACCACAGATGGAGTGTGTAAATTAGCCAATAAAACTTTCACGGCGAAGATAAGAGTAAAGTAATCTTTAGTCTGTTATATTGAAAAACTTAGCATGAATTTTAACTAATTATTTCTATACAATTAATCATAATACAAATTAATATTTTAATGATTTATTAATTGAGAATAACGATTAACAAATAAAGATAAAATAGAAATACTTATTCGAAATAAATGAAAGATGTGTATTATTTTTTTTCTGATGTTCATCTGGGATTAGAATCTGCTGAGAAGGAAAAGTTAAAAGAAGCCAAAGTCATAGAATTTTTATCGGCGGCGGCAAAAGATGCAAAAGAAATTTTTATTGTCGGTGATTTATTCGACTGTTGGATAGAATATGAGCAG
This sequence comes from Bacteroidota bacterium, assembly GCA_030855105.1. Taxonomy (GTDB): domain Bacteria; phylum Bacteroidota; class Ignavibacteria; order Tepidaquicellales; family Tepidaquicellaceae; genus JAGPCH01. The sequence continues at coordinate 6,762 of JALYRX010000018.1, read as the reverse complement.
GTTATTCCCAAAGGTTTTTACCGCTTATTCTCGAAGATTTCGGACATTTCGGAAAAAGGAATAAAGATAAATTATATTGCGGGTAATCATGATTTTTGGAAGGGAAGTTTTTTTAAAAATGAGTTTGGAATAGAAATTTGTCACACACACATTGAACGTGAAATCGAGGGGAAAAAGTTTTTCATTCATCACGGTGATGGTTTTGCAAATAAAGATTATGGTTATAAAATACTAAAAAAGATTTTAAGAAATAATTTTATTCAGAAATTATATTCAATGATTCATCCTGACATAGGGATATGGCTGGCTAAAGGAACTTCCGAAACTTCAAGAAATCATACTGATGAAAAAGATTATTCCGAGCATGACGGTATGAAAGAATATGCATTCAAAAAAATCTCGGAAGGTTTTGATTATGTGATAATGGGACACCGGCATTTTCCGCAAATAACAGGTTTTGAAAAGGGATATTATATAAATCTCGGGGATTGGATTAATTTTTTTACTTACGGAGTATTTGAAAATAATAAGTTTGAACTGAAGACATTTTACGATTTTAAAAATTAACAAAACAACCGGTTTTAAATATTAAATTTGGATAATAATAAATACAACGACGAGGAATTAGATAAATATTTTTCTGATAAAGATTACAGGAAAAAGAAGTTAAGAAAGAAAAAAAACGAAAACAATTTTTTCAAAACGTTAATTTTCATAATAGCTGCAATTGCTTTAGTCATTGGCGGCTATATTGTTTACCTTTCACAGAGTCTCCCTTCACTTGCCGAACTTGAAAATCCTAAGCTTGAAGAAGCATCAAAAATATATTCCTCTGACGGCGAATTAATTGACAAGTTCTTCTTGAAGAACAGGACTAAAGTTACACTTGACAATATTCCCAAAGATATGATTAATGCTCTTATAGCTACTGAAGACAGAAAATTCTATGATCATTGGGGAGTTGATGTTGACAGAATCTTCAAGGCATTTTTCAAAAACATTCTTAGCGGAAGCTTAACAAAAGAAGGTGCTTCCACTATTACGCAACAGCTTGCACGAAATTTATATAAGGATATCGGAAACGAAGTATCATTAAACAGAAAGCTTCGTGAAGCAATGACAGCAGTTCAAATAGAGAGAACTTATACGAAAGAAGAAATTCTTGCTTACTATCTGAATACTGTTTACTTCGGTAAAGGAGCATACGGAGTCGAAGGTGCAGCTCAGACATATTTTAATAAGAATGCAAAGGATCTGACACTGGATGAATGTGCTTTGCTTGTGGGGGTTTTGAAATCTCCTGCAAACTATGATCCTGTAGATAAACCTGAAGCTGCATTGAAAAGAAGAAATCTTGTTTTGAATGAAATGTATCAATCTGATTTTATCACAAAAGAAAATTTGGATATTTTAGCAAGCGATCTATTGAAGATCAATCTTCAAAAAGATTATGCAAGTTTCAATTCACCCGCACCTCAGTTTACTGAATATGTAAGACAGCTTCTCGAAAAGAGTGCAGAGAAATACGGATATGATATTTACCGGGACGGATTAAAAGTATACACATCTCTTGATTCGAGATTTCAAAAGCACGCAGTAAATGCCGTAAAAAATCAGCTCGGACCTTTTCAGCGTTCGTTTAACGGCTACTGGAACTGGAATTCCAACAGGACAATTCTTAACGATGCAATTGATAAAAATATCAGGCAGTCTGAAAATTATAAAAAGGCAAGCACCGAGGCAGAGAGAAATAAAATATATGACAAATTAAAAAATAATAAATCTTTTATAGACTCCGTAAAGCTGCTGACCACAACGGTACAGGTCGGTTTTGTTGTGATAAATCCTAAGACCGGAGAGATTAAGGCAATGGTCGGTGCAAATCCAAATACAACTTTTAAGTACGGATTAAACCATGTTACACAAATCAAGCGGCAGCCCGGCTCATCGTTTAAACCTTTTGTTTATACAACGGCGATCATGAACGGCTATTCACCTGGTTATAAAATTTCAAACAATCCTATTAATATAAATATAGGCGGGACTTTATGGTCACCGAAAGGTGGCGGCGGCGGCGGCAGTATGACAATGCGCGATGGAATAGCTAACTCTGTAAATGTAATTGCTGTGAGAACTCAGATGGAGATTGCACCGGGCGATAAAGTAATTGATGTAGCACATAAGATGGGAATAAACTCTGAACTTCCGAATGTTTATTCTTTAGCTTTGGGAGTAGGAGAAGTTTCACCTCTGGAAATTACGAATGCATACGGAACACTCGCAAATGAAGGTATCTGGGTTGAGCCGATTGCTATATTAAGAATCGAAGACAGAAACGGAAAACTTATTGATGAATTTCATCCGGAGACAAGGGAGGTTGTAAGTGAAGATGTTGCTTTTGTTATGAGCGATATGATGGAAGATGTAATAGACTATGGGACCGCATCAAGCATCCGCCAATTCTTTCACAGACCCGCAGCAGGCAAAACAGGGACAACTCAGAATTTCGGTGATGCATGGTTTGTAGGATTTACACCTCAGTTTGTTGCAGGAGTATGGCTCGGGTTTGATGATGCCAGAATTAAGTTCGGCGGCGGGTACGGTCAGGGAGGAAAAGCTGCTGCACCGATCTGGGGAAAATTTATGGGAGAGCTTTATTCAGATGATGAGTTTGATTTTCCGGTTGCATACTTCCTGATGCCTGACGGAGTAGAGGAAGCAAGCGTCTGCACTATGAGTGGTTTAAAAAGCAACGGAAGCTGTCCTTCAACACAGGATATAATTATTAAAAAGTTTAACATGAAGAAATGCAATATATCGCATTATCATGCTCCGACCGAGACATCAATTGAAACTAAAGAACCGCCTGCGGGAAGCGTTGGATATTAAAAAAGCATTTATATTATTCTACAGACCTCAACAAAAAATAACTTGGATTCAGTTTATTATTTATTCATGATAGAAATTAGAATATAGAAATTAGAATGGAATTTTTTAAAATCAGGTTTGTCAAATATACAATCACATTAAATAATTTAAGAAAGGACAAATTAATTTGTTACAACGAACGCTCTGCATCATAAAGCCGGATGCCGTAAAGAAAAAAGTACAGGGAAATATTATTCAAAAGATCTCAGACAGCGGGTTTAGCATACTTGGAATGAAAATGACCAGTTTTACCGAATCAATGGGAAAAAAATTTTATGAAGTACATAAAGAACGTCCGTTTTATAAAGAGCTTGTTTCGTTTATGATATCGGGACCTGTAATTGTCATAGCACTTGAAAAAGAAAATGCAGTTCAGGATTACAGAAACCTCATAGGCGCGACTGATCCCGCAGAAGCAGCCGATGGAACCATTAGAAAACTCTTTGCCGATTCCAAATCGGAGAATGCCGTTCACGGTTCAGACTCTGAGGAAAATGGAAAAATTGAAGTTGCTTTCTTTTTTGCTGAGAGTAATCTTAACAACTGATTGAAGAATATCAATACAAAATTTTCCATAAACACAATTATAATTAAAAACTCAAATATATTCAATAAACTCATTAAACAAAAACAAATGAAACAAAAGATTAAAATTTCAAATTATTTCCTTTTGATGTTTTTAATGTCTTCGGTTTTTTTCGCATTCATTAATCCGGACAATAAAAATAATACGATTACAAAGACAAATAATTATTTCAAACTCCCGGCAAATTTAACTGAAAATGATTACTTACCTCACACCGTCATTTTTAAATTAAAAGAAAATAACAGAAGCAAAGCCAGCTTGAATTCAATTGAGAATGCACAAATTAATCAAACTCTTAACGATTTAAACGTCGTGCTTGTGAACAAAATATTTGCCGATGCAGTAAAGCCGGTCGTGGATTTTTCGGCTGATGGAGAAAAAATGGCTGACCTTTCTTTGATCTATATTGTGAAATACAATAATACATCGAAATCAATTGAAGATGCAGTCAATGAAATTTACAACACAGGTGAGGTAGAATATGCACAGCCAAAGTATACACAGAAATTATTGTTTACTCCGAATGACCCTTCTTTGGGTTCACAATATTTTATAAATAAAATTCAGGCGCCTGCAGGCTGGGATATTCAACAGGGAGATACGAATGTAGTAATTGGTATAGTAGATACGGGGACGGATTGGGATCATCCGGATCTTGCAGGAAATATAAAATATAATTATGCTGATCCGATTAACGGTCTAGATGATGACAACGATGGATACGTAGATAATTTCAGAGGCTGGGATGTAGGTCAGGGAGATAATGATCCTATAGTTGATAATTCTCACGGCTCACATGTGTCGGGCTGTGCCGATGCTATTACTAATAATGGTGCAGGAGTTTCAAGCCCAGGATTTAAATGCAAATTTCTTCCGGTAAAAATTTCAAATGCAGGCGTTCTCATTGCAGGATATGAAGGAATTAAATATGCTGCTGATCACGGATGTAATATTATCAACTGCTCATGGGGTGGAGGCGGTGCAGGTGCATTTGAACAGGAGATCGTTGTTTACGCTACAATAAATAAAAATGCGTTAGTAGTTGCTGCAGCCGGTAATGGTAATGTGAGTACACCGTTTTACCCTGCAAGCTTAAAATATATTTTATCTGTTGCTTCGACAAATTCATCAGATACAAAGTCAGGATTTTCCCATTACGGAAATTCAATAGATGTTTGTTCTCCGGGGTCGAGTATTTTTAGTACCATATATGATAATTCATATACATTTTTGGACGGAACATCTATGGCATCACCAATTTGCGCAGGTGTCTGTGCGATAATTAAATCACATTTTCCTTCATATAGCGGGTTGCAGGTAGGTGAAAAAGTCAGAGTAACGTGCGATAATATCGATGCTCAAAATCCTTCCTATGTCGGGAAACTTGGTAAAGGCAGGATTAATATGTTAAGAGCTTTGACAATCAGCTCACCATCTGTAAGGTTGAATTCATATATTTCTACGGATGGAAACAATAATGTGCCTCAGCCAAATGATACAATGAATATTGTGGGAACATTCAGAAATTATCTTGATGCAACTTCCAATGCTTCTGTTACAATAACAACAGGTTCTACTGCAGTCACCTTGTTAAACGGAAGTGCAACGCTCGGAGCTATTCCAACTCTCGGAACATTTACCAATAACAGCTCTCCATTTAAAGTAAAAGTAAACAGTAATGCTCCTGCAAATTCAAAAATTGATTTGAAAGTCACATACACTGACGGTTCATATTCAGACTTTGAGTATTTTTCTGTTACAGTGAATCCTACTTACTTCAGTATGAATATCAATAATATTATCACTACAATAAACAGCAGAGGAAATTTCGGATACAATGATTATCCGGATAATGCACAGGGTGAAGGATTTAAATTCAGAAACGGTTTAAGTCTTACATTTGAAGGCGGTCTGGTTTGTGCAACTTCAAGTACAAAAGTTTCCGATTGTGTTAGAGGTAGTAACCAATCGGTTCAAAGTACTGATTTCACAAATATTATTCCTTTCCAGATTACTCAACCGGGAATTATCTCCAGTCAGGATGGAAACGCAAAGTATAACGACGATGGAGCAGGTACAAATAAAATCGGAATTGAAATTACTTTTAGCAGTTATGAATTCACATCTGCTGCAGATTCGGATTACATTATAATGAAATATAAAATTAAAAACACTACTGCGAGTGCAATTACTAATTTCTATGCGGGACTTTTCGATGACTGGGATATTGGTGCAAGCGGCGGACTTAATCGTGCCGATTGGGATGCAGTAAATCAAATGGGATATATATGGAGAACCGATAATAATCCCGCAACTTATACGGGTGTCGCTTTGCTTTCAGCAACTAACGCAAATTACTGGGCAATAGACAACGACAATACTGTTGCCGGAAATCCCTGGGGAATTTATGACGGATACACCGATATCGAAAAATACCAATCACTTTCATCCGGAATCGGAAGACAGCAAGCAGGTGGAACTGCAGGAAGAGATGTTTCGAATATTGTAGGAAGCGGACCATATGCTATCCCTCCCGGCAGTGAAATCACAGTCACATATGCATTGATTGCAGGAGATAATCTTGCTGATCTGCAGGCAAACTGTGTTGCTGCAAAGCTTAAGTTTAATACTCTTCTGGGCTTGACGAATTATAATTCACAAACTCCTGATAGTTATTCGTTGTCACAAAATTATCCGAACCCATTCAATCCGACTACTAATATAAAATTCGGATTGACAAATGCCGGCTTTACAAGCTTAAAAATTTACGATGCACTGGGCAGAGAAATTTCAAATCTTGTAAGTGAAAATTTACAGGCTGGTGTGTATGAAGTAAACTGGAATGCTTCTTCTTTTACAAGCGGAGTTTATTTCTATAAACTCGAATCGGAAGGATTTGCAGAGACGAAGAGAATGATGCTGATAAAATAGTTGATAGTTGATAGTTGATAGTTGATAATTGATAATTGATAGTTGATTGTTGATAGTTGATAGTTGATAGTAAACACATTTAGATAAGATAATTATTGATCATTGAAAGAGCCGCTCAGAGATGGGCGGTTTTTATATCAAACTGAAAGGTTACATTATGCTTTATTTTTAAACCCGAATTTTTCATTGAGATATTTTAACCCAAATTTTTCATTAGAAATCCTATAAAGCTTTTAAAGCAAAACAACCTGCTTGTACCAGGCAGATGTACCTCGAATCTTTTTGCTTCTGTTTTCTATTTAGATTAATAAAAATTC
>JALYRX010000068.1 GCA_030855105.1 Bacteroidota bacterium | reverse complement strand
TTTCAACTCCTCACCCGGCAGAAGAGCACTGCGGGGCTCGTCAAACAGGAAATTTTTGCTTTAGCCATTGCTCATAATTTCCGGCAATTTTTCACAGGCGGGTCTGTTTTTTAAATTTAGATTTTTGTTGCAATTTTGATTTAAATTAAAATCAAAAATTTTACTTACAAAATTATTTTGGACAGTATTGAATCATTTCTCTGACTATTCCACTATATTTCATATAGACCCTCAAAAATAGTATTGATTAAGTACAGATAATTCTATGGGTAAGCAAGGTTATATTCTACTAATTTGTAGAATATAAATATCCAAACTATTATATTGTGTCAAACATTTTAAGAATAAAAGCCATTATACCTTTCTTTATTTTTAACTCAAAAGTTAAAATTGATAAATCCATTTTCTCTCAGACACATAGGGTTCTTAATAATTACCTTAAAAATTATACTCGTAACTTTTTTAATTCTTCAGCTTACAGTATTTACCGATAAGGGATTTGATATTTCGTTCGATAGAGAATTAATATTTTTTATTGTTGCTGGTTTCTCAGCACAGCTTATAGACGGGGCTTTGGGAATGGCTTACGGAGTAAGCTGTACATCATTGCTGCTTAACTTCGGGATACCGCCTGCTCTGGCTTCGGCAAGCGTTCATACGGCAGAAGTTTTTACAACCGGTGTTTCGGGATTGTCGCATTTATTTTTAAAAAATGTAAATAAGAGTTTATTTTTTCGTCTGGTGATTCCCGGTGTATTAGGAGCCGTTGTGGGTGCATATTTATTATCAAAAGTTTTAGACGGAAATTTAATAAAGCCATATATCTCGGCTTATCTTTTACTTATCGGAATATTTATTTTAATAAAAAGCTTTAAAAATATTAAACCCAAAGAAGAAGTAAAACGAATTTCTTTATTAGGTCTTACAGGAGGATTCTTTGATGCTATTGGCGGAGGCGGATGGGGACCTATAGTATCATCAAACCTGATATTCCAGGGGAATACTCCGAAGGAAACTATTGGCACCGTTAACACCGCAGAATTCTTTGTAACCTTTTTCAGCACAGGAGTTTTTCTTTTCTTTGTAGGAATAGACAGCTGGAAAATTATACTCGGCTTGATTTTAGGTGGTGTAATAGCAGCTCCCATCGGTGCGCTAATGGCGACGAAGGTCAAACCAAGGGTAATTATGTTTTTGGTTGGGTTGGTAATTATAATAACTTCGTTGATTACAATTTACAAAAGCATTACATAAACTGAATTATAAGATTAAAGCTCAAGCTATCCATAAAAGATTTCCACGATTAATTCTTCTGTTTAAGTTGAAGATTCCATATGTATTTTTTATTTTTATCATAAAATCAGAATAATTGGAAATTATTTCAACATCAATAATAACCTGTCCGGTTTGTAAATATATGAAAGATGAAATAATGTCTTTAAATTCCTGTCAATGGTTTTATGAATGTGAAAATTGCAAATCACTTTTAAAGCCGATGCCTGGTGATTGCTGTGTCTTCTGCAGTTACGGTTCTGTTAAATGTCCGCCTATCCAACAAAATAAATCTTGTTGTTAAAGTACCTTTAAAGAATTTTAAAATGGAACACACTTACGTTATTCAGCAGCTCTCAAGGAATCAAAGCACATTCAAAGATTTATTATCCGGGATTTCAAAGAAAGAATATATGTTCAGGACGGAGCCCGAAAAATGGTGCCTGCTTGAAATCGTTTGTCATTTATATGACGAGGAGCAATATGACTTCCGTGCACGCACAAAACATGTCCTTGAAAATATTAAAACAGATCCGGTGCCTATCGACCCTGAGGGCTGGGTAAAAGGCAAAAATTATATAGAGCAAGATTATGAAAATACTTTGCAAAAATTTCTGGAAGAAAGAAATAAATCAATAGTCTGGCTAAACTCATTAAAAGAACCAAACTGGAAAAATGAATACATTCATCTTAAATTTGGTCCGATGTCTGCTGAATTTTTTCTAACCAATTGGCTTGCTCATGATTATCTTCACTTCAGACAAATCACTGCATTAAAGTATAATTATCTAAAAAATATTACCGGACTAAATCTTCTGTATGCCGGTGATTGGTAAAAATTAAACACTACTATTATGAAATTAATAATTAGCACTTACACCTTTTTGATCTTGGTCATAATACCTTTTTCGGTAGATGCACAAACTGACTCACAAATTTTGTTCGATGTAGAAACAATAAAACCTGAAATAGAAGCAAATGGAAAAAAATGGGGTGAAGGATTAAGAAGTAAAAATATTGAAATAATTTCTTCGATATATGATGAGAATGCTCATTATTTACCCAACGGTGGATATCCTATTCACGGCAATAAGGCGATTCTTGCATACTGGGAATCATCATTTCCTTACATAACGGATTTGAATTTGACGATGGAAACTCTCGAGGGAACCAAGGAGCTGCTTTATGAAACCGGCAATGGTTATGCTGTGATAAAAAATGAGAATGTAACAGAAAATAAATTTTTTAAATATGTGAATGTGTGGAAGCTTCAGCCCGACGGGACTTACAAAATAGTAATAGACACTTACAATGATGTAAAGCAAGGTAACTAAAAATAATAAATGGAAAAACCGAAATCATATTGCGAAGCCGTTGATCGTATGGAGAAAACTAATGTACACAGGATATATCATGATACTGCATACGGATTTCCAATTAATGATGATAACGAATTGTTTGAAAGGCTGGTTCTTGAAATAAACCAGGCCGGCTTAAGCTGGACAACGATTCTTAACAAACAAAAAAATTTCAAAAAGGCTTACCATAAATTTAACATTAAAAAAGTTGCTTCTTATAATGAAAAGGAAAGAAGCAGGTTACTGAACGATGCGGGAATTATTCGAAATCGTTTAAAAGTTAATGCAGCAATAGAAAATGCAAAGGTGATTTTGAAACTGCAAAAAGAATTCGGCTCATTTAAAAAATGGCTTGAACACCATCATCTGTTATGTAATACCAAAGAAGGTTGGGTAAAGCTGTTCAAAAAAACATTTCTCTTTACGGGAGGTGAGATTGTCAATGAATTTCTTATGAGTACAGGATATCTTCCAGGTGCGCATGTCGAAGGATGCAAAGTCTTTAAAAAGGTCGTTAGGTCAAAGCCGCCCTGGCTGAGATCAAAAAAGAAAATACAGATTATGATAAATTGTTGTCCGTGAATTGAGTTAGCTAATTTTTATAGTTATTTTGTATAAATAAAATAATAACGCTGCATCTTGCTTAGAAAATGTCTTCATTAAATCAGGATTTACAACAGAGAATAATTTCTCTAAATGAATTTGGAAAATTGACAATTCGAATACTGGATTACCTTCCTAATATTTTAAGTGCTTATTTAAAAAAGGGTGATTACAGAATTTACTCTTCGAAAATTGCTGAAGCTACAAAATATTTAAGACCCATCAATGAAAAATTCTTTATTTTTAACTCAACTGAATTTAAAGCAGACTTTGTTAAGTTTTTAGAAATATTAAAATATATTAAGGAAAATAGAGATTATCTCGGAAACGAAAAGGAAATTATAGATAAAGTAACATATACAATTCAGCAATCGATTGGAGTTGGTTTGGATTTACTAGTAAATCCTAATAGTGCAAGAAAGCATGTAGGTAATAGATTTGAAGAACTAATAAGATTAATTTTTGTAGAAATGGGAATTTCAAATAAAAGATTGGTACTCCAAATTCCTTATGAATCTGATGAAGGTGGTAAAATTTATAAATGTGAAAACGACATTATTTTATCCCCGTTTTCTGAAGTAAGGGCAACTCCCACCTCTATTGATAGTAGAGAGGTTATTGTTTCTCTTAAAACAACTTCAAAAGATAGAATGAGTAAAGTATTCATTGATAAGTTATTGATAGAAAGATTTCTAGGGCAAAAACAAAAATTTATCTTAATCCTGCTAAATGATGTTCAGAGAAAGAAGGACAATAATATTAGTTACACCTTAGTTTCCGGTTTATTCATGGTCTATACAAAATTTCTTTCTCAGCTTGAAGGAATTTATTATCTTGATCCACCACCAAATGCAAAGAAAGCTCCATACAATAGTTACATGAAGACATTTTCTGATTTAATATGCAAAGATATATTTAGAATACTAGCCCCTTAATTTAATTCTTCTTTCTAAAGAATCCATTTCTTCTTTTGCAAAATAAATTCTCTCGATAAGACTTTTATTATTAATTCGATCTTTAATTACGTTACAATATCGTTCTTCCAATTCTATTCCAATCCATCTTCTTTTGTATGCTTCAGCAACAGCGACTGATGTTCCGGAACCACAAAAGGGATCGAGTATAACACTATCCTGATTTGAGGAAGATAAAATTATTTTTCTAAGCAATTCTATTGGCTTTTGTGTCTCATGCAATGTTTTTTCCCAAGAGCTGTTGGAAATAGTCGGTATTTCTAATACATCCCGGGATATTTCCAATACATCTTTTGGCTTGGCACCTAAAGGATTTGGCTCCCATATGTAGCCATTCTCTTTTCCACGGGAAAATTGAGAAGAGATTGCCTGAGTTCTTTTAGGATATTTCAAAGTATGCTCGTTGTAAGGAATTCTGACGGCATCAATATTAAAAATAAATTTTTTGCTTTTTCTAAGATGTAAAATACTTTCATGTGATCTTCCCCAATCATTTCCTAGATTTCCTTTATTTCTGTAAAACCATATTAACCACTTACAACCGGAAAAAAGTTTTGAAGAAGCCCATTTTAAATCTGCCAATATCTCGGAGAAGCCGCAAATGTAAAGTGAACCCGTTTTGGTTAATATTCTATGTGCTTCCTTTATCCAATTCATACTCCAGTTAACATAATCTAACTGAGAGGAAAAAGTATCCCATTCTGCTTTCTTAATATTGTACGGGGGATCTGAAAAAATTAAATCTACGGATTCATCTTCCATAGTTCTTAAATATTTTAATGAATCGGTTTGATATAGTTTACCATAATCAGTTCCAAAATAGGGTTTTGTATTTGACTCTTCTTCTTTATTGAATTCATACTTATTCCATAATTGATAATCATTAACAAACGATATGACATTCTCTTCTTTATACATTCTATATTTGCTAACAGGGTGTCTCACACATTCAAATTTACCGGACCGATCCCATCTTCTGAGGGTTTCCTTACTAACTCCAATTTTTTTTGAAGTTTCATCCAACGTTAAGTAATTAGCCATAATAATTTAAAGTTAAACAACCTTACACAATATTATTAAAAATTATTTAAAAACAAAAATAATAATTATTCTCTTTCATAACTTGAATTGAGTTAACTAATTTTTATAATTATCTTAAACCTAAAAAAAATTGCAACCTAAAGAAAAAATAATAGATTGTTACGATAAAGCTGCAGAAGAATACGCAAAAAAATTTATAGATGAATTGTCACATAAGCCATTCGACAGGATGGTATTAAAAAATTTTGCGCAGGAGAACAAGAAGGAAAATAATGACGGTAATTTAACTGCAGATTTGGGGTGCGGTCCCGGGCAAACTACCAAATACTTGTATGAATGCGGAATTAAAAATATTATCGGTATAGATATTTCTCCGGGAATGATAAAGCAGGCAAAATCAATTCATAAAAAAATTAAATTCGAAACCGGTAATATGCTTGAGCTTAAGTATAGCGACAAATATTTCAGCTCAGTGATAGCTTTTTATGCAATAGTTAATTTTACTTATGAACAGGTTAAGACAGCGTTTAAAGAAATAAACAGAGTCTTAAAACTTAACGGGCAATTTCTATTCTCATTTCATATCGGTGAAGAAAACATTCATATGGAAACCTTTCTGGAGAAAGATGTTGAAATTAATTTTTATTTTTTTAAAACAGAAAAGATCATTGACATGCTGGAAGAAACAGGATTTAAAATTATTACAGCCGCGGAAAGATTTCCTCATGCTGATGTGGAGTATCCAAGCAAAAGAGCATATATACTTTGTGAGAAAATAATATAAAGTAACCTTCTTAATTACATTTAATTATAATTTTATATTTATGTCAAAATTTTTTAAATATATTCTTTTGATTCTTCTGGTTTGCAGTTGTAATAAGCAGGATAAGATTCAAAACAAAGTTGAATCAGCGGATACATCAAATGTTTTATTAAAAGATTCTGTCATACCGGATACGGTTTCTAAAATTTATGAAGGATTATATACTTATAATTTGAGTACAAATTCATTTATGGACTGTAACAATCCGGACTCTTTGTACTTTGTACTGGATGTTACAAAAAAACTTGCAGAGATGTATAAAAAAACTCTGACGAATCCGAATGTCTATGGATCGGTGGTTGCTAAATTAAAAGGGGATGTATCACAATCTTCAGATGAAATCAAAAAGGAAAAATACCCGAAAACATTTCGTGTAACAGAGATAATTTCTATGGAGAAAAAAAACTTCCGAAACACCTGTGTTTCATATGATTTCTGGGGACTGGGAAATGAACCGGGGTGGTCACTGCAAATCTCGGAAAAAGAAAATCTTATAGAATTTTATCTTCCTTCAGAACAAAAAACCTATTACTTTTTTTACTCCGAGCCAAAGGAAGATAGTGGGAGGATTATTTATTCAAGCCATAATCAAATTCAAAGATATATTATAGATGTTATTCTAAAAAAAGAAAAATGTTCAGATACAATGTCTGACAATATTTATGATTATTCCGTTGAAGTACATTTGAGCGGAGGAAAAAAATTCAGGGGCTGCGGAATAAAAAGAAATAATTGAAATAGAAACAAGAAAATTGCAAACCGTTGATTTTTGAAATACCTGTTACAAATTCAAAATTAATTTACCTATTCAAGAGTTTACGCCTTCCGGGATCCATCTTCCTAAACTTAAAAGTAAACCTGAAAATTTAAAAACTAAACAAGATAAAATTTTATTCGTACAAAATTCTATTAAAAGACCAGCACCAAAAATGTAACCGCTAATTAATAATTTCAAAAAATTTAATTATGTACTCATTCATTTTTTGTATAGTTCTGTTTATTTCATTGGTTGCCTGCAATAAAAAATCAGCAGAAAGTTTTGATCTCACGGATTCAAAGGAAAAAAAATTAACAGGAAAAGATACCTGTGATAATCCGGATGCCGATATAAACTGTTGCTTTGTAAATATACCGGAAAATATTTCAAACGTAATGAATATTGCAGACAGTCTTGAAAAAGGAAAAAGAATTATTATCAAGGGACAGATAATCAGAGAAGACGGAACGACTCCTTATACTGATGTCATAATATATGTATACCACACAGATGATAACGGTTACTATTCCAAGAGAGGCGATGAAACCGGTTTTCAAAAATGGCACGGCTATCTTCACGGCTGGTGCAAAACAGATTCCGAAGGCAGATATGAAATTCATTCGATAAGACCCGGGAGATATCCTTCAAACAATGCCCCGGCTCATATTCACTGGGCAATCAAGGACCAGAACGGAAAAATAACTTATCTCAACGACTTCGTGTTTTCGGATGACAGCATGGTAACAGAGGGCTATCTATCTTACCTCAGACTTCCAGGCGATAACGGGATAATAACGCTGCAAGAAAATGGCGGAGTAATGGAAGGAAGCAGGCTGACGGTATTGAAATAAAGAATACGGATTTTAGTGTGAATTGCGTTTTATTTCTTAAATCGGTTTTTCATTTATATTTGTGTTTGGAAAAAGATGTATTGCAAAACATAATGCATGTTAAACCTAAAAAACAATTTTTTAAACATTCTTTCAATTTATTTTATAAGCAGCATCTTTGTTTCACTAAAATTTCCGGATTGAATTTTATAATTAATTTTAAAAATTATCATAGGAAAAACAGGTATCTTAAGCTGAATAGCAATGCTGACGAGCGTTTCCCGATTTGAGTTTCAACGTATTCGTTTGAATGAACGGGAATTTTGTATGACATTTCAATCATAAGTGAAGAAAAGAAAATCGATTGAATACCCAAATATGAATCGAGACGAAATCCGCCTGAATTAAATATAGGAGTGCCAAGAAATTCATTTTTATAAAAATAATATGCTTTGTTTTCCAGATACAAATTAACATTTATGTCATTATAACTTTTATATACCTTTGGCAGTAACAGCAATCCCATGGAAAGTGACCAGTCGAAATAATTACCGAACTTAAAATCATTTTTAGGAAGATTAATATTGAAACCCATTTCACCTGTGATGGAAAATTTTTTTATCAGATTAGTAACGATCAGATCATTTTTAATAGTGTAATTATCCGTGGTGTGAAAATCCACCGAAGGCACGGTGATATCATTTACAAAATTATAAAGTTTTACCCTGTGACCAGGGTGAAGTTCGTATTCTACCTGCCCGTTGACAATGGGTTTTGCATTGACCGGAATTACCAAGCCGGATTGGACGGCTGAGCGAATATGATAATTTTTTTTATCGGAATCGAGAAACCGGTAGCGTGCAGCAAATTCATAATTACCCAAAAACTTATTTCCCTGGTCTAATGAATAATAGATATCGTTATAGATAGTTAAGTTTCCCAACAAACCGTAATTCAGTGCAAATGAATTATGATAATATTTAAAATTATCATAACTCATTACAATATTTCTAAATTCGATCCTGTTCTTGGAAAGATTTGCTGCAGGATGAGTAACAATGTATAGTTCCTGAGAAAAAGAAATTGCAGAAATAGATACAAAGAATATTATTAGAATGATTTTGGGCAGCATTTTCTTTTTTTATAAATTAGCTAAGAAATCAATTTAAAGTAATACATTTCGAAAAGTATTACAGTGTTGCTCTGTTCACGATAATTCTTTGAACACTGATAGCATGGATTTTCCTGATACTCGCTGATCATTATTAGAAATTGTAAAAAATCAAAATTCTAGTTTGCAATTATAATTAAGTTCATTATGAACATATCTTATAACAAATTAACAAATCCGTTATTTTTCCGCTAAATCCGCGATATCAGAGTTCAATTTTTTTTGTTTACAGTGATAATAAACTTTGCACAGGAAATTGAACTGTTTCTGATGGTATAAAGTTTTAAGTTCAAGGTTATTAAAAATCCGGCATTGTCTAAAAAAATCACAAAAAAAAAGAATGCAGAGCCTGTAAACATTTCTGATCCCAGGAAATTTATAATCATCAAAGGAGTCAGAGTACATAATTTGAAGAATGTCGATATTGATATTCAAAAAAATAAATTGATTGTCTTCACCGGAGTCAGCGGTTCAGGGAAATCATCCTTAGTATTCGATACTATATATGCCGAAGGTCAGAGAAGATATGTAGAAAGTCTTTCATCTTATGCGCGGCAATTTCTCGAAAGAATAAATAAGCCCGATGTTGACTTCATAGCAGGGCTTGCTCCTTCAATGGCAATTGAGCAGAAGACACAAATAAAAAATCCGCGTTCGACTGTCGGAACGACTACTGAGATTTATGATTATCTCCGGCTGCTCTTTGCGCGTATAGGCAAAACTTATTCTCCTGTTAGCGGAAAGCTTGTCAAAAAGGATTCTCCGGAAAGTATCATAGAAGAAATTTCAAAATTATCACGAGATGAATTTTTAAAACTATACGTTCTGATAAATATACAAATAAATGATGAGAGTGAATTAATATTAAGGATCAAAGACTTAAAGGCAAAAGGTTTTTACAGGTTATTAATTGGGAATGAAATAATTGATTTGAATGACATCAGCAATGATGAATTAAGAAAAAAAATCAAATTGCCGGATGGAAGCAATGGTTCGGAGGCACATTTCATTACTGTTTTAATAGACAGGTTTTCTTTTGACGCTTCGGATAATGAATTGGTAACGAGATTTAATGATTCGATCGAGCTTGCGTACAGGGAGAGTGATGGTTTCGTGACTATCAGAAGAGTGTTTAATGAAAATGAATTTAAGGATTTTCATTACAATAAATATTTCGAGCAGGACGGGATAAGATTTGAAGAGCCGGAGCCAAGATTATTTTCTTTTAATAATCCTTTCGGAGCGTGCGTGAAATGCCAGGGCTTCAGCAGGACAATGGACATTGACATTGATCTTGTCATTCCTGATAAAAGGAAAACGATATTTAACGGAGCAATAAATGTTTTTGCGACCCCAAAGCATTCAATTCACCTTAGCGATCTGATCAGTGAAGCTGATGATTACGAAGTTGACGTTCACTTACCTTTTAACAAACTTTCTGAAAAGCAAAAAGAATATATTTACAAAGGCGGAGAAAGATATATAGGTTTGAGTAAATTTTTTAAAAGAATAGAAAAGGAAGCGGCTTATAAATTACATTACAGGGTATTACTGAACCGATACAGAGCATATACGGTCTGCAGTGAATGCAGAGGCTCCCGCCTTCGCAAAGAAGCAATGTATATAAAAATAAATGACAAGACAATTTTTGAAATAGTAAAAATGAAAATTGATGAAGCATATAAATTTTTTCTTAACATTAAATTAGGTGAATATGAAAGAAAAGTTTCGGAAAGAATTCTGGAAGAAATTGTTTCAAGACTGAAGTATCTGAATGATGTTGGCCTGACATATCTTACCCTGGACAGGTTATCAAATACACTCTCGGGCGGTGAGTCCCAGAGAATTAATCTTTCGACTTCACTCGGTTCTTCTCTTGTCGGCTCGATATATGTTTTAGATGAGCCGTCGATTGGCTTGCATCCGCGTGATAATTATAAGCTGATAAATATAATGAAATCGCTTCGTGATCTGGGCAACTCTGTCCTGGTGGTTGAACATGACAGCGATATGATGAAAGAAGCAGATGAGATTGTTGATATGGGACCCTTTGCCGGTGAGAAAGGCGGAGAAATAATTTTTAAAGGAACTTATGAAAAAATTTTAAAAGACTCTAAATCATTAACCGGAAAATTCTTAAGCGGAAAAATGAAGATCAATGTTCCGAAGTCGAGAAGAGAAATTGATAAGTCAACAAAGTTTTTAAAAATAAAAGGTGCGAGAGAAAATAATTTAAAAGATATTGATATAAATATTCCGCTTGGAATATTTGTCTGCATCACAGGAGTCAGTGGATCCGGAAAGTCAACTCTTGTCAATAACATTCTTTACGGAGATTTAAAGAGAAAACTCGAGGGCTCATATAATGAAAAGATAGGAGAGCATGATTCGCTGGAAGGTCACCACAATGTTGATGCTGTCGAAATGATAGATCAGAACCCTATTGGAAAAACGCCCAGAAGCAACCCTGTAACCTACATTAAAGCATTCGATAATATCAGGGAGGCATTCGCCGATACATCTGAATCTAAAAGAAAAAATTTATATTCGGGATATTTTTCGTTTAATGTTCCGGGAGGAAGATGTGAAAATTGCGAAGGAACGGGAGTGATTAAGATAGAAATGCAATTCATGGCTGATATAATTTTAGAATGTGAAGTTTGCAGAGGGAAGAGATATAAGCAGGAGGTATTGGATATTAAGCTTAAAGGTAGCGAAGGCATGCACAAAAATATAAGTGAAGTTCTTGAGATGACTGTAATCGAAGCAATACATTTTTTCAAGCCATACCCTAAAATAGTAAAGAAATTAAAAATACTTGATGATGTTGGACTCGGATATTTGAGAGTTGGGCAATCGGCAACGACATTATCCGGCGGTGAGTCCCAAAGAGTGAAGCTTGCCTATCATTTGACTTTTCAGGAAACTGATAAGCATACTTTATTTGTATTTGATGAGCCGACTACAGGACTGCATTATTACGATGTTTCAAAGCTGCTGAAATGTTTTGAAGAATTAATTAAAAAAGGAAATTCAGTATTAGTAATTGAACACAATCTCGAAGTTATTAAATGTGCCGATCATATAATTGATCTCGGACCCGAAAGCGGTGATGATGGCGGATATATTGTGGCGGTCGGTACACCGGAAGAAATCGTAAAGGAAAAAAATTCTTACACGGGAAAATATCTAAAAAATGTTTTAACATAAAAACATCAACAGCTTCTATCCATAAAATTATTTTACGTTTTTTATAAAAATTATCTCATTATATTTGTAAAAATTAAACACAGAATGAAATCAGGAAAATTATTTATTTCAGCATTTATTATTTTTTTTATAACTTCATTAACATCGGCACAGTCTGTAAAAGAGAATTTTGAAAATGGCAAAAAGGCATTTTATGCCGACAATTTTGAAGAAGCCAATAAATATTTTACTTTAATACTTGAGAAAGAATCTTATGACTATGAAATTAGTTATTATAAAGCTTTGGTGTATGAAATTAATTTTGATAATGACCGGGCAATTTCCGAGTTGACAAATGCTATCGGTTTCAAAAAGAAAAACAGTGATGCATATTTTGCAAGGGCAGGAATTTATGATAAGCAGGGGAAATTTGAAGAAGCTATTGATGATTATAACAACGCAATAAAATATAATAAAAAATTTTCGGATGCATATTTTAACAGGGCTTCAGATCTTCAGGAGCTTAAACTTTATGATAATGCTGTTATTGATTATGGCAAAGTTATAGATTTAAATCCTGCCGATGACATTGCATTTTATAACAGGGGACTTTTGTATAAAGAGCTTAAGCAGAATGATCTTGCTATTGAAGATTTTGAGAGTGCAATCAGAATAGACAGTATATGGGAAAAGGAACTAAGACCGGTAATCGAACAATTAAAAAGCGGTCAATAAAGTTTAAACATTATTTTTTTTATTCAACAGGAAATTTAATTCCAGTCATTCAATAGCTCCCTTGTTTCTTTTATTGCAGTCTCCCATATCTTATTCATTTCATCATCACTTCGCTGATAAAACCCTCCGTAGTTCCCATCACCCAAAAGCTTCCGGACTTCTTCAGGAGATAAATTTTTAAGATCTGCATGGTCGACCATCGGTTTTTGGTAATCGGGATATCGAATGTCTTTCAATCTTGTCCACTCAAAATTTTCCATCCACGAAGCATGAGATGCAACCGGGTCAATTTCAGAAACCTTTGCAATAGTCTTAGGCGAATTCCACCAGTTATGAAATTTAATTCGGATACCCGGATTATTTAATTTCCAATTATCTATAAAAGCAGTTAACGGAATATTTCCTCCGTGACCATTCACAATTAAAATTTTTTTAAACCTATGTTGAGTAAGTGAATCCAAAATATCTTTTACAACACTCCAAAGAGTTTCGATCTTAAGTGAAATTGTTCCGGGGTAATCCATAAACAAAGGAGTATGCCCGTAATTTAAAACCGGCAGAACAGGGATGTTTAATGGTTCCGCGGCATCGAGTGAAATTTTTTCTGCAAGAATACTGTCTGTAGAAAGACTAAGAAATGCATGCTGCTCAGTACAACCGATTGGCAAAATACATCGGTCATCATGCTCAAGATATTTTTCTATATCGAGCCAGTTAAGTGAAGAAAAGTTCATAAGGAATATTTAATACTTTTTTTTTTCAATTCATCTTTCAGATACTGAGCAGTATATGAAATATCAAAATAATTTTTTACAAGCTGTTCCGGAGTTCCTTCGGCAATTATTTTTCCACCGGCTCCGCCGCCTTCGGGACCCATATCAATTATCCAGTCAGCCGATTTAATTACATCAAGGTTGTGTTCAATGACTATTACAGTATTTCCCTTTTCAACTAGTTTATTGAGAACATCAAGCAGCATGTTTATATCTTCGAAGTGTAAGCCTGTTGTCGGTTCATCAAGAATATAGAGTGTTCTTCCTGTTTGAACTTTTGAAAGCTCGGTAGAAAGTTTTACTCTTTGAGCTTCGCCACCGGATAATGTTGTTGCCTGCTGCCCGAGACGTATATATCCCAGTCCGACATCATAAAGAGTCTGAAGCTTTCTTTTTAGAGAAGGAACCGCTGCAAAAAATTTCACTGCTTCTTCGACAGTCATTTCGAGAACCTCTGCAATTGATTTATTTTTATATTTTACTTCGAGAGTTTCCCTGTTGTATCTTCTTCCGTGACAAACATCACAAGTCACATAGACATCCGGTAAAAAGTTCATCTCTATTTTTTGAAGTCCGGCACCCTCGCACGCATCGCATCTTCCGCCTTTCACATTAAATGAAAATCTCCCGGGCTTATATCCGCGGATTTTTGATTCCGGCAGCGATGAAAAAATATCCCGAATAAAAGTAAAAAGGCCGGTGTATGTCGCAGGATTGCTCCTTGGTGTCCGTCCTATAGCAGTCTGGTCTATCTCAATTATTTTATCAATTATTTTTTGCCGGTATTTTTCTCCTTTGATTGACAACCCTTCAATTGAAGTAAAAGGAAGCGGATGCTCGGGTGACTTGAAAAACTTTTGAGATAAAATTCTATAAAGAGTATCAGTGATCAGCGAAGATTTTCCCGAGCCGCTTACTCCGGTAACACAAATAAATTTTCCGAGAGGAATTTTTAAAGTAATATTTTTTAAATTATTTCCGGTCGCACCTTTAAGAGTAACAAAATTTCCTGTTCCATCCCGCCGTATTGCCGGTACTTCAATTTTCTTTTTCCCGGAAAGATATTCAGCTGTAATAGAATATCCATTAAGACTCAAAGGAGGGCCCGATGCAACCACCTCTCCACCATGCTCACCTGCTCTCGGTCCTAAATCTACAACGAAGTCGGATGACTCAATCATTTCCTTGTCATGCTCTACTACAATAATGGAATTTCCAATATCTCTTAATTTTTTTAATGAATCTATCAGCTTAATATTATCTCTCTGGTGCAATCCGATCGAAGGTTCGTCAAGAATATACAACACACCCGTTAGCTGTGAACCAATTTGAGTGGCAAGACGAATTCTTTGTGCTTCGCCGCCGGATAAAGTTCTCGCGCTTCGGTTGAGGGTCAGGTAATCAAGTCCGACATTTAATAAAAAGTCCAGACGTGATTTAATTTCTTTTATGATTTGCCCTGCGATAATTTGTTTTCGTTCATTCAGTTTAAGTGTGCTAAAAAATTCTTTACATTCTTTGATTGACAATTGAGTAATATCCGATATATTTTTGTCGCTTACTCTTACCCAAAGAGAATCCTCTTTTAATCTACCGCCGTTGCAGGTTTTACATTTTGAAATTGTCATAAAACTTTCCGCCCATTGACGAATAGATTCTGATGAAGAATCGTCTGCATAACGTTTAATATAATTAATTAACCCTTCGAACCGGTGAGCATATGAATTGCTTCTTCCCTGTGAATTTGTATGAAGATATTTCACTCTTTCGGAAGTTCCGTTTAAAATAACATCAAATGCTGATTCGGAAAATTTCTTAATGGGAATATCGAAAGAGTATCCTAATTTTTCGATCATACCTCTGAAGATAGAATAGATCCAGGTACTTCGCGGCTTGCCCAGCGGTGCTATCGCACCATCGTTTATCGAAACATTTTTGTCAGGAAAAATTTTGTCTATGTCAATTTCCTTTTTCTCACCGAGTCCGTAACAATCTTTACACCAACCGTAAGGTGAGTTAAATGAAAAAGAATTCGGAGCCGGTTCGGAAAAGCTTCTTCCCGTACTAGCATCCGATAACTTTTCATTATATAATTTATCTTCAATACCGTCATTGACAATCAGAATACCTTTTCCATGTCTTAATGCGGTTTCGAGTGAATCGGAAATACGTGTTTTTGATTTTGTATTAACTGCAACTCTGTCTATAACAATTTCTATATCATGAATTTTAAATCTTTCCAGCTTCATTTGAGGAATAATATCCTGAACCTGCCCGTCAACTCTGACCTTAGTAAATCCGTCTGAGCTTATCTCTTCAAACAATTCCCTGTAATGACCTTTACGTCCTTTTACAACCGGAGCAAGTATCGTAATCTTAGTTTCATCTTTTAATTTATAGATAAAATCCAGTATTTGGTCAAGACTTTGACGCGTAACAGCTTTACCGGTGTCAGGTGAATATTGAGTTCCGCATCTTGAATAAAGCAAACGCAAAAAATCATAGATCTCCGTTACAGTTCCGACAGTCGAACGCGGGTTTTGGGAAATTGTTTTTTGTTCAATTGAAATTGACGGAGAGAGTCCTTCGATCTTATCAACGTCAGGTCTTTCAATCCCGCCGATGAACTGACGGGCATACGCCGAAAGTGTTTCCATAAATCTTCTTTGTCCTTCTGCATAAATGGTGTCGAAAGCAAGAGAAGATTTTCCCGATCCGGAAAGCCCTGTAAATACTACAAGACTATCACGAGGGATTTCAATATCAACGTTTTTTAAATTGTGAACCCGGGCGCCTTTTACGATGATTTTATCTAAATGTGATGTTGTCATAATGGATGCGATGTATTCATGAGTGATTTTGAAGATAGGAGAGTCAATCATTTTTTACAATCCAATTGTGAATGCAAAAATGAGAATAATATTTTGACCTAAAGCAGAAAACATTGCATGTAACGTCTCTGCATTTTCAATTTCGATGTGTGTTGACGAGTGTTGACGGATCAGGGATATTTAAATAGCTTTTATAACTTATCTTTTTTATTTTCGAACCCAAATACAATTCTAAAAATAAATCTATAATTAAAATAAAAGAAAGGACTCAAAATGTCAAAAATAAAATTTCTTGTAATAGCATTGTGTCTCAGCATTGCGGGAATATTCTCTTCTTGTTACACTGACTATGGAATTGATGCAGGTAGCTCGGAAGTAGTAGTAACACTCTATAACAATCAATATAATTTCGCACCAATAACTAAATACAATCTTGTCGATTCTGTACTTAAACTTGGATCCGGACTTCCAAACACGTACGATTCTCTAATTCTTCAGCAAATGAAAGCTCAGTTAAATGGTTTAGGTTGGGTAGAAACCAATGACCCATTAGATACAGGCGCTATCAACGTCGGAGCAGGTATTACTTCAAGTACTGTTGTTGTAAATGAAGGATATGACTATTGGGGATATTATGGTTATGGCTGGTATTATCCTAGTTACGGCTCTGGTTATACTTACACATATACAACCGGTACCTTGATTATGCTGATGACTGATTTGAATCTCGCTGACGGAACCAGGACACCCGTACAATGGTCGGGAATTATTAACGCAGCTATTGGTGAGGGGACAACAACTCCAACTTTAATAACAACAGGCATAACTCAGGCATTTAGCCAGGCTCAGTCTCCATACTTGCGTTAATAATTTGTATTAATTATTGCTGAATTGAAAATTTTAAAAAAATTAAAATAAGAAAATTATATGAAAATTAAATCAATATTTATAATTGTATTTACAGTATTAATCACTTCATCTGCATTTTCCCAGCAAAAAGGAAAATACCTTGCATCTATTTATTATGATGTTTCATTTCCGGTAAGCCGTACAAGTGATTTTATAAAAGATCCAAGTTTTGCGGGAGTGACATTTGACGCGAAACAATTTATAAGCAATAACACAGCACTCGGTATACTTTTTGGATGGAATGTATTCAGTAAAGAAAACGACGGATTGCAGACTTTTCCAAGCGGAGCAATCTCAGGTAACTATGCAGCATATTTTAATATCTTTCCTATAATGGCAAGCGCTACTTTTTTTCCAAACACAAGCAGAAATGCAAAAACTAAATTCTTTATGGCAGGATATGTCGGTGCATATAATGTAATGCAAAGATTGGATATAGGTGTGAATCAAATTGAAAATAATAACTGGCATTTTGGATTAGCTCCGGAAATCGGAGTTTATTATCAGGCAGGCAGAACAACTAACATCACTCTCAGCTCAAGATATAATTATGCCTTTAGTTCAGGTGAAGCGCTTAACGGAGATGCAAGCAATTATCAGTCATGGATAAATATTAATCTTGGTATAGGGTATAACAGCTGGTAGAATTTTTTAGTTAGAATTTATAGAACCGCAGCATATTTTTAATGTGTTGCGGTTTCTTTTTAAAAACTGAAGTTCGTTATAAATCTAAATTGATGTAATCGGCATATTTATTAACGAAATGAATGTCCCAATAAATATTATTGTCGAAAGTATCAGGCAAACATTGCGGACTAAATTAGAATTTATAGTACTGGCTATTCCACCAAAGAACAAAACTCCTGCAAATAAAACGGTGAGAAGAACATACCGGTCGGAATTATTATTTGCAACGTTTGCAGATTCCATTTTTTGAGAACTGTTTCGAATTTCATTCACTGCATCTATCTCTGCCTGAATTTTATAAGATGGCATCTTCATTGGTGATCTTGGAGCATTGGTATTATTAAAAAGATCTTTCTCAAGCCATTCAAGTGTAGCTTTTTTAGTGTCGCGTCGAACCTGCTGAAATATAAATCTAACAATTCCTTGTCGCCTGCTTTATTTGCATTGATGTATTGCATTAATAATATAGCGTTCATGCTTCTTATCTGATTGGCTTCAATTAAATATTCGGAAGACAATCTTCGTTATTTAAAAATTTTAAAAATCACCGGGCAAAATATGTAATATTAATTTCAAATTCAAAATAAATATACGCAAAACCAATGCTTTACAACAGTAGTGTCCAAATTATTTTTTTTTACATTTAATTGTTTCAATTTCATTATAAAATGCTTGGAAGTTATTTTCTTTTCTTGAACAACCCCACCCTGCCCTCCCCTTTGGAGAGTGTGTCTCAAAACTATATTTCATTGAACCACATAGACACATAGAAAATAGAGAAAGTGGATTTTTATAACAAATTAAGCTATGTGACCTCTGTGTCTATGTGGTTAAAAGATGTTTTGAGACAGACTCGGAAAAGGGGAGGGTTAGGGAGGGGTTTTTGCTTATTTAAAGTAAAAGATTTCCAAGTATTTTTTTCAATTTATTTTTTTGTTTTATAAATATTTTGGACAGAGTTGGCTTTACAATGAGCTGAATGCGAAGTCTGCATTGTCAAAAGACAATTGATATTGATATTAAAATTATTTTAAATTAAGTTGCTTTTTTAATCTACCTGTTGATTTTCTTGTTTGTGAATTTCGGAAAATCATTCGATCCCCAACAATGTATGTAAACCAGACTGTATCTGTTTTATTCGTTACGAAGAAATATTTTTGAGATATTAAAATTTATTTATTAAATAAAACTTTGTAAAACTATTAATTTCCAAGAAAATAATTTGAATAATGGTGAAAGAATTAATAAAAATAAGTGAGAGTGGCAATGAAAACAGAATTTCATTTATTTCAATTGTAGAAAATTATATATAAAAAATAAACATTTAATACATGAGTTTTTTAAATAATTTCATATCACGAACAATAAAAACTGCATTGATAATATTCGGTCTTGCAACATGTGTTCCGATATTATTTGCAGTAGATATAAACCTGCTTCTCATTTTTGCTGACGGCATAGATTTTACGCCATCGAGTGTCCCGGCATTAAGACATTGGTCGTTTATGGTTTTCGGGATTGGTGCACTGTTGTTTGCATCTGCCTTTTATCCATGGCTCAGGTTTTCAACCATGTTATACTCTGCACTGGAAAAATCATTTATGGTTTATTTATGGATATCTAACATAGAAAATTCATGGGGTGGTGCATATAAACTCATGGGAATAATGGACAGCATAATATGCATTTACAGCCTCATGTATTTTATAAGCAACGAGGGACGGCTATTTAAGTGGAAAAAAATTTTGAAATCGGGAAATTGATTTTTAACTTATTTAGCCAAAATGCCTGCCGACCGGTATAAGCAACCACTGCCACAACGGAGCTTTGTATCTTTTCTTAGGTTTTTTGTCAACGACAGCTTTCACCAGCTGCTTCGAAATTCCTTCAATATTTTGAACTTCTAATTTGTAAAGTAAATCTTCTTCTTTTTTAATTGCATCCATATGGTTTTTATACAAACCGTTTTTGTCCAGCCATGTATATTTCTTGTCTATATTTTTTTTATTAAAACCGGTATTATAAGAGCCGGGATTTACCATCACCACATAAATTCCAAATGGCTTCAATTCTTTTCTTAATGAGAATGCGAGATTTTCAAGAGCAAATTTACTCATGCCGTAAGGAGCTAGATAAGGTGTGGGAAGCAGCCCATACATTGAGCCGACTATTACTACTCTTCCGCTTCCTTTTGCAATCATTTTTTTTAAAGCAATCTGTGTCAATTCAATTGCAGAAAAAACATTCGTCTCAAACACGTCTCTTATTTTCTGAACATCTATCTCAATTAAAGGTCCTGAATCTCCAATGCCTGCATTATTTACCAAAACGTCTATATCCCAGTCTAAAATTTTTTCCCTGTCTTTTGAATTTGTAATATCAAGTTTTTCTATTAATGAATTTTTTGAATAAGGATGGAAAATCTTTTTTAATTCAGAAACAGATTTTTCTTTGTGAACAGTTGCGTAAACAAAATGACCGGCTTTGACAAGACGGATTGCCGCATCGAGACCAATGCCTCCTCTGCACCCTGTAATAAGAATTCTTGACATAATATTTCAGGTTTTAGTTTTAGAGATAAATATACAAAAATAGAATGAATGTTTTAATAATAATGTGATTGAATTTAAGGCTCTTGATAATCTTAAGAATCCCGGTTCAAAACGAGATTTCTGTATTTACTTTTGAAACTGTCTGTCCGGAGATTCTCAGAATTTTATGATATCCGGAATTTATTTTAATGCTTTATTCTACTCAAATATCTTGCTAATCCTATGGTCATAAGAATCCCGTTTTCAAGACTTTCTTGAATGAAACGTATGAAATATAAATTATTTCAGACTTTCATAATTTAACTTTTAACTAATAAATTTATTTAATATTTTGTAAAAAATTTTTTTAAGCATGCCTGATGTATAAAGGTCCAGGCATTATTTTTATTAAATAACTTAACAAATTCCCCGTCCCCAAATATTATTATAAATAATCGGCTGCGGTTAAGCTAAGTATAGTGAGACATAACTATTTTGATGTTATTTAAAAAATGAATTAAAAATATTTTCAAAACAAATTGTATTTAATCCAAACTTTTTTAAAACTAAAACAAAATCATGAAAAAAATTGCTCTATTTTTATTTCTGACAGTGTTTTGCTACACGGCATCTGCACAGGAAAATTACCCAAAGTTAAAAGTTCTAAAGAACATGGCAAGTCTGAACAAAATTAATTATGATTCACCCATTGACAAAAATTTAGAAAAATTTAATTCCAAAAGTGTATTAACTGACTTATCTTTTAAAAAAAATGAAGAAAATAAAAGCGCTGCTAAACCTAAGTCTTTCAATTTTAGTATTGCCCCTTATTTTTGGGCTCTAGCTATTGGCGGTACTTTATCTATTCCTAATGAAGATCAGTATTTCACATTCAATAAAAGTTTTTCGGATGCAGTGAAAAATCTTAAAATGGCTGCAATGGTGTATGGTAAGTTCAAATACAAAAGAGTTAGTTTTTTGTATGATATTGGATACATAAACCTAAAACGATTTGGTGCTACCGTTCCTCAGGGGCTCGGCCTGGTAAGCGCAAATGTAACTGCCAAACAGCTTTTAGCCGATTTATCAATATCTTATTTATTCCCATCAAAAAGCAAGAGTACAATGGTTGATATTTATGTAGGAACAAGAATGCTGGATTTAGATATTGAAGCTACGGTAATCCTGGATTCTGTTACAACTTCCAGATCAAGAATGAGTGCTTACACAAATACATGGCTTAGCCCTCTACTTGGAGTAAATTCAGAATTTTATTTAAGTCCAAAATGGCTTGCATATGCAAAGGGTGATATAGGCGGATTCGGTGTCAATGAGCAAATGACATGGCAATTAGCAGCAGGAGCCGGATATAATTTCTCACCTAATTTTTTTACTACCTTTGGATTTAAATATGTAGGATTTAATTTTTACAAGACAGATTATAAATGGACAGTGAATGACTATGGAATTGTCGTTGCCTTAGGATACAAGTACTAAGTACTGAGTATTGAGTGTCTTGTCCTGAAATGGGTTGTCAAAATGTTAGTAACATTTTTATAAACCTAAACAGAAAGGACTGTAAAAGATGTTAAAAGAACAGAAGTTAATAAAGCGATACAGCATAAGTT
>JALYRX010000017.1 GCA_030855105.1 Bacteroidota bacterium | reverse complement strand
TAACTATTAAGTCTTATTTGTGCCACGAATTTTGCGATTGAAAGAATACAGTTGATTTAAATTTTTTAATAAAATTTGGTGATTCGTGGCACAATTAACAATTTGTACTTTGAGACGGTCAACTTGAACTAGTGAAATAAATATCCATGGTAATTCACAGTATTTCATATTGTACCATTAAAAATTTACAATTCTATACCGGGTAATCATAATTAGTCTCTCCTGGCACGATTTTACGGAGAGAGTGACAAACTTTAATTCAGATCACTAAAAAAAATATGTATTAAGTTATTTTGAAAATCTCTGTCAGCTTCGGAGAAAAATATAAAATATTTAATCTGTTTTAATTTTAATTGAATTAAATTAGTTTGCTAATAATAAGTATGTCTAAAATTCTTTTTTCAATACCGCTCCTGTTTTTATTCTTGATAAATTCATACGCCCAAACCAAAATTAGCTCTCTGGGTATTTCCGGGAATAAATATTTGTCTTTATCGGAAATTGCTAACATGATGTTGTCTCAAAAAGACGGTATATATAAAGAAGACCAATTTCAAATTGATTTGAAAACAGTCAGGGATAAGTATAAGACGTCCGGATATTTATATGCAAGATTTGAAGAAGAGCTAATGAATTTCACCGAAGACTCTTCTTTCGTGGATATTAAATTAAAAATTAACGAAGGTGATAAGGTTATTATAGGAAAAATTGATATTCATGGAATTACTTCTTTAAAGAAAAACGATGTATTAAATAATTTTGAAACGAAAGTTGGTGAAAATCTTAATGATAATATTCTCAACGACGATATAAACGGATTGCTTAAAACCTATGAAAAATCAGGGTTGCCTTTTGCTAAGATCAATATAAGGGACATAGCAGTTTACAAAGAAAATGGAAAAGATAAGATCAAAATTGAAATTGCGGTAACTGAAAATTCCCGTGTACAGATTGACCAGGTAAAGATAAAGGGTAACGAGACTACAAAAGATTACGTAATCCTTCGTGAACTTAAGCTTGACAAAAATAAAATTGTAAATTCAGAATCAACACTCCGGATGAAAGAGCGTCTTGACAGGCTGAATATTTTCTCATCAGTATCAGATCCGAGAATCTATACATCTAAAAATAAAAATGAATCAGGCTTACTGATTGAAGTTACCGAAGGCAACACAAATACATTTGACGGGATACTCGGGTACATTCCCCCTTTCGGAGATGAAAAGGGATACTTCACGGGACTCGTAAATGTTTCCTTCAGAAATCTCTTTGGTACCGGAAGAAAAGTTGAGGCAAAGTATCTGCAGGAAGTAGAAGAAACACAGGAGCTTATGTTCGGGTACTTTGAACCCTATTTCTTTAATTTACCTTTTAATATTAACTTTGGATTTCTTCAAAGAATTCAGGATTCAACATACACTTTAAGAAATCTTGACCTTCAAGCCGATTTTGTTTTTTCAGATAAGTTTATAATTTCTGCAATCGGCGGATATGACAGGGTTATACCTTCTGACATTACGGATCCTGCTTTTACAATTGCTGATTCCCGGGTTTTACTTTCCGGAATTGAATTAAGATATGACAGCCGTGACAATATTTTTATTCCATCAAAAGGCTTTCTATACAAGGCAAGCTATTCTTACGGTAATAAAAAAATATTTAATTATGCACAACTACAGGGACTTGGTTATCCTGAAGATTTTTCTGTTCAAAGATATTCACTAGATCTGGACTTTTACCTTTCTTTTATAAAACGACAAACAGTTTTGTTAAAGCTCTTCGGAGGTGAAGTCCGGTCTGAGAAGCTCGAGGATTCCGACTATTACAGGATTGGCGGCAACAAATATATACGCGGTTACAGGACCGAGCAATTTCTTGCTTCGCGTCTTGCAGTAAGTAATTTTGAATTACGTTATTCCATTTCAAGAAAGGGTTTTCTTTTCGGATTTTTTGATTCCGGATATTATTTCAGACCGCCTGATGTGACAAATAATTTTCCTGAACAAAGCGGTTTTCTTTATGGCTACGGAATAGGAATCCGGCTTGAAACCGGGCTTGGCCTTATTGGAGTCAGCTATGCACTGGGTCAGGAAAACAGTATTCTTGACGGTAATATAAGTTTTGGTTTGATCAATGATTTTTAATTGAGATCATTTTGAGGAAATAATCTTTGAAGGCAATCATCACATAAATAAAAATTCTCTGATAAATTTTGCTAACCGAATCCACCAACTATCAACTATTAACCTTTTCGATAGAATTTAATATTTAATAATTGTATTTTGACACCAATCAGAAAAAAATTATTTAATGTTTAAACATTTTTTCTCCGCAGTAATTTTCCTTTTATTAATTACCAATATTTCTTTTTCACAATTCAGGGTAGGCTTTTCCGGTGAGATCACAAGCGCAACTTATGGAGGTGTAGCGCCTGCTAATGCAGCTTATCAATCTATTGCAGGCTTCGGTGGTTCGCTGATCGCAGAGGTCAGAATTGTAAAAAATGTTTACCTGTCCTTGCAGCCCGGATTTATTACTAACGGCTCGAAAATAAAATTCGGAAATGAAAATAATTTATTTAATGATACTGTAGTAACC
Organism: Bacteroidota bacterium; assembly: GCA_030855105.1. Classification (GTDB taxonomy): domain Bacteria; phylum Bacteroidota; class Ignavibacteria; order Tepidaquicellales; family Tepidaquicellaceae; genus JAGPCH01. The sequence continues at coordinate 72,661 of JALYRX010000017.1, read as the reverse complement.
TTTACAATCAATCAAAGCTATTTCACTCTGCCGTTAAATCTTAAAATTTTTAGTAACAGGTTTTATGTTGGCGCAGGAGTATCGGCACTATTTCTTTCATCAGCGAATGTAAAACAAGATGACACAGATAATGAAAAGGAGATAAAAGATCAGTTTAAGAATTATGATATTGTATCCAACTTTAATGTCGGATATCAAATACCGATAGGTAAACCTTACCTTTTCTTTGAATTGAGATATCTTCAGGGACTGATCAATATTAACAATGAAAACACAGTTTCAAAAAAAGAAATATATATTGAAAATTTTAAAAGCAAAGGCTTTAGTTTTATAACCGGAATAATTTACCCACTTAAATAAAGTTTATAGTTTTGAAAAAAAATATTCTAACTCTTATTATATTATCTGCTCTAATTTGTATTATGCCGGGTGATACGTTTTGTCAAAAAAGTAAAAATTCGAATCCATCTAACCCAATGCTTGATGGCCATGAATTCATAACAAATAACCTTATGAATAGTCCATTTATAAATACAAGCCTTAGAAGCAGTTTAGGATTTGCAACTTCACTATCAACAGAAATCCCATTTCTCAGAATAAATGATTCGTCATCAATTTTGAATGTAGACGCTGACATTACCTATGTCAATGGTAATTTTCAATATCAAAATGCAATTCAGGATTGGGCTTCAATATGGATAAACGCAGGAGGTGTTTCGAGAATCGGGACAAATACCGCATCTATATTTCTTTCGGGAGTCACTGCAAACACTTTCTTTGAGGCAGGTATGCTTTTCAAAATTAAAGAATTTCAGAAGTCCCTCTTTTCCACTTCATTCAGAATTAAAAATACCAATTCTACAATTTTATCCATATATCCATTTATAAGATCCATAATTGATTCAACATATTATTTGGGTGAAAGAAATATAGTTAGTTCTTTAAATCCCTTATCAGGTGAAATTGATTTAAGAGTGGCATTTGCTCCAAGCAAAGCGTGGGGTATGATGTCATATGTTTTAGGAGGGTATGGAGAAAATATAGAATCACTTGAAATCAAAGACAGGTTCAATTATGAATTTGGTGCTTCAGCAAATTATAATTTGAATCCGGGAAGCAATATTCCAATAGCTATCGGGGCAGGTTTAAAATTAAACTCAAGTTCACCTACATTAGAATATACAAAAAGGTTAACGCAATATTATATGATTCAGCTTGCTTATACAGGAAGAGAAGATTTTTTTCTGAGTTTTGAATCGCTTTATTCCAGAATACCTGTAAACTATAGGGATGTCACTATTGATATTTCCTCATTTGGTTTTAGCTGGGCGTATTATTTTTAAAAACAAAATTTGTCGTATCGTTATTCATATTTGATAATGATAATATGGGAATATGGAAAAAATATTTTTTTTTATTTTGTGTATTCTTGCCTATTGTTCTTATTCTTACTTCAATAAATTCTTTTTCACAGGATGAAAATTCCGATCAAAGAAAAAGAAGAACATTTTTAATCTGGGAAGGAACAAATCCTGTAATGAAAGTTTCTGACCTTGTTGCTTATTGCGCTCCGGTATTCTGGTTTTCTGCTGATGAACCCGAGCTTCTTAACAAATCCGGAAAAGATATAAGAATACCGACTTATTTTCCGTTCCAAATCCAATCCGATTCGCCTGTTGTATACTATCAGATTACTGATCTACTCATGAAAAGAGATATCAAACAGAGTGCTCTAAAAAAGGACTACATGGATTTCGGAAACTCCGTTATTGATTTAAAAAATGTCAGGGCACTTCACATCAACTACACACATTATTACCGGTTTGAAGCGGGCTTAGGAAGTCATGAGCATGATACGGAACAGTCACAGTTTCAATTTTATGTGAGATCTTATTTGGATTCGGATAAAGTAAGAATATATAGAATTTTTTTTATACGTGCTACCGCGAAAGCACATGCACTGGATTGGTATGATAATATTTATGAAATAGATGTCGATAATCCGGATTATGAATTGTCTCTTCCGTTTACCATTTCAGTTGAAGAAGGCAAGCATGCAAGCTGTACTGATATGAACGCAGACGGATATTACACTCCCGGGTATGATGTAAATGTAAGAAAAAACGATGCATGGGGAATAAGAGATGTTATAAGAACAGGAGAACTTTTTTCAGCCGATTTTCAGGCATGGATGGCAAAAATACGAAGAGATGAATTTCGTGTATTTCCTCCTCTCCCTCAAAATAGTCCTTTAAGAAAAAAGTATACTGTCAACGGAATCTATGCACCTGGTAATGCCGTGTATCAGCTTCGTCCAATGCCATCACCTTCAAAAACTAAAAGCAAATTACTGCATCATGATATGGGACCTTATTATTTGTACAATACTCCGTATATTTCTTATGAGTCTGCTTATGATGATTTCATTGATTGGTTTAGTGCCGATAATTTTATCAATTCACTTGGTGTATCATATCGTGCCAACGGAGAGTCCGGAGTTTCCATTTGTTTTCCTTTACTCGTTGTAAAGAATATTGAAGCGCCGCTTATCGGCGGGTGGCTGGTCAACAGAATTTATCTGCAGGGTAGAGATCTTAGTGATTTTGGATATAACATTCTGTATACACCTTCGGCATCGAGATTTATGGATCCGTATTTGTCTTTTGGTTTGGAAATAGATGATTATAATTTCGGAAACTCTGCATCTACAACCACTGACTTTGTATTTGAGACAGGAATTAAACTGCGTGGTAATGTGACTTACTCACCTTTGAAATTTCTCAGATTTTTAAGTCCTTTCTGGGGTGTAAGACTGGGTATAAAGAACAAAGGATTTATGTCTATCGATGAATTAAATTATGTGATTGAAGTTGGCGCGGGGGTATGGTAATTTTTCAACTATGGTTTTTATGATTAAATGATATCTATATTTCCTGAATTAGATTGATCTCGATATCACGTTTGAAAAATAGTAATTAATAAAAAAACCGCCCGTATCTGAGCGGCTTTTTTATCAACTATCGATTGTTAACAATCACTATTAACTATTTCAAAAACATCATACTCTTAGTCTCAATAAACCCTTCAGTCTGAATTCGGTAAAAATAAATTCCGCTCGGAAAGTTAACAGCATTAAAATCCACACTATAGCTTCCCGGACTTTGCTTTTGATTTACTAATGTTGCAACTTCCTTACCGATAGAATTATAAACTTTAATTGAAACAAAATTGCTAACTCTTAACTGATAACTGATAACTGTATTCGGGTTAAACGGATTTGGGAAATTCTGTGACAATGAAAATTTATCAGGCACTATGCCCGACAACTGTGTAATTCCGATGATGTCGTAATTTTTCGGATTGAACTGTGCCCAGTTATCTGCTCCGAATGCTCCTCTGAAACTTACTGTTTCAAATCCGGCTAAATTTGGATTTGAAAAGTTAGCTCCCGATAAAGCCGGCGATCCGCTCAGAGGGATCCAATTGTTTACAATAGTCGCCGGCAATGGTACGTCGGGATATATATTAAAAGGTGAAGTTAATTGAACAGAAGTATTCTGTGTGAAAATAGTATTTACAAATGAAGAATTTTGCAGCCATGACTGAGGAGCGAATGAACCCGTTCCGGTGCTGTCCGCCAATTTTAAATTACCGGCTAAAATAGTATTTCTTATTTGCATAGTATCAGCTGCAGCCGCGTTTCCTACTCCAGAGCCGTCAAATCTGAATCCTACTCTCCATGCCATAACGATTGAATTATAAATACATGCAAGTGTATTTCTTCGAAGATGTCCGCCTCTCTGAAATAATGGATTTACAGATGATGTAGTAGTAATGAATGGCCCTATTACTGTCATGTTTGAAAATAGCGGCTTCGTTCTCGGAGAATTAGAATTTACCGGTGTATTAACATTGTTGTCGCTTTCAAAACCATTTGACGAACTTATATCAGCAACTGAACTGTCTCTTATACTTAATCCGAATTGAATTTTTCCTCTGTACCCGTTATCAGTATCCCAATCGTCATCAAGTGTTTTATAAGATACAAGATATTTGCAGTTTACATTTCCTCCGAAAAATTCAAAAGAATCATCACCGCTATAGCTAATCTGTATATACTCTATGATTGTTCTGCTTCCGACACCTCCCATAGTTAATCCGTTGATTTCATTTCCTGCAACTCCGGTTAAATTAACACCGGGAAATTCCAATCTTACATATCTGAATACACCCGAGCTGTCATTATTAACCACCGGTTGTCCTCCGTAGACAGGTCCTAGTCCCGGTCCGAATCCTTCTATTTCAGCAGAGTCAGCTCCGGTAGCAGTATTGATCGCTGACCTTCCGAGAATAATGATTCCTCCCCAGTCCCCGGCTCTCCGTTGTCCAATTGGTTGTCTGCTCGTAAAAAGTATTGGATCATTAGCATTTCCGTTAGCATATATTTTTGCGCCTCTTTCTATTATCAATGTTCCTTTTGTATTAAAGTCGCCGAAAATTTTTGTTCCGGTTTCTATTGAAAGCGATGCACCGTTCTTCACATAATTAAATCCCTTCATATAATAAGTAGTAGACCTGTTAAGAGTGGTATTTGAAGTGATGTTCGAAGAGTTTAATGTAGTCGAATCAACAGCGGATAAAATTTCTTTTGTTAATGAAAATAATAATGTAATAACAATGAATGCTATTTTTGTTTTCATGGATTCCTCTCTCCATTTTGATTTATAAATAATTTTTAAAGAACTTGTGACTTTTCAAAACTAATAAAAAAATTTTACCACCAAGACAAGAAGTCACAAAGAGATCTATTTTCATAATATCTTTTCTTTGTGCCTATGTGGTAAAGAGAAGTTTTGAGACACTCTGCTAAAACTTGTATGATAATGTAAAAGCAAAATTTGTTCCTGTTGTTTCTCTTCTTACAATTTTCTCAACTTCTTCATTATCATTCAAAGTAAAATTTTGTGTGAAGACAACGTCCTGATCTAAAATATCTTTTATTGTAAACTTGCCTTCAAAGTTTTGCAAAAAAGTCTTTGAAATTGAAAAGTCCAGAACGTCTCTTCCCTGTTCATATACATCATTGAAACCGAATCTGCCTACCTCGGAAATCTTTTCCCCGAATTGATTGTAAAGTAAATTAGCACTCAGACCAAAATCATAATTATCATAGTACAAGCCCAGATTAATGGTATAAGGCGATTGTCCCTGAAGTCTTCTTTCGTTTTCGTTGACCGAGCTTTGTAAATTCTCAAGATTAACTTTTGAATTTACCAATGTAACATTGCCATTGAATGTGACATCATTAAGTACCTTGGAAATAAATCCTAATTTTTTCCTTATCTCCAGCTCAACTCCGTAATCTATTGCTCCGTTGGTTGCATTCGCAAATGTATATGATGGAATAGGACCTGTGAGCGTCGGAACAATGACTCTTTCTATCGGCTGATCGAAATGCTTGTAAAACAAACTTAACGCTGCAATCTCGCCCGCTGCAGGAAATAATTCATATCTCAGATCATAATTTTGAATAAGACTTTCTTCAAGCTCCGGATTACCCGACAGATCACCGCCTGTAACAAAATCTACATAAGCAAACGGTGCAATTTCCCTAAGCTCCGGTCTTGAAACTGTCTGTGTGGCAGATGCCCTGATATTTGTTTTTTCATTTAAAGCGTAAGTGATGTTTAATGAAGGAAGGTAATCATTATTTTTCTGTTTAACATTTACAGGTATAGTTGATGCCTCTTCGTAGCCGTCTACTTTTTGTTCGTCATATTCAAACCTTAATCCGGCAATTATCCTGAGTTTATTAATAGGCAGATCGAACATAAGATAACCTGCATAAGTATCTTCTGAGGCAGTATAGGCGTCACTTAAATCAGTTGTTTCAACCATATACATTGTTGTTGAATCAAAATTCTGCGGAGCGAAAACACTGTCAATAGGAAGATACACTATATTGGAAAATACTGAAAGTATAGGTGAAAAATTTCTTGCGGTAAAATTTCTGTTAGTAGCTACTGCTAATGCACCGTATTTAATTTTGGATCGTTGTTTACCTATTTTAAAAAACTGCTGTTCGAAATTTACTCCAAAAGTTTTATTAATATCGAAAAGCTTTGAATAAAATCTTTGTCCTACATTTTCATTGGCAACTGTAGTCAAAGGTACAAAGAAAGGACCGTCTGTACCTTCTTCCCTTTGGTAAAAAGTTGTTTTTGTATCCGGCTCATTTCTTTCAGCTTCCGAGTATGATGCTGCCCATGTCAAATTCAATTTTGACATTTTATCAATATAATGTCCTCCGCCGACTTGATATGAGGACAAAATTCTTTCCGTAAATTCCGTTCCGTAAAGTTGCCTGTCAAAATAATCACTGATTCTCGAAATCCCTTCATAATATTGTGTCTGGTCTTCGGATGCTATTGAATATGTGCTTTTAAAATTCAGCTTATTATTGTTTCCGATTTTATAATTTAAATTAAGTATACCTCCGTTTAAAACTAAATAATTTGAGATCCTGCCGTTGTAATTGACTAAAGTTGTTGTATCGGAATTGTATTCGGACCGGGTTACATTTTCGCTTACGAATCCGTTTTTGTAAGTATAAGAAAGTAAAATTCCCAAAGGATTTTTAAATACGGAAAAATTATTTCCTAATGTCAATTGATAGCCGCCATTGACAGGAGATTTTTTTTCTAATTGTCCCCAGTTATTGATCAAAGATTGCCCGTATACATTTGGTGCAGAAAATTTTCCCGATGGAAAACTTGCAGGAATGCTTCTGCCTCCGTTATCTAATCCTGAATTATAAAATAACATCCTTGACTGACCTGCATTATAAGTATAAAAATTTCCTTTTGAAGTCGAACCTGTCAGGAAGGAGCCGGTTGATTCAAATCCGAAAGTAAATTGGTCTACAAAATCTTTTGTATTTAATTGAACCAGACCGCCTGAGAAGTTTCCGATTAAATCCGGTGTAAATGATTTTGCAATAATAATATTTTCAAGAAATTTTGAAGGAAACAGATCGAACGAAAATGATTTCTTGTCTGATTCTGTACTCGGCAGAAGCACGCCGTTGAGGGTTGTATTATTATATCTTTCCGAGGTGCCTCTTACGTATACAAATTTATTATCAACTATATTTACACCTATAACTCTTTTCAAAACCTCGGAAGCAGTGGCATCCGGAGCTCTTTTTATCTGCTGTTCACTGATACCGTCCTGGATTTTACTGGAATTTTTTTGCTCGGTAAGAAGTGATTGTTCATTTGCCAATGTGGGAGAAGCTTCGACTGTAATTTCTTCAGTTAAAATACCTTCACCCGCCAGAGCTACATCAAGATTTGTAGTTTTATTTGCAGTTACCAGGACATCGTTTAATGTCTTTGGATTATAACCGATATAGGAAAATTCAAGATTGTATTTGCCAGGTTTTAAATCTGTAATTTCATAGTTTCCGTCTAAGTCTGACAAAGTTCCGAGAGTTGTTCCCTGAATTTTTATTACTGCCCCGATAAGCGGGTCAGAATTGGTAGCATCTATGATCTTCCCTTTGATTGACTGTGCTTCAGTGATTTTGGAAAATAGCGAAAGCGATATTATGAATATAAGCAAACATAGTTTTTGGGTCATCATTATGGTATAAGTTTATAATGACGAAACTACTCTAAAAAAATTTAATAAAGATTAATAAATTGTTATGTGTGTTAAGAAAATGTTACCGAATTGTAACTATGATTGAATGATTAAATGATTTCTATGATTCTTATAATTTAGGTTTACTATGATTCAATGATGGATACAAGAATACGATATTTATGTTTGAGACCCGACTATTCACTATTCACTAACTTACCATTCACTATTAACTATTTCAAAAACATCATACTCTTCGTCTCAATAAACCCTTCAGTCTGAATTCGGTAAAAATAAATTCCGCTCGGAAAATTACTTCCGTTAAATTCAACTTCATAACTTCCAGGACTCTTCATTTCATTGACCAATATCGAAACTTCGACACCAAGCACATTATAAACTTTTAATGATACAAATCCCAAATTCGAAATCCCAAATTCCAAATTTGTATTCGGATTAAACGGGTTAGGATAATTTTGAGAAAGAGAAAAACTTTCCGGTGATATTTGATTTAAAGTATTAATTACCGTCAGACCTCCATTTGTAGTCTTAAGAATTATACCGTCATCTCCCACAGCAAAACCATTTGCAGCATCTGCGAAGTCAACACTTCTCAGAGTATTTGAAACTCCGCTTTGCTGAACATTCCAGGTTATGCCACCATCCGAAGTTTTTAATATGAGTCCATTGTAACCCACAGTGTAACCGGTATTTGTGCCGATAAGATCTATGCTGTTTAAGGCATTGGGAAATAATTGTGTAGTCCAGTTTGCTCCTCCATCACTCGTGTAAGAAACACCGCCTTGCCCATCGAAAACATTCGATACGGTAAATCCTTCATTTGTTGAAATAAAATTTATGTCTTTTAAATTACCTTCATTTCCGTTCAAATAAAAAACAGAATATTCCCAATTGGCTCCTCCGTTTGTAGTCTTTGCAACTAACGGCTGAAATATAGTATTCACTCCGCAGGCATAAGCATCGGATGCAGTTATCATATTGACACCATAAAACACTGAAAGAAAACCATTCTTGGAAACAGTCCAGTTTAAACCGCCGTTCGTTGTGAACATCAATGTGCCTAAGCTTCCCGAGCACACTCCGTTTATATTATTATAAAATGACATTGCGAGCAGATCATCAGTCACTCCGCTTGAAAAATTATTCCAGTTATTACCCGCATTTGTTGTAAGTAATATTTGCCCGGAATTGCAACAAACTAAACCCGTAGTGGAATTGTAAAAATAAATGGAGTTTATATTATTACTTGTGCCGGTATTCAGAGTATTCCAGTTTGAACCATTGTTTGTCGTTTTTAACATCAGACCGTTTTCTCCGCCTGCATACCCGATCATAGCATCTATTGTGAAAATCGTTCTAAGATTTTGTGTTGTGCCGGAGTTAGAGTTTGTCCATTGTGAGAAAGAATCGTTGAACAGTAATATAAAAAATAGTAAAATATTTATGTACCTCATAATTATTTTTTTAATTAAAAAATTATTTTTTCCTTTTTTTCAATATACTTAAAATCTTTTTTCATTATTCCTAAAAAATTCGCCATCCCTCTTCCTTATCTTCAAAGAGACTTTGTCAAAACTTTGAACGGAGAGAACGAAATAATTTTTACTTTTCCCTTACATTCTTTTTCAGACTTTCAATAAAATAATCAATCTCTTCCGTTGTATTTTCCCTTCCGAAAGAAATTCTCAAAGAGCCTAGAGCCGATTTATTGTCCCGACCCAGCCCGATCAATACATGAGAAGGCTTTTGTGTTCCTGCAGTACAGGCAGAGCCGCCGGAAACTGCTATGCCCTTTAAGTCAAGCTGAATTAAAATCATTTCTTCATCGTAAATCAATTGATTCGGGTCAAAGGAAATGTTGACAATATTTGGTAATGAATTTTCTTCTCCTGAGTTGAAAAAAACTTTTTCCCCGAAAGTCCGGATGAGGTTATCAGTCAAATATTTTTTTAAATTAATATAATGTTCAACATCTTTTTTGAAATTCTTTTTTAATAAATCCATGGCTTTCCTAAAACCCGCTATGGCAGCAATGTTTTCAGTGCCTCCCCGCATATTTCTTTCCTGCATTCCGCCGTGAATAAATTTCTCAACAGGAGTTTTTTCTTTAATATAAAGTGCTGCGATGCCCTTTGGTCCGTAAATTTTGTGCGCAGATAATGTTGCAAAGTTTACATCAAAATCCTTTACACTAAAAAAAGTTTTTCCAATACTCTGGACCGAATCAGTGTGAACAAAAACCATTTTCTCTTTTGCCGAATCACAAACAGCTTTAAGGTCATTGATAATCCCAATTTCATTATTCGAATGCATAAGCGAAATAAGAAATGTGTCGGACCCAATGCCGGAAATTAATTCATCAATAGAAAGCTTTCCATTGCAATCCGGCTTAAGGTATGAAACTCTGAAATTAAATTTACTCTCTAAATATTTTATGGTATCTAAAACTGCCGAATGTTCTATCGAAGAAGTGATAATGTGATTTTTGTCCGTGTTTAAAAATTTGAACGCTAAACCTTTAATTGCAAAGTTATTCGATTCGGTGCCGCTGTTTGTAAAAAAAATTTCTTTGGGAGCAGCTCCTATAAATTCAGCGATTTCATCCCTCGCATCTTCCAGCAAAACCTTAGCCGATTTTCCAAAAGAGTGAATTGACGATGCATTGCCGAATTGTTCTTTAAGATATGGAAGCATCGATTCAAGAACTTCTTCATCTGTTTTAGTAGTCGCAGCATTATCAAAATAAATTCTATTTCTTTGCGAGTTCAAAAAATTTTTATTTGAATGTTACTTTTATTTTTAAATTTTATTATTTTTAAAATGTGAAAATACCTACCGAGATTTTTTATGTATCGAATCTGATATCGATAGTCAGAATAATTCTTTTGCTGCCGGTTAGTTATTTGTTACTGACAGATTTTGAGTCCAAAAATACAATTATAATAATTTTAGTTCTATGTATGTATTTATCGGATTTGCTGGACGGATTTTTAGCAAGAAAGCTTAATCAGGTATCAGAGTTTGGAAAAATCATTGATCCGCTTGCAGATAAAATATCCGTCATAGTAATTTCATTAATACTTTTATACCTGAACAAAATTCCCTTATGGTTTGTGTCCATAATCGTTTTGAGAGATATTATGATCTTTGTATTTGGCGTCTATCTTGATAAAATAAAAAATATTCGGTTGATGTCAAATTTTGCCGGTAAGATTGCCGTCTTCAGCATAGGCGTAATTATTTTGTTTGCAGTCATCAACAATCCCGCATTAAAAGAAATCAGTAGTTACCTGTATTTCATTTCTCTTGCATTAATACTTTATTCTTCCTATTTATATTTTAAAAGATTTAAAGAAACAATTTCCGCTAAGAAATGAATAAGAAAAATCCCGGACGGGTAAAGACTTTTACCAGAAAAAGTATTGAGAATAAACTTGAAGAGAAGCTCGTTGGTAAACTATTGACGCAAAAATTATTAGTAGATTCTTTGTTTGAAGCCATTCGCGAGTTATTGATGGAAGCCGATCCGGTTGTGAGAATCGAGATCAGGGATTTCGGTGTATTTGAAGTTAAGAAAACCAAGCCGAAGCCGAAGGCAAGAAATATGCAAACGGGAGAGTTTGTTTTTGTTCCGGGTAGAAGAAAAATGCATTTTAAACCCGGAAAGATTTTGAAGGAATTTCTGAAAAAAAAATATGAAGTATGAAATACAGGAAGTCAATTTTAACAAATTAAATTTCTTTTTTAAATTTGGAATCATATACAAAATATCTCGGAATAGATTATGGTGCAAAAAGAATAGGTATCGCTGTTAGTGATGAGAATAAAAAATATTCTTTTTCGAGAGACTACGTCATTAATGATAATTATCTGCTGATAAAATTGCTTGAAATTATTCGTACAGAAAATATTTCAAAAATAATTATCGGCTACCCGCTGAACTTTAAATCCGAAAAAACTATTCAAACTTTAAAAATTGAAGAATTTAAAAATCTGCTTGAAGGATTTCTTAAAAAAAATTCTATTCCGGCAGAGTTAATATACTATGATGAAAGATTTACAAGTAAGCTGGCAGCTTGCTGCCTTTTGAATTCCGGTTTAAAGAAGAAGAAGAGACAGGAGAAAGGGCTTATTGACAGCATCTCTGCACAAATAATTCTTCAGGATTACATTGACAAAACCAATAAACAAAATATTTATAATTAGTAACAATAAATCTGACAAACCCTGATTTAAATAAATTATATTTAATTATAATTAATTAAGTTTGTCAAATTTTAATCAGCACTTAATAAAAAATGTACTTAGTCGAGCTTAACGAATTAATAGAAAACGGAGAAAACGATACAGTTGAATTTAAAAGAAAGTTTTCTTCACCCGAAAAGATTGCAAAAGAAATGATTGCATTTGCAAACTCCAAAGGCGGCAAAATATTGTTTGGAATTGATGATGACAAAAGCATCAAAGGAGTCGAAAGCGAAAAAGGTGAATTGGAATTAATCTCTACTGCAGCTAAATTTTATTGCGAGCCGGAAGTTGAATTCACTACTGATATTATGCTGCTTCGCAATAAGGATATTGTTGTAGTGAATATCGAACCGAGTAAAAAGAAACCTCACAGATTGATTTCTGATGATGATAAAAATGAAATGAAAGTTTATGTGCGTTTTAATGATAAAAGTGTTTTGGCATCCAAAGAGACCGTTAAAATTCTAAGCAATTCAAACGACGACTCACCGCCGGTTAAAATTTTTATCGGTGAAATTGAAAAAGCACTTTTTGATTTCTTAAATCAAAATGAAAAGATTACAGTGAAAGGATTCAAAAGATTAGTCAACATTTCCGAAAGAAGAGCAAGCAGAACTTTGGTAAACCTAGTTAAAGCAAAAGTCATCAGACATCACTTTTTCGGAAATGAAGAATATTTTACTTTGATTTAAATTAGGATTGATGATTAATATTGGGAAAAGGGTAAAGTACTTTTTGATTCTTATCTCTTCTCCAGCACCGCACACACTTTCTTAAAATTTCTATTTGCATTTTCCAACATCAAATTCGCTTCATCTAAAATTTCTTTCTTATAATTTTCATCTTCTATCGTAGGAAGATTTATCTCGACATTTTTATATGCTCCCCAAATGCCTGTCTCCAGTGACTTTGCGCCGACTTCAAGATCGCTCTTCGATGCGATGTTGCCATGTTTCGCCATTTGAATCATCCACTCCCAGCATGAATCTGAAATTCTCATGACTGACAAAGGAACATTGATTGCTTTCTTTAATCCTTCTTGCATTTTTTCTTTGCGCAATTTTTGCTCGGCTTCTGTTTTCTTTGGCATCTTCATCGCTGTCATATAATCGGTGAATGCATTTGTGTCTGCATCTATAAGAGGTATTAGCTCTTTCATTTTATTATGAAGCGGCAAAATTAATTTTCTCATTGTCGAATCGAGATGCTCGAACTTTTTATTTCCGTAACTCATCCATCCAACCATCGCTCCGAGCGCAGCACCGAGTGATGCAATCAAAGCTGAAACGCTTCCCCCTCCCGGTGCAGAAGTTCTCGCTCCGACAAGTTCAACAAACTCTCTTACAGTTATTGATGCAAGCGGTTCATTCGATTCTTCTTTTATCATATATTCAATGATGCGTTTATCCGGATTGAATTCCGAAATGGAAGAAAGACCTAATCTGTCAATTACCAATCTGATCTTTTGTTTTTCATCTAGAATAAATAAATTTTCTTTTTGAATATAATACTCCGCAGCCATCAGCATTGCTTCAAGCGGGATTAAGCCGACAAGCTCGCTGCCGCAAACCGCCAGATTCATTGACTTTGCGTCCTTTGCACATTCTTCAAATGCAACGTGCGGAGGAGTAATTTTATAATTATCGAGATTCATAGAAACCTGAGCCATATTATATTCATCTACGTACCAGCCGATTCCTTTTACATCTTTAAGACGGCCCGGCTCGTTTTCACTTCTTCCCTGTTCGCGAACGTTCAAAGCAATTTTATGCGCCTGCTCTTTTGTTCCTAGAATGTTTACGTTGTATGCAATCAAAAAAAATCTCGAGCCGCTAACAGTTGCTCCGGACTTTGCAATAAATTCCTGAGGTCCGAAATCCGGTTTCCATTCGGGTTTATGAATCTTATTTATTATTCCTTCATATTCGCCGGATCGAATTTGCCGCAGCATTTTCCTGTCGGGATTATTGGAAGCTTCTTCATAAAGATAAACAGGAACTCCGAGTTCATCACCGACTCTTTTACCGTAACGCTTTGCACACTCTACACATTCTTCGGTTGTAACATTTGCAACGGGAACAAACGGAACTACATCAACGGCACCCATTCGCGGATGCTCGCCGGAATGTTTTGTCATATCAATAAGTTCATAAGCTGTTTTTGTAAATTGAAATGCGGCTTCTACTATCGAATCCGGATCGCCGACAAATGTAAACACGGTTCTGTTCGTTGATTTGCCCGGATCAAAATCTAGCAGTGTAACTCCCGGGACTTTTCTGACAGCTTCAGCACAAGCATTGATTATATGCTCATCTCTTCCTTCGGAAATGTTCGGAACGCATTCGACAATTTGTTTCATAACTAATTCTTATATTCTAAATTCTAAAATTCTTTTAAATTTTTTGACAAACAAAATAAACCCGTTCTGATTTTACGGATAATTTTTTTGAGCTTTCATCATCCACACATTTAATCTGATAATGTTTTTCAAGCTCCTCTCTAATTTTATCAATTTCAAATCCCGATTCCCTGATATTTGTTTCATACAGAGAAAAAGTATTTCCGGTTTTATTTTCAAAAACTTTTAAATTCCAATTGAATATATTTTTTGTAATTTTTTTGACATCTATAATGAGATAATTTGTATCGAACTTATGAAGAAATGGTGAAACTTTTGAAATAATTTCAAGCCGGTAAATTGTATTAATGTCAAAAATAAATAAGCCGTTTTGATTCAGATGCGTATAAACATTAAGAAAAAATCTTTTCCAATCATTGAATGAAGTCAGATGGTTAATAGTATCATATATACAAATAATAACATCAAACTTATTATTCAAACTGAAATTTCTAATATCATCATTATAGAATTTACCACCTGGAATTTTTTTCTTCGCAATCTTAATCATCTCATGTGAAAGATCTATTCCGCTGACAATAAAATCCTTTTTTAATTCATTAAGATTGCTGCCGGTTCCGCATCCAAGCTCTAAAACACTTTTTGCACTTTTATTATATTTTAAAATTTTGTTAATAATATAAGACACAGCTTCATTAGACCTGCCAATAACGCTGTCATAAAATTTTGCAATTATATCATATTGATTACCAACCAAAAATAGTTAACTTAATGATTCATTAAACATTTTCAAAAAATGCCCTACTCCGTCTTCATCATTGGATTTATCTGTTATAAAATCCGCAATATCCTTTAATTCATCAACAGCGTTTGCAAGAGCAATATTCGTTCCTCCGAACTGGAACAAATCCCTGTCATTATACCAATCACCAAAAACCATCACTTCATTTTTCTGTATGTTTAAATATTTTGCTAAGACCTTAAGACCTGTTTTTTTGTTAATGCCCTTTCTGAGAATTTCCAAATTGTAGACATTTTGATAGGATTGTGAGCGGTTGAATTTTAATTTTAAATACAATCCAAAGGGAAGAAGCATTTTCTCATGAATCACTCTCATGTTTGTTTTGTCATTACCAGACATTATTATTTCAAGGACATTATCAAGATAATTGTCATAGGAATCAACTAAAGTATAAGTTGTTCCAAAGCGGGTCATAAAATCTTTTATGACAGAATTATCTTCGGTATAAACAATCCTGTCATTGTAACATAAAGCAATTTTTACATAATATTTTTCCGCCAGCTTTATGGCTTTCATTACATACTTTTTGTCAATGACTGATTTGTTTAACACCACCGTGCCTGCTTTGTCCTGTATCAATGCTCCGTTGAGTGAAATGTAAGGTATATTAATATCGAGTTGATCCGCTATCGGAACAATTGAAGAATGAACACGCTGAGAAGCTAACGAAAAATAAATATTTTTTTTTTGGAGATCTTTTATGAGTTGTATTGTAAATTCATTTATTTGATTATTATTCGAAACTAATGTTCCGTCAATGTCAGAAACAATAAGCTTAATATTGCTAAATCTTTTTTTTAATTCATTGATAGGTAAAGTCAAAATTTTAAATATTAATATTACAATAAAATTATTAAAACCGAATCTTTTGGGGTAGACCAGAATGGAATACTAAAAGGTAACAATAGTAAAATTATTTTGGAATATAATAATCAGAATTTGAAAAACTTTCAAAGTAATTTTGAATAGCAATATTATAAAGATTTGATTTATTTTAAAATAAAACAAAATAATTTAAATCTCTCTTTATTTTTTATTTTTTTTCAAAGCCGATACCGGCTCCGGAACCCAATGGTGTATTCCTCCCGCTAGTGTATCATTGAAAGTTGTAGGAATTTTTCCCTGCCCGCTCCTGTCTTTCCACGTCTCGGCTTTTTTGCCATTGTCTTTTCTTATCATATCGATACATCCCTCTACAGGACAGACAAGTGAACATAAATTACAGCCCACACAGTTTTCTTCGATAATGAACGGTACTCTTGTTCCGTTGTGAGATAACCCGATCGCCTGGTGTGCTCCGTCTTCACAGGCAATATAACATAGCTGACATCCGATACATTTTTCTTCGTGAATCTCAGCAATGATTTTATAATCAAGATTCAGATTTTCCCATGACAATACGTTTGGCAGAGCTTTTCCAACCATTTCATTGATTGAGCTAAAATCTTTTTCAATCATATATCTTTCAAGTCCCGGGATCATCTCCCGGATAATTCCAAAACCATAATGCATTGCAGCAGTGCAGACCTGAACAGTGCTTGCCCCGAGAAGAATAAATTCAACTGCATCTCTCCAGCTTTCTATTCCTCCAATTCCGGAAATCGGAAGATTAATGTCGGGATGCAGTGCACAATTTTTTACCATATTCATTGCGATTGGCTTTACTGCAGGTCCGCAATATCCGCCGTTAGTGCTCTTGCCGTCAACGACCGGATATGGGACAAAAGTATCCAGATCAATTCCAACCAGACTTTGTATAGTATTGATCAATGAAATTGCATCGCCTCCGCCCTGTCTTGCAGCAAGACCGGGCTCCGTAATATCGGTAATGTTGGGAGTTAATTTTACTATAACAGGTTTTGTCGCAACTTCCTTTACCCACGACACAATCATCTTCAAAATCTCGGGCTCCTGCCCGACAGCTGATCCCATTCCTCTTTCACACATTCCGTGCGGACATCCGAAGTTCAATTCAATTCCGTCCGCTCCGGCATTTTCAACATCCTTTACAATTTGATGCCATTCTTTTTTTGTCTCTACCATCAGTGATGCAATGACAGCATGGTGAGGAAAATATTTTTTAACTTCTTCAATTTCTTTAAGGTTATCTTTTAGCGGACGATCAGTTATTAATTCAATATTACTGAATCCCATCATTCGACTGTCTCTGTAATTCACGCTGCCATAACGGCTGGAAACATTTATGATAGGAACACCAAGTGTTTTCCAGACAGCACCTCCCCAGCCGGCATCGAAAGCTTTCATAACCTGATAACCCGAATTTGTAGGCGGTGCTGATGCGAGCCAAAAGGGATTCGGTGATTTTATTCCTGCAAAATTTACTGATAAGTCCGGCATATTTTTTTTATTTAACTAGTAAACCCCACAGGTTTCTAAAACCTGTGAGGTCTTACAATGCTTAATTTTTATTTAAGAAACTATGAATTTCCGCTGCTGCTTTTTGTGCTTCAGCTACAGCATTTACAACTTCTACTCCGCCGTTATAGACATCTCCCGCGGCAAAGTATTTTGAATTATCAGTCTGAAAAGTTTCCGGATCTGCAATGATTCTTCCTTTCTCATCCAGCTTAACTCCGGAAATATTCTGTAATAAATTAATTTGCTTTGACTGACCTGTTGCTCTGATTACCATATCACAGTCTTCAATAAACTCTATACCATTATCTGATAAAATTCCATCAACGATTTCAGTTTTCCGAAATTTTACCCCTTCTACTTTTCCGTTACCGATTATCTCGACCGGTGAAACATTAAACATTCCTTCGACCCCGACACTTTTTGCCAGTTCATATTCAAAATCGTAAGCTCCCATATCTTCCTTATCTCTGCGGTATGCAAGTATGACTTTTTCCGCTCCCATCCGTGCTGACTCCGAAGCCGCATCCATCGCGGTGTTTCCGGCTCCAAGTACAATAACTTTTTTCCCGACTTTAGTTTTATACTTATTGATTCGTAATTCGGAAATAAATTCAACAGCGCCGACACAATTTTGTAATTCTTCACCTTTGATCTTTATTGAAGCTGTTTCACCCAGACCTATTCCGATAAAGATTGCATCGTAATTTTTTTCCAGACTTTCAAAATCTTCTTTAGATTTTACCGGAGAATTATATTTGACATCAAATTCAAATTGATTCTGCAAATAATTTATTTCCTCCAAAGCTTCTTCATTAGTAATTTTATAAGGAGCAACTCCGTAAAGCGTAAGCCCTGAAGGTTTTTCTTTAGCTTCAAATATATCAACTTCGTATCCGAGCTGCCTAAGCTCACACGCACAGGAAATTCCGGCAGGACCCGCACCTATCACAGCAACCTTTTTGCCGTTCGGTTTTCCGGTTTTATAAAGTACTACATTTTCTTTGATTACCTTTGTAGTTGCAAAACTCTGCAGTCTGCCAATTTCTATCGGCTTCACATCCTGCAGATTATATACGCACGAACCTTCGCATAAAACTTCAGTCGGGCAAACTTTTCCGCATGCATTTCCAAAATAATTCGAATCATAAATTGTCTTAGCCGCGCCTATTACATTTCCCGAATTTATTTGCCTGATGAAAAGCGGGATGTCAATGTGAGTTGGGCAAGCATTCACACATGGCGCATCGTAACAGAAAAGGCACCTCGAACTTTCGTAGTACGCCTGAGTGTCATTCATTAGCGGCTTTATCGGCTCGAAGTTTTTATCGAATTCCTGTTCATTTGTTGGCTTAATGTATTCTGGCATATATTGTTTAAAGTTATTTAATTAATACCATTTTTTTAATTTGTGCAAAATCACTGGATTCCATCTTATAATAATATACTCCGCTTGATAAATTGCTCCCTTCAAATTTAATATTATAACTTCCAGACTGTTTGAATTCATTTATTAAAGTATTTATTTCTTTTCCGGCTATATCATATATTTTTATTTTTACAAAACCTTCTTTAGGTATTGAATAGCTGATGGTTGTGACAGGATTAAATGGATTAGGATAATTTTGTAAAAGATAAAATGATGTCGGAACTGAATAAGTATTTTCAAATTGATTAGTAATCACACCGCCGTTTTTAGTTTTAAAAAGTAAATTACTTCCTAACATATAAACAGTTTCCGGATCAATAAAACAATAGGAATGGAAATTCAAGGTATTGGATATATAAGATTCGTTTATCCAGCTTAAACCTCCATTAGTTGTTCGATATACTCTTCCGTCATAAGCAGAAACAAATCCAATATTTGAATTATAGAATTTTAAATCATGACTAACAACACCAGTTAAAATATTGGTCCAATTATAACCTCCATCGGTTGTTTTAAAAACTCCGTTCGCCCCTATATATCCTGTTAGATGATCACTAAAGCTGATAGAGTTAATTGATATTCCGATATTAGTTGCTGAAATAAACCAACTATTTCCTCCATTAGTTGATTTATAAACTTCACCTTCTGAATTGCCTGAGATACAATTATTATTATCAATGTAACATATTGCGCTTTGCCAATGTGGACCCCCCGAATTTGTTATTTGCCATGTGAGACCACCGTTGGATGTTTTTGCAATCAATCCTCCCATCCCACATACTATTCCTCTATTAGCATCAATAAAATCAACGTCTGATATAGTTACACTCGTTTGAATAGTTTGCCGAATCCAATTGATTCCCCCGTTCGTTGTCTTGTATATCCGACTAATAAGGTTACTATTTCCACCAACCTTATATCCTGTATTTAAATCTACAAAGTCAGTTGAAAATATACTGTTTATGATTGTATCTCTTGCTTGAATACTCCAATTGACACCTCCGTTTGATGTCTTGTACATTGTGCAAGAATTGTATCCATAACTACAAGCGATACCTGTCATTTCATTTATAAAATTTATATATCCAAAACCATTTGATACGTTAGCTTTATTTGAAATCCAATTTTTTCCATCATTTGTTGATTTAAGAATTCTGCCAAGAGATCCTGTGACAAAAATATTTTGATCTTTAAATTCTAAAGAAGTTAAATAATCTAAAGTATCATAATAAATAGGCTGCCAGCTCCTTCCATCATTTGTAGATTTTAAAATTGCACAAATACCATTGTTATTTATATATGTACTGAAACCAATATTATCTATAAGTTTTAGTGAAGTAAAAGAGCCAGAGTCAACACCGGTATTTTGCAAAGTCCAAGTATCACCCCCATCAGTTGTTTTTGCTATTTCTCCTTCTGAGCCACATGTAAATCCAACCAATGAATCGAGAAAATGAATGTAATTAATAATACCATCATAAAAATAATTTGTCCTTACCCAGTTCACTCCTTCATTAGTTGTTTTAATTAACTTTACCCTATTGCCGCCTCCTGCTACAAAGCCGGTTGTTTCATTAATAAAAAAAACTGAATTAGCCCTGCTTAAATAGGGAAGGTCATAGTGAATCCAATTAATACCTGAGTTTGTAGTTTTATATAAGCTATGGTATAAAGCCGATGCCCAACCGGTTGTTTTATTAATAAAAAAAATTCTTGTAATACCGTTATTGAATTCTATATCAGACCCTGTCCAATTTATTCCTGAGTTTGTTGACCTGAATATTTTTGAAAAACTTCCTCCTGCAAAACACAAATTCTGATCAAAGAACACACTGGAATTCAGATCATTATTAAACCCCAAATTCATGTTATTGAAATCTACACCTGAATTTGTTGTCCTCAATACCACTCCACCATCACCTACAAATATTCCCGTATTATTATCGATAAATGAAACAGAATTAAGTTTGATTCCTTGAGGAGTTGGCCAAACCCATTGCCATTGTGCAGAACAAAATTCGCATAAATTGAAAAAGAATGCAATCAAAAAAAAATTTTTTTTAAAGAGAGAATTAATTGATTTCATAAATTTATTTTTAAGTAAATTATGATAAATTATTCTGTATGAAAGATATAAGTAATTTTGTTTAAAAAAATTTTGATGCTATAATTCCGTCATCTTCTCATACGTCTCCGGTCTTCTGTCTCTAAAGAAGTGCCACGTCGAGCGAATTTCCTCTATCATATCAAGATCAAATTCCGCAATAAGCAATTCATCTTCATCTTCGGATGCCTGTGCAAAAATCTGTCCGCGAGGATCAACGAAATAAGACGATCCATAAAACTTTCCAAGATTCCATGGTTTCTCTGTTCCGACGCGGTTAATGCAGCCCATGAAGTATCCGTTAGCTGCTGCGTGAGCGGGCTGCTCAAGTTGCCAAAGATATTGAGAAAGTCCGGCAACTGTAGCTGAAGGATTATAAACTATCTCTGCACCATTGAGACCGAGTATCCTTGCGCCTTCGGGGAAATGCCTGTCATAACAAATGTAAACTCCGACCTTGCAATACTTTGTTTGAAAAACAGGATAGCCGAGATTTCCGGGCTTGAAAAAAAACTTTTCCCAGAAGCCGGAAGTGTGCGGAATGTGATTCTTCCTGTATTTACCGAGATACGTTCCGTCAGCATCAATCACTGCAGCAGAATTATATAAAACCCCTGCCTGCTCTTTTTCATAGATCGGTACTATAATCACCATGTTGTATTTCTTTGCATACTGCTGCATGCGTTCTATCGTCGGACCGGGAATAGATTCGGCAGAAGCATACCAGTTCTTATCCTGACCGGGACAAAAATACGGCGTATTAAAAATTTCTTGTAAACATAGTACCTGAACTCCCTTTTTTCCAGCGTCTTCAATGAATGGAATATGTTTTGAAACCATTGCTTCTACAATTTCCTGTATCGTTCCTTCACCTTCTGTCTTCGGAAGACTCATCTGAATAAGACCCGACTTGATTTTTCTTGGCATAGATTGATTTTAATTTATTAATTTCATTTCCACAGGTGAATAAAAATATTGTAGTTATATAAGTCTCTATTTGTAATCTTGGCTTCAATTTAAGTGAGCTGATTTCAATAAATCAAAACCATTTTCTTCGAATCAACCAAAACTCCATTAGCTATCAAAGAATAAAAATATACTCCGCTGCTTAGATTGCCGTTATTATAAACCAATTCCTGACTGCCTGTCGAATACGATTTATTGTCAATAACCATGTCCATCATTCTCCCGCTTTCATCATATATTATCAAACTTATATTTGCATTTTTGTTTAAAGTAAATCTGAATGTTGTAGACGGGTTGAAAGGATTTGGATAATTTTGAGATAAAATATAATCGGAAGGTAAGTTCGCATTTGGATTTGATCCTATTGCAAGCTGAACTGCCGCCAATGAGTTTACAATACCCCAGCCATTTAAATTATCAGGGGATGAGCTTCTATCCGCAGTAGATCTTAAAATATCTCCGACCTGAATTGGTGTTAACCCGGGATTTGCCGAAAGTATCAATGCGCAAACACCTGCTATCATAGGACAAGCTAAAGATGTCCCTGTTGCAATATTAATATAACCCGTACTTCCCGGACCGGACTTTGCTGTATAATTGTTTGAACCCATTGCCATAACATCCGGCTTTATTCTACCGTCGGTGGTCGGACCGACCGATGAATAGCCTGCTCTTTGCCGGGCTGATGTTACGGCACCAACGGTAATTACATTATAACCGTCTGCCGGTGCGTTCAATGTATTATGTACAGGATTGTTGCCGCTATTACCAGAAGATATCACAACAACAATTCCTTTGTTTACCGCAATGTTCGCAGCTTGTGTTATTCGTGTTGTATTTCCATTCATTGACTGCCAGGTATAGGATTCATAGGGCGGATCAAAATTTACATAGCCAAGCGAACTGGTAATTATATCTGCACCGAGACTATCTGCCCATTCTGCTGCAGCTATCCAGTTATCTTCTTCGAGCGGTGTTTCACTATCAATATTTTCTGTTTTTGCTAAAATAAATTGTGAATTGTATGCAGGGGATACTAATGAATCCGGAGAATATCCACCAACCAATGATAGAGTTAGTGTGCCGTGTGACCCGTCGTTGCCGAGCCTGCCTTCACCGTTCGCAACAATTGTATCACCATTTACAAAATCATATGTTCGTAATCCTTTTGCTCTGATTAAACTAAAACAATAGTGCTGAAGATTATCAAAACCTGCATCAAAAGATGCTATCAAAACTCCTTCACCGGAATAACCGTTAGCATGAACCGGAGGCACATTTATTATATTGGATTGAACAAGAGAAGGTCCGTAATTTAATGAAGCTGTATTATCTGACTGAAAAGGAATATTGTTATCTAAAATATTCATTTCCGGTTCATTGGATTTCTTATACTTTTGAACGAATTCAATTTTTTTTACAAAATCTTTTCCGCTAATGATTTCAATTTGAATCTTATTGGCATGACAGGAAATAGCATTAAACCACTTTGATTTTTGCTTGATAACCAATCCTGAGTTTGTAATTTCGTTTACATAGTTTGCATTTAAAGGAATATCAAGTTCATCATAAAGCTTATCATTCTTAATTCTTTTCAGTCTTCTTTGAATTGATTTTTCGGTTAGAAATAATTCGGGAGTAGATAATTTGTTGTCAAAATCATTTCCTTTATCAGTAAAATAAATCCATATCAGATTTTTCTCAGAGTTATCCTGATACCTGATTTTTTGTAATAATTGATAGCTTAACTTTGAGTTATTATTATCAAAACTGCTAAAAGATATGAGGGCGATCAATAAAACCGAATAGTTTAAAATTTTTTTGGAATGTTTCATGATCATAAAAAATTGTTACATAATTTCTTACAGATGAATAAAATTTGATTTGACTTAAACTAAATCCTTTGATTTTTAAAATCAATACCTTATAGAAATGGAAAAGCTATCCTGCTTAAATGCAAGATAGCAATAAAAAAAACTGGTTCGAATATTTTATTAATTTGTGAAATTAATGAAAACTTCTTGTTTTAACCACTGCTTAGTAAGCTGCGACTTGAGTGAGCCGGAACAAAAATTAAAATTGATAAAACCGGTAAGAATGATTCATAATAAAAAAGGTTGAGTTATATAAATGGAAGTAATGAGTTCTGCATTTTAGTTAAGACAAAAAAGCAATAATTGAAAAATACTTGAATTATTAATTGAAGTCTATTGTAATGTCTTGGTTTCAATCTGTTCAATGCAGTCTTCATTTCCAGGTCCGAGAAAAGGATTTCTCCCGTCGTTTGCGTCTGACAACCATTTCCCCGCGCCCAGTATGGATTTATCTTTGCAGTGCAAAATATGAACCGTATAATTTTCAATGCCGTAAACCTTTACCAAATCAATAATGAAATTGCTTATTATTCCGAAAAAAAACCTTTGTTCGGAAAGAGTATTCGAAGATGCTATTCGTGATTTGGCTTCAGGAGCATACCTTATGAACAAATCCCAATTACCGGATAAATTACTTTTATCGATTTTTTCTGACAGGTTCACTAAATTTTCCAGAAATTGTGACGCATGAAGCTGAGCCGATATCGAGTCATTATCAGATAAAGAATTCTTGATGAGAAGATAGTTGTCAAACTGCTCACTTAGAATCATCCTTGTGTTTTCTTTTTCTATATTGTTTGCATCGGTAGAATCGGATGATTGAGTGTAACTATCGTTTAAAATAGTTAAAGAGCCGTCTTTTGAAGAAGCATATTCTCCCTGAAAAATAAATAAAGAGAAAATTAAACTTACGAAAATTATCAAGGAAATCTTTATATACATTTTTTTTACCTGTTTACTATGATGAGTTGAGTTACAAAATTTTATTTTAAAAGAATCATCTTTTTTTTATCCATTACATTTTCGTTAAGCGACAATGAATAAAAATAAATGCCGCTCGGATAATCCGCTGCATTAAACTCAACTTCATAACTTCCGGTAGAGAGTCTTTCATTTACTAATAAAGCAACTTCTTTTCCTAACGCATCATACACAATCAATCTTACGTCTTGTGTCCCGCGTATTGCATTTCCTGTTATATCAAATCTTATTTTTGTTGTGGGATTAAAGGGGTTTGGATAATTCTGTGACAACGAAAATTTATCTGGAATCGCCGAAGAAATATTTGTTATACCTACAGTCTGCACAGGGTTAAGAATTCTAAGAATATCGATGCCAATGTCATCCACACCTTTGCTAGAGTTTGCAAGAACCATTACACCTGTCTTTGTAGAATCATGAAAACATATAAATGATGAATAGCCATCACCACCGCCGTCTTTCCAGATATATTTTGGCCCGTGGCTGTTTCTGAGATAATCTATCTGCCAAGCTAATCCGACCCAAGAGTGACCGTTATATGAAGTCGTTCGTACTTTGTGCAATGTATCTAATAAAACATTAAGTGTTGTATTTTTCAAACCCATATTCCATTCCAGATAATTCATCATATCCTTGAGCGAAGTAAAATTTCCACCCGCCCCCCAAAACCCTTCGGAAGTCACCATAGCAAAAGGAACCGAATCTCCTTTCTCGTAACCTACTGCAAGCCGTGAACGCTGGTCTGCATTATAAAAGACCCTTGTATCCGGCATATCCAAAGTATCGCAGAAAATTTTTATCTGCATGGAATCATATTCCATTGAAGAAAATCTTCCCAGGACATAACCCAGAGTTCCGAATCCGGTATTTGAATAAATCCAGTGCGTTCCGGGCTTGTATGAAAGTGGTCTCATTTCATATGAGGGAAGGTCACTGCTTAAATATTCTAATAATCTTGCATAAGTATAATGCGGAGGCGAAACAAAATTTCTCGGCTGATCAGGTATAGAACTGTGATGTGTTGCAAGATCTAATAATGAAATCTTAAATGTGTCAACCGTATTAGAGTCAGGAAGCCAGTAAGGTAATTTTTGCCCGATTGGGAAATAATTATTGATCGGATTATTCAGTTTTACAAATAAAGGTTCGTGAATAACATAGTATGCAAGTATTGTAGCAGTAAGAGTCTTTCCAATTGAAGCGAGCTTAAAAAGAGTTATCGAATCAGGAATTATGCCGCTTCCTTTTCTAACTTCACCGTAATAATACATTTCTTTTCTCGTTGGATCATTGGTGTTAGTACCTTTCCTGATAATTCCGATTGTCAAACCTGCATTCAAAGTATCTGAAAGATATACATTTGCAATGGAATCAATTTTCATTTTAAGTGTGTCATTACTTTGTGAAAACGACTTTGTACAAACATAAAAAATATTAACAACAATAATAAAACAGATTAATTTTTTCATAATTTATTAAAAAGTTGAAAATCGAAAGAATAATTTTTTGTGATCAAACTAAAACCTTTATTCCTGAAAATCAATACTTATAAATAGAAAAAGCTATCATTCCAAAAGACAAAATAGCTTTTTTAAAACTTGTTACAGCAAATTATTTAAGAAGTAACATCCGTTTTGTACCAATAAATTTTCCATCTGCAACCAAAGCATAAAAATACGTCCCGCTTGATAAATTACTCCCGTTAAAATTAACGGAATAATTTCCGGCATTCTGTCTTTCATTAACCAATGTCGCTACTTCTTTTCCCAATATGTTAAATACTTTAAAAACTATACTACTGTTTTCTTTTAATGTATAACTTATGACTGTTGAGGGATTGAACGGGTTTGGAATATTCTGACTTAACGAATACCCGGTTATAATTGAAGACTGGTAATTATTATTAATTGATGTCATGTTCCTTCCAAGCTTCAATGCTTCCCAGCAGTTTATTAAACCCCATCCTCTTCTTCTGTTCGGAGCAAAACTACTGTCAGCAGTTTGAGTTAAGACTTGTCGAACTTGCATCGGTGTGAGACTATAATTTGCAGAGAGAATCAGCGCACAAACACCGGCAGTCATAGGACATGAAAAAGATGTTCCGCTTCCCGATATGTATCCAGTGCTTCCTGCTCCGGGCTCTGAAACTATATTACCATTTCCTAATGCAACTACATCCGGTTTAATTCTTCCATCAACTGATAATCCAACAGATGAAAATGATGAGCGGTTTTTATTTGAATTGCATGATCCAACTGCTATTACACTGTCACCATCCGAAGGTGCTCCGAGAGTATTATGAGTAGAATGAAATCCTTGATTACCTGCAGAGTTGCATACTATAATTCCTTTATTGACTGCGAGATCCGCTCCTATTGTTACAACGCAGCTGTCCCCGTTCATCCATGTCCAGTCATAGGAGCGGCTTGAACCTTCATCCATTTCGATATACCCGAGGGAACTTGTAATAATATCAGCACCGAGACTGTCTGCCCACTCGGCAGCAGCTATCCAATTGTCTTCTTCAAGCGGAGTTTCGCTGTCGGTATTTTCTGTCTTCGCTAAAATATATTGAGATCTGAATGCAGGTGAAATCAAATTACCCGGCTTAAATCCTCCAACTAATGATAATGTCATCGTTCCGTGTGAACCTTCTCCCATCTGTCCGCTTTCATCTGCTACATTTGTATCTCCGTTAACAAAATCATAAGTCCGTAAACCGCGTGCTCTTATAGAATCAAAAGAAGGATGCTGTAAATTATCAAAGCCGGCATCGAAAGAAGCAATCAACACACCTTGTCCTTGATATCCGCTGTCATGCGCAGTCGGAGCATTTATAATCTCCATCTGCTCAAGAGAGCTGCCGTAATTTAAAATATGAAGATCATTGTTTTGATTACCATTATTATCTTGTTGTAATGCTTCATATTTTTTTTTCAATTCGAAATCATCAGGGTTCTTTTTGAAAGTCCGGACTAAATCAATTTTATTTACAAAGTTATTATTTACCAATTGCTCAAGCTGAATTTTATTGGCATAACATGAAATTCTGTTAAGCCACTTCGATTTATTTTTTATTTCAATACCTGAGTTTTGTAATTCATTTAAATATTCGGTGTTAAGCGGGACATCCGTATAATCAACAAGAGTATTTAATGGCTTAACTTTCTTTCTTCTTTCGATAGCTTTTTGAGTAAGTAATAATTCCGGATGTAAAAGTTTGGCGGCAGTGCTATTTCCTTTGTCAGTAAATTCAATCCACACAAGAATCTTTTCGTCATTTGAACGGATATTTAGATCTGTCATTACACTTTTGCTCAGTTTGTATTTGCTGCTGAAGTTATTGCTGCCGAGGAGTGAAATTATTATAAAACCAAATATTATTGATATGAGGATCTTTGTAAAGGTTTTATTGCTTTTCATTTGGGTTGGGAATGTTAATTTTAAATTGGGAAAATTTAGTTTAATTAAACTAATCAATTTAATTTTAAGAATCTAAACTCATATAAGTGACAAAAAATTTCTTATTAAGAGTTTTTGATTATGTTAATTTTGTTTGTTTGATGTGATTTGTTTATGCTTTAAATAGTAATAACAGGAATTAATGCAACTTAAGCATAAATTCATTTTGACAAATCCTATTTTTCAAATCATTACCAAAGTTTAATTCGGCTTAGATAATAGGTAAGTTTTTTTTTACAAATTAAAATTTGTAATTGTAAAAGTTTTTTTAATTTATTACTATGGTTACAAATATTTTTGATAATCATGAAAACTCAGTTTGTCAAACAATTTGTCATTAAATGATGTGGAAACAAGAATCTTAAATAAATCGTAATCAGAAATCGTAAAATAGAAAGTTCAAAATGCTAAAGATCTTCACAGTAGATGCTTTTACCGATAAAGTATTTTCAGGCAACCCGGCAGCAGTATGTTTGCTTGAAAAAGAATTAGATGATTCGTTATTGCAGAACATCGCTGCTGAAATGAATTTATCCGAGACAGCATTTGTAAAAAAAACTGATGATGGGTTCAGCTTAAGATGGTTTACTCCAAAATCTGAAGTAGAGCTTTGCGGACATGCAACTCTCGCAAGCGCCCATGTATTATGGCAGGAAGGAATATTAGAACATGATGAAGAAGCAGTTTTTCAAACAGTATTCAAAGGAAAATTAACAGCAAAAAAAACCGGCGATCAAATTGTTTTAAACTTTCCTGTAAATTCTCCGGAACAATCAAAAAGAAATGAACAGCTTGAAAAGATATTAAATGTAAACCCTGTTTATGTTGGAACGACAGATCATCACTATCTGGTTGAATTAAATTCGGAAGATGAAGTTAAGAGTGTAAATCCTGATTTCAGTTTACTGGAAAAACAGGAGAAGTATGGAACAATAATAACTTCAAAGTCGGAAAACAAAGATTATGATTTTGTATCAAGATTTTTTGCGCCTGCAAAAGGAATAAATGAAGATGCGGTTACAGGTTCTGCACATTGCGTGCTGACGCCGTACTGGAGTCAAAAATTAAATAAAAATATTATGAAAGCATATCAGGCATCCGAACGGGGTGGCTATATGACGGTGTCACTGGAAGGAGACAGAGTCTTGCTTGGTGGAAAAGCGGTGACAGTATTGAAAGGAGAGTTGTGCAGAACGGTTTGACAAACAGTTCTACACCCAACGAAAATATGCTGCAGAGAGATTACTTTATGAGAATGACCGAGATGCTTGCGGCAGTATTGGCAAAAGTATTATTAAACAAAGAGAAAGAAAATTACGAAGATGCAGAAAAAGAAATTGAAGCGGCTGCTAAAACAATCGTGGGACTCGATCTAAAAATAATTTCAGTTCTGAATATTGAAGAACTGGTTTCATTGTTGAAAACTTCCGATACTTATGCGGGAAGAACTCTAATCACGGCAGAGCTGCTCAAGGAATACGGAGATATAATTGGAGAAAAAGGAGATGCCAAAAAAAGTATAACAACCTATATCAAAGCACTTTGTTTATATATCGAATCAATATTATCTAAAGAACTTCCTGTTCCCGAAACATATTATCCAAGAGTTGATTTTCTGATAAAGCATGTTGCGCAATTTGATAAGTCCCGTGAGTTAAAAATCCGGATTATTGAATATTATGAAATATCAGGACAGTATTCCAAAGCCGAGGATTTTTTATTTGAATTGATAGACAACAAAGATGAAAGTATTTATGATAAAGCCGTTGGATTTTATAAGCGCCTTCAGGGCAAGCCGGACGTAGATCTGATTAAAGGAAATTTAAGCCGTGAAGAAGTTGAAGAAAGTCTTGAAGAAATATTAAGTTTAAAAAAATAATTAACTAAAACAATAAAACATAACAAATGAAAACCTTTTTTATTTTCGCAATATTATTTTTCACAATTTTAAGCAATACCAATGCACAAGACACTATTACTACAGAAGGCGGATTAAAATATATTATTATTGAGAAAGGCGATGGTGCACCCGCAGAGAAGAACAAAGCAGTTGAAGTTCACTATACAGGATATTTATTAGACGGAAAAATGTTTGATACCTCGCGTGAAAGAGGTGAGCCGATTGAGTTCGTTCTCGGGACCGGAAAAGTTATAAAAGGCTGGGACGAAGCAATTGCAATGATGAACGTAGGAGATAAATACAGACTGATAATTCCTTCCGAATTAGCATATGGTAAGAAAGGAGCGGGAAATATTATACCTCCCGATGCTACGCTTGTTTTCGATGTAGAGCTTATGAGTGTGAGTGACCCAAAGCAGTCAATTGCAGACGTATTATATCAAACTATGATAGCTAAAGATATTCAGGCAGCGATAGATCAGTATAAAGATTTAAAAACAAACAGCATTGATAAATATAATTTTAAAGAAAATCAGCTTAACGCTTTAGGTTATCAATTGATGCAGGATGGTAAGATTATGGAAGCAATTGAATTTCTAAAACTTAATGTCGAGTCTTACCCGAATTCTTCAAACGTATACGACAGCATGGGGGAAGCATATATGCTTATGGGTAACAATGAGCTTGCAATAGTCAATTATAAAAAATCTCTTGAAATGGACCCGTCGAACAATAATGCAATTGAAAGGCTTGAGAAATTGCAAAAATAAAACGTCAATTATAAAAATTTTCTAATAGGAATGATGATTAGAAAAGTCAGGAATTCAGATATAAATCGGATTTGCGAAATCTATAATTATTATATTAATAATACAACGATTACATTTGAAGAATCGGAAGTTGAAAAAAATGAAATGGAAAAGAGAATAAGTGAAGCTGCAAAAAATTTTTCATGGATTATTTTTGAAGAAAAAGGAGAAACAGTTGGTTATGCTTATGCTGCTAAATGGAAAGATAGAAATGCATACAGGCATTGTGCAGAAAGTTCGGTTTATCTTGACAAAGGTTTTTTGGGGAAAGGTATCGGCAAAAAATTGTTAAGCCGGTTGATTGAAGAAGTTAAAGCTAAAAAAATTCACAGTTTAATCGGTGGTATCGCATTACCTAATAGAGAAAGTATTGGATTATACCAAAAGCTCGGTTTTAAAAAAGTTGCTCATTTTAAAGAAGTAGGTTTTAAGTTTGGTAGATGGATTGATGTTGGTTATTGGGAAAAAATAATTTGAACACAAGTTGTTTAATAAAATTTCTTTAACCGCTAAATGCACAAAGCTATCCGGCCTGATCTAATTTTTTTGAAAGCAAAGAATTTTTTCCGGCAAGTTTCAACAAACATTTGTTTGCTTATTGTTAAGTGCAAAAATTTTTAATGAAAATTTTGTAAAAAGAAAAAGCCCGCGAATTGATTCACGGGCTTTTTTATTTCGGAAAATTTTGGTTATCCTACTTTTGTAACGTTGGCAGCTTGTGGACCTTTTGATCCGTCTTCTACTTCAAATTCAACTTGATCACCTTCATCGAGCTTTTTATAGCCGTCAGCGTTAATTGCTTTGAAATGTACGAATACATCTTGTCCGTTGCTTCTTGTTATGAAACCATAACCTTTAGTAACGTTGAACCATTTAACAGTTCCTTTTTCCATTGCTGTGTTTCCTTTTTTGTGTTATTGAATTGTACGCTTGCAAATTTTTGGCTCTTAAATCTTTTCAACCCGGAATTTAATTAACGGATTTATTTGCGGCGACTTACACCTTAAAAAGGTTTTAACACCAGCAAAATATTAAAAGCTTGTTACTACTTTCTTATTTTGGTAGAACAACCCCGGCATGACGGGACAAAAAACGCTGTACTGTTTTTTTAAGGTTATAATTTACTCATACAAAAAATCAATTACAACGCAAAAGTTGAAATTTTTAGGTTGGGCTTCATTGTTTGGAGACGGTGGATTTTTTTATTAAAGTTATTTTTATGATTGCATAGTTTGATATATTTTTTGAAATAAACCTTACTTTTAATCTTACAAAAGATTATTTTTATTATAACTAAATTTTCCTTTTGCACAAAGAGCTGACATACACAGGAATTCCTGCATCACCGGGCATTTCATTTGGTAAAGCATATATATACACGCGCAGCAATTTAGAAGTTGATAAACAGCTTCTGAATACTGATGAGATTATGAAGGAAATGGAAGAGTTTCAAAATGCTTTGAATCTTTCAATGAAGGAGCTGAGCAAAATAAGAAATCTTTCTTATGAAAAAATCGGCGAAAAAAACTCGTTGATATTCGATGCTCAGCTCGAAATTTTGAATGATGAGTTTTTTATAAAGTCTATTATTAAGCGGATACAAAGAGAAAAGAAAACCGCAAGTTTTATTTTTGATGAAGAGATGTCAAAGATCGGACACGCATTGCTTAATGCCAACGATGAATATTTAAAAGAGAGATTTGCCGATATTAATGATGTCCGCAACCGCGTAATAAGAAATATGAAAAAAGAAAAACTCGTTTCAAAAGTAGACGAGAATTCTATAATAATCGGACATGAACTTTCACCTGCCGATACAATATTATTCAGCAAAAGAAAAGTTCAGGGCTATGCTACAGATAAAGGAGGAATAACTTCTCATGCAGCAATTGTAGCACGAGCTTTGAGAGTTCCTGCAGTTGTGGGAATGAAAGATATTTCAAAAAAAATTGTCTCGGGAGATTTTATAATCATTGATGGCTTTAACGGATTAATCATTAATTATCCATCCGAGAAAACTCTTAACAATTATAAAAAACGGCTTGATAAATTAAAAGAATATGAGATTAAGCTTAATAAAATAATTGATCTTCCCGGCGAGACACTTGATAAAAAGCAAATTGAACTTTCAGCCAATATAGAATTTGATGAAGAAATAGATTTCGTAGTTAACACAGGTCATTGCGGCATCGGACTCTACAGAACCGAACATTTGTTTCTCGAAGCCGGAGATTTTCCCTCCGAAGAAAGACAGGTTGAAGAATATTCACACATCGCTAATGTTACTTATCCAAACACAGTGACGATCAGGACTTACGACATAGGAGGGGACAAACTTCTACCGCGTTCGGAAAAAGAGGATAATCCTTTTTTAGGATGGAGAGGAATAAGGATTTGCCTAGACAGGGTTGATATTTTTAAAGAGCAGCTTAGCGCTATGTTAAAATCATCTACCAAGAAAAATATTAAAATTATGTTCCCGATGATATCATCTGTAAGCGAAGTAAAAAAAGCTAAAAAAATCCTAAAGGAGGTGAAAGAAGATCTAAGCCGTGAAAAAATATTGTATGATAAGAATATAGAAATCGGGATTATGATCGAAGTTCCGTCGGCATATTTTCTTGCAGACGAACTCGCCAAGGAAGTTGATTTTTTCAGCATCGGTACGAATGATTTGATTCAATACATTCTTGCTGTCGATAGGGGAAACGAATATATATCAGGTTTGTATCTTGAATTTCATCCTGCTGTATTGAGGGCAATGAAGAGTATAACAGATGCTGCGCACAGAAATAAAATAAAAATAAGCGTCTGCGGAGAGATGGCATCAGACCCGCTGGCAACTGTTGTTCTTGTTGGTCTGGGTATAGATGAGCTTAGTGTTGTCCCTTCTATATTTCCCGAGATCAAACAAATAATAAGAAAAATTAATTATAAGGAAGCTAAAAAATTTTGTGATGAAATATTAACTTTGTCATCGGAAGAAGAGATTAAAAAAAAGATAGAAAATTTTTACCGTGAGAAAATTGAAGACAAGGATTTTTTATAAAAAATTATATAAGACATCATTACGTTTTTGGATGGATGTGATAAAACATCACTTCAAAATTATCATCTTCTTCGTCTGTGAATATTTTTTACCTGTATACTCTTCGACAGCTCTTAGTTCATATAGATAGATTCCGCTTGGAAAATTACCGGCATTAAAATCTACACTAAAACTTCCTGCAATCTGTTTTTGATTGACTAATGTTGCAATTTCTTTTCCCGTAACATCATAAACTTTTAATGAAACATAATTGCTAACGGTTAACTGATAACTGATAACTGTAAAAGGATTAAAGGGATTGGGATAATTTTGATAAAGTGTAATTGCATTTGGAATAGAAAAATTATTTTCGCTTATATCCAGCAGGTTTGAATTATATTTTAAAATCACTCCGTCATTACCAACTGCCCAGCCGTTTAAGCTGTCAATAAAAAATAGTTTATATATCTTTGCTCCGTTCGGAGTGCCTTTAAGTTTCCACTTGCTACCTCCGTTTGTTGAAACTAAAAAACTGTCAACAATTCCTAGTGATGCCCAGCCCTCATTTCTCGTTCTGAAGCCGATCGAATTTGCAATTCCGAAAACACCAAATTCATGATAGTCCCAGACAGCTCCTCCGTCACTAGTTGTTACTTTGCTTGAGCCATACTCAAAATCTCCGCCCATACCGATAACATTTACGGAATCAAAGTAATAAAGATCGTTTACAGGCTCGGGTCCTACTATTTGAACGCTCCAGTTTCTGCCTCCGTTAATTGTTTTATAAATTACACCTGCAATATCAAATACACCACCTGCAGCAAACCCGTTTTGTGAATCATAAAATTTAATTTCTCTTACGGGAAATCCAAAAACCACTCCGGAATCGGTAACGGATAAGTTCCAGTCGTTTCCCGAGTTAGTAGTATAAAATATTTTACCTTCGGAGCCGCCAATAAAGCCGTTCAGAGAATCAAGAAAGAAAACCGAGTTTATAAATAAATTTGTATCCGGAAGTAAAGTATTGCTCCAGTTAATTCCTCCATTGGTAGTTGCGAATATTCTTGTCCCGTAATAGTTAGGCGGATTATTATCTATTTCCCATGAGATTGCATAGCCGAGCCGTTGGTTTAAAAAGTACATTGAAATAATTGCATATGTAGCTCCTGTGTTTTGAAATGTCCAGCTCTGACCTTTGTTTGTAGTACGTATCATTAATCCTGAATCTCCCCCTATCCACCCGTTAAGAGAATCTATAAAAAAACAGGTTCTGAGATTACTGGGTGTGGGACTCGGATGAGATAGCCAGTATTGTTGTGAATATATTGGGGTGTAAGATAAAATGAATAAAAATAATATTGTAAAAAATTTTATCATTAGTAGAATTTGTTTACAAAGCCGGCTTAATGTTGTCAAAAATTTTCTTAAAATAGATGTTCATGCAAGATCTTTAAATATTTAAAAACCTTTAATCAAAATTACTCTAAAAAAATTCTCTTTTCAATTACGGAAGGTTATTTCTCTTCCTGAAGAACCATTCCAGGCAAAGAAGGAATATTACCATTCCAAGATAATACGGATTCAGATTCATCTCAAAATTTTGCACTGAACTATATTCGACTTTAGATTTCTCATTAAAGCCGTTTAAAGTCTTATCTATTTCTTCCGAATTTAAGCCAGTAAAATTTTCCCCATTGGTTTCATTTGAAAGAGCATTTAAGATTGCGTTATCGGCTTTAGTTAATTTGAACTCATTATTATTTTCACCAATGGCAAATCTGTTACTGATATCTTCCACTAAATTTTTTTTAGAATAAAGTCCGGCGGTATACTCGTAATTTCCATTCACCGGTATATTTATTTCTCCTTCATAATATTTGTTGTCTGATTTTTTTAGTTGAATGTCTTCGCTGAAACCGCTGCCTTTTAAAGATACTTTTATTTGTTCATCACCCTGCAGTTCAAAATTAGTTATGTGCGCTTCGAACTTAACATTTTCATATTTTGAGTAAACGGGTTTGGTTGTTTCAATAATAAAAGTCTTTTTTTCTTCTTTGTCC
This sequence comes from Bacteroidota bacterium, assembly GCA_030855105.1. Taxonomy (GTDB): domain Bacteria; phylum Bacteroidota; class Ignavibacteria; order Tepidaquicellales; family Tepidaquicellaceae; genus JAGPCH01. Next base: position 36,598 of record JALYRX010000017.1, on the reverse strand, counting down.
GTTATCGCAACGATCGCGCTTGTGAGAATATAATTTAAAACTTCGCCTGCATTGTTTTCCTGTCTGCTCAATCTCCATTTAAATAATCCATGAGCTAAAAATGCAGCAGATTTATTCTTATCAGTATTCTGAATTACAAAAGCCGGTTCGGAATTTTTGGTTGTCAAAAGAAAAGTTTCCGCAGATGGGTTGATTGAAAAAGGAGAACCGGTTTTAAATATATTCGGTAAAGAATTGACAGATGATATTAAATTTTTATTTTTAAATATCTCGTCATTCAAATTATTTACGGAAGTAATACCTGTTTCCTGTTCATTTCCTGAAACTCCTGAAGATTTAAACGGCAGTTTTTCATCTAGTAAGGATAATTTTGAATAATCGGTATTTCTGCCCGCAAAGAAAATTAATGAAGAATTATTTTTTTCAATTTGGCCTTTGATTTCATTTAAAATACTTTGATTTGTAATTGAAGTTGGAAACTCAATAAAAATATATGTGTCAAACTTGCTTAAATCCGGTAATATGCCTTCGTAAAATTCCGTATGAGATTTCTGTGTCAAAAAGGTAGTCTCGAAATTTGTAACTTTTTTTATTTCTTCGGATATGAATGCAAGGTCTGCACCGGGTCCGCCTGCAAGTACCAGAACCTTGAACTTATTATTTACAAATTTTATAAAAAATTCCTGGTAATTATTTCTCAAAATAATCTCATCATCGAGTCCCGCAATTTCAATTTTATACTTTACAACCTTTTCAGCATTCGAAAGAACATTAAATGAGACATCATAAGCATTCCGAATTTTTGAAACAGCTAAATCTTTGGAGTCAATTAATATGTCTTCTTCATAAAGATTAATTTTAATGTTCGCTTCATAATTGTACGAGTTTACTTCAATGTTTACCGGCACGCTGCTTTCGATAAAAGATGTCTTATTATAAAATACATTTCGCAATACAAGATCATTTTTCTGAATTGTGTCTCCAACCAAAATATAATTAAGAGGGACATTAAGTGACTTTGTAACCGTAATGGGATTTCCGCCCTCGTTTATTATTCCATCTGAGATTATTGTAACCGAAGATAGGTTGCTGTTTGAAAGCCTTTCCTGAAGAGAATACATCGAGGCGGTAATATTTGTTTCGAAGTTATTTATTCCTGTGAAAGGTATGGATTCTGCTTCGTCCCTACTAACATCGATTTCCTTATACAAATTTCTCGAATACAGAAAGAATAAGTTCTCGGAGTTGTCCGATACAGAATTTTTTATTTTATCATTTAATACTTCCTGTATGTTTTCGGATCTGTTTTCCAGAATCAGGCTTTCCGAATTGTCGATCAGAAAAACGTTAACGGGGTCCTGTGTTAAATTTTTTACAAACGAGATTACGGGTGAAGATAAGAGTAGTAAGATGAAGAGCGTGGAGAGAAAACGTAAAGCAGTAAATATTTTTTTTTGAACGCCGTCGAGTTTGGATTTTTTATAATAAATATACGAAATTATAAAGGACAGAATTAAAGCAACAATAATAAAAATAAAACTGTAATCTGTCTTTAAAGAAAAATCCATCAGTTTCCGGTAATTACAATTTTATGTCAACATATATCGTCTCTCTTATTTCGTTTATCCATTTTTCCATTTCCTTATTTTCCTTATAGGATACAGCGAATCGTTTTATCTTTTCATAATCGTCTTCCATACTGAGCTTATGCGGCGGATATGATTTTATAAGTTTGTAAATTTCATAACCATATTTCTGATCGGTTCCTATCCGCAAAGGATCAGAAATTTGTCCGGCAGAAAGATTTTGTAAGCTTTCAACTGTCATACTGTCGAGCTGCTCAACAGAAATTTTTCCGAGATAACCTCCTTTGGATTTCGTTGCTTCATCCTGTGAATACTGTATTGCAGCAGTATCAAAAGTTATTTCACCTTTTTCTATCCTTTGCTTGAGGGCTTTCAGAAAATTTATAGTTTCAAAGTCAGATGATTCAAACTTTGGAAATGATATGAGTATATGCTGGCTCTTTACTTTGTCACCTTGCTTTTCGTTTAGCTTGATAATGTGATACCCGAATTCTGTCTCGACAATTTCTGAAACTTCACCGGGGTTCATGCTAAACACAGTTTCCTCAAACTCCTTTACAAAAGTTCCTTTTTTTGCATATCCTAAATCACCTCCGGCAATGGCTGATGAAGAATCGGAAGAATTTCTTTTTGCAAGTTCGGAAAAATCCTCCCCTGCCTTAATGCTGTCGAGTATAAGAGCGGCAATGCGTTTTGCTTCCGTCTTCTCTGCATCACTGACCTTTCTTTCTAAAAAAATATGTGCTAGCTCAAACTCTTGGCTTACATCCGGAAGACTGTCCTTATAAGTCTCATAAAAATCCTGGAGCTCCTTATCATTGATCCTCATTCCACCCTGAAACTGTTTCCTCTTGAGCTTCTCAATCATCAAATTGTCTTGCAAGTCTTTTTTTAATAAAGTCTTTATCTTTGCAAGCGACATACCATAAGCTTGCTCAAGCCGCTCCTGTGAACCTACCTGCTCAATAAGACCTTTTAATCTCGAATCAAGTTCACGGGTTACTTCATCTTCCGTAACTATGATACTGTCCTGCTCGGCTTTTGCGAGGATCATCTTATTGGTAATTATAGATTGAAAAATCTGCTGGGCTAAATACGGAGAAATTTCTTCTAGCTGGTTTTGCCGCGCGTACAGCTGAACCTGATATTGAAAATCAGATTCAGTTATAATATCGTTGCCGATTATTGCAATTATTCTATCGCCCTCTGCCTGACTGAAGCCAGACGAGCTAATGAATAAAATTGATAATATTAATAATGATTTTATTTTGTTCAACTAAATATTATTCTTTAAATGCTTCTATTAAAATTGCTTCATTCACTTTTACGGGATACTTCTTTCTTAAGTTATCAACATATTCTTTTTCAAGGTCTTTGAATTTTTGCTGCTGAAGCAAGTTTGATATTTCCGATTTCACGTCTTCCATTGGCTTTGGCTTAACTACTCCGCTGTCAGTAAATGAATATTTGTCCTTGTTGGAATTGTAATACTGCTCCATGTCTTCCGGAGTTATTTTTATTTTTCTCCATAATTCTTCCTGGTCAACTTTAAAACTTAATAAACCATCTTCATATTCTGTTATTTGTGCCATGTACTCGGGATCTTTTTCAATATTTTCTTTTACCGCCACTTTATATAAGATTGGTGTCTCTGCCGCACCGTCTACTATTTTTTTTAACGTTGCTGAGTCTGCAAGACTTGATTGGTTATCCCTGTTCTTGGTGAGATATGTCATAATATCGGAAACTTTTACTTCCCCGTCTTTATAAGTTGCGATGACTTTTGATTTCTCATCGGTTGAAAAAAGACTGTCAAGATTGAATGACGATATCGGTCTTGTAGAATCAAACTTGGAAATAAGGAATGCCATTCCATCTTCTTTGATTTCGAATTTATAATCTTTTCCAGCTTTGTCTAAAAATTCAGTGTATTCTTCTTTAAACAACGGACCCTTTTTAAAATCGGATTTTAAAGTTTCTTTCTGTTTGTCAAAAGCCGAGTAGGGCTTAATCTCCGTAACTTTTATTATATGCCATCCGAAAGGTGTTCTTACCAGTTCCGAAACCTCTCCTGCTTTCAATAAAAATGCAGCGCTGTCAAATGACTGAACCATTCTTCTTCTGTCGAAAAAACCAAGGTCTCCGCCTTTAGGAGCTGAACCCGGATCCTGTGAAACTTCCGTTGCTACTTTTGCAAAGTCTTCACCGTTTTTTATTCTTGAAAAAACATCTTTCGCTTTGTTATATGTTCCTATTGAGTCAATGACTTGTCCTGCGCTGTCCTTCTGATCCTGTATCAAAATGTGAGATGCTCTTATTCCATCACTTCTTTTTTTCTTATCGGTTAGCTTTACGATGTGAAGTCCAAACGTAGTTCTTACCGGCTCTTTTGAATAATCACCGACTTTCAATTCATAAATTGCATCTTCAAACTCAGGCACAGTCATACCGGCTGTGAAATAATAAAGGTCTCCTCCGTTTTGCTTTGCGGACATATCATCGGAAAATTCCATTGCGACTTCCTCAAAAGGAACCCCGTCTTTTAATTTTTTTAATGCATCATTTGCTTTTTGATATGCTTTAATAGAATCTTCGGGTGAAGTGTTTTGCTGGGGAAGATTTATTAATATATGCGAAGCACGGATCTCGTACTGCTTCTTATCGTAAAGGTCTTTAATATTCGGATCTACAATTTCCTTATCTATCAGATATGAGGTAAGAAAATTTTCTTTATATTGTTTTAAATCATTTTGAATATCTTCCGATTTTAGCAAGCCCCTGTCTCTTGCATCCTGAACTTTTAATCTGAACTTTACATACAGATCCAAAAATTCTTTTCTCTTTTCCATATCTGAATTTTTAGCCGAGTCAACATTGTTAACTGTCTTTAGATACTGCTTTTCATAATTATCGAGGTAAACTTTCTCTCCTCCAACTTCCGCAACTACCTGCTTTTTCTTGGAAGAACAAGAAACCGCTGTCACTAAAAATATTATTATCGATAAAAACGAAATTATTTTTATAAATTTTTTCTGATTTAGCATTACTAATGTTTAGTTTTTTAAATAATTTTTTGAAAAATAATCAATGAAAATAATCAAATTAGCACTTAATAAAAAGCCAAGAAATCAAATTGCAGTCAGACATTTCACATTCGTCGAAATAATTGAAGCTTTGCCACGAATTTACTCTAATTAAATGGTGCTATATGATTTAAAGTGGAAAATTCTTTTAAATTAAAATCATTTAAATATTATGATACCCGCCTGTGATAAATTGCCGAAAGAAATTCAGAGTATTTGCGAAGAGCAAAAATTTCCGGCAATTTATCACAAGCGGGAGATTTTTCTTTGCTTCTTTCTTTTGATCTATCAAAAGAAAGAAGACTAAACTGTATGAATTTTAAAGAAAAAGTAATATTCATATTAAACTTCAGTTTAAGGATTATTTGAGTTAATAAAATAATTCAGTGATATTGTTTTTAAATGGTAAGAATGTTTTCAGATTTTTATATTAGGGTTACTAATGAAAGAAAATTCAAGCTTAAATATCTTTGATACAACATTTATTGTTTGCGATGTCGAAACTACGGGATTATCACCGTTAAATAACCGTATAACTGAAATTGGTTTGATAAAAGTTCATAATGGAGAAATAATTGACAAGCTCACAAAATTAATAAATCCGCAGCAGCATATTCCCAGGGAGATAACTCATCTTACCGGGATTTCAGATGAATACGTTATGAATAAACCTGTGTTTGCAGAAGTTTCGGAAGAAATTATTTCTTTCTTCGGTCAGAATGAAAATTCGAATGTTATATTCACCGGGCATAATGCCGGCTTCGATTATAAATTTTTATTTCACTCATTCTTAAGGATAAATAAACCGTTTGTTTACAAGACTCTTTGCACCTGCAAACTCGCACGGAGACTCCTTAAACGGCTGCGGAGTAAATCTTTAATAAACGTTGCGTCATATTTCGATATAAGCTCTAAAAGATATCACAGGGCTTATGATGACGCACTTGCAACTGCCAAGATACTTTTGAATTTTCTTAATACTCTGATCGAAGAATATGAATATGAAAGTATTCATGAAATATTGAAATTTCAGAATTGTAAAATTTACAACAACGAAAACAAATCTCCCGTTCTTAAACGTCTGAATCTGACTTTAAAAGACTTCCCTAAACTTCCCGGTGTATATTTTATGAAAGGAAAGGACGGGGAAATATTATATATCGGCAAAGCAAAAAATCTTAGGGAGCGTCTTTCCTCTTACTTCAGATATAATTCCGAACTGCCCAAAAAACTCCGCCGCCTGCTGAAGAATATAGGTTCGGTTGAATATGAAATTACTAATTCGGAGTTGTCTGCACTGATACTTGAATCAAAATTAATAAAAAAAAACAAGCCGAGATTTAATTCTGCGATAAAGAGATTTCGATTCCATCCGTTTTTAAAAATTGACGTGCATAATACTTTTCCAAAACTTCAAAAAGTTTATGAGATCGAAAATGACGGCGCGAATTATTACGGACCTTTTCAAAGCGGTCTGACGGTCAATAAATTACTGAAGGATATTAATGAAGAGTTTAAATTGCGCAAATGTGAATTTAAAAACCTGAAGCCAGCGAAAGACCATTCAACATGTATGTATCTTGAAATTGGAAAATGTAATGCTCCATGCAATTTTTCACAATCCAAATCCGAATATATGGATGAAGTTGTTAAAGTGCATAATTTTATAACTTCATTTGAAAAAAATTCCGCACAGAAACTATACGAGATAAGGATGAATGAATATTCAGTAAGAATGGAATTTGAAAGAGCGGCATTTGTCAGAGACCGCCTGCATGATTTACAAAAAGTCATGAGCTATCAGAAAGTTATAACCTCAGCTATCAACGATAAGAAAATTATTATTAAATGTACAAGCGCGATCGGCAAGGAAATTTTTTTTATACAGAATGGAAAGCTGATGAAGACTTACGTGATACAAAGTGAAATTGAATATGACCAGTCGAATATTTTCGAAGAGCTTACCGAAACCACTGACTACTTATTTTTCTCGTTGAGCAAGTATGTGAAACATAAGTTTAACAATTTTGAGCTTGATGAAATAAAAGTCATATCAAACTGGCTCGCCCTTAACCGTGACCGCAACAGCGTTATGGAAATCAAAGACTGGAATAATAAAAACGATGTTGTTAAGTTTTTGAGCAGTTGAAAGTAAAAAGTAAAAAGTTGAAAAGTTGAAAAGAAGTAAGCTAATCTAAAATTAATCTTAAATCATTTATGAATTGTTTGGACAGATATGAAAGTAATATACCTTCGGTATCAAGAATTAATAACTTTTAACTTTTCAACTTTTAACTTTTTACTTCCCAACTATCTCATCAAACTTGCTTTTATTTTCACTGAGCCATGTCTCAAAATTCTTAATAGCGGGAAATAATTTTTTGCTTTCTTCGATTGGCTTTTGCTCATCCGGGATAAACTTGGAATAGAACTCAAACATGTCGGCGATATCAGCTGCGCCAGGAAAATCAAAGCCGGTAAAGGTATTCCTGTCTATATAATCAAAAATAACTTTTACTCCGAGTATTTCAGACATAATCCTCGCATAGTCTTGTGGATAAAGGGCGTCACCTACAATGCGTATTGTCTTGCCTAAATACTGATCTTTGTTTTCAAAAATTCCGGCGATGACTCCTCCAACGTCACCTACAGCAACTCCGCCAAGCTTTGTCTTTTCACTCTGCGGAAATCCAAAATGAAAATTCCCGTCCTCACCTTTTTTTATTGCAAAGAAACTGAGAAAGTTATCGAAGTAAAATGCAACGTGAGTAAATGTCGAATTAAGTTTCAGGCTTCTTGCATAATCTTCATAGTCAGCTTTTATGTCGAAATGAGGGGAACTCAGTTCACCGCCGGAGATTTTGTTGACCGGTGGAAGTGAGCTTAATACAAAATGCTCAATATTACTTTCTTTGACTGCGTCGATAAGATTTCTTCCCTGCTGTGCTTCTTTTTCGAAATGCTCCCAGAAGTTTGTCACTCCGAAAACCCCATAGCAGTCTTTCATTGCTTTGAGTAAGCTACCCTTATCATCAAGATTTCCTTCAACAACTTCTACACCTTCCGGCCCGAGGGCTGCGGCTTTCTTTGAATGGGCATCGCGTGTCAACGCTCTTACTTTATATTTTCCTGACTTCGCTAAAAAATGTGCAACACTTCCGCCCTGCGCGCCTGTTGCCCCAGTAACTAAAATGATTGGTTTGTCTGCCATAATTGTTTTTATTATTTAAAATTTTTATTTGCAAAAATAAAAATTGGCACTTTTAATAGTAAGCTATTAATTTCCAAGCTGCAGAATTTTATATACACGGCGAATTTAGGATAATTTTATTTTAAAGATGAGTAAACAATTATTGTTATCTCCTGAAGTTACTCTGATTTAATTCAGCATATTTATTTGTATTTAAAAATATTATAAAAACAGGAGTTTCGTGTAAAAAATGTTACCAAACTAGAGTCTGGGCACGAGAGGCAGTTATGGATATATGTTTTAAGTAACTATAAGTAAGTTAATAAATAGTTTTTTGTCCGATGTTTTCTTTCATATCTGAAAATACTTTTTCAAACCTTCCTTCAAATATTTTTTCGATTTCTTTTTTATCACCTATCAATTTGGAATATACGGGATTGCCAAAAATATCATTTGCTGTTAATTCTTTTTTTGATTCAGCATTTGATGCAAAAGTATTTTTTAGTTTCTTTAAAACTCTAATTTGATTATCAGTGAAGTTATAAGTATGTAAATACGCAAGATATCCTTTTTCTATCCTTTCTTTAATCGTTGGGATTTTTCTAATACCCAATGCCTGTAAAACAAAATCCCATATAGAACCTTCCGGATAATTATAAATCTTTTGTAATTGTCCTTCATCTAAATAAATATCCGGTTCTCTTAACCATCGTAAAAGAATTTCTAATTGCTCCTGAGTCGGTTCATATTTTTTATCAACGACATTTTCTTTTAGCTCGGTTATTTCTTTATCTTTCGATTTCATTAAACCCTCTTCAAATATTTTTTTCGCTTCATCTAAAGGTATTGGTTTATTATCAATAACTTTTATTTCGTCTCCATGAATAGAAACTCTCTGTATAAACATTGAAGGATCAGGATTATCAATAAGGAAATATTCTCCTTTTGGATTTGAAACTTTTCCTCCAGTCCGACCACTTTCTTTACCAACTATTTTCTTATTTTCCTTTTTTGTTCCTTTCCCGTTATCATCCATTAACTTGCACAATCCTACGAAATCTAATATTGTAAAACTGTATTTCCCAGTATCCTTATCTATTCTTGTTCCTCTACCTAACATCTGTATATATTTACCAACTGACTTTGTCAATGATGCAAACGCAATATACCTGACACACGGAATGTCAACACCTGTACTCATAATATCAACCGAAGTAACAATAAATGGTTTTTTATATGGCTTCTCAAACCAGTTTTTTAAAGTTTCATTAAGTTCATTATTTTCTGAAATTATTGCCTCTGCGTAATATGGTTTCTCGGTTTTATCAGTCTCAAATACTTCATTGATAGATTTTGCTAATTCCATACAATGTGCCTGACTCACTCCGAATACAATTACCTTCTCCATATATTCGGTATTCTTTTTTAATTCTTCCGCAATTCTTTTACAATTATTCTCTGCAATAAACTTTCTGTTTAGTTGTTCTACTTTTAATTTTTTTTCTTCAGGTAAATCTATTCTTTCTCTATTTTCGGGTTCCATTACATATTCAAATTTTATCCCTTCCTTCTTTGCTTCCTGTATTAATGGAGTAATTATTTCAATAGGTTTGTATGGAGCCAAAAATCCTTCATCAATTCCTCTTTCCAGATCAAATTTATAATCCGGCTCTCCGGTTTCACATCCGAATAATTTATATGTATCCAAAATTGCTAAATCTTCTTCCGGAATTTGATCTCCTTCTTTCGCAATGGCTGCTCTTGGAGTTGCTGTCAAACCTATTCGAGGACATAAAAAGTGATCAAAAATTACTTTGCGATTTATTGTCATAGAACGATGACATTCATCTACAATGATTAAATCATAGAAGTTTGATGGTATATCAGAGAATATCATTTCAAGTGAATCTATAACAACAACATGTATGTTTGTGTGCTTTTGTTGTTTGTAATTTGAAGTTCTCAATCTTGTGGATGGATATTCTTTGCTAATCAAACTAAATCCTTTATTCATCGCCTGCTGTGCAAGCAATACCCTATCAACTACAAATAAAACTCTTTTTGCTAACCCACTTTGTAATAATGCTTTTACTAATGCAACCGACATTCTTGTTTTTCCTAATCCTGTAGCCATGTGAATCAACATCTTCTGCTTATTATTCTTGTAATTTTCTATTAGTGTCATAATACAATCTTCCTGATAATATCTTACTTTATCAACATTTTTGTCATATCCTCCCGCAATTGTCTTGTCAATAAAAATTTCTTTAATCTCCGCTTTTCTTTTTTCCTGTCCAACCTTTATTTTCATTTCATCAAGACTCATAAAATCAGTTACTTGTCTGAAATCACCTGCATCTATTCCTTTCCATGAATTATCATAAAATAAAATTTTCTCTTTAGAGCATGCATACAAAAATCTCGGATTTAAAATCTTTGAATAAATCATTCTCAGCTTATTCAATCCTTTTTTCTCATCTTCAAGCTTATTTTCAAATACAGCAAGAATATTACCGTTAATATCCTGTAAAACAATATCCGGCTTTATACTTTTTTTATTGTATTCTTTTTGCTGCTCGGGAGTAAGTTGATATTCCTGTTGATAAAGAAGAGTGAATCCGGAGTTCCATCCGAGCTTCTCTAATTGCTTTATAACTTTTAAATCTGTGGAAGTTGCCTCGTTGATTCTAGGAGGTTTTTTAAATTCATCTGTTCTATTAAACTCATTTCCGTTAGTATAACTTTTCAGCTCATCTATTCTTTCCTTTGTATTTTTAACAATTCCCTTATAGAATAAGCTTTTAGGATTCTGACTAAGCTTTTGCTCATTCTTTTCCAAATTATCTTCATGAAGTTTTATTAATTTTTTTGTGCCGTCTAAGTTTTTCATAATAATACTTTTAATCTGAAAATTCCTTTAGGAGTTTCTTTATCATATCTTGTCCCAAATTCAATTTCCCACATCTCTTTTTCCGAATCACTGTTAATGTCTGCATAATAAACATCAACATAATATAAATTTTTTATTAACTTCTTTTCCAAAAATAATTTTTGGAATAATTCCTCTTTTTCGCCGGATAAACTATCTACTTGTTTTACTTCTAAAAAGAAAACAATATCAATATCAGAAGGATTTGGTTCTTTTGTTGCATAGGAACCATCAATCCATATTTCAGAATTAACATTTAATCTCAGAAATAATTCGATGTAATTCTGAAATTCCTTCGTTATCTTATTTCTTTCCGATTTTTCTGAAAATGGTTTAACAAAAATGTCATTCATCTCTTCTGATATTATGTCTTTAAAACCTCTCTCAAGTAATGGGGGAAATTCTATTTCTTTCATTTAATGTTTGCTCTATTCTTCAATAATGGTTTCTCAAACAATTTCAAATTAAAAATTATATCTCATTATAAATATAAATTTTAATTATTTGTAATTCAATGTCTATGAAAATTTTTACTTTTCAATTTTTCATTTTTATTTTTATTCCCCCCATACTTCATCCAATATCTTCTCTATCCTCTTTTCTGTAACATCTTTCATCTTTTTTAATCCTTTCAATATTTTCATCTGTGAATCTAACTCATCTATGATTTTTTGTTGCATTGTAAGATCGGTTAGTGGATATAAATAATTTATCAAGAAATCTTCCGGTACTCTTTTGTGTCCTGATGCTCCCTGCATTTTTTCTTCAGCATCTTTCCTGAATTTTTTAGTTCGTAAAAAGTAGAATAAATATTCCGGTAATACTTTATCAGGATAATATCTAAAAACATGCAGTTCTGTTGTTCCAAAACCTAATCCATTTTTAAGATCGTCTGCTACAAAACATTTTCCGTTTTCCATACAAGGTGTTATCTTTGCAAATAAAACATCTTTGTTTAAAAAAGAAGTATAGCCCTTTTTAACTTCACTATATCTTTTTTCAATTTTTTCAATTATAGTTCCGTCAAATTCATTTATGTTGTTCATTGGAACAAATGAAACCATTAGTTCGTCATTTAAATTATTCCTCTCTCGGGTTGGATTTAATTCTGCAAGTTCTTTTATTTTTACTTTTGGAAATTCATTAAATATTCTTTCATCAATCTCCCACCCTTCTATCACTTTCTCCGCCCCTTCAATTATCATCTTTTGCTTTTCTATTTGAGATATTATTTCTGCTTGTTCTTCTGGAGTCGGGAGAGGAATTTTTTGCGATAGTAAAAATTCAGCTCCTTGTTCATTTTTTATTCCTTTATTTTTAACTTCACTCAGTTTGTTTTTAAATTGTTTTGTTCTTAAAATAGTTAATAAATATTCCGGTATGATTTGCATTTTATCAATTTCATAAACTTGATAATGAGTGGAACAAACCAAATCTATGGGTGCAATTGCAACCGCACCTTGATGAATATTAATTTTTGAACTAATTAAATTTCCTTTATTTGCTTTATATAAATCCATACCTGTACTCTTATCATCTCTAAAATGAATTTTTCCAGCCTCGAATGAAATTTTATCAATAATATCGATTTCTCCGGTGTAATCATCTTTTTTGATTTTATTGTAAGTTGGTAAAATTAAAGATTCAAGTTTTTGTAAGCTATATCCTTTTTTCTTATAAAGAATTTCTTTTAATAATTTTAATTTTTCATGTTTAAATAAAATGCTCTCTTCCAACCCAAACACAAACTCCCTCACTATATCAGCTTCCATTGCATTTTCTAGATTCAAACTATTTAAGGATTTAATCTTTTCAGCAATTGCCTGATCAGATTTTAACGTTAAATATATTTTATCCAAATCTCTTTCCTTATTAATCATAGATAACATTGAATCATTTTCATCATAGTTAAGGGTGCTTAAATAATTCTGCAGGTTTAAAGAATAATTATGAGCTTTATCAATTCTCTTTGCAATTTCATTCTCTGTCTTATTTTTAAACATATCTTCAAACTGCTTGAGCTCTTCTTCTGCACTTATTTTTAAATCTTTTAACTTTGCATCTTTTAAAAGCTCGTGTAATGATAAATCATTCTTCTTATTTAGCTCAGGAAATTTTCTTACAATCTTTTTTTTGATTTCAACTTCCTTCTTTTTTCTTTCAATAACTTTTTTCTCTTCCATCTCTGTCCGGGTTTCATTTTTTATTTTCTCTTTGATTCTCGGGTCAAGTGATTTTATCCATTCAACGGGAATTGTATATGAATGTTTATTTTCCGGTGGCTTTTTATTGTGCTTTATGAATTCATGATACAAAGTAAGGCCTTCTGTCAGTTGACAGCCGGAAACTTCTTTTCTGTTTGTTCCCATGCTGTATCCATCATTTGTTACTTTATAAAACCAAATCCAATCATCTTCCTGTTGTTGTGAAGTCAATGCTGGTTTCTCAAATACAAGTATTGATGTTTTAGGTCCCACTCCGTTTTTACTGACAAAAATTCCCTGCGGTAAACTGATTATAGCTTTAAGTTTCAATTCATCAAGGAGCATTTTTCTTATTGTCTTGGCACTGAACTGGTCCCATGTATGAAATCCTTCCGAAACAATTACTGCACATCTTCCTCCCGGTTTGAGAAGTTCAATCATAAGCTTCACAAATAAAATGGTAGTCTCCGATTCTTTGGGATATTCTGACCAAACATCCGGGTAAGCTTCCTGATCTCTTTCTGCACCGAAAGGAGGATTTGCCAGGACAATTGATTTGCTTTGAGAATCTATTTGAGGATTATATTTTGCTAATGAATCACCTTGTTCGATATTAGCCGGATTAAGACCTTTTATATAAAAATTTATTGCGGCCATTTTTCTTATCATACCAAGATATTCTACTCCGGAAATTCCGTTTCGATAAAAGTTTGTTGTCTGTTCTGTCGAAGGAAAATCTAACTGGTTATATTTAAAATATTTATCAAACCATTCTTTTAATTCTTTGTGGGATTTATCCCCGGGCCATTTTCTGTCATGGTCAATTCTTCTTAAGACAAATTCATAAGAATCGAATAGAAACCCTCCGGTTCCGCACGCCGGATCATAAATTATATCATCAAAAGTCGGTTCTAACAATCCAACCATAAATTGCCTTATATGATCAGGAGTTCTGTAAAGTCCTATATCTTTTGTTCCTCCTGTTTCAGAAAGAGCAGATTCGATTGCATCACCAAGTAAATCGGTATTAAGCAACCGGTCTTCATCCAATTCGGCTATTAGGTTAATTACTTCCATCAGATTACCACTATTTACATTATTAGTAAAATTTGAATTACTGAAAACTTCTTCTACTAGAATGAGATTGTCGTGCACTTTAAGTGGAATATTTCCATCGTAAACTTTTCTTGCTTTGTTTATTATGTTAGCATAAAATGGAAAAAAATTTTGATTAAGATTTGGTAATATTTGTTCATTTGTAATTGTAAATAAATAGGAGAATATTTTATTTTCATCTTCACCTGTAAAGATCTTTCTCAACTCACGAAAATCTTCATCCTGCCTGATCTTAACTTCAAATATTCTTAGTAATAATAATTCGATTATATATTCAACTCTTTGAACAGGAGTTCCAGCCGGTCTTAATTTGTTATGAAGTTTCTTTAGAATATTATTGGTCTGATTGTCGACATAATGAACAGTTGATCTACCCATGAGATTTATTGAAGGATTTTAATTTAAAAACAAATATACTTAAAATATATTATTACCTTAATCCATTTAGAATATTTTCTCTCACTCCTTGCAACTCCTTGCTCTTTATTTATTAATTATCAGCTTTTTTTCTTTGTGTACATCAAAAATAGATACCTAATTTATTTACTTTTCAACTATGTAATATATTGAATGCATCAAAAGCATTTTCTTCTAACGATAAGTTGATTTTAAAACATATAAAATTTTCCATCCTGCTATTGCTATCTAACATTCCTGTAAAATCGGCTTCATCGGAAAAGGCTTCTTCCATTACCATTCTACTTAACACCTTCGATAGCTTTGTATTCGGATTCGAGTTTAAATTTTGGAATCGAAGCATCAACTATCTCGCGCTTTAAATTCGTTGACCAGTCAATATGGTTTTCCAAAAAAAAATTACTTTTCATTTATTCCATCCATTGTTCGGTAGTTATTCTTTTTATGGGATTTTTTTTTTGAAACGGAGTCAGTAAGTTGGAAGTACCTAAAGTATTCTAAAAATATAAATGTCCAAAACAAAAATAAAATGTCCTAGCTGTGGCGCCGAGATTGCTGTTGATGAAGTGCTGAAACACCAGGCGGAAGAAGATCTTCGTATTGAATATGAAGAAAGATATTCAAAACAGGTTACTGTCCTCAATGAGAAAAAGTCTGTCATGGAAGGCGAGATCTTAAAAGTCAAAAAGCTCAAGGAAGAACAGGATGATATTATTCGCGGAAAACTGAGTGAAGAGAGAAAAAAAATTAAAGAAGAAGCGGAGTTCAAGGCAAAGAAAGATCTTGAATTTGAGATACTGAAAATTAAACAGGACAGCGAAGTAAAATCAAAAGAAAATCTTCAGCTTAAGAAAAAAGAAGTCGAGATACTTAACAAAGAGCGGCAGGTAAGAGATAAAGAGCAGCAGTTGGAGCTTGATGTCCAGAGAAAGATGATGGAGAAAGCACAGGAGATCGATGACAAGGCAACTAAACGCGAGCAGGAAAGAAGCGAACTGAAGCGGCTTGAATACGAGGGTATGCTCGAAGATCAGAAAAAACTTTTGGATGACCAGAAGAGAAAAGAAGCTGAGATGAAAAAACACCAGGATGAATTGAAAGAAAGTGCTGAAGAAATGAAAAGGAAACTTGAGCAGGAGATGGTTGAAAAGACAAAAGAAGCTGAAGAGAAGACATTAAAAAGAGAACAGGAAAAAAGTGAACTTAAAAGCCGTGAATATGAAAAGATTCTTGAAGAGCAAAAGATGCTCTTGGAAGAACAGGTAAAAAAAGAAAAAGAGTTGAAAAAGCAACAAGAGGAATTCAAACAGACTGCCGAAGAAATGAGAAAACGTCTGGAGCAGGAGATGATCGAAAAAGCAAAAGAGGCTGAAGAAAAAACATTAAGAAGTGAACAGGAAAAAAGCGAGTTGAAAAGCCGTGAATATGAAAAATTGCTTGAGGAGCAAAAAATGCTTTTGGAAGAACAGAAAGAAAAAGAAGCACAGATGAAAAAACATCAGGATGAATTAAGAGTGAGTGCTGAAGAAATGAGAAAGAAGCTGGAGCAGGAAGTGATTGATAAAGCAAAAGAAGCTGAAGACAAAACGTCAAGGAGAGAACAGGAAAAAAGCGAGCTTAGAAGCCGTGAATATGAAAAGATGCTTGAAGAGCAAATGATACTTTTGGAAGAACAAAAGAAAAAAGAAGCAGAGATGAAAAAAAGAGAGGAGGAGTTAAAATTGAGTGCAGAAGAAATGAGAAAGGATCTTGAACAAAAGATGTTAGAAAAAGCTAAGGAGGTTGAGGAAACAACTTCAAGACTGCAAAAAGAAAAAAATGAAAAGATAACGGGAGAATATGAAAAAAAGCTTGAAGACCAAAAGATTCTTTTGGAAGAACAGCAAAGAAAAGAGGTTGAGATGCTGAACAAGGAACGAGAGCTTATTAAAAACACAGAGCAGATGAAAAAGGAAATGGAAAAGCAAATGATTGTTCGTGCAAAAGAAATCGAGGAAGAAACTTTTAGAACCGAGCATGAGAAGAGTGAGCAGAAGAGCCGTGAATATGAAAAATACCTTGAGGAACAGAAAAAAATAATTGAAGCTCTTAAGAAAAAAGAAATTGATTTAATTAACAATGAACAGGAGCTTAAAGAGAAAACCGAGCAGATGAAATTGAATCTTGAAAAACAAATGAAAGACAGGACGAAGGATATTGAAGAACAGTCTTTCAAACGCGAACAGGAAAAAATTACTAAATATGAAAGCATGCTCGAGGAAAAGAAAAAATCTATTGATGAATTGAAGAGGAAAGAAGTCCAATTATTAAATGAACAGCGTGAATTAAAAGACCGCGAAGAGCAATTAAAATTAGATTTGGAAAGACAGCTTCTTGACAGGGAAAAGGAGATCAGGGATAAAGCTGTTAAGTTTGAACAGGAAAAAAACGAATTAAAGCAGCGTGAATTCGAAAAGAAACTAGAAGATCAAAAAAGATTGATAAATGAATTAAAGAAAAAAGCCGAACAGGGATTAACGCAGTTTCAGGGCGAGATACAAGAGTTAGCGATCGAAGACTTTTTGAGAAATAATTTTCCGTTCGACAGAATCACAGAAGTCAGGAAAGGTGAAAGAGGAGCTGATGCTATTCAGATAGTGAGAAATAATTTACAGCAAGAGTGTGGAAAAATCATTTATGAAAGCAAGAGGACAAAGGCATTCAGTGAATTCTGGATTACAAAACTTAAAGAAGATCAGAAGAGCCAGCAGGCTGAGATCGCAGTGATAGTCACAGAGACAATGCCAAGAGATATGGAAAGATATGGATTGAGACAGGGAGTATGGGTATGCAGCTTTCAGGAGATAAAGAGCTTATCATTTGTGTTAAGAGAAATGCTGTTGATGACGCAATCGGTAAAGTCTGTGCAGGAAAATCGCGGTGATAAGATGGAGATGATATACAGTTATCTTACGAGCAACGAATTCAGGCAGCAGGTAGAAGCTATTGTCGAAGGCTTTACATCAATGCAGAATGATCTTTCAAAAGAAAAGATTGCAATGGAAAGAATGTGGAGTGCAAGGGAGAAACAAATCAAAAAAGTTTTAATAAACACTTCATCTATGTACGGCTCGATAAAAGGGCTGGCAGGAAATTCGGTCGGAGATATAAAAGCACTGGAGCTGCCGAATGGAGAAGAACAAAGAACAATTTTCGATTAGCGAGTATCAGTTGTCAGTTATCCACATTTGCAAATTTAGATTGAAGTATTTCAAAATATCATAAATTTAATTTTTAATTTTATTTTAAAAATTTTAGTATAAATATCATGAATAATCTGCATAACAAAACTTTTCCAAATGAAAGCCGGGAATACCGTGATACCCCGAAACAATCTTTTAAAATCTTTGATATAAAAGGAAGCGAGATAACATCACTGATAGACAGTGGTTTACAAAAAGGAATTTACAAAATTATGTTCGACGCATCGTCTCTATCCAGCGGAACATATTTCTATTCTTTATACTCGAATGAAAATCTAATCGATACTAAAAATCATTAGTATTAAAGTAACTCAACTTGACTGTTTTAATTTTTGAAGATTGTTTAATGCCACGAATTTACTTTAACCATACCCATAATTCATTTTTGTAATTTCGTGCAAATTCGTAAAACTATCGGCAATTTTTTACTTCAACACTTTTGACGTTCACAATTTCATAAAATTTCTTTCCACGAGTTTTGATCTTTTAAAATAATTTCTCTCAAAAGCGGAATCGGAGGTGAACCATAGTTAAGAACCTCATCATGAAATTTCTTTAATGAATAATTTTCACCTTCCTGAATTTTATAATTTTCTCTCAGCTTCAGAAGCATAAGTTTTCCGAGCGTATAATAAAGATAACCGGGATCATAAGTTCCGCGGATAGCTTCCGAATTCGCGGGCTTTTCTTCGTAGTAACAATTATCCATAAAAAATTTTGTCCCTTCTTCAACAGTCATTCCCTGAGTATGCATCATTATCGAAACACAAAGACGGCAGTATCTTAAGAGAGATTCATCGAGCTGTGCGAGTTTATATTTTGCAGCGGTGATTTTATCTTTGTCTGTTCCGAATCCTTCTTCTATAAGCATTTGCTCGGTGTAATGAGCCCAGCCCTCGGAGAAGGGGTAGCTTCCAAGAATTTTCTGAAGCTTTGAAACATCCGAAGCATTTAGATGAAGGAACTGAACATAGTGACCGGGATAAGCTTCATGAATAGTTACAACATCAGTTGTGTAATAATTGAACGCAGAGAGCCATTCGTCTTTTTGAGTATCGCTCCAGTTACTTTCGACGGGAGTAACATAATAATATGCCTGCAAAGATTTTTCGAATGGACCCGGAGTATCCATGGAAGCAAAGCTAGTGGCACGGGCATATTGCGGAGTTTCTTTTACAAGTACTCTTACCTCCGAAGGAATGGTTATAATATTTTTGTCAATAAGAAATTGTCTTATTGCTTCAGTATTTTTTTTA
This sequence comes from Bacteroidota bacterium, assembly GCA_030855105.1. Classification (GTDB taxonomy): domain Bacteria; phylum Bacteroidota; class Ignavibacteria; order Tepidaquicellales; family Tepidaquicellaceae; genus JAGPCH01. Next base: position 17,575 of record JALYRX010000017.1, on the reverse strand, counting down.
GTATCAGGAATCAAGCTTTCTGCAGTCGGGTGGTCTTTCTGAATATCCTTAAAAACGTCGATTGCTTTTTTAGAGGGATCGATTATAAAAGCTGTTTCTTCGAATAGCTTTTGTTCCTGTTTAAGTTTATTCATACCATATGCTAGAATTTCTTCCGGTGACATTGAAATCATTTCCTGTTCAAGCATCTTAACATACAAATCTTTTCCAATACTGTAGTTGTTATTTGCTTTCGGAAGCTTTTCTTTTTCAAGATACTCCGCATAATCATTCAATTCCTTTATTGCTGCATTGTTCACCGTATAAAATTCAGACATCAGAACATCATTGTTAACTTCCTTCAGAGCTTCCACAAGATCTTTACCGAGAAAATCCGCACCGCCTTTAGCCTGTTTGATTGCAATTTCAATAAAAGGTTTTGGGAGAGATTCGTTTAAATTATTTCTCGCTGCTGCAAAAATTTTCGGAGATTCTTTTTCTATTGCAATGATCGAGCGGACCCGGTCTTCAATCGGCGCAAAGTCTCTTGATATATAGATATTTACATCAATAACACCTGCGTAAAGCATTGGGTTAGTGCGGTAACTATTTTTATCTTTTAATGCGAAGACAGTCTTTTGAATTTCACTCAGCAGAATCTTATAATTAGTATAATTAATTTTGCTCAAAGTAATGGGATCGGTTTCCGACAGCTTATTTAAATAATTTTCCGCCCATTTAATTTGAGAATTGACCGATTCCAAACTATAATCAGTCAGCTTTCCGTCGTACTGATGAAGTCCAAGATACACGGCGCTCTGGGGATTCCAGCCAAGATATTCTTCAATAAAATTATTCATTAATAATTCAAAATCAGAATCAGTATCAATGCAATTTCCTTTAGCCGGAAAAAAAATTCGGGAAACAAGTATGAGTACTGTCAGAAGTAAAAAAATCTTTTTCATAGATAATAAAAGTTAAATTTTTTAAAATATTCCTCCTCCAAGAGAAAGTCTTATTGCACCAAAGACAACAGCAGCTCCGCACATTATCAGGCCTGCCGTACCCGCGCTTCGCGATTCCCCGGGCTGCGCATTTACAATTCCAATGATGCTGATTATTGTTCCGATAGCCGCAAAAGGAATGTTTATCCAATTATAGGCTCCGAGGCAGGGAATAAATCCAATGATCATTCCGATAACTGAAAATATTCCCCATAATAAAGCAATGATTTGCATTTTAGTAATTTAATTATTTAATAATCAGTAAAAGAAGTTACGTTTTCAATTTTTTTTATTTAAACCACAGATACACAGATTATTGTTTTCTTCAAATTGATTTTAAAATCTGTAGTCAAAGGTAAATAAATACTTAAATTTATAACAGTCAACTTGAATTAGTTACTTGAGTTGACCGCTACAACTTTAAATTTATTTTTTTGCCACGAATTATACAAATTTTCCACTAATTATTTCTAATTATTATAAAAGAAATTTTTGTGTGAATTTGTGTTAATTCGTGAAATTCGTGGCGGAAATAAATGTTTTGAGAACGAAGCGGTCAATTTAAGTTAGTTTAATATTTTTCTAAATAATCCTGTAAAAAAAAATCTCTTAATAATAATGATTGAAGAAAAAATGAATAATAATGTATTTAAAATAAAAACAGAAAATAAAATTAAACTAAAATTATTTAAAGAATTTGCCTTAGAAAAATTACCCGTCGAAATCTCAACGAAAGCTCTTGTCATGCCGCACATAAAACATTCTTCGCCGTAATACATTTTACTAACGCAGACCGGAGATATTTTAATTAAAGTTTCCGGCAAGAAAACAGAAAGAATTAGTATTAATAAAATAACAACCGAATAAATTATCCATGCTATTTCAATTGATAGTTTTAACTCTTTCTTAAAATTATTTGAAAGCATTTAACTAATTAACTAAGATTATTTTTTATCAAAATCCAAAGCGACCGAGTTGATACAAAACCTTGCTCCGGTTAATCCCGGTCCGTCATCAAAGACATGGCCGAGATGTGCATCGCACTTTCCGCATCTGACCTCGTTTCTGATCATTCCATGGCTTTTATCTTCTTCGTAGATTACGGAATCTTTTGATATTGGTTCTGTGTAGCTCGGCCATCCGCACCCAGAATCAAATTTAGAATCCGATTTAAATAAAGGATTTCCGCAGCAAATACATTTATAAACTCCGTCATCATCGAGTTTATAATACTTACCTGTGAAAGGTCTTTCGGTTCCTTTCTTTCTTGTAACTGTATACTGTTCGTCTGTAAGAGATTTTTTCCACTCTTCGTCCGATTTAGTAATTTTGTCTGACATATTTTTATAATTGTTGATTGAGAATTAATAAAGTAATTTAGATAAATTTGGAAATTGGAATTTCGCCTGCCTGCTGCAGGCAGGGAATTGAAATTTATTATTTTTAAAACTTTCCGATTTCCGATTAACGATTTCCGATTAACGATTAACGATTAACAATTAAACAAATTTGTATAAAAATACAAAAAATAAAATTCCTAATCTTGATACTTTGTCGCTTGAGGTTTATAACGATAAGGAATTCGCACAAAGCTATTCTAATAAGATAGAATACAATTCTCATAACGCTTTATACGAGAGACCGGCAACATTGTCATTGCTTCCGGATGTGCATGGTAAAAAGATTTTGGATGCTGGGTGCGGTCCCGGGAGATATGCCGAATGGTTAGTTGATAAAGGAGCATTTGTTACAGCCATTGATTACAGTGATGAAATGATTTCTTTGACAAAAGAAAAACTTGGAGATAAGGCAAAGATTGTAAAAGCCAATTTAAATTTACCATTGGATTTTTTAGAAGATGAAGAATTTGATGTGATAATAAGCTCAATGGTAATTCATTACATAAAGGACTGGCAGATGCTCTTCAGTGAATTTAACAGAGTTTTGAAAAGGGAAGGAGTATTAATTTTTTCAACGGATAATCCAGTCTTGGTTTATAGTATTTATCCGGATGGAAATTATTTTGAAACTGAACTGGTGAAAGAAAAATGGACCGGTTACGGAATTGAAATGAGTTTTTACAAAAGACCCTTATCCGATATTTTCAGAACTTTGAAAGAATGCGATTTCAGATTTGACGAAATGCTTGAACCTCAGCCTGTCGAAGAGTGCAAAGAAAAATTTCCTGACGCTTACGAGACACTTTCCAAAAAACCCTGGTTCCTATGTTTCAGGGTAATCAAAGAAAAATAAAATGAAAGTTGGTTACCTGCAATTTCAGCCGCAGTTTGGAAAGCCTGACGAAAATATTTCGAGGATAGAAGAGTTAATTTCTGATAAAGATTTTGATTTGCTCGTTATTCCGGAGCTGGCTAACTCCGGCTATTTATTCGAAGATAAAATTGAACTTGAAGAGTTGTCCGAAGAAATTGACAACGGAAAATTTTGTAATTCTTTAAAAAAAATATGTTCTGAAAAGGATGCATACATAGTATCCGGGATTTGTGAAAGTTATGAAGAAAATTTTTATAACTCTTCTGTATTAGTTTGTCCGGAGGGAAATATTTTTACTTACAGAAAATTGCATTTATTTGATGAAGAAAAATTTTGGTTTAAACCCGGAAACGATTTCCCGGGAGTATATGATATTGTAATCAAGAAAAAAGATAAAGTAAAGATCGGAATGATGATATGTTTTGACTGGATATTCCCGGAAACCGCGCGGACCTTAGCTTTAAAAGGTGCTCAGATAATTTGCCATCCTTCAAATCTTGTAATGTCATACTGCCAGAGTGCAATGTTTACAAGAGCAGTCGAGAACCATGTTTTCACAATCACGGCGAACAGAACCGGGAAAGATATCCGGAATAAAAAAGAATTATCTTTTACAGGTGAGAGTGTTATTGTTTCACCGTCAGGAGAATATTTATGCAGAGCCGGCATTGATAAAGATCAGGTTTGCATTGTTGAAATAAATCCTGATGATGCATTGAATAAAAACATAACTCAGAATAATAATTTATTTGAAGACCGGAGGAAAGAATTTTATCTATAGTTATTTTATATTGGTAAACAGAAGCTTTGCAACAATTGTGTTCCAATAGGAGAAACTTCGTGAAATTGAGAATAATCTTTTAAAATTCGTTTTCTAAAGTTTTTCTTAAACTGAGTAACGAAATCTACAAACATGAAAGAATTTTATATAAAATAAAAATTAATTAAGATGGGAAAAAAAATTTTAACAATTGTCGGAATGGGACCCGGCATCAGTAATTCAGTTGCAGAAAAATTTGCGAAAGAAGGTTTTGCAATTACTATGATAGCAAGAAACGAACAACGGCTCAAGGAATATAAATCAACATTTGATAAACAGGGAATTGATTCATTTTATGTTGCTGCAGATGCAGGTGAGGAAAAGTCTTTGATAACTGCATTTAAGAATATTCATACAAACTTTGGTGACACAGGCGTTTTGCTTTATAATGTATTTTCATTTCGTGAAGGAAAGCCTATGGATTTAAAATATGAAGATGTTATAATTGATTTTAAAGTTAATGTAGCGGGGGCATTGCTATCGGCACAGCAGGTATTACCGGCTATGCTTAATAAGAAAGAAGGCACGCTTTTATTTACCGGCGGCGGATTGGCAATTGAACCTTTTCCCATATATGCATCACTTGCAATCGGAAAAGCAGGGATAAGAAATTTTACTCACAGCTTGTATGCCGACTTAAAGCCAAAAAATATTCATGCGGCCACAGTTATTGTTACCGGATTTGTAAAGCCGGATACAAAATTTGCTCCTGAATTAATAGCAGATGAATTCTGGAAATTGTATTTGCAGAAGCCGGGACAGTTTCAAAGAGAGATCATAGTCTGACACTTAAATAAGCAAAAGTATGCAGCTTGTCTTTATGAATGAAAGGATTTAAGCGGAGTTTGCATGATCTTGCACTTTATAAAGAAAATTACAATTACCGAATCCCAGCTCCATAATTTCGAATTATTTAACATTGTAATTAAAAATCGATGTAAGTAATTTCCATACAATCATAAAAAGTATTTAAATTATACATGAGCGATAAAGCCCACCTTTCCCGTCAATATAAAAATATTTTAGTATCCGAAATAGAAAACTCCAAGACATTAAAAGTCGGTTTGATAAAATTAAACAGACCGGATGTTTTGAATGCATTGAACATAGAGCTGATGAAAGAAGTAATTGAGGCTCTTGAAGTATTTGACAAAGACAATGAAATCGGCTGCATAGTTTTAACCGGCAGCGAAAAAGCTTTTGCGGCAGGTGCAGATATAAAAGAGATGGCTGATGCTTCTGCTATAGAAATGCTTTTAAGAAATCAGTTTGCAAGATGGGATAAAATAAGAAAAGTTAAAAAACCGGTAGTAGCTGCCGTAAGCGGGTTTGCACTCGGCGGCGGCTGCGAGCTTGCAATGACATGTGATATAATCATTGCGGCTGAAAGTGCAAAGTTTGGACAGCCGGAAATTAATCTTGGGGTCATTCCGGGAGCCGGAGGCACACAACGTCTAACTAAAGCAATCGGTAAGGCAAGAGCAATGGAAATGATACTTACGGGAAAAATGTTTTCGGCTAAAGCTATGTTTGAAGCAGGTCTCGTTACAAAAGTAGTTGATAATGATTTATATCTTGACGAGGCAATCGAGCTTGCAAAAGATATTGCATCGAAACCGACTATAGCAGTTCAGCTTGCAAAAGAAGCAATATTAAAATCATTCGATTCAACTATAGAATCCGGTTTGGAATTTGAGAGAAAAAATTTTTACTTGTTGTTTGCAACTGAGGATAAGGCCGAGGGAATGAAAGCTTTTGTTGAAAAAAGAAAAGCTGAATGGAAGGGGAAATAAAAACAATTACGAATTACAAATTACAAATTACAAATAATGAGTTACGAATTGTAAGTTACAAGTTACGTCTAGCGTCTTACATTTTACGAAAATTTATTTTAGAAAATTTGAGCAAAACCTTTTTAGTTATATTAATTACGATCTGTATCCTTTCTAATTTTGTTTATTCACAAAACGGAACTGATAAATTTTTGAGTGAGAGACCGGATGATGATTTGAATGCCGAGCAGATAATTGATAAATATAAGCCCGCATTGATATCTATCTGGATGAATGATAAAAATTTTTATTCTTACTCTTCGTTCACTTATGTAGATACAACGGTTTTGAATGGAAGCGGATTTATAATCAATGAAGACGGATTAATCGGTACAAATTACCATGTAGTCGAACAGATCGACAGCTTAATTGTAAAAACAAGCGACGGAATATTTTACAGTGCGGAATTGATATTAGGAGATGAAATCAATGATTTTGCAATAATTAAAATTATTGATACGGGTGATACGAAGTTTCCTACTGTAAAACTTGGGAACTCTGAAGATGTCAAGGCGGGGCAGGAAATATTTGCAATCGGAAATCCTTTGGGATTTGAATATACAATATCTTCAGGAATTGTCGCAGCTGTCAGAGAAAATGAAAAAGTTAGTTTTCAAGATCCGTTAACTTATATTGCAAAGGAAAAAACATTCGAAAATGTAATACAGATCACAGCAGCCATATCACCCGGAAACAGCGGCGGCGCATTATTCAATAATAAGGGTGAGGTAATTGGTATAACAACTTATACTTACATTGGTTACGGAAATTTAAACTTCGCTGTAGCAATAAATGGTTTCAAAAACTTCCTTGCAATCTCCGAGACATCCGATTTTGAAAATAACGAAGAACTCAAATTAAAGAAAGAAGAAAGCATCTTCAATTCGAATTATAAAATTGCCTTAGGTTTAAAGTCTCAACTTTCTTACGATTGGTTTTATTCCAAACAAAAAGATACGATGGCTTTTGTTGATACCTTCATAGTAAGACAGGATTCTCTTAACAGAATAAAATTATCCAAAGCAGAAAGGTATTATGAAAAATGTATGTCGCTGAAGCCCGATACATTTATAGTTTATCAGGATCTTCTTGACCTGTATGTTTTCACGGATAATTTTCAGAAGGCGGAAGAATTATATAAAAACATCAGGGATAGATTTAATTCTGATAGTTTATTGAACCTTCTGTCATCCAACTTAGCTTCTGCATATTCTACATCCAAAGATTATAAAAAGGCAATTACATTTTATAATAAAATGCTTGCAGAAGATACTACACAATATTTCATTCATTATCAGATTGCAGGAATTTATGAACAGATGGGGGATTATAAAAAATCAGTCAAAGAATATAAAGATTTAATTAAGATGGACTCGAATTATTCCGATGCTTATTTACAGCTTGGCAAAATATATTATGAGAGGTTTAACAATACAGGTACGGCAAAAAAATATTTACAGAAGGCATATGAAAAAGAACTTGGCTATTCAGGATATACTCCATATAGCTCAGACTTGCATTATTATTTGGGTATGATCGCTGTCAAAGAAAACCGTAAGCTTGATGCTCTGCTTGCGTACATGGATTTAAAAAATTCTTATGACGGTGCAGCAAATATTAATGAAAAAAAGGTTTCCTTGTATAAAGCAATAAAGGAGATGGAAGAGTGATTTGATTTTAGATTTTGGATTTTAGATTTACGATTTGTTGAAATTTTACGATTACAATTAACTATTTAATATTGACTATTCACAATTTACTATTGACTGTAGAATATTTTCATTACAACTTTACAAACTTCACAAACTTTACAAAACTTTACAATGGAACATACTGCGGGTTTAACTTACAGGACAGATAATTGGTGGATTCAGCCGATATCTGTTTTAATTGGATTAGGTGCATTTGTTGTTTACTCAACGTGGGCGGGGATGCAGGGGGCATATTATTATTTTGATCCGTACCTTTCTCCTTTTTATTCACCTTTGCTGTTTGTTAAAGAAGGTGTTGCAGGCGGCGCGCCTTTATCTCATGCATTGTTCGGCTCATGGCCTGAATGGTGGCCTGATTTCTTTTTACTTCCTGCTTCACCTGCAATTTTAATTTTGATATTTCCCGGTACATTCCGTCTTACCTGTTACTATTACCGGAAAGCATATTACAGAGCATTCACATGGACTCCGCCTGCCTGTGCAGTCGGACCGATTCAACAAAAAAATTATAAAGGCGAAACCAGGTTATTACTTTTTCAAAACCTTCACCGGTTTACTCTTTACTTTGCAATTATATTTATTTTCATTTTATACTATGATGCATATCAGGCATTTTTCTATAAAGGACAATTTGGTATTGGAGTCGGCTCAATTATACTTTTGATTACCCCGACACTTCTCGCCTGTTATACTTTTGGATGCCATTCATTCAGGCATTTAGTCGGAGGCGGAAGTGATTGTTTCTCCTGTTCCAAAGTAAGATACGGAGCTTGGAAGAAAGTAACTTTTCTGAATGAACGTCATCAGCTTTTTGCATGGTTGAGTTTGTTCGCGGTGGGAATAGCTGATGTGTATGTCCGTCTTGTTTCAATGGGAATTATTCATGATTATAATACGTGGGGAAATTAGTTGTTGGTTGGTAGTTGTTGGTTGGTAGTTGTTTGTTGTTAGTCTGTTGATGGTTTAAGTTTTCATTAATTATTTGTAAAAGCTATGACTAACAATTTGTAATTAACTACAAGAGCAACCTATAGCAACCTATAGCAACCTATAGCAACCTATAGCAACATACAACAACATATGACAAAAGAATATAAAAAATATACCGAGTTAGATGTCTGGAAAAATGCTCGAGAGCTTGTTAAGGTGATTTATGATTTAACAAAGAAATTTCCCAAGGATGAAATGTTTGGATTAATAAATCAAATGAGGAGATGTTCGGTTTCTGTTCCTTCGAATATTGCAGAGGGTTGCGGCAGGCAACATTCAAAAGATTCAATACAGTTTTTTTATATTGCAAGAGGTTCTTTGTATGAATTAGAAACACAATTGTATCTTTCTATTGACCAGAATTATATTAACTCAGATGATTTAAATTTGTGTTTACGAAAAGTTGAGACTTGTCAGATTATTGAGCGGTTTCATTAATTATTATCAAAAGTTATAAACTAACAACATACAACTAACAACATGCAACTAGCAATAGACGAGCTCGAAACACACGAACATGATGTAATTGTAATCGGTGCCGGAGGTGCCGGACTTCGTGCTGCAATAGAATGTTCACTTCAGGGATTGAGTACGGGATTAGTCTGTAAATCATTGCTCGGCAAAGCTCATACTGTTATGGCTGAGGGTGGTGTTGCTGCATCTCTTGGCAATGTTGATTCACGCGACAATTGGAAGGTTCATTTTCGTGATACGATGCGCGGCGGAAAATTTTTAAATGACTGGCGAATGGCGGAGCTTCATGCAAAAGAATCAGCAGACAGGGTTAACGAGCTTGAAGAATGGGGTGCAGTTTTTGACCGGACAAAAGACGGATTAATCAGCCAAAGAAATTTCGGAGGACACCGCTATCCAAGATTAGCTCACGTTGGTGACAGAACAGGACTTGAAATTATCCGAACACTGCAGGACCACGCAATTCACCAAAAAAATTTAGAAGTATATATGGAATGCACTGCACTTGAGCTTCTTAAGGATGGTGAAAAAATTTCAGGAGTAATTGCTTACTGGAGAGATTCAGGAAAGTTTATTTTATTCAAAGCAAAAGCCGTGATACTTGCAACAGGCGGTGCAGGCAAAGCATGGAAAGTTACTTCCAACTCATGGGAATATACAGGCGATGGTTACGCTTTGGCTTACAATGCCGGTGCAGAATTAATGGGAATGGAATTTACACAGTTTCATCCGACAGGAATGGTCTGGCCACCGTCTGTAAAAGGAATTCTTGTAACAGAAGGTGTGCGGGGTGACGGCGGAATATTATTGAACAGTAATAAGGACCGTTTCATGTTTAAATATATTCCGGAAAAATTTGCAGCCGAAACTGCTGATACCGAAGAGGAAGCAAACCGATGGCTTGAAGGTGATAAAAATGCACGAAGACCACCCGAGCTTTTAACCCGTGACGTTGTTGCACGCGCAATCACAAAAGAAGTGAATGAAGGCCGCGGTTCGCCGCATGGAGGAGTTTTCCTTGACATTGCTTCGAGAGTACCGGCAGAAAAAATAAAGAAGAAGCTGCCGTCTATGTATCATCAGTTCAAAGTTCTTGCTAACCTTGATATTACCAAAGAGCCGATGGAAGTCGGCCCGACACTTCATTATTTTATGGGAGGTATTCGTGTAGATTCAGATTCTCAAATGTCCAAAGTTCCGGGTTTGTTTGCATGCGGGGAATGCGGCGGCGGAATGCATGGCGCAAACCGTCTTGGTGGAAATTCTCTATCCGACTTATTAGTGTTTGGAAGATTAGCAGGAGTTGGTGCTGCTGATTATATTAAAGGACTATCTATTTCACCGGCAATTTCTGATTCACAAGTGAAAGAAATTATTTCCAAAGCAACAGATATTTTAAATCGTGAAAGCGGAACGAATCCGTATTTAATTCACGAAGATCTACAGGAAGTGATGAACCGCAACGTAAATATTGTCAGAACTGAAGAAGAACTTAAGACAGCATTGAGTGAGCTTGAGCGTATCAAAAAAGACGCAGCAAAAGTAAAAGCCACCGGCACAAGCCAGTACAATCCCGGCTGGCATGAAGCGTTGAGTTTGCAATGCTTAATCATTTCCGCAGAAGCTGTAACACGAGGTGCATTGATGCGTGAAGAATCACGCGGCGGACATACTCGTATTGATTTTCCGGGTGAAAGTAATGATTGGCTGAAATACTGGATAGTAAGCAGCAAAGATAATGATGACTCAATGAGAACAGAAAAGATTTCCAGACCGGAAGCCTCGAAAGAGCTGGAAGAAATAGCGAATGCGAACATAGAAGACCTGGAGAAATAGTTGTTTGTTATTAGTTGCTAGTTACTAGTTGTTAGTTGTTAGTTGTTTTATTAATTATTTTTAATGGTTATGATCAATAATAGATAAATTCAGCCAATAACATATAACAAACAACAAACAATTCAAAGGATTCAATTCAGTTTTTTTGTATTGCAAGAGGTTCTTTATATGAATTAGAAACACAACTGTATCTTTCACTAGACTTAAATTATATTTCTAAAGATGAATTGAACAATTGTTTGAAAAAAGTTGAGTCATGTCAGAAATTATTGAGTGGTTTCATTAATTATTTTAAGAAGCTGGAAAAATAGTTGTTAGTTGTTGGTTGATAGTTGTTAGTGTCAAAGATTATTGAGTGTTTTTAAATTATTAAGAGCTATCTCAAACAATAAACAACATACAAAAAACATACAACCAACAACTAGCAGCTATGTTAAACAACCAACAACCAACAACTAACAACCATTTTAAAATGCAAACAACCAACAACAAACAACTAACAACTAAAATCTGGCGGGGTGATTCAAAAGGCGGAGACTTTGTAGAATATAAGATTAAGCCTGATGTAGGAATGGTCATACTTGATGTTATTCATCGCATACAAGCTGAGCAGGCGAATGACTTGGCTGTTCGATGGAATTGCAAAGCAGGAAAATGCGGCTCGTGTAGTGTTGAAATCAATGGCGTGCCAAAGCTGGCATGCATGAGCAAGCTTAGTGATTACAAAGAGGATGAAACAATTACTATTCAGCCAATCAAATCTTTTCCGGTTATCAAAGATCTCGTTACTGATGTATCATGGAACTTCGAGCAGAATAAAAGAATCGCTCCGTTCAAACCTAAGGCAAAAGATGCCGACGGAAAATACAGGATGCAGCAAATTGACGTTGACCGTGTACAGGAGTTTCGCAAATGTATAGAATGTTATCTGTGTCAGAATGTTTGCCACGTTTTGCGTGATCAGGAAAAGAAAAATAAATTTGTCGGTCCGCGTTTTATGATTCGCCTTGCAGGATTGGAAATGCATCCGCTTGATACTGCAGACAGAATACCGGAAATAAAAAATGAGTTCGGCTCCGGCTACTGCAACATAACAAAATGCTGCACAGAAGTTTGTCCCGAAAGCATACAAATTACAGATAACGCAATTATCCCGCTTAAAGAAAGAGTAGTTGACAGGTATTATGATCCAGTAGCGAAATTGCTGAGAGTGATTACAGGAAAAAAATAAATTTGATTTTAGATTTTTGAATTTGGAATTACGATTTTACCGACCATAGGAAGAGTAAAAGTTGGGATAAGATTTATTTTTTCAAAATGGAAGTCTTGACACCACAGAAAGAATTACAGCAGGAAGTTAAATATAAAATAGAATATTCTTTTTATTTTGACTAACTTTGAAAATAAAATTCAAGAAAAACATAAATCCAATGCAAACAATTAACCCGCAATATCTCACTGATAAAAAAGGTAATAGAATTTCCGTAGTTATTCCGGTTACTGAATTTGAAACTATTATGGACGAGCTTGAGGAACTGGAAGATATCAGACTTTATGATGAAGGAAAATCTGATAATGAATCTGCCATACCAATTGGTAAAGCATTTGAAATGATAGAAGAGAAGAGAAAAAGTAAAAAGTAGATGGCTTATCAGATTACAATCAGGAGAAAAGCTATCAAAATACTTGAAAATATTAGCGAGCCTTATTATTCTAAAATCAAAAAAGCAATTTATAGTCTTGCTACTAATCCCCGTCCGCCCGGATGTAAGAAACTAAAGGGCAGAAACGGATACCGCATTCGTGTAGCTGATTACCGGATTATTTATGAAATTTTAGATAAGGCACTAATTATAGATGTCATTAATTTAGGACATAGAAAAGAAATTTATTAATCTCACCGGAAATATTGAGAGTGATTTGTGGAGAACAACGATTTTTCTTTAATTTTACTTTCTTCCTCACATCGAATCGGAGAGTTTAAAAAAATGCTGCACAGAGGTTTGCCCAGAAAACATTCAAATTACTGATAATGGAATTATTCCGCTTAAAGAAAGAGTTGTTGACAGGTATTATGACCCTATAGCAAAAATGCTGAGAGTGTTTTCCGGAGGAAATCCAATGGATACTAAAGATTGGGATTTGGGCAAAAACTCAGATTATCATAGAGAATAATATTGGTAAAGTAATGTGTGAATCATTTATTAAACACGAAGAGGTACGTGAAAAAAGACGAAAGAAATCAAAGTAAACACTGATTTGAATATTTTATTTTTGCTGTCAAGACTTTTTGTACCAGACAACAAATACTTTCTGCCGGGTTGTAATCCTGGGTTATGACACAAACACATTTCAAATGCTGACATACTTTGCTAATTTGCCCCTTTATGTTGTTGTTTCAAATTTTGTTTATTAAAAGTATATTTGATAAGCAAAAATGAGAAAATATCCGAATATAATTTCTGATTCAAAAATTCTTGGAGGTAAACCGGTTATTAAAGGTTCAAGAATCAATGTTGAAATGATACTGGAGTTCATTTCTTCGGGCGCCTCTATTGACGATATAGTGTTGACCTATCTACATCTTTCCTGAGAGACAGTATCGGAAGCAGTAAATTACACAACCGAATATTTAAAGAATGAAATTCTTGTGGAAATAAAGACTGTTGCTTAATGGTCTTGAGGAGAATCAATGAAATTAAAGAAAATCTGTTATTTAAATTTCTTATCTGCAACTGAGAATTCATTTTTCTTTGCAAGTTCATACAAATATTCCGGAGAAAAATCAGCACCGTTATCCCAATAGATTGTAAATGGATTTGTTTTGAAGTTTCTAAAATAACTAACATCGTTTAGCGGTTCGAATACCTCTCCCCACAATTCATTCTTAAAATCAACTACATTCTGATACCCATCGCTAAATTCAAGATTAATTTTAAAATCTGATATGTATTCAGCTTCTATTATTCTTACATTTTCCACAATCTATTTTAACGGGTCTATTTTTTTTATGACTTTTCTTAACCTGGACAATGTCCAGTTCTCTAAAAGTTCATCTTTATGAAAATCTATCCATTCATTGATCATATTCAAAGCTCTTTTTGGAAATTCACCTTTTATGTTCCTTGTTTCTAATTCGATAACAGCTTTGTAACCTTGGTATTCTATGTGCAAATGAGGAGGATTATGATCATTATAAAACATATAAACTACAATACCATAAAATCTTGATATCTCCGGCATACTCAACTTTTAAATCATTACATAAAAATAAGAATTTTCTAATTAATGTAATAGTGTAAAGGCAGATAAATTATTAGAGTTGAATTTTTATACAGTGGCGTCATAACTTCTGTCCTGACGCCATACATTTTAAATACGAACTTACATTTGCATTTAAGAATGAAATTTAATAAGTCGAGTGCTATTACGAAACGGAAGTTTGTTTGATAAGTAAGAAAATATCATTTTTTTCAACTACTATGAAAGCAATTTATTTTCCAGATAAAAAAGTACCCGGACAAAGGTCCTGCCCGTTTAGCCATGTAATACTTGTTGACCACTGATCCCAATTTCCAGTCAGCCATTAATTTGAAAAATTTTCTAACCTAAAGTTTTATTCTTCTAATTCCTTTTTATAAATTGCAAATCACAATCGTGATAATTATTTTATTTAAGTAATTTTATTAATTATAATTATGGACTCACAAAAGCTAAACGAAATATTAAGTCTTCCCAAAGATGAAAAATTGGAATTGATTGAAGTTCTATGGAATAGCTTAAATGAAGGAATTAAAGATTCTGAAATTCCCGAATGGCACAAAGAAGTTTTGGAAGAAAGATTGAAAAAAATTGAAAATGGTGAAATGGAATTTGTATCATGGGAAAAGGTGAAAGAAATGCTCCACGAAAGAATGAAGTAATAAAATTTGAATTTACAAAAGATGCATTTGCTGATTTAGTAGAGTCAATTGATTGGTATGAAAGTCAACAATCAAATCTTGGAATTGAACTTGCTGCGAATTTATATTTTGAACTTCAATTCATATTGGAATTTCCTAAAAGCTCAAGAAAAATTAATAACGAACTAAGAAGAAAGGTAATGAAAAAATTTCCTTTCAATATTTACTATTCTTATTATGAGGAAAATTTCTTAATAGAAGTAATTGGTATATTACATGAAAGCAGAAACCCAAATATTTGGAAAGAAAGAATTAATTAATTAAGTTAGACGTTTCTTACCGTGGCGTCAAGACTTACGTCCTGACGCAATACATTTTCAATCCGGACTTACTTCGCAAATTTAAGAATGAAATTAATAAAGAGAATGCTACCATGGATTACGAAACGAAGTTTTTTTGATAAGAAAGAAAATGTCATTTTTTGCAACGACTATGAAAGTAGTTTACTTTCCAGATAAAGAGTATCAGGACAGAGGTCTTGCCCGTTTAGCCATATAATACTTCCGCGCAAGGGTTTTACAGAATTAAAAAGCTCCGGGTTTTTCAACTCTTTATGGAAGCTTGGAATACTTGTTAGCGAAGCTTAAAGGGGTGAAGGAGGAATTTTAATAAACAAAGACGGTGAAAGGTTTATGACTCGTTATGCGCCGAGTGTAATGGACCTTGCACCGAGAGATATGGTTGCAAGAGCTATTATAAGTGAAATCCGGGAAGGCAGAGGTATCAGAGGCAGTGACGGAACGGATTATGTTTTACTTGATTTGACTCATCTCGGAAAAAAAGTAATTGATGAAAAACTTCCCGAGATAACCGGGTTTGCAAGCCTATCTTGGAGTTGAACCTACAACTGACCCAATACCAATTCAGCCCACAGCTTACTATGCAATGGGCGGAATCCCGACTAATGTAAACTGTGAAGTATTGATGAATGAAAAAGGTGAAGTTGTACAAGGACTTTATGCTGCAGGTGAGTGCGCGTGTGTTTCAGTTCACGGCGCAAACCGGTTAGGAACAAACTCGCTTCTTGATTTGGTAGTGTTTGGCAGGCGCGGAGGAAAAGCAATTACAGATTTTTTAAAGACTGCAGTCTTTACTGAGGTTCATCTCCAGGCAGATGAAAGAAGCAAGGAAATGATTTCCAAACTTCTAAATAGTAATGGCAGCGAGAAAATTGTTAACATTCGAACCGAGCTTCAAAATTCTATGATGGAAGATTGCGGTGTATTCAGAACAAAAGAAGGTCTGGAGAAAATGATAGGAAAGCTTCGCGAACTTAATGAAAGATTTAGAAATATTTCATTACAAGACAAGAGCAAAGTTTTCAATACTGAACTGACTGAAGCCATGGAATTAGAAAATTTGTTGAAGACAGCTGAAGCCACTGTTTACGGGGCTTATCACAGAACCGAAAGCCGTGGTGCGCATACACGCGAAGATTATCCTTTAAGAAATGACCAGGAATGGATGAAGCATACTTTTGCATTTGAAAGAGAAGGAGCTGAACCCGATCTGAAATATAAACCGGTCGTCGTGACGAGATACCAGCCAATGGAGAGAAAATATTAATGTTAATATAAATATCCATCTCAAAATTATTATGAAAAAAAGCAATATCCTGATATTAATTTTTATAATTGTATTAACAAATATATCTGCAAATGCACAATACAAAAATTTAAATGTCAAGTTAGGGAAATATACATTTTCAACAAAATTTGATAGTTCAAGTTATCTTACGACATTTAAAATCAAAAAAGGTAAAAATACAATATATTATAAAACCACTGAAATCCCTATTACAGGCATCACAGAATATGACCTAAATAATGACGGTAACAATGAGATTTTGATTGATATGTATTCGGGAGGAGCACATTGCTGCACATATCTTGTTGCTGCTGTAATCAAAGAGAATAAATTTAAAATTCTCGACACAATTTACTGGGGAAATTCTTTTTATACAATTGAAGATTTAAACAAGGACGGCAGAAAAGAAATTTTCGGAGCAAGCGATATATTTGCATATGCTTTTACAAATTTTGCCCAATCAGAAGATCCTATATTAATTTACGGATTTGAAAATAATAAATTCAAAAATGTTACAAAAAATTTTCCGGATATAGTTAAGAAAGACATCGAAGCTCATCTTAAAAAACTTATACCTTACACTACCGACACCGGTTTTGCATGTCCGATAACAGATACTTTCAACACAGATGCAGGAACTGTCAAAGCGATACTTGCTCCGATAGTCGCTGATTATTATACACTCGGTGAAGTTAAAAGAGGTTATGACCTTGTTGATTCGGTTTACAAATGCCCGGACAAAGATAAATTCATACAGACTTTACAAAGCGAATACAAATTAAAATAAAAAATTATTTTTATTAAATGGATATTCAGTTAAAAATTTTACGCTTTAATCCGGAGAATGATAAGGAACCATACTTTCAGGATTTTGATGTTAAGAATGTAACCGATGACTGGCGTCTGCTCGATGTCCTTCACGAGATAAAATGGAATTATGACGGCACACTTACATTCAGACGCAATGCTGTCCAAAATGATTTTAAAAATTTAATTTATCTTTGATACCACTTCGATTTGGACAGATATTACTTCTATTCAAAAACAATCCCTTCAATTTTATTCGCAGAATAATTTCAATTGCGGATTTAACTCCTCTTCAAGT
>JALYRX010000067.1 GCA_030855105.1 Bacteroidota bacterium | reverse complement strand
CAATTGCGGATTTAACTCCTCTTCAAGTTCTTCCATCCTCTTAAATGGATGATTTAACCATTCATTAAGAGATATTTTCACGAATAGATTCATCCTTATGAATGCTATTAAGTTTGATAAACTCCAGCTGTTCCCTTTGAATGTTTATACGTATCGTATTTCTTTACAATTGAATTAAATGGGTCCCTATTTAAGTTGTTAATTATTTGAGCTAATAATGTTATGTTTGTTTTCATAAGACTATTTGTATTTAAGTTTGTGGTTAAACAAAAATACACCCTGTAATTTTTTAATTACAGGGTTATAGTCTTATTTTTTTTTATATCGTTTTGGACAGAGTTGAGCCATTGTTTAACTTATTGTAATTTTATCACTTGAATTGTTCTTCATTTAAAATAAATGTGATTTGATAAATTGAATGAATCCAAAATAAAAACACTTTACAACCTTACAAATCTTACAAACCTTACAAACCTTACAAACCTTACAAACCTTACTGACTAAATTTCTTCATTCATATTCGGTATATCACTATGTTCAATGGTCACAGTATTAAGTTTATCCCTAAACTTATTTACAATCTCAATGGCTCTTGGAATATCATCGGGAAGTATGACAAGCAAATCATCTTTGTTTGCATTTTTCAAAACATAATTTATTGCTTCTACCTCATCTTCGATAATCTTTACCGGCACGTCCGGCTTTTCGCTTCTTATGCCTTCCAAAACCAATTGAGGAATAACACCTGCATCCCTGCCTCTTAAGCTTTCGTCTTCTTTTATTATTATATTTGTAAGCATCTTTGCAGAGGCTTTGCCAAGATGTCTAATATCGTCATCTCTCCTGTCGCCTGTGCCGCTGATAATTCCTGTTTTAACTTTATTCGGAAGCTTCTCCACGAACTTTGACAATGCTTCAATTCCTGCAGGATTATGTGCATAGTCAATAAGAACTTTGAACTTACCTACTTCGATAAGATTTAATCTTCCCGGTGTTTGTGTAACGGAAGGAACGAACGAACTCAAACCGAATTTTATATCTTCAATCCGTACTCCGTGTAAAATATAAGAAGCAAGTGTCGCCGCTAAAACATTTTGTATCATGAATGCAGCTTTGCCCCCATAGGTCAGTGGGATATTTATTACTTTTTCTACACGAAGCTTCCATTGTCCTTTTAATAAGGTGATATAATTATCTACACAAACACAAGCTATTCCGTTTTTTTTGATATGCTCGGCAATGAATGGATTATTTTCATCCATGCTAAACAATGCTATATTACATTTTAGATTCTCCCGCATATTCAAAACCAATTTATCATCGGCATTGAGCACAGCATAACCTGTTTTAAAAACATTTTCTACAACAATAGATTTCACTCTTGCCATGTCATCTAAGTTTTCTATACCTTTAAGCCCTAAGTGGTCTGCTGTTACATTCATTACTATTCCAATATCGCACCCGTCAAATCCAAGACCTGCTCGTAATAGTCCGCCCCTTGCTGTTTCAAGAACAGCGAGCTCAACTGTCGGATCTCTTAATACCATCTGTGCAGATACAGGACCGGTATTATCACCTGGTTTTACTAATCTGTTTCCAATGTAAACCCCATCGGTAGTTGTAAAGCCGACATTCTTTCCGATGTTTTTCATTATGTGTGCAATGAGACGTGTCGTTGTAGTTTTGCCGTTGGTTCCCGTAACGGCAATGATTGGGATTCTAAATTTTTCTCCCTGCGGGAAGAGCATATTTACAACGTGCTCTGCAATATTTCTTGGTAGTCCTTCGGATGGAGCAAGATGCATTCTAAATCCCGGGGCTGCATTTACTTCTACTATTCCACCGCCGTTATTTAATATTGAGGTAGATACATCCGGAGCAACAACATCAATACCTGCAATGTCCAGCCCGATGATTTGAGCAATTCTCTCGAAGAGAAAAATATTATCCGGGTGAACTTCGTCTGTTCGATCGATAGCAGTTCCTCCTGTTGAAATATTTGCAGTTGATTTTAAATAACAAACTTCCTTTATTTTAAGTACAGTATCCTGATCGTAACCCTTTAATTCAAGAACTCTTTTTGTCATATTATCAATCGTAATCTGCGTAAGTATTTTTTCATGTCCATAACCTCTGCGCTTATCTCTGTTAACTTCGTCGATCAATTCTTTAATTGTTGACTTGCCATCTCCAATTACACATGCCGGAGTTCTCTCTGCAACGGCAATCAACTTATTATTTATAACTAATGCTCTGAAATCACTTCCTATCAATGACTTTTCTACAATCACAGAGTTTGAAAATTCTTTAGCCGATTGAAATGCTTTCCTCGCTTCTTCAAGAGTTGTAATATTTGCTGTAATTCCTTTACCGTGATTTGAATCGAGCGGCTTTATTGCTACGGGAAAACCTATTGATTCGATTGAATCCTCAAGCTCTTCTTCCCTGATAATTTTATATCCCTTCGGAACAGGTACACCCATGCCTTCAAGGAGCCTCTTAGAAAGATCTTTATCACCTGCAACATACGTTGCAATGTAATTTGTCTTACAGGAAACAGTTGCCAAAATAGTCTGCTGATAAATTCCGTAACCTAGTTGAACTAGAGATTGATCATTTAACCTGATATAAGGAATCCCTCTTTCCCGTGCTTCTTCTATAATCGAACCTGTGCTGGGACCGAATCTAACAACTTCTCGTATCTCTTTTAATCTTTGAATGTTATTTTCCAGGATTACTTTAAGCTCAGCAATTGGTTTTGATTCTGAAATACCGAGGTACAATTCAATCGCTGCCCTTGCAGCATATAACCCGGCTTCTTCCTCGACATAACTAAAGACAACGTTATATATTCCCGGTTCACTTGATTCTCTTGTCCTTCCAAAACCTGTATCCATTCCGGCAAGAGTCTGAAGCTCAAGAGCAATGTGCTCAATAATATGTCCAGCCCATGTTCCTTCTTCGACTCTGCTCAAAAAACCTCCTTCATGACCCGAGCTGCATCCGTGCGACTGTAAGCTTGGCATAAGTTCTTTTAGTCTTTGAAGAAAATCCGGAATTTTATCGGAAGGTTTATTTTCATAATCTTCAATATCTAATTTCATTACAATGAGCTTCTTCCATCTGTTGCTCCAGTAATTAGCTCCACGTAATGCTTTGATTTCTAAAATCTTCATATTTTAGTATTGTGTGTTGTGTATTATGTATATGTATTAACTCTTCACTATTTAACTATTAACTATTTAACTATTAACTATTTAACTATTAACTATCAACTATCAACTATCAACTATTAACTATTATCTATCAACTATCAACTATCAACTATCAACTATCAACTATCAACTATCAACTATCAACTATCAACTATCAACTATCAACTATCAATTATCAACTATCAATTATCAACTATCAATTATCAATTATCAACTATCAATTATCAACTATCAACTATCAATTATCAACTATCAACTATTAACTATTAACTATTCATATTTGTAAATACCCCACTGCTTGAACTTGTTTCCTATTATAAATATCATACTTCACCGAGCTGCTTAATATATTTATCAGCAAGCCCATCACAGAAAACGGCTCCGATTCCTGAACTTCAGCAATTGTATTGTAACTGATATTAGAGCCGTCAACAATGGTAACTGTCCCTGAGCCAAGAACTTCGAGTACTCCATTTCTTTTTATATGAATAGCCGTATTTTCATCAATGCCAATTCCGAGATTATTCGGGTTATAAGCAACTGCAGTAATCAATCTGTTTAGTCTTGCTCTTTCTGTAAAGTGCTGGTCTATAATTATATTTTTTAAAATTCCCAAACCCGGACAAAGACGGATTGAATCTTTTAGCGACTGAACAGTCGGTTCTCCGCGAACGATCATTGTAGAACTTAAGCTGGATGCACCGGCACTGGATCCGGCGAGAGTTACTCCGTTATTTACAGCGTGCTTTAAAGCCAATAAGAATTTTGTTCCGCCGAGAATTGAGCTTAATCTCATTTGATCACCACCTGTTAAAAAAACTCCTGTAACTTCTCTCAAAACATTTTCTGCATCAACTTTTAAAATCTCCTGGCGAGTTGTAGCATCGAGTACGGTAACATTTTTTATTCCGAGATTTTCAAATATACTTTTATAAAGAGTTGCAGTAACGACCGGGAAATCGGAAGGAACAGGAACAATAAGAATCGAAGCCTCCCTGCCCCCGCTCAGCTCTACAAACTTTCTTAGTATATGACGCTCATTTAGTTTATCTTCGGCACCGCCGATAATAAGTATATCACTGCCTAATTCTTCAGTGTAATGATTTGGATTATCATCCATAGGATTCCGGAGAAAAATAAAATTTATTTTGTAAAAAATTTTTGAGTAAAATAATGATATAAATTTTTAAAAGATATTGAGAAGAGATTAGATATGTTTTTTGGGAACTTATTACCAGATATTCATTTAATTATTAATTTCTTGTATTATTTTTTTTTAATAAAATTTTCATCAGCAATATTATGAACCAAAATTTTTCTTTATAAAATTAATTCGTAATTTGTAGTTTGTATTTAATAATTTCTAATTCGTAATTTGTAATTATTCTAAAGCTCCGCCATTTCTTCAAGATCAAAAAAATCTTTGTACTTAGTCGGCGGTAGTTCCTTTAATGCAATTCCCGCTTGCTCTGTCGTCGGAGGTATTCCATGCCACTTGTAATTATCTTCCATAAAAGAAACTCCTTTTCCCATAAGTGTATTTGCGATTATAACTTTTGGCTGTCCTTTGAATGTTTTTGATTCATCAATTGTATCGAGTATCTCCTGCATGTTATGTCCGTCAATATCATACACTTTCCAGTTGAATGCCTCGAATTTATCTGCAAGCGGTTCGAGTCCCAGAACATTTTCAGTTCTGTTATCGATCTGGCATCTGTTGCGGTCAATTATCATCGTAAGGTTATCAACTTTGTGATGAGCTGCTGTCATTACCGCTTCCCAGATCTGACCTTCCTGTAATTCACCGTCACCATTTATACAATAAACGTAATTATCTTTTCCGTTCATTCGAAGTCCTATCGCTGTCCCAACTGCAATCGACAAACCTTGCCCAAGTGATCCCGATGCAATTTCAACCCCGGGAACACCATGAGTTTTTGGCGGAGCAGGATGTCCCTGCAATCTCCCGTTTATTCTCCTGAGAGTTTTCATTTCTTCAATCGGGAAAAATCCTCTTCTGGAAAGTGTCGCATACCAGACCGGCGCAATGTGTCCAATCGATAAAAAGAAATAATCTCTTTCCTCAAACTCTGTATCAATACTATCTATGTTTAATTTATTAAAATATAAAGCCGTAAAAATATCAGCCATTCCCAGCGGTCCTCCTGAATGACCTGTTTGCGCGATCACAAGCATGTTGATTATATCTCTCCTGATTTGACGCGCCATTTCACTTAGTTCTTCGATCGAATTTAGATTTGGATTTCTGCTCATTTCTTAGTTTAGTTAGTTAAGTATGTCAAGTTAGTTAAGTATGTCAAGTTGGTTGAGTTTGTTAAGTTTGTTGAGTTACCAGGTAATCATAATCATCATTGCATCATTAAATCATAGTTTGTTTTTAACAATTTCTAAAATGGGTGAAATGTGTTTCAATAAAATTATTATGCATACCGATGAAATAAATGAGAATAAAAATTGAAACTGGTTTTCCAAATTTATTAAAGAAGAATTATTGAATCCTAAAATAAAGTCCTGCAAGAGTAAAATTGACACCGGTAATAAAATCAAAGCAATGACAGTTGATACATGAACATTCTTTATTATTTTGTTAATGATAAAATAAAGGAGCAGCCAAAGAAGCACAACAGTAAAATTTATAGCAATCATAATTCCGGCACCTGTTGCAAGCCCTCGTCCTCCTTTGAATTTCAGCCATACGGAATAATTATGCCCGATCAATAAAAATAATGAAGGAAACAAAACTAACTGAGGTTCAAATCCCGCGTATTTAAAAAACCAAAGAACAGGTATTAGCCCTTTTAAAAAATCTGCAGCTAAAACAATGCCTCCGTCTAATTTGGAATTTGTAACTTCAAAAGTATTTCTCGCTCCGATGTTCCCCGAACCCTCACGTGTTAATTCTTTTTTATGCTTTAACTTTACTAAAATATAAGCAGTAGGAAAAGAACCAATTAAATAGAAAACAATGCAGATTAAAATTAAGGTCATCAATAATTCTATTTTACATCAAGCACTCGTGCAACTATTATCCCGCCCTGCTTAGGATTTCCCATAAGGTAATCCTGTAAATTCATTGGAGAGATTTCAACCTGTTTATCTTTCAATGAAGCATTCATCAGATAAGCTACACCATCCTGCATAAAAACATATCCGGTATGTGCAACATCCAGTCCTTTTATCGTTGAAGTAATTCCAATGATATCTCCGTCCTTAAGTTTATCATATACACCTGAAATATTTTCCTTAGGGATATAATAAACTTCTCTTAAATTAATAAATGATTCAACAGCATCCATCTGATCTAAATTTTCCCCGTCATTTGTTAATTGTTTGTATGAGTTTTGGTGAGCTGTCATAAAATCTATGTTCTTATCATAAGGAACTCCCCCGATTTCTAAAGTAATATCCTTAACAACTCCCTTCTCTTCATTATCATAAATCCAGTCAGTGAAATAATGAAGCCGTGAAGCATAGCCGGTATTTTGTCCGTCCCTGTACCGGATAAATTCCAGCTCTCTTTTGTAATCTTTGAAATCAGTTTTGTTTTTCTTTATCAATCGTGAAAAGATCAACGTATTCTCTACAAAAGTAACACAATCAAGACCGCTTATTTTTACAACTACTTCTTCTGAATGAGCATTTTCATCAAGTGTTCCTGCTACGTAAGGCGTTCCCATGAAGGTATTCCCGACTTCTACAATAAGTTCATTGATAGGAAGATTTATTAATGAAGAATCGAATGATTTAAGCTTCTTCTCACATTTCATTTTTTCATAATCATCGGCAGGATCTGCAAGAATTTTATTCAGGGTTACATTATTTGAATAGATGTTATTTGAAAATAACAGTATAACAAGTAAAGAGACAGAGTTTTTAATTCTATTTTTTAAGTTCATTTTTTTTAAATTTTTATTAATTTAAACATTATTAATTTTATTTTAAACATTAAAACAAAAATTGAACAAAATCAAAATAAGGAATGCGAAAAAACAGGATTCAAAATTGATTCTTAATTTAATTAACGAGCTTGCTGAATTTGAAAAGCTTTTAGCACCTGACAAATACGCACGCAGAAGATTAATAAAAGATGCCTTTTCCAATAATCCCCTATTTAAAATATTGCTTGCAGAAGTTGGTTCCGTTATCGCCGGGTATGCATTTTTCTTTTTTACTTATTCTTCTTTTAAAGCTAAGAAAACTTTATATCTTGAAGATATATTCATTTCAGAAAGTTTCAGAAGTAAAGGCATTGGTAAATTATTTTTTAATGAATTAACTAAAATTGCTAAAAAAAATAAATGCGGAGGAATGGAATGGGTTGTACTGGATTGGAATGTAAATGCTATTATGTTTTATGATAATCTCGGGGCTAATGAAAGGAAAGAATGGAAAATATACCGACTGGATTTATAGTTTGTATAGTTTGTAGAGTTTGTAATATATGTAAAGTCTATAAAGTTTGTAAATTTTGCAATTAGTTATTGATTATGAATCTATCAACTATCGACTATCATTATCAATTATCAACTATCAATTATCAATTATCAACTATCAATTATCAATTATCAACTATCAATTATCAACTATCAATTATCCATTATCCATTATCAATTATCAATTATCAATTATCAACTATCAATTATCAATTATCAACTATCAATTATCAATTATCAACTATCAATTATCAATTATCAATTATTTATTAAACTATTTATTTCAAATTTTTGTCTATGGAAGGCTATTGCAATGAACGTAAATACTCCGATCAAAATCGTTTCATTTATATTTAAATTATAAAAATTGCATGTTAATATTTGACAGAGAATAGTTTAAATATAAATACTGAAGATACAGAATTGATTAATGCTTTTACCAATGGAAACCAAAATGCATTCAACATTATCATCCGCAAGTATCAAAAAAGAGTATATTGGATAATTAGAAAAATGGTTTTGGATCACGATGATGCGGACGATATTACGCAGGAGGTTTTTTTGAAGTTGTACCGCTCGTTAAATGATTTCAGAGGAGAGTCAAAATTCTTTACCTATGTTTACAAAATTGCAATCAATTATTCGTTAAATCATATTATTAAGAATAAAAAAATAATTACACGTAAAGTAAATATTGAATACGCAGACCTGAAATCCCATGATAAAAAAGCTGATGATCAAATTGATTCTAATCAAAGAACAAAGATCCTGGAACAAGCTATAGCATCGCTTCCGGAGCAGCAAAGGGCGGTTTTTAATATGAGATATTATGATAATCTTACATACGATGAAATTTCGGATATTATGGATAAATCAATCGGAGGTATGAAAGCAAATTATTTTCACGCTATAAAAAAATTAGAGAAATTTTTAAAAGGAAACAAAACATTTCAATCATTAGAAATAAATTAAATTATAGAATTATGAAAACTAAATTCAGCACTGAAGATTTAATCCACAGTTTGCCGGATTATATTACAAATAATATCAGTGATATAAATTTGAAAACCGAAATTGAAAATGAACTCGAAAACAATCCGGACTTTCAACGTGAATATAGCGAACTCAAGAATACGTTTGGATTCCTGAGCTTAAATGATTTTCAAAGCCCCTCCGAAATCTACTTTAATAATCTTTCTGTAAAAATAAACAATAAGATTAACAGTCCAAACATTTTCGGCAATTTCTGGCAACGGCTAAGCTTAATATGGAAAATTTTAATACCTGCTATTACGGTAATTGTAATTGCAGTAGTCTTTTTTAGTAATTTGCAGAAAGAAAAAATAATTTCTCATGTGCCTGAAAATGAAAAGAATAAAACCGGTGTTACGGAAGAGAAAATTTCGAATGAGAATAAAAAAGAAGTTGCAAATGAAAAGACGGAATTGAAAACTGATGAATCCAAGCCTTCTACAAATGAAAATTCGGACGTCATGCTCAAAAGGATTGGTAAGAAAAAAAGAACCATTCAAAGCTCCGAGAAAAATTTTGTTAAAAATTCGGATAAAATTGTGAGTGAGGAGAAAATTAATTCAACTGTAGAAGAAGACATAATTTCGAATGCTTTATTGTCAGACAATATAGAAATATTGGAAGAAGAAGTTACCGAGAATGACGAGGATATTTTGTATTCCGGTGATAACGTTGAAGAAGAATCTCTGGAAGAAGAATTTATAAATCTGCCTCCTGACCAGCAGCAGGAAATAATTGATAATTTAAATAACACTCAAATATAAAAATTTTTATGAAAATTTTTAAATATTTTTTATTAGCATCCGTCATCCTTGCTGCAAATTTCTCTTTGGCTCAAATGGATTTGGACAAAAAACAAATGCGCGACGGCATTGACAGCGTTATGAAACAGAAGGTAATGGATAAACTAAGTCTTGATGAAGCTACCTCTGACAAATTTATAAGTACCTATAAAGAAAATAATAAACAATTAAGGATTCTGAACAAAGAAAAACATAAATTAATTGAAACTATCGAGCTTGACCCCGGGGCAAGTGACATCGATTCCAAGCTGGACCAAATGCTCGAGATAGAATCTAAAACTGTTGATCAGAAGAAAAAATTTTTCAATGAATTAAGAACCTTTCTGACTCCGCAGCAAATTGCAAAGACTATAATTTTAAGAAGAAAGTTTCAGAAAGAATTTCGCAGGGAAATGATGAAACACAGAAAGCGGAATAAGAAAAATGAAAACGGTGATGATATGAAGAACAAATAAAAAAACCTCTGAATACCTCCAGAGGTTAATTCTGTAAACATTCAAAATTTTACTTCGTTTATTCTACTGTAACGCTCTTTGCAAGATTTCTTGGCTGGTCCACATTACAATCTCTGGCAGTTGCGATATAATATGATAAAAACTGAAGTGGTATACTATTTAGTATCGGAGAAAAAATCGGAAGCGTATTGGGTACTCTTAATATATAGTCAGAGTAACTGCTGATTTCATTATCATCTTCGGTTGCGATCGTAATAATTTTCCCTTTCCTTGCTTTAATCTCTTCAATGTTTGAAATGATTTTATCATAAGTTTTATCTTTAGGTGCAATAAAAACTACAGGCATATTTTCATCAATCAGAGCAATAGGTCCATGCTTCATTTCTGCCGCCGGATAACCTTCGGCATGTATGTAAGAAATTTCTTTAAGCTTCAATGCACCTTCAAGAGCAACAGGAAAATTATACCCTCTTCCCAGATATAAGAAATTTTTTACATCTTTAAATTCTTCAGCAATGAATTTATAATCATTTCTTTTTTCTATTATCTGTCTGATCTTATCAGGAAGAACTTTTAATTCTTTTGCCATTTCCTTCAGCTCTGTGTCAGAGATTGTTCCTTTGTTTTTTCCGATCATCAATGTGATAAGTGCAAGTGACATTAATTGACATGTAAACGCCTTAGTAGACGCTACTCCGATTTCGGGACCTGCGTGAATGTAAGTTCCGGCATCAACTGCCCTGGCTATTGTGCTTCCGACTACATTGACAATTCCAATAGTCGTTGCGCCAAGCTTCTTAGCTTCTTTTAAGGCAGCGAATGTATCGGCAGTTTCTCCGCTTTGACTGATAAGTATTACTATATCATCTTTATTTATGATCGGATTTCTGTATCTGAACTCAGACGCATATTCAACTTCAGTTGGAATCCGGCAGTATTGCTCAATCATATACTCACCCACCAAACCTGCATGCCACGCAGTTCCGCAGCCGGCAATAATAATTCTTTTGGCACTAATTAATTTATCTTTAACACTATCCAGACCACCGAGCTTTACATCACCGGTTTCAAAATTTATTCTTCCTCTGTATGTATTTTGAATAGCATCAGGCTGTTCGCAGATTTCTTTCAGCATAAAATGTTCATATCCGCCTTTTTCAATCTCCTCAAGATCATATTCTATCCTTTGAACTTCGCGAAAAATATCCTCATCTTTGATGGTCTTTATCTGAAAGCTGTCCCTTTTCAAAATTGCTATCTCGCCGTCTTCCAGATAAATTACATTCTTTGTGTGATTGATAATTGCCGCAGCATCGGATGAAACAATTATCTCATCCTTCCCAAGTCCGAACATTAAAGGGCTTCCCATCCTGGCAATAATAATTTTATCCGGTTCACTTTTACATAAGCATGCAATTCCGTATGTCCCTTCGACTTCCGTAAGCGCAAGACGCACGGCAATTTCAAAGCTGTTCTTTTGCTTGTAATGAAATTCGATAAGATTTGCAAGAACTTCAGTATCAGTATCGGTACTGAAAGTAAAACCTTCAAGCGAAAGTTTCTTCTTGAGAGTTTTATAATTTTCTATTATACCGTTATGAACGATTGTAATATTTTTTGTCATGTCGAAATGCGGATGAGCATTATTATCATTTGGTTCGCCATGAGTAGCCCAGCGCGTGTGTCCAATGCCGATTTTGCCTTCAAGAATTTCCCCGTTAAATTCAACTTCCAGTTCTTTGACTTTACCGGCTTTCTTGTAGAAATTTATGTCGTTATCTTCATTTATTACAGCAACACCAGCCGAATCATAACCCCTGTATTCCAATCTCTTCAAACCGTCAAAAATAATTTGCAATGAATTTCTTTTACCAATGTACCCTACTATGCCACACATATAGATTTCTCCGTTTTAAATTGAAATTAAATATTTAACATTTATTCATAATTGATCATTGAACGTTGATCATTGAATTTGTGCCGAAAAAGGGAGTCGAACCCTTACGAGGTTTGAGCCTCGCTGGATTTTGAGTCCAGTGCGTCTACCAGTTCCGCCATTTCGGCTAATCTAATTTCCACTATAAAAATTAAAGCTTTTTGATTCAGCTTAATTAATGTCACCATAATAACATCCCAATCAAAAATATTTCCTATAACAAATATTACTTAAGTGTTGCTTAAAGCAAACGCATAATATTTGTATTAAACTTTATTTTCAATTCAATATACATGACCCATGCTATTAATCAACAACCTATGCCGCATGAAGCGGGAGACTTTTCCCCAAATGTATCGGGTAGGTTTGCTTCTTTCGAGCCTGTCCCGAATACCTCAGACTGTCCGAAAACAAAAAATTATTTTTTACCACAAAGGTAATCTAATGTTTACGGACAGTCTGACTCTATCGGGAAATCTTTCAAAAAAGAAAGAATGGATTAAGCGTTAAGTGATTTTTGTAAAAAGAATTTTTCGTCTTGGGTTAATTTAAATCTAAACATTTTGAACGGATATGCCGAAACGCAGATAAGGATGTTTTCATAAATTATTTTACTTTCGCCTTGCATTGTATTTTGCAGATTCCTCTTTTACCTTATCGACAAGAATAACTTTTATCAGAGACTGGTAAGGCACATCCATTTTATTTGCCATGATTTTTATATCATCGAGTAAAGACAAAGGCAATCTTAACGAAATAGATTCTGTCGAATATTTCAGATTAGGAAATCTTACACGTTGGCCAGTACTCCAGTCAAAATATTCTGACGTATTTGTCTTATCCCAAAATTCGCGTTCTTCATCTTCAGACTTAAAATGCTGGAATTGGCTTTAACTTTTTCTTCTTTGAGTTTACCATTATAAAAAATCCTTTCTTTTTACTTTTAAGTCTTGTTGAAATTATTCTGACCATTTTTTTTCTTAAAGTATAAATTATAGTTAATAATTTTCCAGATTTGGATTTGCCAAAAGCCTGGTATCTGTCCTTATTCATATATTTAATTTTCATCATAATAAGAGGGATGTTCTCAACCACTTCCTCCGCTTCTTTATTCGTGATCCCATGTTTAACATAGCTCTTTTGCCTGTTTCCTTCATCCCATTCAAAACCCTCTATGTCTTGTATGTTTATCATTGTTTATAATTAAATAAAGCCGCTTGTTCCCAAACTCCGTTTTGATGATGATTCAAAAAATTTCATTACTCCTTGCACTATATTTCACAGCTTATTCTTTTACCTTATAAGCCAGTATAACTTTAATCAATGACTGATAAGGAACATCCATCCTATTCGCCATTATTTTAATATCATCAAGCAGCGATACGGAAAGTCTCAATGAATTAGATTCCGTTGAATATTTCAGATTTGGGAATCTGACTCTTACCATGGTATCCATATCAAAATATTCTGTAGTATCTGCATTATCCCAAAACTCTCTTTCTTCATCTTCGGACTTAAATACCGGTATTGGTTTGAGTTGTTTTTTTTGATTTTTCATTATATTCCTTTCTTTCATTTTTACTTTGCGAATTGTTATTACACTTATTGCAAAGGATATTGCTATAATCCCATCGGTTATCTTAATATTTTCTAAATATAATTTTTTATCTAATTCGGTTTAAAATAATAAACCCGAAAACATTTGAAATTATTTTCATTGACTACATTGGAAATGTCAAATCAATTCTTCCAAGGAGTCTTTGAAAAATACTTTCATTTCTTCTCATTCAACGCATCAACCACCTCCCTAAAGCTCTCCAGCCCTGCCTCAAGATTCTCTATAATCTCCGCAGCTATTACACCCGGGTCAGGAAGATTATCAAGATCTGCAAGTGATTTATCTTTAATCCATGTAATGTCCAACGAAGTTTTATCGCGGCTTGTTATTTCATCAATGGAAAATTTTCTCCATTGTCCATCTGGATTTGTGTGGATGTTAAAAGTCTCTTTTCTCTTGTGACGGTTCTTTGGATTGTAACAGGAAATGAAATCTTTGAGATCTTCTAATTTTAGTGTATTCTTTTTTAATGTGTGATGAATGTTTGTACGGTAATCATAAATCCAGATTTCTTTTGTCCAGATATTCTTTCCTGCGGGTTTGTTGTCAAAGAAAATTACATTTGCTTTTACTCCCTGTGCATAAAATATTCCTGTGGGCAATCTAAGGATTGTGTGTAGATCAGTTGTTTCTAATAACTTCTTACGTACAGTTTCACCGGCTCCGCCTTCGAACAAAACATTATCCGGAACTACAACTGCTGCAAGCCCTGTAGTCTTAAGCATTGTCCTTATGTGCTGAACAAAATTCAACTGCTTGTTGCTTGTAGTTGCCCAAAAGTCCTGGCGGTTGTATGTAAGATCTTCTTTTTCCTGTTCACCTTCTTGATTGGTGAATGTCTGCGAACTCTTTTTTCCGAACGGAGGATTTGCTAAAACATAATCGAAGGTAGTTGAAGTAGAAGAAACCAGTGCATCAGCAGATGAAATAAAATTATCACTGTCAATGTCGCCGATATTATGAAGGAATAAATTCATCAATGCAAGACGTCTGGTGCTTGCAACGATCTCATTACCGAAAAAGGTGTTATATTTTAAAAACTTCTTTTGTGTTTTATCCAGGTCATAATTCTTTTCAAGATAATCATACGCTGCAAGAAAGAATCCACCCGTTCCGCAAGCCGGATCTGCAATTGTCTTCTGCGGTTCGGGCTGAATACATTCTACCATTGCGCGTATCAATGCACGCGGCGTAAAGTATTGCCCCGCACCGCTCTTGGTATCTTCTGCATTTTTCTCCAGCAGTCCTTCATAAATTTCTCCTTTGTCTTTCACTCCCATCATCACCCAGTTTTCTTTATCTATCATGTCAATAATCTTGGAAAGCTTGGCAGGATCCTGAATCTTATTCTGGCTCTTGGTAAATATCTGTCCGAGTATTCCTTTCTGCATGCCTAATTCGCGTAACAAATTTGTATAATGAACTTCCAGCTCGGCACCATTCAACGCAGTCAAAGTTTCCCAATGATATTCTTTTGGAATGCTGAGCTTTTTATTATGCGGCGGCTTGCTGTATTCATCAGCCATTTTTAAAAAGAGAAGATAAGTCAACTGCTCCAGATAATCTCCATAGCCGACACCATCGTCGCGGAGTGTGTTACAGAAACTCCAGACTTTACTTACTATGCTGCTTGAATTGTTAGAGGTCATAATAGTTTGTTATTTTCCAGCGATTTTACAGCGAAGGCTGCGCCCTTCGCTGATGTATTCCGCCACTTCGTGGCTTAATGAATGATAGCCCTGAAAGGGCGTAATACGTTAGCGAAGGGCAACGCCCTTCGCAATTGGAAATCCACACAGCAAATGCTAGCCCTGAAAGGGCGCAATATATTTGTTATTTTACAGCGAAGAGCTGCGCCACTTCGCTGATGTATTCCGCCACTTCGTGGCTTAATGAATGATAGCCCTGAAAGGGCGTAATACGTTAGCGAAGGGCAACGCCCTTCGCTAGCTAGTATATGGCATAATTTCTAATCTAATTAATGCAACAATTTTAATCCCACACATACCGTTCATCATAATCTACATTAAATTTTTTTAGAAATGAAATGTATTCATCCTTAAATGTTTTCTTCTCGTGATGTTCTTTCTGGTTTTCAATATATTTAATTACTGCATCAACTTCTGGCTCGCTTACAGAGAATGCTCCATAGCCATCCTGCCAATAAAAATTTTTCAAATCATCTCCTTTAGTCTTCATCCATTTTGAAGAATGTGATTTTACTTCTTCCAGCAGTTTCATCAATGCTATTTTTTTAGATAACATACATAGTATATGAATATGATCTGTATAACCTCCAACTTTAATAGGCTGACATTCCAAGTTTTTGCAAATGCCCCCTAAATAAGCATGCAGTTCTGCTTCCACCGGAGGATGAATGAATAGTTCACGATGTTTTGTGCTGAACACTATATGTATGTAGTTTTTTACTAATGATTGTCCCATTATGCTATTTTTGATTTCGAAGGTTTGTTATTCTCATAGCGAAGGGCGTTGCCCTTCGCTAATATATTTCGCCACTTCGTGGCTTTCCGGATAGCCCTGAAAGTGCGTTATCCATTAACGTGGGGTGCAGCCCTGCGTTATAAACATTACCCGCGAAGTCTGCATCATATTTCATCTGCCATTTTTAAAAAGAGAAGATAAGTCAACTGCTCCAGATAATCTCCATAGCCGACACCGTCGTCACGAAGTGTGTTGCAGAAAGACCAGACCTTGCTTACTATGCTACTTGAATTGTTCGTGGTCATAATATTTTTTTATCCCTGTTAGTTTGATATTAAATAGAAAATGTATTTCATATGCGCACAAATCCGTTTTTGGTTTATTCAAAATTTGCTATAATAATGTCATCCTTTCAGGATTTCTTTGATTAATCTTTCTATAATCATCTGTCTTCGAAAATTGATTTTCCTTGTTTTGCAGAAATCCCGCAGGCAGGGGTGATATTATCATCGAACCCATTCTTCTTATCATACATAAGGTGTCATGTAATGTTATAAGCTCCATCTCTGTCTTTGTCAATAATGCCGCCTTCATATCCGCAAACACCCATTCTCGGTGAATTTACAAGCGGTGCAATAGCATAATCATTAAAATCTTCACATTCTTCCGTATGACTGTCCTCACAATCCTCACAATAATATCCTTTTCCCTCGTCTTCCAGATGAACTAAACAAATAATTGAAGCAGGTCTTTTTTTGCAGATTGAACACATTATCTTGAGCGGTTCGTTTCGCGAAAGAAGCATGATATCATTGTTCGTAGTTACATTATATTTCCCAAGAACATTCACGCTTAAGTAAGTGGTAGACCCGTAATCATATTCATGCTCAAATTTTAGTTGAGGAGAAAGTACTTCATTGAATTTTTTTGACATACCTATCTTGAAAGTTTTATGATGAAAATTGCTTAAATGACCGCAGCAGTCAAGCCAGATTTTTCGAAGAAATGTGTCGAGAGTTTTAAACGAAGCATTTCCATTTACCAAAACATGCAAAAACATTTTTCCATCATGAATGCAAAGATGGAAGGAGTTTTCTGATTCCGATGGAATATCCTTTTCAATTTCCTTTAAATGCTTTTTTAAATGATTTGAAATTTCTTTTTGTGAAAATGTCTCACCACAATAGATACATTTTCCTTCTGATTTAATTTCTTCTTCCATTTTCTTATTTATTGATTTAGTCGAATAATATTTCTTTTGATATTTTACTCAAGTTTAATTTATTAGCCTTCCCTCAAATGCCTTCTTCAAAATACTTTGCCTCAGCGTTTCAGCTTGTTGTAAACTGTTAGTTATTGTTTCTTCTATTTTATCGCAAATGGTTAGTTTGCTTTCTAGTTCTTGAACGATGAGATGCTGTTCTTCGATAGTTGGAAGAGGAATTGGATAAGTTTTCAATTTTGTCCCATTGATGTTCGATTGATTCACACCGAAACTTCTAACAGTATTTCCATAACTCTTTGCAAAATGTGTATTCAAAAAATATGTGAGATAACTTGCATCAATCAGTGATTCAATTCTATTTATGCGAATTAAATATCCAGCAAAAATTGCCGGTCTTTCACCTTTGTAAATTGCTGTCTTGCCAACCCATTCAGCACTATTTGTTCTGTTAAATAAAACATCATTTTTCTTGAGTAAATATTTTTTTATCTCAGCATCATTATCGGTAAACACTAAATCATTCCAATCAAATATTCCATTCTGAATATTTCCCATTCTTAATACCGGAATGCTGCCAGTTTTTTTTGATTTTGTTGCGGAACCATATTCTACGCTTGAACAAACCTCTCCCAACTTTACCCACTTCCACCCCTTCGGCAATTCACCTTCTTTAACATTCTTATTTGTCAGCTTCCCTTCAAAAGCCCACTTCAATAAACTCTGCCGGTAAACTTTTAATTGTTGCTGTGCAGTTTCAAGCTGCTGTTTTCCGTTTTCTAATTCGCTAAACAGTTGCTCTATTTTGGAAACGATGAGTTGTTGCTCAACAAGTGGGGGAAATCTAATTTCAACTTGTTTTACATCATCTATATTCAAATTCTTAACCGTAGAACCTTTTGCTAAATTGGAAAATTGCTTAAATACAAAACTTGAACTTAGAATATAAAATAAATAATTATTGTCTAATAATTCATTTTTTCTAATCACTAACCATCCGTCATGAATACATCCTGTCGTTTTCATTATGAATGGTTTACCAAAGCTCATTGAATTAGATAAAATAAAATCTCCTTCATAAACCATTCTTGATTTCTTTATTCCTTCAGGCTTAATCTTTTCTTTTGTTTCATAAATGTATTTGATTACATTTTTGGTGTCTCCAATTTTAATCCAATTAATTCCATTTACATTATTGGTAATATAATCTTCAATTGGACGAGGTGATCCCCCACGTTCAATTGTAAATACCTCACCCATCTTTTTTATTTCCCAATTCTTCGGTAATTTATTTTTTGTATTAATTTTCTCGTTAATTAGATTTATTAAAAATCTTCTGCCTTATCATAATATTCCACTCTTATCTTCTCCAATACACTTTCAAGTTTGTCAATGACGTCCTCATTCCTGAATCTTATCACCTTCAATCCCAGACTTTCTAAAGCAAAAGTTCTTGATTCATCTTTTTCCTTTGCTTCCTTACTGTCATGAACCTCGCCATCAAGTTCAATCACCAATTTCTTCTCATGACAATAAAAATCAACAACGAATCTTGATACCGGATGCTGCCTTCTGAATCTTAAACCGTTTACTTTTTTCCCGCGAAGCTCTCTCCATAGAATTATTTCTGCGGCTGTCATTTGTTTACGGAGTTTTCTGCCTGAAGCGAAGATCTCCGGTTTTGCATTCTTAAAGAAATCAGCATCTGAAGTTCGGTTCATATTTTTCATGTTTTCCTTATCCCATCCCATCCCCTGCCCTTTCCCAAATGGGGAAGGGAGAAATTTTAATTAAATTAAATTTAACTCACACAAAGTCCCTCCCCATTTTTGGGGAGGGATTTAGGGAGGGGTGATACTACTCGTTAAATCTCAAAATTTCAATGAACATTTTTTAAAAATTCACACACGCTTTAATTGATGAGGCGTGAAGTTTATCCCACCCCGAAAGGGAGAAGATTAAACAAACCCAAAGCCTTTCTCAAAATGGGGAAAGAAGAGATTCTCACGCGGCCAATGCCTCATTTAATTCACTAATAATACTTTCCGTATTCTCCCCAAACAGCTGCCACATCTTGCTCAATCCGCCCTGCGCATTAAACGGACTTAAATCAAAATCATCTTTTTCAATATTGTATGAAGTTGCAATGTAATCCTTTATCATCCGAAGCCATTGCATTTGTTCTTCATTGAAAAGATTATGCTGTCCGGCATTCTTTTTCAGAATCCATTGCTGAAAATTCTTATCAACGGTCTTTGAAAAATCTGTTAGAGTTGTATCCACTCCTGTGACATTTCTTATCAAACTCACCAATGCCATCAGCGCATTCTTTGGCTGTCCGATAACTTTTTCCAATTGCTCATAACATCTCCATATCTGCAATGGTGCAAGAGTTGGTTTTTCAGCAATTAATTTTTCCAGCACTTCCTTGATCATAGTATATGTAAGCTCACGTCTTCGATACGGCTGATTATAAAATATTTGCAATGCTGTTAATTCATCTTTGTGCTGCTGCATCCATTCTGTAAAATCTTTAATGAACACTTCTGCTTTTTGTTTGTTTGCTTTATCCCAGCCGGCGCCAATTACCTCGTCGGGATTAAGCAGGTCTATCTTTTGTTCATGCAGCCTGCGGACATTTTCAATGTAGTCATTTAATTCACCTGTAAAAACTTTTGCAGCTTCACTTAATAATTGTTCATGCTGTTTAATGAATTCTTTATCCATATCATCAAGAGAATCATTTAACTTTGAACTTTTAACTTTTAACTTTAAACTTTCTATTGTATCAGGATCATGTGCATTCAACAGCTCTTTGACAACAGTGGAAACAGATTTTCCATTCGTGATTTTTTCGAACTGCTGTTTCTCTTTTTCTGTAATTTGTTTATCAAGTCTCGTGAGGCGGTTAGCTAATGAAGTAAATAATTCTTCCTCACGATTACCGACGGCAACAGCAAACAATAATTCTTTCAAGGAAACACCGGGCTTTTTCTCCAATGGACGGCTATCTGTCTTGAGACTTTTTGTTACGCCGATTGCATCTATAATTATAAAATGATCTTTAGTAATTTTTGCTGACGGAGTTACTTTCCGCAAGTCATCCAATGAAATAGTCCGTGTACCTCTGCCTTTCATCTGTTCAAAGTAATTCCTGCTTTTTACATCCCGCATAAAAAGTAAACACTCTAATGGCTTCACATCTGTGCCTGTTGCAATCATATCTACAGTCACAGCAATTCTCGGGAAATAAGTATTTCTAAATTGTGACAAAACACTCTTCGGATCTTCAACAGTTTTGTAAGTAATTTTTTTACAGAAATTATTTTCTTCAGCGAATTCATTCCTCACTGCCTGAATAATATCATCAGCGTGTGAATCTGTCTTTGCAAATATCAAAGTCTTAGGAACTTCAAATCCTCTCGAGTAAGGATCACCTCCCACTTCGGGGGAGGCCGGGAGGGGGTACCTATCTGAAAAGATTGAAGGCAAATGATCTTTGAATGTTTTAATTATCGTTTTGATTTGGTTTGGATTAACAATGTCTCTATCTAATTGCTGTCCGGAATATTCTTCATCTTCATCCTGCATTTCCATACGCTTCTTTCTGCTCAGACGCTCACGATGCTCAACATAAGCTCCTTTCCACAATGTGCTTCCTTGCTGTGTAACTTTTGTATCAATAATGAAAACATCAAATCCAACATTTACCCCATCTGCAACAGCCATCTCGTGTGAATATTCACTCACTAAATTCTGATCAAAATATGCAACAGTTCTTTTGTCGGGAGTTGCAGTCAGACCGATTTCGAAAGCATCAAAATAATCCAATACCTGTTTCCATAAAATTGTAAATGCTGCGATGGCATTCATCAATAACGATAAAATCAAAAAACTCTATCGGAATTTTTTCGTTGTATTCAATCGGTGGAATTTCTTCTGGCTGCCATCTTCGTTCATTAGGATTTTCTTCCTCCGCACTTTCTTCTAACTCTGCTCCTTTTAAAATAGAATACAATCTTTGAATGGTGGTGATGCAAACCTGGCTGTCTGTCGCAACATAGCTGGATTTAAGACGCTGCACATTATATAGCTCCGTAAATTTTCTATTGTCATCTACAGGAATGTAATTAAGAAATTCCTGCTCAGCTTGTTAGCCAAGATTTTTTGTATCAACTAAAAATAAAATGCGTTTTGCTTTTGCAAATTTAAGTAAGCGGTATATTGAAGTAATAGCTGTAAAAGTTTTACCCGAACCAGTCGCCATTTGAATCAATGCTTTCGGTCTATTCTCTTTAAAAGAAGTTTCAAGATTATTGATTGCAATGATCTGGCATTCTCTTAAACCTTCAGCAGGCAGAACCGGTAAGTTATGCAATCTGCCACGCAAAGAAACGGGTTGTAATTCATCATTACGAACACGCAGCCATTCACGAAGAGTCTCCGGTCTATGAAAAGTAAATACTTCTCTTGACCTTGGCTTGGGATCAATGAAGTCTGTGAAGCGTGTTACTTCCCCGGTACTTTCATAAGTAAAAGGAAGAGGATTGTTATTCAGATGTTTTAATTTACTCGTGGCGTATTTTTCTGTTTGTGTTTCATGAAAAGTCAGACGATGTCCTTCTTCTTCCCTTTTAGCTTCAATAATTCCTACCGGTTTTCCTTCGACAAATAAAACATAATCAGCAATTCCGGCATCAGTGCGATACTCTTTTACGGCTATACCAATACAGGATGAAAGATTTATGTTATCCTTATCCTGAATTTGCCATCCGCTTTCATTCAATAAGCGATCAATATTGTCACGAGCTATTTGTTCAGCGTTTTGATTCAATAAACAATAATAATATTTAATAGGGATTCAGAGATCAACAGCAGCAAAATTGAGAGTCATGTGGGGAGTCAGGAATGCTTCATCTTTGTTTTCTTTGGCATCAAAAGTAATGTGGACAAAATAAAAATTATATTGATTAAATAAAATAGTGAATGAGTTAAGAAAAGGAATTCTAATTTATTCGGTAAATTTCTGATTAATCTTTATTCCGTCAGAGTCCTCCGAAAAACGCGGAGTGACTCTGCCGGGACAATTAAGCTTCCATGATCCAGCGCGGGTCTATCCATCTCCCCTTCATGAGAGTGTCTTAAAAGTCTTGTTTGAATGTAGATGCAGGCTTCATGCCTGCGGAAACAGATCAAAACCGCAACCATAAAGGTACTGTATTAATATGCAACACATATCAACATACCCGTATGTTGATATCACTAAGATTTAAGCTGTTTTTATATTTGGATAATTTTGTATAAATTTCTCATTTTTTTTC
>JALYRX010000066.1 GCA_030855105.1 Bacteroidota bacterium | reverse complement strand
AGCATCATCTTCTTCGTAGATACGAAGTTTTGTCCGTTTGCTTCTGCTGATATTCTGTAGAAGTAAACTCCACTCGATAAGTTAGATGCATTGAAATTAATTGTATAATAACCTGCTGTCTTAACTTCATTTACAAGTGTTGAAACTTCTTTTCCTGCCATGTCAAAAATCTTCACACTTACCTTTCCATCGAATGGTAAATCATAATTGATCTTTGTTGACGGGTTAAATGGATTTGGATAGTTTTGTGACAAGTCGAACTTTGTAGGAACTCCAACATTAACTTCATTTGTCAGTTCATAATATGTGAAGTTTCCGTTTAAGTCGATTTGTTTCAATCTGTAGTTATATTTTCCTGAAGCTAAGTTTCTGTCTGTGTATGAATAGTTGTTT
This sequence comes from Bacteroidota bacterium, assembly GCA_030855105.1. Lineage (GTDB taxonomy): Bacteria > Bacteroidota > Ignavibacteria > Tepidaquicellales > Tepidaquicellaceae > JAGPCH01. Next base: position 22,440 of record JALYRX010000066.1, on the reverse strand, counting down.
GGCGTTGTTGAAGTTCCGTTGCCGGTAACGCTGCCAACTTTTGACCATGAACCATTCAGTACTGATCTTTCAACATCAAAACCTGCGTTGTTAAGCTCTGATGCTGTTGCCCAGTTCAATGTGACATCTCTTCTGTTTATCACAGAAATAAATGATGACAATTCAACAGGAAGTGGATTTGATATTGAATCTCCGGCTAATGCAAAATCAGAGAAAGTTGACAGTGGATCTGTGTTAAATGCATAGTCCGCTGATAACATACCACCTGATAATGTAGTATTTAAAGTATTCCATAAACCTGTTCTGTCTGTTCTTTTAACAATATATACTTTGCCGGGATTATTAAAGACTATTGAAGATATATCGATATTGATATCATATGTTGCATATCCTAAATAATCATTTCCTGTATAAGTTACATTGAACCAGAAATCCTGGTAAACGACATCAGGGGTAAATACTGTAGCATCCGGAGCAGTTGCTCCTGTTGTGTTTTGAACACCGTTGCCCTGAACTGTTGCATCATTGTCGTACTCTGCAACTGCAAGTGTACCGCCGGTAGGATTATCGGTTTGGTTATTAGAAATTACATTAACATTACCAGTTTGGCTGGCAAATGATCCCACTATGTTTCGATCACTGTTTGTTTTCATAATTCCCGATAGATTATCCGATTGGTTGCTTGTTTTCATAGGCTGTAATCCTACTGTATTGAAATCAATTGTCAATAATGAATTGCAACTGTATGACCCCGGTGCTATTACGGCATCTGTGCATAAACCCGTAGCATTCGAAACAATTACATTATCCACCCATTGCCTGTTTCCAAACTGACTCTTTGATCTGAATCCAAGTACAACATTTCCATTTCCAGCCACATTAGCTAAGTCTATAGTTTCATGTCTCCATTGTTTTGCTGAATCCGGGAAGAACGCTGTTATTGATGGGGGTCTTGTTGCAAGTGAAGGAACTGAAGTAAACCCTTTGTTATAAACCGTGGTTGCACTAAAGAATGTTACTCCACCATCTGTAGATACAACTACTTCCAATGAGTCATCTTCTGTTTGAAAAGTTCTGTAAGCTGAATAGAAATTGAGTATAGGAGTAGCCAAACCTGTAAGATCCATTTCAGGTGACCTAAGTATTTCTCTTCTTCCTGTTGAACCGTTAAAGCAGTTACTTGTTGCAGCAGTATCAGGAACTTTGCCGTCAGGATTAGTACAAATTCCTAATCCCCATAATGCTGTTGTACCTACTGCATTTTCTACCACTACTGTCCAGTTGACTGGATTTGTAAATGTCTGAATGTAAGGATATGCAGCGATTTTTTGCTGAACGTTTACTAAAAGTGTTAAGGTATCATTACTGTGATTTGCATCTGCAGTAAGTGAAGTATAAATTCTAATTGTATTAATTCCTGGAATCGTGGGTGTAAATGCATTTCCTCCGGTAAAAAACGCCGGAGCTGATCCGCCTCCTGTAATAACTCCTGCACTAACAGGTCCGACTGGGGAGCCGGCATTAACTGTATAAAAAACCGAATCAACTAACACAGTTGGTCCGAAGTTTCTTACAGTCGCTACTATATTATAACCTTTTCCTACTGAAATTATCTGATTCGGAGATGTTCCTATGATAGCTGAAACAACACCAACATCAATCGGTGGAACTAAAGCAGTTTCCCAAGCACCGATTGTTGGATTTGTTGGATCTCTTGCAACTTTTACTATATCATCTACAATTCCTGCAATAGGAGTTCCTGCCAAAACTAAACAAGAACCAACTGCGGGTTGCAAATTAACTACAAACAACGGGTCACATTGAATTGAAGCTGCATCCTGAGGAGGAGTGTAAGCAGCTTGCCATGCAGCAAGTGTTGTAAATGAAACCGTACCTGTTCCGGTTATTCCTGTTACTTGACCGTTAACTCCCGGTGTAGGAATCCAGTAATCATTGTAATCCAACCCGCCTGATCCAAAAGCATATCCCACTGCAGGTCCAATAATAGCGGCTTTAAGCAAAGTTGTTGTATTTGTAGTAGCATCAACAAGTATAGCATTATCTTTTATTAAGACAGCAGTATCAGCTGCTGCAGCTACGTGTTTGCTAATACCTGCACATACAGGATTGGTCGAGGCAGAGACTGTTCCTGCAGGATCCAAGTCACCTGATATAGATATTGAATTAAATACTATTCTATCTCCCGGACCACCTGAATGTCCTATGCCCACACATTGGTCTCCCGGGGTAGAGTTTGCTCTGACATTATAGACTACATTATTTACAATCAAATTATTTGTTTTCGGTCCTGATAAGGTCTGACCAATTAAAATACCTAATGATGAAAATGTTCTTTCTTCAATAATGTCATGCACTATATTTTGGCTCACGATATTATCACTTCCGGTTGTAGTACTTGTAGTGGTACTAGACCATGAATTGATACCAAGACCAATGCCTATTCTGTCCGCGCCGCCTGTGGTCGTAGCAAAAGTGCCTCCGACAAACTGAACTTGGTTTTTTGTAATGATACAGCGTGTTTGGAATGTAACTAAAATTCCGGTTATACCGATTTGATCCGGTCCAAATGAAGTTGGACCTACAATATTTCCGGCTATAAGATTGTCAACACTTCTACTTGTAGCGACTCCACCACTCAAGCTAATTCCAAGTCGGCATCTTATAATTCTGTTTTCCAAATATTGATTGCTGTCATTATGTCTTCCGGAAACACCTCTGGTAGTTCCTGATGCAAGAATACCGGTTGTCGTGGTAGTAATAGTATTCTGCGTTACACCGCATGCGATTTCTAAATTTCTGATTATATTATTTTTTGCACCTAAAGAATCCGTCGTTGCAAAGCCGCCATGTGCAAGCCAGATTGCAGTTGATGTTGAAATTGTACTTGTATTTAAGACAGATAAATTTCTTCCTGCACCGGCTATTCTTCCATCTATCGTTACTCTATCGGCACCGGCTAATTTTATGGTAACAGTATCGCTTCCGGTTACTGTCACTACAGCTGAGGGAGTAATTGTGAGTGAAGTCCAGTCATTTTCATTTAGTCTTGCTGTTACCGGTTCGACCGTACTTGCTGATATATCAATTAAAATTGCGGCTCCTGTTTGTGCTCCTCCGTTGATTGCATCGAATGCATCTTTCAAGGTTGGATAACCTCCGTTACCAACCACAGCACCGGAAACAGTTACTTGTGCATTAGAACTCATTGCGATAAATAAAAAGCACAATGAAAGTGTAAAGAATGAAATTAATTTCTTCATAAATTTTAGTTTTGTTTAAGTTAGTAAAATGTGTTTAAAAATTTTGTTGGGTGTTTCGGAGTTTAGGGTATGTAATATTCTTTAACATTATCTGTTACTTCCTCCGAATAATAAAGTAGAAATAATATTAAAGAACCTCTCCTGAGATATTTCTCCTTTCTAATTTATGGTTTAAAATTTTTTGTATGCGCTAAATTAAGGATTTTTTTTTTATTATGAAATAGATTTTTAAAAGAAATGTTGTATGCTACAATATAATTTTTATCCTAATAAAATCCTTACAAAATTGACTATGTATGTAGTGATATTGATACTATGGTAGAATGAGTAAAATGATAATATGAAAGGTTATTTTAATTGTATACGGAGAATATCGATGTTGCTTCAAATTATGTATATAAAAATTAGAGATGACCTGCAAAAAAACTTTTTGTTGTCAATTTATAATAATTTGAAAAAAGTTTTCATGTAGAATCTTTGTGCAAAAAATTTTATAAATAAAAAAAGCCGGAAAAATTTCTCCTTCCGGCTTTTTTATTTAATTACTGAACACGATTCGCAAAACGACTAAATGGTTTTATTTCTTTTCCATCTTTTGGTGCTGAATTGTCTTTTTACCCATTGACGGTAAATCTTGTCCAGGTCTGAGATTAGGTATTTCTCTCATGACAAAATTAAATGCATTATTATCTACATAAGCCATGTCATTGATGTCAACGAAATCATCTCCGTTCAAATCTGTTATTACATAAGGACCAGATACAAAATTTAATACAGCATTATCCATAATTGCTAAATCAGATAAATCAACTACTGCATAATCCTGATTCACATCACCTGTATAGATGGATGCTTCACCATTCACTAAAATCATATTATTTCCAAAAGCCTGAGTGATAGCAGTCGTAAAATCATAAGTCATAACACCAGAAGTAAATACCTGCCCTGTTGCACTCCATGTTTCAATTGATTGTCTATGATTCACAACAATGTAATATGAAGGTCCATTGGATACATTACTAAAATTCAATGAGATATCACCGTTTACATCTATTTCACCTTTTGCTGTGGATACTACAGGATATGGTGTAGTTGTACTTCTTAAAGTAACCGTTATAGTATCCGGCAGCGGAGAATATGCTTCAAGATTTACCGTTAGATTTAATTTACCTGTTATCAGAGAATCTATTACTGTTAATATTAATGTTGCAGTGTCATTAGATCCGTTAGCATCCCCGGAAAGTAAAGTATAAAACTTAAGTGTATAACTTCCGGCCGAAGCTGGTGTATATGATTCAGCCCCGCAGAAATTAACAACAGTAGAATCTCCTGATGGTATATTAGATGCGCTTACAGGTCCGACAGGTGAACCACCGTTGACTGTATAATAAGTTGGAACTGATGCTAAGAATGCCTGTCCGAAATTCTTAACCGTTGCATCGAAGCATAAATTAACTCCTGTATAAAGTGTTCCGGATGGAATACTTACAGCCGATGTAACTCCCGCATCTTTGGTTGAATCTATTACAGTTAATAAAAGTGTTGCAGTGTCATTAGCCCCGTTAGCATCTCCGGAAAGTAAGGTATAGAACTTAAGTGTATAACTTCCGGCCAAAGCTGGTGTATATGATTCAGCTCCGCAGAAATTAACAACAGTAGAATCTCCTGATGCTAAATTCGATGCGTTTACTGGTCCGACAGCTGAGCCGCCGTTGACTGTGTAATAAGTTGGAACAGATGCTAAGAATGCCTGTCCGAAATTTTTAACCGTTGCATCGAAGCATAAATTTACTCCTGTATAAAGTGTTCCGGATGGAATACTTACAGCTGATGTTACTCCCGCATCCCTTGTTGAATCTATTACTGTCAATACTAATGTCGCTGTATCATTTGCACCATTAGCATCTCCGGAAAGTAAGGTATAAAACTTAAGTGTATAACTTCCGGCTGAAGCTGGTGTATATGATTCTGCTCCGCAGAAATTAACAATCGTAGAATCTCCTGATGCTAAATTCGAAGCGTTTACTGGTCCGACAGCTGAGCCGCCGTTGACTGTATAATAAGTCGGGACTGATGCTAAGAATGCCTGTCCGAAATTCTTAACCGTTGCATCGAAACATAAATTGACTCCGGTATAAATTGTTCCCGATGGAATGCTTACAGCCGATGTAACTCCTGCATCCCTTGTTGAATCTATTACTGTTAATAAAAGTGTTGTTGTATCGTTTGCATAAGATGTATCTCCTGCAAGTGATGTGAAGAATTTAAGTGTATAACTTCCGGCTGAAGCAGGTGTAAATGATTGCGCTCCGCAGAATGAAACCGTAGTGGTATCACCTGAATTCAAAGCTCCTGTATTAACTGGTCCGACAGGTGAGCCTCCGTTTATTGTATATTGAACAGGTATTGCAGACTGGTTATTTGATCCGTAGTTTTTTACTCTTGCATCAAAGCATAGATTCATTCCTGTATAAATTATTCCTGAAGGAATGCTCGATGCTGCATAAACACCTGCATCGTTTATTGCAACCGGTGTGCTTGTACTATCTACTGCAACTGCAAAGTCAGAAAATGTTTTTAATCCTGCAGCAGTTAATGTTGTTGTTGAAGTTGTTGTGTTCAGAGCTATCCATTTTCCCAGCACGTCTGATCGCTTTACAATATATGCTTTATTATAATTAGGTACTCCCGGGAATGCAGCCGCATTTATACTTATAGAATAAGTAGCGTAACCGTTCTTGTCATTTCCTGTGTATGTGGCAGTAAAGTATGAATTAGCAATAATTTTATTTGGAGTCAATACCGTGCCGTCCTGTGTTGTAGCACCTGCGTTCGTTGCTATTCCGGAGCCTGATGTACTGGCGCTGTTATTGAATTGTAATATTGTTGCTACTCCTCCGGTCGGATTATCCAATTCAGTAGAAGAAATTATTTGTCCGCTCCAGTTAGTTGAATTTAGTTTACCAAGTATTCTTGAATCAATCGTTTCTGAATTTGCTTTTAAAAGGTTGCTTACAGTAGGTCCTGGATTTTCTGCTGGTCTGAGTCCAACCGTGCCAAAATTCAGTGACAGGTTTGGATTACAGTTATAAATACCGGGCGTTGTTACTGTATTGTTACAAAGCGCATCATCATTTGTTACAATTACATTATCAACCCATTGCCTGTTACCAAACTGGCTCTTCGATCTGAATCCGATTACTATATTAGCTGCACCGGCTATGTTTGAAAGGTTAATAGTTTCATGTCTCCATTGTATCGATGAATCAGGGAAAAATTGTGTGGTGCTTGCAGGTCTTGTCGCTAATGATGGAACCGAAGCATTGCCTTTATTAAATACTGTTGTTGCACTAAAGAAACTTATTCCCTGATTTGTAGATACTAAAACTTCCATCGAATCATTCTCTGCATTGAATGTTTTGTATGCTACATAAAAATTAAGAACAGGATTCGTAAGTGACGTGAAATCCATTTCAGGTGATCGGAAAACTTCCTTCCTTCCGGAAGAACCGTTAAAACAATTGGAAGTTGCGGCAGTGTCTCCGACTTTACCATCGGGATTTGTACATATTCCTAATCCCCATAATGGCGTTGTTCCGACTACGTTTTCCAATAAGACTGTCCAGCCAACCGGATTTGTAAAAGTTTGAATATATGGATAAGTACTAATCTTGGCAAGTGCGTTTACATTTAAAGTAATCGTTAATGTATCGTTGCCCTTTGCTGTGTCAGCTGCAAGAGCAGTATAAATTTTAACAATGTGTGTTCCGCCTGTTAAAGGAGTAAAAGCAAATCCTCCGCTGAAGGTAACATTCTCTGTTCCGTTTGTAATTATTGGACCAACAGTATTTACAGGTCCGTTCGGTGCTCCGCCGTTATCAGTAAAATAAACTGGAACTGAATTCTGTGTTACCGTTCCGAAATTTTTCACTGTGGCAGTAAAGTTATATCCTTTTCCGGCTGAATAAACTCCGGCTGCATTCAGACTCGTAGCTGATACCCCGACATTATCCGTACAGACAATCCGATACCTGTTTGGATTTGTAGGAAAAGTAGAAATAGTATTTACATCGGTTGCAGCTAAGCCTGCACCGGGATTAGCGCTTACATTTCCAACATTATCCTGCGCAATTACAAAGAAATACACGGTATCTCCGTTGACTAAACCTGTTGTTCCGATTATAAAATTATAAGGACTTGTAATCGAACCTGTAGCTGCACTAGCCCATGATCCGCTGTTTACTTTCCAGTAAACTCTCGGAGCATTAGCGCCGCCCGCGACTCCGCTTCCATCGGTAATTGTAACTCCGTTTAAATTTCTGTTTCCGTAACCGCATGTATCAGCTAAAGAAGTATTCGATATTATCGGTCCGTTTAAGTCAGCGGGAATACCGTTAAATTCGTCAGCACCTATATCGGGCGCAGTTCCTGTTCCCGTATAACCCGGATTACCCTGGCGGATATCTGCATCATAGTCATCGGTAATACCTGAAACGTTTGCTCCACCGCTTTCTATTTGTGTTGCTATGGCAGTATTGATGTGTAAAAAGTTTGCGCTCGAACCGGTCGTACTTAAGAAGTTTGGATTTTCTGTTACTGATTGCGCATCACGAGGGCTGACTCTTGTTTTGTAGTCGGCAAGTGTTTGATCTGAATTTGTACCATCATTAAAAATCAAATGTGTTGCATCTGGTGTTGCTGAGGTATAATATAAATTATTATTTGAAGTTGCACCATAGGTTGTCAAAGTTGTACTTGATCTTCGATGTGCAACTGTTAAACCTGTTCCATTTGGAGTTGATGTATTTACAAAAATATTGTTACGGAAAGTAACAGTTGGTGTTGTTGAAGCTGAAATTGCACTTGAACCGAAATTTGCACCTGAACTTGTTGCGTTTAACCAAATAGTATTGTAGAAAGAATTTACAGTCGTACCTCCTGTAATACTAATACCAATTAAAGGATTGGAAGCACTAGCAGTCGGAGTTTTCAAATCACCTATTAGGTTATTTTGAACTGTGACCGTCGTACCTCCTGATACAAGAATACCGTTTACTAAACCGGAAGCATTATTTGCTTGGAGGTCATAAATTTTATTTTTTGAAATAGTTCCTCCCGAAGGTGCTGCATATGAAATAGCAATAACTGAACTAGCACCAGTAGAATAAAGAGAATCAATTGTGTTGGAAAATAAATTTGATGTTGTACCCGATGAGCCTCTGCTAATTCCTGTTATAGCGCCAGTACCGGTTACTTTACGAATTGTATTACCGATAACACTATCGCTACCAAAATTAATAGTCATTATTGTAATCGCACTACTTCCTCCTGAGATATTTCTAAATATATTATTTTTAATCGCTTTGAATGGTGAACCTCCATCAGTATTGCTCCACCCAACAATCGTAGTTGCACCGGTCACAGTAATATTTGAGAAGTTATTATTATTGTTATTAACTATTGAGCCCGCAACAGAGCTTGCGTTACTTGTAAAGAAAGTAATAGTTCCGCCTGCACCACCTTTATTAAATGCAGTGACAATTGAATTGCTGTTCACATTTTGGATACCAGCTGCGGAAAGACTGACACTGCAAGAAATAAATGTTATACTCCCAGTTGTATTTACATTTAAATTAGTAAATGTGTTACTACTGATATTCTGAGATAAAGTAGCTGCACTATTTTGAAAATAAGAGTTTGATGAGGTTGCCGCGACATTATAAGTAATACCTCTAATATCATTATTTTGTATTGAAAGTGCGCAAGTACTTGCTCCACCGGAAGTAACAATACCAAAAAGTGTTCCGCTTGATGCAACACTGCTTGAAAAATATCCGCCACTTGTATTACCTAATTGGTTATTGTTCATATTTAAAGCAGTTACAACGGCGCCTGTATTTGCAATACCTTGCATTTGACCTGTGGTTGCAGACGAAGACATATTTCTAATAACATTATTATTCATATTTACAGTACCCGCAGCGCCGCTGCTTGACATACCCAATAATGTACCACTAGTAGCAGTAGTAGCTGTAATAGAATTATTAATAATTGTATCTCCGGTCATATTCATCGTACCGGGCAAGGATAAATTTGTAATAGCTGTCAAACCATTGGTTGTAGATATACTTCCGCCAAGCACACAATTTTTCACCGTATTGTTGTTCATGCTCATGGTAGCTGTTGATAAAAGAGGAGTTAATCCCTGATTATTTATTCCAATTATACTTCCCGTTGTAGCTGATGTCGGATTATTTGTAACAGTCACAGTGTTATTGTTAATTGTAGTAGTTATTGTGCCTGTTGGCTGTCCGATAGAATAATTTTTTAAAAAACCACCTGTTGTAACGGATTGCGTAAGCGCGGCACTAGTAATCGTATTAAAGGAGACATTATCATTTATTTGCTGATTATCAAAAATGCAGTAATTACTTCCGGTTAGTGAAATATAACCAGATAATGCTGCGCCTCCTCCCCAGTTTGTAATGGTATTACCGGTAGCAGCCGAAGATCCACCTATATCATTGCCGTTATCAATTGCTGCGATGGTAGTACCTGCACCAATAAAAACAATTCCATAATTTACATTACTGATCGCATTTGTATAAACTTTAGTATTGCTATTTGAACCGGAGGCACTTGTTACTTCAGCAGATGTCGCGATAGCTGTTGCACTATGCCTGGTGTTACTATAAATTCCAAATGTATTTAGATATGCTCTGTTTAATGAAATGGTATTGTTCTGTATCGTATTATTTTGAGAGCCATTGGTAAGGGAAGCATATAATAAAGCAACGCCCCATTCGGTCATATTATTAGAGGTAGCGGGAGTATTTATTGTATTTGCTGCATTCTCCTGCATGGTAAAATTTTGTATTGTTATAAAGTCAGCGCCTATCAACTTGAATATGGCATCGTTTAATGCACCCACCGTCTGCGGTGTAAAAGCGGTAATCGTGCTCCCGCTACCTGCAATGGTAATATTATTAATGGCAGAGGCACCAGTAGGAATTGCCGTTATCGAATAACCTCCAGCCGGAGCAGTCTCGTTACCAGTTAAAGTAATGATGACGGGTCCTGAAATGGCAGTAGTTCCATTCAATGCTGTAATTGCATTGGCCAATGAAGTGTAGGTTGCGGCAAGAGCCGGGGTAGTATTACCAGGATTGGTAACAGCAACCTGAGCACTTGCATAATTAAATGCAAAAATGCACAAAAAAATAAAGACAAAAAAAGAGTAAATCTTTTTCATAAGATTTTTTGGGTTAAAGTTTTAAAATATTATTTAAAATTTTTGGAAGACTATGGCTGGAAAGGTATACAGTAAAACTTTTAAAAATTTCTAACTTGTCTTCCGTAATTATAATGAATTATTATTATAACATATAGAAAAGTTTTAAAAAAGTTATGTAGGGTATTTTATCCTTTCACTTAAAACTAATTTTATTGAAAACAACATAGAGAATTTTATTGATTAAAAAAACAGACTTGATAATAAATCTTCTACTAAATGTCAAGGGAATTGAATATAATTTTTATCCTAACAAAATCCTTACAAAAAAGACTAAGTTAAAACTATGATTGAATGAATAAATGATATCTCTGATTTGTAATTATTATTTTAAAATGATTGACCATTTACCACTTATGATTGACTACTCAAAAACTTAACGAAAAAAATCCATCCCGAAATTAAACGGAATGGATTTTAAAATTGATTTTTAATAATTGCTATGGTCTTTGCAAGCTGACTAAACTGACTATGATTGAATGAATAAATGATATCTCTAATTTTTAAATTATTTTTTTAAGATGATTGATCAATTACCCTTATGATTGACTACTCAAAAACTTAACAAAAAAAATCCATCCCGAAAATAATCGGAATGGATTTTTAATACTTGATCATTGAAACTTGACCATTGATAACTTGAAAACTATGGTCTTTGCAGGCTTACAAAATTAAATGCGTTATTATCTACATAAGCTGCGTCTGAAATATCAACTACACTATCATTGTTTACATCAGCAGAAACATATCCCGAAGAAAAATTAAATATACCATTGTCTACTAAACTTCCGTCGCTCAAATCTACTACTCCATCCTGATTCACATCCCCGGCATATATGCTGGCTTCGCCATTTACTGTTGTCATATTATCTCCGAAAGCTTTACTTAGTCCGGTTGTGAAATCATAGCTTACATTTGATGAAGCAATGAAAAGTCCGAATTTGCTCCAGGTCTCGAGTGAATTTCTATGTTTGACAACTACATAATAATTTTTCCCGATAACGATTTTTGAAAAGCTTAAAGTACTAATTCCGTTTGCATTCAAAACTTTCTTATCACCGTCTGCGATTTCAAAAGGTGAAGTTATTTCCCTTAATAATACAATGATAGTATCACTTGTATGTGAAGAAGGAAACGGAAGTGGTGTAATTGATTCCAGTGAAGCCGTCAAATTCAGTGTTGCCCCTGCACAGGAATTATTTATTTTACTCGAGTCAGGACCAAATTGAACAGCAATGGAAGAAGTGCCAAATAAAGGTCCGGGATAAATAATATTTCCACCGCTCGAAAATCTGTAAAATACTTTATTCGATTGTGAAGAAGCAAGTCCGGTTGCTAAAGTAGGTAAGGTATTTAAATTATATTTCGTAAGAAAGCCGGATCCCGTTTTTGAACCCGAAGTATCTGCAAACTGAACAAGTAATCTTGAATTGGAAGGATACGAAGATTCAACAACATCAATCACGACCTGGAAACTTATATATTCATTAGAAGCCGCATCAAAAATCGGAGCCCTGTCGTAAGTAATTAACAACTGAAACCCGTCTATAACTTTGTAGCTCAGACGGTTAATGCTGGCCGCAGGATTATTATAATTTAAATCCATCCACAACGGATAAAAAGCCGGTGCTTCAACAAAACCGGTATCCGGACTAAAGTTCGTAAAATCCGTATTACCATCTATAGAAAATCCTATCAAACCGTTTGTTCCGATAAATACGGAATCATAATCTGCTCCGCCGAATCTTATTTTTTTCCCACTTCCCAGTACATTTCCTAGCCTGAAATATCCGTCATCAACATCACCGGTAAATATATTTGAAGCTATAAGGTTTTTATTCACTATCAGACTTCTGCTACCGGTGGTATCCTTCCAGCAAAATTGCGGTTTCACGACACCCGATGCAATTGAATTTGAATAATAATATCCTGCATCTTTCCCGTAGTTTGGAATCAGTGCTCTTATTGTTTTTTTCAAAGTATCATTATTTCGGTTCTGATCAGCCAGCAATCTCGAGTATACACTTATATTATAAGTGCCCTGTACCGGAAGAAATATACTGTCGAATGTTACATTTATTGATGCTCCTGCACCCAACGAAGTAATTGTTTTATTACTTGTATAATTAACCGGTCCTGTAATTTTAAAAGTTACAGGAATATTTGCCTGAATAACTGTACCTTCATTTTTGAATGTTGCTTTAGGAGCAATTGTAGATGTTGGTAATGAAATATTTCCGGAAGGATTATTTATTGACGTTGCAGCTACATCCGCGGTAAATGTCGTCTCGATCGATAAAGAATCTATACCTATATAATCACTGTTATCACCGGACGGTCCTCCATCAGCAACTTTATATCTTATTGCAAATCGTGCATTTACACCTGAAGATGTAGCAGAAAAAGCTTTTCTTTCCCAACTTCCGTTAGTAATTGTTTTGAATTTTCCGAGTTCGATCCATGAGTTTTCAGGAGTTGAATCACCGGCAGCAGAATACATTACTCTGATTGAATCAGGATATGTAGATAATAAAGGTGAACGTGTAAAGAATACTAATTGATCGGTTGCTGTAATATTTTTCTTTGGAAGAACAAGCCAGCTGTCAATATCGTTAAGACCGGTTACAACCTGATAATTTGCAGCAACGTATCCCGAATCGGGTCCGTTTAATGCAGGGAAAAGATCAACAGCATTTCCTTGAAACCATGTCGGGGAAATTCCCTGCGGACCGCTCCCACGGTAATAAACTTTATATCCTCTGTTTTTCAAAGAGGTGGTATCATTAGCACCGTTAAAATTATCTATATAATAAGGAATGCCCAATGTATTATTGCTGCCTCCCGTATTATCAGATTCCCATTTTTTATTATTTTTATTTTTTATTTCAATTTTCGAAATTGGTTTTTTACTTTTTGAACCGTAAGGATTATTATCCGTAGGTCTACCGTTGTAAATAGAAAATCCAAACAAGATTCCGAGAGATAAAAGAATAACCGTTGAAAAAGTAAAACTTTTCCTTTGCATCGCACTACTTCCTTTCGTAATTTAATATTAATTATGTTTAGGATTGGAAAACTAAATCATTAAAATTCAATTTTCAAGATTAAAGTTACTATAAATTATAAATTTTATCGCATCCGTCCAAAATAAGTTTATACAAATATTCTAAATTGGAACCCCATTCACAAAAACCCCCTACAAAATCTGTCCTAAAATTCTTTTTTCAACACAAAGCTCACAAAGAATACACAAAGCATACTAAGAAAAAAAATTTTAAAAATAATAATCCTTTAACAAATTAACCCTTTGTGAACTTTGTGCCGACTCTGTGCGCTTTGTGTTTTAAAATTATATTGACTTTTTTAGACAGCTCTAATTTTAAAGGGGATTTCGAAATCCAACTTTAAAAATCATATTTTTATAATAGGGTTAAATATAATTTTCGAGAACGATGTTTAAAAACTACGTGCATTTTAAAGAAAACTAATCTTAATAAATTTATTTTGAACGACAACGAATTTTTATAAATTTGGATTTCATAAACTACAAGAATGGTCAAACAATTACAGGTTCCTTGTCTAACTTAACACCAAACTTTTCTAAAACTTTTTCTTCTATTTCATTTGCAAGCCGGAGTAAATCCATTGAGGTTCCGGTTAAGTTGATTAATGCCAGCGAGTGATTTTCCGAAATCCCGACTCCATCTTTTTTATATCCTTTACTAAAGCATGTTTGTTCAACAAGCCATGCTGCAGGAATTTTATAATTTTTTCCAGTTTGATAAAATGGAAAATCATAAGCTGTAGCTCTTGAACTAAATTTTTCAAACTCAATTTCATTTAGAACCGGATTCATAAAAAAAGATCCGCATGATTTTGAGTTCGGATCATCTTTATCAATTAACATGGATTTTTTTTTTCTTAATTCTAAAACTGATTTCCTGATTTGGTTTAATTTCTCCGGTAAATTATCATTTGGAGACTTGTCAAAATGCGACTCGATATAATTTTGAAGCTCAGGATATTTAATTTCCGGCTTCTTATTTTTTTCAAATCGAAAGCTCACTTCTGTAATTATGTATTTATCTTTATCGTTGGTTTTGAACCTGCTTTGACGGTACTCAAATTCACATTCCGGATTATCAAACGTAACTGTCTCCAAAGTATGTCTGTCAATTGCATTTAAAGAAACCATTGTGTCTTTTACCTCCTGACCGTAAGCACCCACATTTTGAATTGGCGTTGCCCCCACAGAACCGGGAATACCGGATAAACACTCGATACCTGACAACCCTTTTTCAATAATTGTTTCGACAAAGCCGTCCCAATTTTCTCCGGCACATACTCTCGCAAAAATAAAATCATTATCTTCAGTGATTTCAATTCCTTTTAAATCAACCTTCAAGACCAAACCTTTAAATTCTTCATCCGGAAAAATAATATTGCTTCCTCCGGAAATAACCTGAACTTTTAATTTTTTTTCTTTCGAAAAATTTAAAGCGGCATTAATTTCATCAGCCGATACGCACGATACAAATAATTTTGCTTTTCCGCCCAGACCAATAGTCGTGTAATTTGAAAGGAGCACATTTTCCTGAATTTCAATCGCCATTAAAATATTTATTGTAATATAAAGTTTACTTTAATTTATAAAAATGAAGTAATTAAAAATTTGTTCTTTGTTAAAAACTTGACAGCAATATCATCAACTTAGTTTCAAATTGGGCTTTAAAGTAATATGTATCAAAAGTAACTTATTAGATAAACTTGAATTGTAATAATGAAATTAAAAAAATGTAATACAAAATTTGTTTCAGCAGGTGACGCAGTTAATATTGTTAAGTCGGGTGACAACTTATATGTTCATGCTAACTGCTCATATCCAAAAACAATAATGGATAGTTTATGTAAGCGCTATAAAGAATTAAATAATGTCAGGATATTCAAACTCATGACTTTTCTTGAAGCACCATATGTTGCTCCTGAAATGGAAAATCATTTCCAATTATGCTCGCTCTTCACAGGAGGGAATGTCCGAAAGTCTGTCAATGACGGTAAATCGGATTTTATTCCTGTGTTTCTTTCCGAGATACCTTTACTTATAGAGAGCAAACGGCTTCCTGTTGATGTCTGTATATTACATCTTTCACCGCCTGATGATCATGGTTATTGTTCGTTTGGAGTAAGCAACGACTGTGCGAAAACTGCATCAGAAAATTCAAAAATTATTATTGCGCAAATAAACCCCCGTATGCCCCGGGTACTCGGTGATAATTTTATTCATATTGATAAAATAGATTATGTAATAGAGATTGACGAAGACATCCCGGAGTTTAATCACTTAAAAAGTGCAGAAGATGAAATCAAAGTTTATGAAAAAATAGGTGAGAATATTGCAAGCCTGATTGAAGATGGTGCTACATTACAAATGGGAATCGGATTAATTCCGGATGTTGTACTCCAGTTTCTTAAGGATAAAAAAGATCTCGGAGTTCATACCGAAATGTTTTCCGACAGTTTAATTGACTTAATCGATTCAGGAGTAATTACTGGTGAAAAGAAAACTCTTCTTCCGGGCAAAGTCGTATCGACATTTGTCTTAGGATCGAAAAAATGTTTTGATTATTTAGATGATAATCCTGTATTTGAATTTCGTCCGACAAAATTTGTAAATGATCCTTTTATAATTTCGAGAAATGACAATATGATTTCAATAAACTCCGCACTTGAAGTTGATATAACAGGACAAGTGTGTGCGGATTCAATCGGCACTAAAAATTATTCCGGCTTTGGCGGACAGCTTGATTTTATACGCGGGACAACACGAAGCAAAAACGGAAAACCGATTATAGCATTCACTTCAACTGCAAAGAAAGGAACAATTTCACGCATTGTCACTTTTTTGAAACAGGGGGCAGGTGTGACTACAACAAGAGCAGACGTTCATTATATTATCACTGAATTCGGAATCGCAGACTTATATGGCAAAACCATACGTGAAAGAGTAAAGAGTTTGATCGAAATTGCCCATCCTAATTTCAGAGAAGAGCTGGAAAAGTATGCGTTTGAAGTGTTAAGGTATTGAACCTTTAATGGAAGTGTGTGGAGTGGTGTTGAGGCTCAATACACTCTATTCACTCTATTTTTATTTCAACTTAGTAATGACTTCAATATTGAAATTCAAATCAGTAAATTTGGCAAAATGAAAAATGAAAGACCGGATGCAATTGTCTTAATTAGCGGCGGAATGGACAGCTCCTTAACTGCGGCTATAGCAAATAAAAAATACTCTTTGAATTGCCTTCACATTAATTACGGTCAGAGAACACAGAAAAGAGAGTTGAAAGCATTTCATGATATTGCTGAGTATTACGACGTTAAAAAAAAATTAGTAGTAGATATATCTCATTTAAAGGATATCGGCGGCTCGTCTTTAACAGATAATAAAGTTAAAGTTTCTAAAGCTGATTTGAATAGCCGTGACATACCGACGAGCTATGTACCTTTTAGGAATGCGAATATACTTTCTATTGCTGTCAGCTGGGCTGAGGTAATAAATTCAAATAAAATTTTTATTGGTGCAGTTGAAGAAGATTCAAGCGGTTATCCGGACTGCAGAAAAGAATTTTTTAGAGCTTACAATAAAATGGTTTTAAAAGGAACCAAGCCGGGTTCAAAAATAAAAATAGAAACTCCGATAATTAATTTTACAAAAAAAAATATAGTAACACAATCACTAAAAATAAATGCACCCCTTCATTTATCATGGTCTTGTTACAAAGAAAATAAAATTGCCTGCGGTGAATGTGACAGCTGTGTATTGAGATTAAGAGGATTTCAGCAGGCAGGTATTAAAGACCCGCTTCCATACAAAAAAATTATTAAGTACAATTAAGTTGGCTGTAAAAGATAATTATAAATTTTTGAATATTGTGGCAGGATTATTCCTGGCAGGATTTTGTGTCTTTGCTGCAAAGGAACTAAGCTCAATTTTAATTCCGTTTGTACTTGCTCTGATAATTTCTTTTGTCTTCGAACCGTTTTTCAGCTGGCTTAAATCTAAAAAGGTTCCGTCAATTATTGCCATTATAATTATATTGATCTCGATAATTATTATTGCCAATATTGCCAGCGTGTTTATTGTTGCGAGTGTAAATTCATTTTCGTCAAATTTTTCTGTTTACGAAGAAAAGTTTCTGATATATATTAATCAATTGATCGTTTCACTAAATCTTTCGCCCCAGGAAATTCAAAGTATGAATGAGTTTTTGAATATTAAGAATCTTCTGACTGAAGGTTTCATTACTTCCTTCATTGCCGGCTTTGTAACCGGCTTTATTACAATATTCGGAGACTTCATTTTGATACTTCTTTATGTAATATTTATTTTGTCAGAGCTTGGCAGCATTAAAGAAAGAGTCAAAATTGCTTTTAAAGACGATAGGGCTGCCAGTATAGCGCAAAATCTTGATACTATTTTTAAGAATGTCAGGACGTATATTTCGGGAAAGACGATCATAAGTTTAATATTAGGAATAATCTCAGGATTTGTCCTATGGATATTCGGAGTAGATTTTTTTTTCATCTGGGCATTTTTGATTTTCATAACACATTACATACCAAATATCGGCGCTGTAATCGGAGTGACTCTCCCGGCTATTGTTATGTTTCTGCAGTTCGATAATATTATTACTCCAATTATTGTAACAATTATTCTCATTGCACTGGACAACGTTATCGGCAACATCATCGAACCGAAAATTCTGGGAGACAGACTAAACCTGAGTCCGTTGTTACTTCTGTTGTCACTTTTTGCAGGTGAATATGTGTGGGGCATTGTAGGAATGGTTTTGTCCGTGCCCATAGTGAGTATGCTGAAAATTGTATTGATGAATTTCGAATCAACAAAACCGGTAGCAATTTTAATGAGCTATAAACCGGCAATAATAAGAAAAAAGATTTTTAATTTTGATAAATAATTTTGCGCGATAATAATCCAAATAAATTTCTCAATGTTGTAGCGGCGATATTTTTGTTAGGGTTCCTTGTTTTTGTTTTAAAGGAACTTCAGTCTATTCTGCTTCCTTTATTCATAGCTGTCATAATATCTTTTGTGTTTCTTCCTTTTTATAATTTAATGATAAAGAAGAAATTCCCCACAGCAGTAGCGATCATAATTGTTGTAATAAGCATAATTATTATATCGAATATATCCAGCTTATTTATTCTAACAAGCATAAATTCTTTTTCTTCGGAATTCCCAAAATACGAAATGAAATTTTTGCTGCTTTATGATGAAATGATCACCAAGTTTAATTTGTCATCTACAGAAGTTGAAAGCATCAACAAATCTCTTGACGTAAAAAAATTATTAGCAGACGGGACTTTGACATCAACTATTACAATGATCTTTACAAGCATCACCGGATTACTTGGAAATTATATTCTCATAATTTTTTATGTAATATTCATCTTGTCGGAGTCAAAGAACATCCGGCAGAGAATCAGTGTAGCGTTCGCTGACAGTAATCAAACTGCATTGAATACGACCTTATCGGATATTTTCAGCGGAGTGAAAGATTATATCGCCGGAAAAACATTGTTAAGTTTAATTCAGGCTGTTTTCTTCGGAATATTTTTATGGATATGCGGAGTAGATTTTTTTATCATCTGGGGATTCATGTTTTTTTTCTCAGACTTCATTCCGAACATCGGCTCAATGTTAGTCACAATACTGGTTGCAATAACGACGCTCCTCCAATTTGAGAGTTTGACAATGCCGATTATTATTGTTGCGGTTTTAATTATTGTACAGAATTTGAAAGGAAATATCCTGGAACCGAGAATCTTCGGACAGCGCCTTGATCTCAGTCCTTTATTGCTCTTTTTTTCCCTTATATTCTGGGGATATATCTGGGGCGTTATAGGAATGATTTTGTCAGTTCCCATTATGAGCATGATCAAAATTACACTTATGAATATCCCTGCGACAAAACCAATTGCAATATTAATGAGCAATAATGCTTTGCCTCTTGTTAAGAAAAATAAAAAAGTAAAAATCATTAAATAATTAATTTATCAATTAATCATTAAAGGAGTTAAAATGAACGTTAGTAAAAAATTACAAAAATGGGTTGACGAATGCGCGGCGCTTTGCAAACCGGATGAGGTATACTGGTGCGATGGTTCTGAAGAAGAGTATAATAAATTAGCAGCAATGCTGATTGAAAAAGGTTCAATAAAAAAATTAAACGAAAACAAAAGACCGAATAGCTATTACGCTGTGTCAGATCCTTCTGACGTAGCAAGGGTCGAAGACAGGACTTACATTTGTTCAAAGAAAAAAGACGATGCAGGTCCTACTAATAACTGGGAAGACTCATCTAAGATGAAAGAAACTCTTAATAAACTTTTTGACGGATGTATGAAAGGCAGAACAATGTATGTAATCCCTTACAGTATGGGACCTCTCGGTTCGGATAAATCACATATCGGAGTAGAGATCACCGACTCAGCATATGTAGTTATGAATATGAGAATAATGACACGGATCGGGAAAAAAGTTTTAGAAATTCTTGGTGAAAAAGATTTTGTTCCCTGTCTTCACACTGTGGGCTATCCTTTGACTGACGGAAAGAAAGATGTCGCCTGGCCATGCAATGAAACAAAATATATTGTCCACTTTCCGGAAGAAAGAAGCATATGGTCTTACGGAAGCGGTTACGGCGGCAATGCTTTACTCGGAAAAAAATGTTTCGCTTTGAGAATTGCATCGGCAATGGCAAGAGATGAAGGATGGATGGCGGAACATATGCTTATTGTCGGAATTACTTCTCCTGAAGGTGTTACAAAATATATTGCTGCTGCATTTCCAAGTGCATGCGGAAAAACCAATCTTGCGATGTTAACACCGACTTTACCGGGATGGAAAGTTGAAACAGTCGGGGACGATATTGCATGGATGAAATTTGGTGATGACGGACGGCTTTATGCAATTAATCCGGAGTACGGATTTTTCGGAGTTGCCCCGGGAACGGCAATGAAAACAAATCCAAACGCTATGTTAACAATGGAAAAAAATTCTATATTTACCAATGTAGCTTTGACTGATGATGGTGATGTTTGGTGGGAAGGTATGACTGATGAAATCCCTTCACATCTCACTGACTGGCATGGCAAGGACTGGACACCTGATTCCAAAACTCCTTCATCACATCCAAATTCAAGATTTACAACTCCGGCTTCCCAATGTCCTGTCATTGATAAAGACTGGGAAAATCCAAAAGGCGTTCCGATCTCGGCAATACTTTTCGGAGGCAGAAGAGCTTCAATAGTTCCATTGGTAAATGAATCATTCGATTGGCAGCATGGAACATTTCTTGGTACATCGGTTTCTTCGGAAATGACTGCGGCAGCGGCCGGAGGATTGGGACAGGTAAGACATGATCCTTTTGCAATGCTTCCTTTCTGCGGATATAACATGGGAGATTATTTTCGTCATTGGATTGAAATCGGTAAGAAAACCGACACATCAAAGCTTCCTAAAATATTTTATGTTAACTGGTTTAGAAAAGATGAGAATGGAAAATTCATCTGGCCCGGATACGGTGAAAACATAAGAGTTCTGAAATGGATCTTCGAAAGATTGGAAGGTAAAGAAAATTATGAAGAAAGACCTTTCGGAAGAATTCCAAAAAAAGGTGTTCTCGATGTTAACGGGTTAAATTTATCTGAAGAAGATATCGAAAAGCTTTTCACCATTACAAACGAGGAAGGTCTTAAAGAAGTCAATGAGATGAAGGAGTATTATAAAATTTTCGGAGATAATCTGCCTGAAGAATTGAATAAAGAATTAAATAAATTGGAAGAACGATATAATAAAAATTTGACCCGCTGATTTTTATGTTTAATCTGATATCCATCATTAGATTATCTTGGTAGTAAGACCATCAATTTCCTGCTACCAATCTTGAAATCTCAACTTCTGATAATCAGGGTTCAGACATGTGTTTATATAATACCCGAACGGGGTAATAGTTTTAATTAATTATTTTGTATGACACTTTGCATACTCAAAATATGCATAACAACTTTATACATATAACAAACCCGGCTACTCAAAGCATATAACCAGCTCATTTCAAAAGCATTCTTTGCAGCAACTGGTTGTAATTATAAATGTTTCTAACTCTAATATATAAATTTATATGCTCGGAGCTGAAATCTTTTTTCAGATAAGCAATTTTTATATAAATTTTCTCAAGGACATTTTCGAGTTCATTATCAAGAGCTTTAAGCGGGTCGAGTCCTTCCATCAGCTCTTTCGTAACTGCCACCATCGAGATCATTTCAAACGGCAGTCCGCAGGTAATCGCGGCTTTCAATTCAATCAATTCGAGATTGTTTACTATTTTTATTAATCGTTCCTGATCTAATCTTTTTTCTTTATCCGCAATATCTTCAAGAAATTTATTGTTAAGTTTTACTTCCGTTAATAAAGCTCTTTTGATTTTGTTCAATGCGACTTTATTACCCGCTAAGTCTTTCGTGACGTCGTAGATTTCCTTTATAATGCTCATTATTTTTGTGTTGGATAATAAATATTTGATCTAAGAAATTGATTCACAAAAATATATTCATATAAATTCCTTCTCAAGACAATAATGGAAATTATCCAAAAGCAAAAAACCGCCCTGACGGGACGGCTTTTTAATTACCGGAGACTCGGTGAAAAATTATATCTCTGTGTCGTCCTGAAAATAGTTGACAAAAAAGTAGTCGTAGTAGCAGTAATTTTTCTTTTCTTTTTTGCTTCTTTTTTCTTTTCTTTTTGTTGACATGTTCATAACTTTTTTAGGCTGCACACTT
>JALYRX010000016.1 GCA_030855105.1 Bacteroidota bacterium | reverse complement strand
TCACTACTGTCCCGCTCTAAGTTAGAATAAAACCAGTTGGTTAGCGTCAGGAGTAGTTTCATTTGTGTTAGTATTAAAATTAAGTAATTGATTTATATAGTTCTTACTGAAAATGTTTATGCTTAAAATTTGTAAAATAGTGTAAAGACTTTCTGTTATGTTTAATTTTTTTTTAATGATTGCAATTAAGACGTAAATAGAAATAGCAATCCAGATTTGAGTTTTTACAGCGTTCTCCGTTGTTCCATAAAATGATTTTATTCTTAAATGTTGTTTGATCCACTTAAAAAATAATTCAATCTTCCAACGATCTTTATATAAATTAGAAATAATTTCAGAAGTTAAAGAAAAATTGTTAGTTAGAAAAATAAGTTCTTTGTCATTCTCCTTGTCAATAAATTTTATTTCTCTAATATGTATTGGATAAAGTATTGATATTTTTAAACCGGTTAGTTTAACAGTTTGATCGTATTTGATATTACTAGATTTATGAACATCATGCGAATAAACTCTTTTTGATTTTAAATTCCTTTTTGCCCGGGTAATAAAAAAAGCATTTTTATTATTGAGTTCAAAGAGTCTTTCGAAATCAGTGTAACCTTTATCCATAATATAAATAGCTAAAGGTTCAACAGGAATTAAATCCAAAATATTTACATCATGAACTCTACCTGAAGTAACGTGAATAAAGGTTGGGATTGAAGTTCTAATCTCAAGTAAAGTATGTATTTTAACTGCTGATTTGTTTTTCCTAAATTTAGCCCATGGGAATAAAGATAAGCATAAATCAATAGTAGTTGAATCTAAAGCGTAAAGAGTATTGTCAAGTTCTTTATAAATTAGTTCATCTTTTGTATATAAAGCTAAAGCTTCATTAATTAAGTGTCTGGCTAATTGAGCGAATATTCTCCAATCACGTATTTTATTTGCTCGCGATATATTAGTTTTAGCTACATTACCTTTGATTCCTATGTGATAAAGTTTTTCTGAATTAGTTTTAAGACAGACTTCTATATCACGTAAAGATTCTCTGTATGTGAGTTGAGCAAATGACAAACAAAGAAATTGATCCCATGAAGAAAATGTTCGGCAACGATAATTTCCTTTAAACTCTTTAACGTATTTGTCAAAAATATTTTTTGGAATGAAACTCATAATCTGTGAAAATATTGTTTTACCTTCATTCATCTTGAATAATTTTTTAATTCAAAATGAAGAGAATTTGTTAAACTATTTATTCAAATTTAAAATCTTTAAGTTTGTTTTCAAATCGATTTTTATGAATAATTCAATAACTATTAATATATTCTATAACTTACTCAACTTCCCTTTTTTTAAGTGGGACAGTAGTGATTTAAACTATGAAATTCGCATTAATTGCTATGAAGTGAACTTTTACATTTGTATTCGAAGGCTTAGACTCGAGAACATTCAACATTCATTATTTGTCTTGGAGTCAATTTAAAGTTGTATCCTAATACCGAGGACACGATATTTACTTAAACATGATTAAGAATAAGGGCAGGGATAATTTAGGCGTGTAGTTTTATAGTTTCGAATAGTAAATTTCACAAAATTCATAATTCCAAATGAATTCCAACATTAATTCCCGGAAGACCAATCGCAACTTTAGTTTTTAATTTCACAAAATTTATAATTCAAATGAATTCCAACAGGTAACTCATGTATTTACTGACCAAAAGATTAAGTCCCCTTGTTTAATAAACCTTTAATGTATTCTTCAAATTATTCGTTCTGCATAATCTTAAATCACGAAGGGATCAATTAATAAAAATTGTGTATTTGATAAATGTAACCTTGAGCATTTTTGAAATAAAAATGGATGATAATATTATTGAATTCTAACATTTTCAATGGACAATTCATCGGTCAATAAGCTTAATAAGTGTTATTAAAATTAATTAAACGTAAATGAAAATATCACAATTTACAACATTCATTCCCCATGAATAACAAGGATAAATTCAGGGTGTTAGTTTGAGAGAAAAAATTACTTATAAAATTTTTTAAATTGTTTCATGTGAAACAATTGATCATACTGAAAAATTGTACTTCATATATTTCTCGCCAAATTTTTACTTATTACTGCTAAAACAATGGTTTATCCATTTATTTTATATGGACTCATTTATGTAAGTTTTGAAACAGTTTAAATTCTACCATAGATAATTAAAATCAAAAGAGTTAAATTCAATAAATATGAAAAAATATTACGACATAATTGTAATTGGTGCAGGTCATGCCGGAATTGAGGCATCATACGCAGCTGCAAGGATGGGCCTGTCGGTTGGATTAGTTACTATGGATGTAAATGCGATTGGTAGAATGAGCTGCAATCCTGCAGTTGGCGGAACGGCGAAAGGACATTTAGTTAGGGAGATAGATGCACTCGGTGGAATAATGGGTCAAGTAGCTGATAAAACAGGAATTCAGTTTAAGATGCTGAATACATCTAAAGGCCCTGCTGTTTGGTCGCCGAGATGTCAATCGGATAAGAATTTATATTCAATCGAAGCGGCAAAAATCATTCGTGCGCAGGATGGGATTGAAATAATCCACGACATGGTGAAACAATTGCAAGTTACAAATTACAAGTTACAAGTTGGAAGTTATAAATACTTTATAAGTGGTATTAAAACAGAGCTTGGGTATGAAATTAATTGTAAATCTGTGATAATTACTTCAGGTACTTTTTTGAATGCAGTTATGCATACAGGAAAATTAAATATTGAAGGCGGGAGAATTGATGAAAAATCTGCAACAGGACTTTCGGAAAATATGCTCAGTCTTGGTTTTGGGACCGGAAGACTAAAAACCGGAACTCCTCCAAGGTTAGATACTAAGACAATTGACTTTTCAAACACAGAAATTCAACCAGGTGATTTAGACCCAAAACCGTTTTCTCACAAAAACTACAATAAATTTCCATTTCAAAAACAAGTTAACTGTTATCTTACTCATACAAATGAGCAGACGCATGAAATTTTGCGCACGGGATTCGAGGATTCACCTATGTACACCGGCAGGATCAAAGGCATAGGACCAAGATACTGTCCTTCAATAGAAGATAAGATCTCGAGATTTTCTGAAAAGCCCCGGCATCAGATTTTTCTTGAACCGGAGACTCTTGACGGAGAAACAATTTATATGAATGGCTTTTCTACGAGTCTGCCAATTGATGTGCAGGAAAAAGCTGCCCGAACGATTTGCGGTCTAGAGAAAGTAAAATTAAATAAACCGGGGTATGCTGTCGAATATGATTTCTTTCCGACTCATCAGATTAACCTTACACTCGAAACAAAATTAGTTGCAGGTCTTTACACAGCCGGGCAAATCAACGGAACTTCTGGTTATGAGGAAGCTGCCGCACAGGGGTTGATGGCAGGGATCAATGCTGCATTAAAAATTCAAAATAAAGATCCCTTTATTCTAAAAAGAAGTGAAGCGTATATTGGAGTTTTGATTGATGATCTAATCAATAAATGCCCGGACGAGCCATACCGGATGTTTACTTCTTGCGCGGAATATAGATTAGTTCTGAGACAGGATAATGCCGATCTCCGGCTTATGAATTATGGACAAAAGTTTGGTTTGATTGACAATGTAATGATCGAAAGTATGAATCGAAAGAGGACATTAATTAAAGAAGGAATTAATTTTTTTAATTCGAATACAATTAATCAGAAATTTATAAATGGGTATTTAAAAAAAGTTAACTCAAGCGAAATCTCACAGGGGGAATTTATACATAATATAATAAAACGGAATGAAGTAAAGCTGGCAGATATTTTGGAATTGGAATGTTTTAAGGAAAATAATCTTATACAGCAAATCAAAAACAATAAAGAAGCAATTAATCAAATCGAAATTGAAATAAAATACAGAGGATATATTGACAGGCAGGATGAGCAGATCAATTATTTTGTTAAGAACGAAGAAATAAAAATTCCGGTTGATTTTAAATATGAAAAAATCAAGTCTCTTTCGACTGAAGCATTCGAAAAGCTCAGTAAAATCAAGCCGAATTCGATAGGGCAGGCAATGAGAATCTCCGGGGTGAGACCGTCGGATATATCGGCTGTGATGATCTATATGAGAGGGTAGATCATTTTTCAAAACAGAGGTCTGAGAAAAATTATAATAAAATTTTTATACTGTGATTTTAAATTTAAGTAAATATTTTCTTTCGATTTTATAGTTAACTTAAAGTTTAATTTTTTACTTGGGATGAGCTGAATGATTTAGTGGAAAGATTTTTAGACAGTACCATTGAAGTTCATAGAAGTTAAGGACCCGGTATACTTGAATCAGTTTATGAAAAATGCTTATGTATTGAATTTGACATTGGAAAAATTAATTATAAAAGACAAATACATTTTCCGAAAATTATAAAAATGATTATTAAAATGTAATTTGGTAATTGTCCTGTTAATTGAAAATCAAATAGTAATCGAATTGAAATTTGTAGAAAAAATAATTCCTGTTATTGCGCACAACTATTATCTTACTTTAAGGCTAACTAAAATGAAATTAGGTCTTTTAATAAATTTTATTGTTCCCAAATTTGTAAAAGGTTTTAAAAGAATTATTTACTAAATTTTATTAATAAGCAAATACATATACCAGGGATTTATTGTTCTCTGTGTCCCTGAGTCTCTGTGTTAAAAAAGAATGATATTAAAAGAAAATGAAATCCAACCTATTTTAGAAAATCTTTCCAAAGCCAATCTTAAATTAAAAGAAACCTACCCAGGTGATAGTGCAGACAGGCAGCCGGTTCAAACGGTGTATGGAGGAGCGCAGTTATTCAAAAGCAATTCAATAAAAAAAATGAGCGAGTCTGCATTAAAATTTTTTTTAGAATATGCTCCGGATAAAAATACGTTTGCAAAAGCATTTAAACTTGATGACAAAAATGTTTTAACTGAGAAAGTCTATAATAAAGTAATAGATAAGTTACGAAATGAAGCTATAGAAGATTATAGAATTGATTTTGAAGATGGATTTGGAAATCGTCCGGATAAAGAAGAAGATGAGACTGCGGAATTTACTGCTAAAGAAGTTGCAAAAGCTATGACTGTAAATTTATTACCGCCTTTTATCGGGATAAGGATCAAGACTTTATCAGAGGAATTAAAGCGAAGAGCAATTAGAACACTCGATATATTTATTTCGACGCTTTTAAAGGAAACAAATGGCAGGCTTCCGGAAAATTTTGTTGTAACACTCCCTAAAGTTACTGTAGTTGAGCATGTAACCGCTTTAGTAGATATTTTTGAATTAATGGAAAGAAAATTGAATCTTCCTGAAGGAATATTAAAAATGGAAATTATGATAGAGACGACGCAGTCTATTTTTGATTCCGGGGGGAAAGCAAACATTCTCTCACTTATAAAAGCCGGCAAAGGCAGATGCAAAGCTGCTCACTTTGGTGTTTATGATTATACTGCTTCCTGTGATATTACCGCGAAGCTGCAGGCGATGAGACATCCTGTCTGTGACTTTGCAAGAAATATGATGAAGGTTTCACTTGCCGGTACGGGGGTTTGGCTATCGGATGGAGCGACAAATGTAATGCCCGTCGGTTCGCATAAAGGTGACAGCATGACATTGAGACAAAAAGAAGAAAATATTAAAGCTGTTCATCGGGCGTGGAAACTTTCCTATGATGATATTCAGCATTCACTGAAAAATGCATTCTATCAAGGATGGGATCTGCATCCCGCGCAGCTTCCTGCAAGATATGCTGCAGTGTATATGTTTTTCCTTGACGGTTTTGAGCAGGCATCAGTCCGTCTCAAAAACTTCATCGAGAAAGCAGCACAGGCAACCTTGGTCGGAGATATTTTCGATGACGCTGCAACTGGACAGGGACTGCTAAATTATTTTCTGCGTGCACTCAATTGCGGTGCAATAACTGAAGATGAAATTCGAAAGACGGGCCTTACACTTGATGAAGTAAGAGGAAAATCTTTTCTGAAGATACTTGAGAACAGGAAAAAGGGGCTTTAGATTTTTGATTTAATGATTTTAGATTGATGTGTTGTTGGAGCTTTAGATTTTTGATTTATGATTTTAGACTAATGTGATAATTTCAAAATAAATTGTAATATTTATAAAAAACCATGGGAATTAAAATTATCAATCTTGGTAACAGCGGATTAAAGGTATCTAACTTGGGATTAGGTTGCATGGGAATGAGTGCTTTCTATGGTGACACGAATGAAGAAGGGTCTCTTGCAACCATTTCCCTGGCACTGGAACTTGGAGTCAATTTTCTTGATAAGTAAAAATAAATAATAAGGCTCACCTATTTTTCCCGGGACAATTAAACGAGTTGTGCGCATATTCTCGGGGTCTTCTCAATTGATATATTAAGAAATTATCTGAGGACTTAAGTCTGTTATTAATGTCATGGAAGTTGCAGTTCCCCGTCTGATCGCAGAGAACAGGTGGTTAGGAGCATATCAGAAAGTTGATTATTCCAAGCAGAGTATTATTCAAACTTTTCGGAACACCTAACAAGGACGGCAATACCTATTTTAAAAGTATCATCCTCTTAGTCTCAGAAAAAAAGCCTGTCTTAAGTTTATAAAAATAAATCCCGCTCGGAAAATTACTTCCGTCAAAATCGACATCATAAACCCCGGGAGTTAAATTCTCATTGACCAATGTTTCAATTTCATTTCCGAGGACATTATATACTTTCAAAGACACTACACCCGGAGCAATAATCCCAAATTTAAAATGAGTTTTCGGATTGAACGGATTCGGAAAATTTTGTGATAAATTATATTCGGAAGGCAATTCTGATGAAACCGATTGAATACCTGTAATAATTGTTCCCCCGTTTGTTGTTTTCAGAATTGTACCCTGATCACCAACTGTCCAGCCGGTATTCTCATCTATAAAAAAAACAGATCTTAGAAAATTATTTACTCCACTGGGATTAAACTCATATATCCAATTTGTTCCTCCGTTTGTCGTTTTTTGCAAGACACTATATGAATATCCTGAGACAGCCCAGCCTGTATTATTATTTATGAATTGGACTGAATATAAAAAACTAGGGAATAGGTTGATTTGATTAATCCAGTTTGATCCTCCATTTGTTGTTTTGAGTATAACACCCTGATCACCAACTGTCCAACCGGTATTTTCATCATTAAACCAGACTGAATTTAATCCATTACTTAAATAATCTATTTGGAAAAACCAATTTACCCCACCATTAGTTGTTTTTTGGATATTACCTCTCATATAACCACTTACTGCCCAGCCCGTATTTTCAATAATAAAATAAACAGAATTTAAATAACTTACAAATGCACCAATTGCACTTGCCTGAATTGTCCAGTTTGTTCCTCCGTTTGTTGTCTTGAGTATTAAATCATTCCATCCTACAGTCCAGCCTGTATCAGGATTTACAAATAACACGGATCTTAAATTCCGGGTTGTCTCACTATATTGTCTTATCCAGTTTATTCCTCCGTTTGTTGTTTTTAGGATTATCTGGGGACTGCCACCAACTGTCCAGCCCGTATTCATATCTATAAAAAATACAGAATATAGGTTATTTATTGAGTCAGTATATTGAACATTCCAGTCAGAACCGCCATTTGATGTCTTTATGATAATGCATCTGTTCGCACCTGCATGCTGCCCTACAGCCCATCCTGTATTATGATCTAAAAATTTTACTGATTGTAAAGAATAACCTGTTCCACTAGTTTGACTAAACCAACCGGATTGAGCAACCACATTTATTGAAGCTACTGATAAGAAAGAAATTATTATTAGAGTATTTTTCATTTTGTCTTCTAAATAAATTGTATAACATTTTTTTAATTAGAAATGCTAAATTTTTAGGTTCAATCGCGTTCCTTATTCCGGGTTTCCCAAGAATTAAGGAATGGGCATATGCTGGTTTTGCTTTCGATTTGACAGGAGCTATCTATTCAAGCATATCTGTTGGAGATCCTCCCGTTAACTGGATTCCGGCCTTTACCGGATATATTTTATTGGCCGGTTCATATATTTTTTATCATAAAAAACTAAAGGAAGAAGAAGTAAAATATTCCCATTGAATCCAATCAAACCAACATAACGATTTAAAATCAACACAATGAAATCACACAATCAAATCGATAATATATTCTACTCTTTTTTCTACAGAAATAAACGGGACATCAATAATATTATATCCTAATTCTTTGTATATGTCAGAAACACTGACTCCAAATTTTTTTGCAGAATCGAAATCCATTTTCCTTTCATCATCGGTAGTATAAATTTCTTTCCATCCTTTAAACATAAAAACATTTTTATTATATAAATAAACTTTTGATGCATTTATATAAACTTTTCTACTTGTATTGGATAAATCTGCGTGTGCTATTAAATCCGGAATTCCTCTGTCGAAAAATACAACATCATTATATTTTGAGTTAATTTTATATTGGTTAATTGATCTTGATAACATCAATTGAACGAATAGTTCCGGATTTTTTTCCGGAACTCCTTCTCCCTCAATACTTCTTTGCTCTTCTAATATCTGTCTGGCAGGTTCATCAATGCATAAATATCCTTTTTCCCGCAATTGTTTTAGGATTGTGGATTTTCCTCCACCCATTGCTCCGCTTAAAATAAAGTAATTGTTCTTTCTCATTACATCTCATTAAAATTAGTCAGCATGTAGGTCATTACTTAACGAATTATTATTCATATAACTTCCGGAAATTCTCTTCTTAAACGAAATGTTCGTTTGAGATACTTTTCCGGTTTTTTAAAAGATTTTTAATCTTTTATTATAAGAATAAAATTGCTTCATGGCTGTAATCAATATCTGCAAAAGTATAATTAAATAAAGGATTAACTCTCTTTCATTTTTACAAAACTAATATAAAAAAATATGATTATCAAGAAGGACCATTAATATTATACTCATTATTACTCATTAGGTCACATCCATTCACTGAGGAGTAACAAATGATAACATATGTTATCACATTGCTTCCATTATTTATGATTTGATTTGAGCTTACTTTCCAAATGCTCTGCATTGAGATTTAATTTTTCGACTAACTCATCTATTATCGCTGCCTGCTGTTCGTTCAATTTTTTTTTGCTTATTGAAAAGTCAAACCATTCGCCTCTGTCTATTTCGGGAAACTCTTGCTGCTTCCCTGATTTAGGCGGCCATTCAATTGTGAAAGTATTACTTTTAATTTTTGATACATCGAAGTCATGCTTAAGTGCAAAAGCATAAACTACTTTTCCGTTCTTTTGTTTGATTTGGGTCATTGGTATGAAGTCGCCTTTACTTACCGTTATTGCCTCACCCATTTCTTCCGCAAATTCTCTAAGCGCAGCATCGAGCGGATTTTCATCGTCAGAAAATTCTCCTTTTGGTATTGACCAGGCGCCTAAATCTTTTTTTGCCCAGAAGGGTCCACCCGGGTGAACGAGGAGAACTTCTAAAATCTTGCTTGTCAAACGGTACAACAGTATCCCTGCGCTTTTTTTTGTCATAATATGAGGTAATAAATATTAGAAATAGATTTTAAATCTATAAATTTTCTTAAAGTAAGTCAATAAAAAAAAATAATGCTTTATAAACTACGGTTGCATTGATTATGAGGAAACAACTTATTTATAAAACCGCTTGGGTTACGTCAATTATGAGTCAATGCGTTTATAGAGTTGAACATAATTATTCTTATTTTAACTTCAACAATTTATGGGTTCTTATATGACTTACTGTGGAATTTAATTTCAATATACACCCTTATTAATATTTTCAATCGCTATCTTTTCCTATCTGTCGTTCCCTCGTGTTCCTTAGAGTGTGTCTCAAAACTAAATTTAATGAACCACATAGACACATAGAAATAGAGAAAGTGGATTTTTATAACAAATTAAGCTATGTGACCTCTGTGTCTATGTGGTTAAAAGATGTTTTGAGACAGACTCCTTAGCGGGGGTTACCTTCTGGGTCATCCAATCATAAGCAACTCTGTCAAAACGTTTTTAAATTTTAGATATAAGTTT
Source organism: Bacteroidota bacterium (assembly GCA_030855105.1). Classification (GTDB taxonomy): domain Bacteria; phylum Bacteroidota; class Ignavibacteria; order Tepidaquicellales; family Tepidaquicellaceae; genus JAGPCH01. The sequence goes on along the minus strand of JALYRX010000016.1, from coordinate 66,422 downwards.
TTGATTGAAATCCGCTTTCTTTTGAAAGAGCAAAAGAAAGCTTGGCAAAGAAAACTCTCCCGCCTGTGAAAAATTGCCGGAAATTATTTCCCAATGGCTGCAAAAATTTCAACATATAGACCCAATTTATGTGAAGTTGCTTTTGAAAATAATTTGATTAAGGTATTGTTTAATCCCGGATTGTTCATTAGAAAAATATTAAACTCAATGCAATCAGGATAACAAAGGATAATCACCAATTTTATTGTAAGAAAAAATTCTTTGCGGACTTTGTGTAAGTACTTTGTGAGCTTTGCGTTTTAAGATCTTTTAAAATTTCCATTGAATAATTTGGGTTAATAATCAATTCTTTCTTAATCATTAGACTTTTTCCGCTAAATTAATATGAGTAATTTGCGAATAAAATGAATTCAACTTTTTCAAAAATCGGTTTCGGCTGCTACAGGATAGACGATAGATACGAGGAACATTATAATGCTTTATACAAAGCACTTGAGGAAGGCATAACTTTGATCGATACTTCTTCAAATTATTCCGATGGAGGGAGCGAGAAGCTTGTTGGAAAAGTTGTAAATGAATTAATTAAAGAGGGAAAAATAAAAAGAGAAGATCTGACTATTGTAACGAAGGCCGGATATATACAAGGTCAGAATTATCGCCTCGCTGCAAAGCTTAAAAAAGATGATAAGCCGTTTCCTGAAGTCGTTGAATTCGATGAAAAGCTCTGGCATAGTATCAGTCCTGATTTTATCGAAGACCAGCTAAATAGACAGCTGCAAAGATTAAATCAAAATTACGTTGATGTTTATCTTCTTCACAATCCTGAATATTACCTGGGATGGGCAAAGAAAATTAATATGAATCTAAACGATGCAAGAGAGATTTATTATGAAAGGATCAGAAAAGCATTTGAATTTTTAGAAGAAAAAGTAAAAGAAGGAAAAATAAATTTGTATGGAATTTCTTCGAACACATTTGTTTCTCACTCAGGCGAGCATGATTTTACATCGCTTGAAAAAACCATAGATGTTGCAAATTCAATTTCACTCAATAACCATTTTAAAGTTATTCAGCTTCCTTTTAATTTATTTGAAGCCGGGGCTATATTAAATAAAAACCAAATTAATAATACTGAAACTGTTCTTGAGATGGCAGCGAAAATAAATTTGAAGGTTTTAGTTAACAGACCTTTGAATGCAATTACATCAAAAGGTCTGGTACGTCTTGCAGAATTTAAAGCCGAGCCATTCGAAGAAAGAGATTTTATAAAACAAATGAAGCTTATATCTTTAATGGAAGATGATCTGATAAATGAAAAACTTGTAAGCGAAAATTTAAGCGAAGAAGATTTAAACAAAGTAAAAAAACTTTTAGCGTTTGGAAATCTCGTTGAAGAAAACTGGAAATTTTTCGGAAGCATCGAGCATTTCAACGACGTTGTGTCGCAGCTGCTTGCTCCAAAGATTGATTTTCTCATCAATTTTTTTGATGAAAAAATCGATAATGAAAATATTAAGGATTTTTTTGGCAGGTACATCAAAGAATGTTATAAGCTGCTGAACTTCGTCAGTAATTATTATAAATTGCGGGCGGATAAAAGAAGTAATTATATAAATACCATGATTGATAAAGATCTCGATCCGAAATTTAAGAACTTATCTTTATCACAAAAAGCAATAATGCTTTTGAGTTCGGTCGATGGTGTAAACTTTGTTCTTATTGGAATGCGGAAAGAAAAATATGTTGATGATATTTTAAATATACCGGGAGATGAAAAAATTGAAAATGCTAAAAAAATAATAATGAATGTTTCCCGGGAAATAGAAATGTTTCAAGGATAGATATGAATTCTGAGATAGAGAGACAGCAAAAGACAAAGCTGATATTAGCCATGATATTAATTGCTTTGGTGATAATCCTATTTTATTTTTATATTTCAACGGATAAAGATTCGGATGCAAAATATAATATTTCTCAAAACGCAAACCGGCTGACAAAGGAAAAGTTTTTAAAAGACATTGACTCCATAATTTCGACCTTTGGTATTAAAAAGGAATGGACAAAAGATATTTCGACAAAAGAAAAAGAACCGAAAAGTAATGCAGCTTCAGCTTCTTTATGGATTTCAAAAGAAGTTTTAATACCCGTTGATTTACCGACAATAGATTTGAATTTTGAAATATCAAATTATTTAAGGAGCAATAATTTTGAAGGTAAGGTCATAGAAGATCCCAAGACAAAAAATATTTCCATGGATATTTTTTCTTTGCAGGACAGCGGAAAGAAACAGGCAGGAATTTTAAAATTCGTTTACTCGGACACTATAAAACGCAATGCAGCAGGAATATGTATCATTCTCGACAGCATGGATTCCTATGATTTAACTGATGTTGAAAAAATTCTAAACTCGACTCAGGAGTTTTCTGTATTTCTTCCTTTAAGAAATGACAAGGCAGACTACCAGTCGCTTATCATGGATTTGAAAAAAAATTACCTGATTAAATTTTCTATCGGAGACGAAAATGATGTCGAAGCCGACTTTAAAGATGATATGAAAGAGAGTGTTTGGAAGTTAAAGGTTAAATCGGTCTGTGTGAATTTTCCTCAAGCCACCGGAATAATTATTTCTGATAAAAAAGATTTAAAGGATTTTAATTATGATGTCACGGCGGAGTTTGAAAAGAATAATTTTAAAATTTATAAAGATTCTTTATTCGGACAATTTAAAAGAAGTGAGAATAAAATCGCTTCATTGTTTAGTGACATAATATCAAAATCAAACAGCGGGAAAAAAATTTTATTCTATGCTGTCAATCTCAATCCAAATGAATTTTCAGAATATGACAGAGAAGTTTACACAATGAAAAAATTAGGATATAAGTTTTTGGATTTTAATGAAATGATGAAACGGGTAATAAGATAAATGAAAGTTTAGCTTATAATTATGATTAACAATTAACTCAACGAAATCGCTTCATTATTAAAGCAAAAGATTGCCACTAATCTCACGAATTAGCACGAACTAACAAAAAAGAATTTTTTTAAAAATAATTAGTGCAAATTCGTGGTGAAAAAAATTTCAAATCAAAGCGATGAACTTGAGTAATTAAAATGAAATTATCAATATGACACAGCACGAAACCTATATGAGCTATGCTTTCAAAGAAGCAGAGAAAGCATTTGAAAAAGATGAGATTCCGATCGGATGCATTATAGTTTTTCAAAATTCCGTTATTGCAAAAGCATTCAATCAGGTCGAGACGCTAAAAGATCCAACGGCTCATGCAGAAATCATCGCTATCACTGCTGCTGCAGAGTATCTTCACTCGAAGCAGCTGGCGGGATGCACCATGTATGTAACTCTCGAACCGTGTGCCATGTGTGCCGGCGCAATTGTCTTATCTAAAATTGAGAATCTTTTTTTTGGAGCTTATGATTTTAAGAGCGGTGCCTGCGGAAGCGTAATGAATATTACTAATAATAAATCTTTAAATCATAACTGTAATGTTACGGGTGGAATTTTAGACGATAAATGCAAAGAAATATTAAGAAGCTTTTTTGAAGTCAGAAGAAAATAAAAATTTATCCATACGTATTTCCCTCCAATAGTTTTTTAATTCCGTTTGTCAATATTACAAATTCTTTCAAGCTTACATTTTCCGGTCTTCGTGAAAAATCAAAATTAATTTCATCAAATGAGATTTTATTTTTTTCAGCAAATTTCTTTAATGAATTTCTCATTGTCTTTCGTCTTTGTCCGAAAGATTCTCTGACTAATTTTTTAAATAAAGCTTTATCCTCTAACTCATTTGTATCTTTTTTGAATTCAAGTTTTACGATCGAAGAATTAACGTTCGGTTTGGGAAAAAAAGCAGTCGGAGGGACATTAAATAAAATTTTTGGAACAGTATGTAATTGTGTCTGTATTGCGAGTATGCCGTAATCTTTTGTATTTGGTTTTGCTGTCAGACGCATTGCAACTTCCTTCTGCATCATAAGTACAGCCGACTCTATTATAAAATTAGAGTCATAAAGTTTGAATAATATCTCGGTTGTAATATTGTAAGGAATATTTCCGATGATTTTAATTTTTCCGTTATGATCAGAAATGTCGGTGTTGAAATCAAATTTTAGAAAGTCTTTATGAATTAATTTTATCTGTTCTCCGAACTGCTGATTTAACTTTTCAAATATAAACTTATCAATTTCTACTGCGAAAAATTTTTGCGAGAGCTTACAAAGATATTTTGAAAGAACACCCTGACCGGGACCGATCTCAATTACAGTATCATCAGGTTTTATTTCTAATGACGCTGCGATTTTCTTTGCAATGTTTTCATCAACTAAAAAATTCTGTCCGAGAAATTTTTTAGGTTTATAGAGATTGTATTTATCTTTATTTGAGATCAATTTATTCAGTTGATCGTTTATTTTTGAAAATGATACTTGTGCCACAAATCTATAAGTTTATTTCGACTAATAAAAAATTTTCTATATGCAAATCTTAGAAATTTGTGGCACAAGTAACTTTTAAATGTATAGACGGTCAACTTGAGTCAATTTATTCTGACGGCTCTAACGAAAGTAGCTTAAGATTTTCTATTTTCAAATCATCAAAATCAGTAGAGACTTTTTTATAATCTCCGTTAAGCCAAAGCCGTGCCTGGTCTTCGTAATTGCTGTGGAGAGGTTGCCCCGACTGCCCGGTTGGAATTATAGATAAATATCTTTTCGCATTGGATAAATCAATTATCATTCTCATCGATGGTCCGAGATAACTTTCAAACTCACCTGTATTCAAAGCCGCAGAAAAACTATATTCGAGATTGTTTATAGTTGTTCCGTTTCCGGAAATTTTAAACGGACCGATATTAAGCATAGAGCTTAGAGAAGGAACGACTCCAAGCGGATGCTTCATATTGACTTTATGAACTTCACCCCATTCCCATTTATTAAAATCAGAGCCATACCGGGAAATTAAATCCGAGACAGCATCATAAAAGCTCTTTCTTATAATTTGTTCTTTGGCAAAATTATTTTCAAACAATAAAGATGATTTTAATTTAAACAGCTTCGCTGTATTTCTAACCGGTATGTTTTTCAGGAAAAGATAATTTTCAAACAGCTCAGCACCCAGTGCATCTTTATAAAAATTTTTATAAAGTTCTATTTCAAACTGTGCAAATAAAGTTGAGGCAACGCTATTGGTCTTGAATTCAAAATCCCATTGCCTGAGCAGATCTAAGTAATTTTTAACATCACTTGTCAAATTCGCAGAGTCACCGAATGCATCAAAAAGATATTTACAAAAATCATTTGCCTGGATACTGTAAACATCCCGCTGCATCAGCTTAACTTCGTCTTCTGTAACAATAGAGTTTGACATAATAAGCTCTTCAATTCTTTCTGCTCTGTAATGCGGCTCATATAAATTTGAAATATAATATTTATAATTTTTTTGCGGCTTGTTGTTGGCAGTTACTATGTAGCCGTTCTTTGGATTAATAGAATTTGGTAATTCCGCAAAAGGGATGAATCCGGACCAATTGCTTTCTCCGTTAGAAGGAAAGTTTGCATAACTTTCATCGGTAAAATTTTCTCTGACAGGAATCAGACCGGCAGAATGGTAAGCAATGTTACCTATTGTGTCTGCATATACAAAATTTAGAGCAGGCGTCCCGAATGTTTTTAAGGCTTCTTTAAAATCTTTCCAGTTGGATGCATTATTAATTTTATAAAAAGTTTCAAGCTCATCACTGAATTCAAATCCTGTCCATTTGAATGTAAGAATTTCTTCAGAACTTTGAGTCCGGAATTTCTGATTATTTGTAAAGCCTGTTTTTTCAAGATTTGAAACTACAGGACCGAGCTTTGTCGAAAAAGTCGTAAAGATATAATCATCGGGTGCATCTTTAATTTTTATATTCTCTATTGAGCTGTCAAGAGACAAAACTTCATTTTTAAAAATATATTTATTTCTATCGGCAGAATCTTTTTCCAAAATAAAAAAATCGGAATCATCGCACATAAGATTAGTAAGACCCCAGCTAATTATATCATTGTGACCGATTGCAATTCCCGGAACTCCCGGCATAGAAAATCCGCAAACGCTGTACTTTTTTTTATTGTCATATAAACTAACTTCATACCACTTTGAAGGAACCAATAAAGCAAGGTGAGGATCGTTTGCCAGCAAGGGTTTTTTTGTTTCAGTCTTGTTTCCTGCAATCACCCATGCATTGCTTCCGACATGAATTCCTTCTAAACCGAAATATCTCCGGTAGTTTTTTGATAAATTAAAATAATTTTTTCCAAGCTCATAAACCGACGAATAATTTTTTTCAATCTGATTTTGGTATAATTCAATTGAAGATGTTTTTCTTGTTGAATTAACATTTGGTTTTGAAGTATCGGATTTTACTTTATCTGTCTCATTTGTAATTACGAAAGGTGCATCTTCAGGATAATCCGGAAAAAAATCCTTTGCTTTTTCGAGACCGAATTTCTTTACAATTTCTCCGAACATTACATCCGAATACCATGACAGGTTAAGCTCCCAGCCCATGAGCCTGATTAACATCACCGAGTGTTCAGGTTTCCACTGCTCGGGTTTATAGTTTAGAATATCAAATTCGAGAGGAAGCTGTTTTGAATTTTGTTCGATGAAAAAATTTACACCGCTGCAATACGCTGACAAAATAGATTTTGATTTCAAAGAAAGCTTCTCATATTGTTTCACCGAAAATTTATTTATTCCGATTGTCCTGAAAAGTATATCATAATCCAAAACCTCTTTACCGAGAATCTCTGAGAGCCGGCCTTCGGCTACACGTCTTATCAAATCCATTTGCCACAACCTGTCCTGGGCATGAACATACCCGAGTGAAAAATACATATCGCTTTCATTCTCTGCAAAGATCTGGCTGACACCAAATTCACTTTTGTAAATATTCACTTTATCGGAAATGCCTTGTACTTTAATTACTCCGGACTCTTCGTAAAAAGATTTTTTCGTAAGATTGTTAAACAAAACTCCCACTGTTATGAAAACAATTATCAGTAAAATTAATATTCCGAAAATGTTTTTGAGAATAGAATTCAAATTTAAAATTTATTTAATAAACACTAGTGTCAAAACACATAGTCTTTTAGAAATTCAGACTTATCAGCTTTAAAATAAACTGGTAGGTGCTTTTATTGTTTTCTCAGACTAAAAATAGATAAATCAAATCATAGAAATCATTCAATCATTTTATCATAGTTCAGAAAAAAAAATTTATATTTTTGTTTTCAATCAAATCTCCGGACATACTTTAAATCACATTTCAATCAAAACATATAATAATTATATTTAGCAGTTAGCAGTTAACAGTTAGCAGTTAGCAGTTAGCAGTTAGCAGTTAGCAGTTAGCAGTTAGCAGTTAGCAGTTAACAGTTAGCAGTTAGCAGTTATGCAGTTATGCAGTTAATAGTTAACACTTAACAGTTAGAAGTTAGCATTTAACAGTTAATGATTATCAGTAAGTTAAAGTATATACAAAATTTATAATGCTAACTGTTAACTGTTAACTGTTAACTGCTAACTGTTAAGTGTTAACTGCTGACTGTTTAACTGCTAACTGCAAAACGGGATGTGGCGCAGCTTGGTAGCGTGCCTCGTTCGGGACGAGGAGGCCGCTGGTTCGAATCCAGTCATCCCGACTTTATCAATTACAAATTACAAATTACAAATTGAAAATATTATTAATAGTCTTTACATTATTTCTTTCTTCTTCATTTGTTGTTTCCCAGAGTTCCGATTCACAAAAAAATTCCGGTTCTAAGAATATAAAAGAACTTAATATTTTACATTGGAATGATTTACATGCCAGGAACCTTCCCTACAAAGTTACTAAAAAAGATTCTGTTACTGGCGAAAGCACATCTTATTATATCGGAGGTACTTCAAATTTGCTGGGGTATATCAAAAAGCTCAGGGATAATAATTCTCTTTTGCTGAACGGTGGCGATGATTTCCAGGGTACTCCAATCTCTTCTATCACGAGAGGGAAATCCCAGATCGAATTACTTAATCTGTATGGACTGGATGCAATGGTTATTGGCAATCACGAATTCGATTACGGATTGGATGCGCTTGACTCCGCTCTGATGATAGCAAATTTTGACTACCTGGCGGGAAATGCTTTTTCAAAATCGAAAAAGAAAACTGTAGGAAAGCCCTATGTTATAAAAAAAATAAACGGAATAAAATGCGGTATTATCGGACTTACCGCTCTTGATCTTCAGACCCTTACATTACCAAAAAATGTAACCGATATTCAAATGCTTAATACGGATTCCGTCATTACAGCAGGCATAAAATATTTAAAGAAAAAAAAATGCGATGTGATAATTCTTCTGACACACATTGGAACAGATAATGATAAAGAAATTGCCAAAAAATTTTACAAAGATATTGACATTATTGTCGGGGGACACTCTCATACTCCTTTGTTTAAGCCTGTGGTACAAAACGGTGTTATAATTGCGCAGGCCGGGTCCTATTCACGATGGCTTGGAGACATTGAATTAAAAGTTGATATTAAAAAAGATACCATTCTGCAATACAAAGGGAAGCTTATAGAAACAGTTATGGATTCGTCAATTTATGATAAAGCTGCGCAAATGAAAGTAGAGAATATGGTTTCATCTATACAAGGAGATTTAATGAAAGTAATCGGTCAGCTTCAGACTGATTGGAAAAGAGAGTATAGTGAAGAGAGCAATATCGGGCAGTGGGAAGCCGATGCATTAAGAACAAAAGCCGGAACTGACATTGCATTTTTAAACTCCGGAGGAATCAGAAAGGATTTATCAAAAGGTGATATAACGGTTGGAGACATCTGGGAAATTAATCCGTTCGGGAATACGGTTGTGACGTTTTCGATATCAGGAAGAGCTTTAAAGCAAATGTTAAAGAATAATCTAAAGAACAGGGTAAATGAAATTAAAGAACGCGGATCAAGCGACATGATAATTGTCTCAGGGCTTAATGTTATATATGATTCTAAGAAAGTGTTGGATGGAGATGAAGATTTTATTTTAGGTTTAAAAATCGGAGATGAAGAAATCGATGGAAATAAAATTTATACGATTGCATCAACGAATTATGTCGGCAGCCAGTTTAAGAAATACTTTGGCGATATATCAGAAGAAATTATAATAAATGATACAAACATTATCGACAGGGATCTTTTAATTGAAGCAGTAGAAAATCAAAAAGATATTAATTCAATTCTTGAAAAACGAATTGAAGATGTTTCAAAACAAGAAATTAAAAACTAAGATTAACAAATTATGGATCAATTTATAGTAAATGATTTAAAACAATATTTTTCTAGCAAACCTGTAAACAAAGCTTATCTGTTTGGCTCTTTTGCAAGGAATGAATTTAAAAATGAAAGTGACATAGATATTTTAGTTGAACTTCGAAAAGAAGCTAAGGTTGATTTGTTTGAATTTATTAAAATGAAACTTGACCTGGAATCACTTTTGAAAAAACCAATCGATTTACTTTCGGCAAAAGGTATTTCCAAGCATATTAAATCCAAGGTTGATGAAGAAAAGATTTTAATATATGAAAAATCAAAATTGATGAATCAGTTAGATTAAATCATATTTTAGAATTCCATATTAGAAATTGAAATATATATTGAAAGTGTTGATGATGATAATTTTATGATTAACTCCTTAGTTGCGAACGCTACTATTAACCAACTCATTATAATTTGGAGAAGCTACAAATAATTTATCTGAAAATTTGAAATCGGAAAACAAAGAAATTGATTGGCAAGTTATCGCAGGAATGAGGAATGTTTTGGTGCATGAGTATTTTGGAATAGACTATGAAATTATAGGATGTTGTGAAAAATAAATTACCGGAATTAAAAAATTCAATTAGAAAAATTTTAATAATTTTAAATAATCTAATATTAAAATGGCTGAACAAAGAATAGTACATTGTGTAAAACTTGAACAGGATCTCCCGGGATTAGATAAACCGCCACTTCAGGGAGAACTCGGAAAAAAAATTTACGACAATGTTTCGAAACAGGCATTTAAAATGTTTCTTGATCATTTTAAAATGGTTGTGAATGAATACAGGTTAGATCTCACATCTCCGGCTACGGACAAAGTTTTCGAGGATCAGATGCGCGAGTTTTTTTTTGGTGGTGGAATAAAACTGCCTGATGAATACGTCCCGCCGTCTGAAAAAAACAATACAGAAGATTTGCCGAAACAATAGATTTTTCATTTCGTTAGTATAATTACTAACTCATCTTTAGAATTATTTTCCAAAAAATTCAATAAGAAATAATTGGCAATTCTTGAAACATTCGACAGGTTTTTAACTGTCAACAGAGGACAGGCATATAATCAATATCTGGATGAAAGGAATTTAAAAATATTTAAGGTAGTCCTTGTGATTTTTATATTCATCGTTTTTATTTCGATAATAATAAACCTGGGTAATTTCCAATCCGTTAACATTGCGTTGATTATTTCTATTTTAGATTTAATTTTTCTAACTATACTAAGGGTAAAATATAAAAATATTTTTAATATTTCTAATATTCGGAAATATTTATTTATTTTTCTTATTTCCCAGCTTCTGATATTTATAACTATTGATATGTTTTATCCCATTGAAAATAATAATGAGACATCAGAAAACTCAACAGATAAAGGTGCAGCGAAGCGCGATACTTTGCTTAAAAGAGATGATATAGTAGTTGCCATAGGTAATGAAGATGATGATTCACATCTTTCCTATATTATTTTTTTTACATCAATGATTCTGATTTTCAGGTTTTCCAGGGCTGAAATTTTACAGCTGTTTTCAATCGGATTCGGAGTACCTTTAATGATGACACTTTTGTTTAATTCAAAATTCGATACGGGCAGTACTATCCCTCCTTTAATTCTTGGTTCGATTTTTTTTATTGTAGCAATAACTTCGGAAAGTAAAAGACAGAGGAAATTTTATGAGCAATATGATTTTAGCTATATGAAAAATCATGAAAATCTCCGGATGAAAAAGGAGCTTAACTACGCAAGAGAAATTCAGCTTTCAATGCTTCCGAAAAATAATGCAACAATAGGCGAAATCGAAATATCTGCAACGTCACTTCCTGCAAGTGAGGTCGGAGGAGACTACTTTGATTATTTTAAAATTTCAGAAAAAGAAGTCGGTATATTTATTTGTGATGTGTCCGGACACGGAGTTGCAAGCGGTCTGCTGCTTTCAGGTTTAAGAAGCTGTATGCATTTGATACTGGAAGATAATTCTAATCCGAAAGTTGTTATAGAAAAGCTAAACAGAATGATAAGAAAAACACAAAGCAGAAAAATGTTTGTTACTGCAATCTTTGCAATCATAAATACTGAAAAAAACAAATGTATGCTTTTTAATGCCGGTCATTTGCCTCCTTATAAAATTTCGGGGGAATCAAAAGAAATATTCAAGATTAAAAAACATGGAGTAGCACTTGGAGCGATGAACAGCGTTGAAAGTAAAGGAAGCGACAATGAGGTTATTTTTGATTTTAATAAAGGTGACAAGCTCATCCTTTATACGGACGGCGTGAACGAAGCTATGAACAGCAGCAAAACCGAATATGGACTTGATAACCTTGAATTATATATCAACGGCAACACGGACAAAAAAACCAACGAGCTCCTTGATGGGTTGTTGAATGACGTGAAAAAATTTACTAACAACAGCTTGCAAAGAGACGATCTAACACTTTTAATAGTTCAAAGAAATTGATATCAAAAAACAATAAAAAACCTTTAGTCGGAATTATAATGGGCTCCGATTCAGATTTATCTGTGATGCAGCGTGCTGCGGATATACTTAAAGAGTTCGAAGTTGAGTATGAAATGAAAATTACTTCAGCACACAGGACTCCGGACTTTATGGCTTCATATTCCAAAAATGCTCATAAGAGAGGAATAAAGGTAATCATTGCAGGTGCAGGTGGTTCGGCACATTTACCCGGTATGGCGGCTGCCTATTCTGCGTTGCCCGTTATTGGTGTTCCGGTTATGACAAAAACTTTGAAAGGTCTCGATTCATTGTTGTCAATTGTTCAAATGCCCTATGGTGTTCCAGTAGCAACTGTTGCAATAAATAATTCAGGTAATGCAGCTTTACTTGCTCTGGAAATTCTCGGAACATCGGATAAAAAATTTTTAAATAAAGTGATTAAGTTTAAAAATAAAATCAAGAAAGAATCATCGGATAAAAATAAAAAGCTAAGGATTTAATTTAAAATTTAATTTAATAAAATGCTTCTGAATAATTTATTTCACAAAATTTTTCTTTTATCACTGCTGACGTTAATTCCCCAGAAATCTTTTTCTCAGGATTATATAAAAAAAACAGTTGATATAAACGCACTTGTAAACATGATGGAAGGTTCATTCAGCAGTGAAGATCAATCCAAAAATGACACTGACTATTATGACATACGATTATATATGAAAAAGATATGGACAAACAGAACAGACGGAAGATGGTTATATGTAGAGCAGGCATCGGCAGATTATATTGATAAACCCTACAGACAAAGAGTTTATCGAATCACTCAATCAGGAGATAATAATTTTGAAAGCGCTGTTTTTACATTTAATGAGCCTCTAAGATTTGCCGGTGAATGGACTAATGAAAATGCGTTGTCGGAGCTAACTCCTGACTCATTAACGTTAAGAGAAGGATGCACAGTTTATCTTAGTCTGATTGATGATACAACTTTTCAAGGAAGCACAAAATCAATTGACTGTGAAAGCGACTTAAGGGGAGCAAGGTACGCAACGTCAGAAGTTAAAATTACAAAAAATGAAATCATCACTTGGGACAGGGGATTCGACGAATTCGGAAAACAAGTGTGGGGAGCTTCGAAAGGCGGATATATTTTTAAAAAAAATGAATGGTAACGCTTTTGTAATACTGAGAAAAATCTTTTTCATTAATATCTTTTGACTCATTTCACAAAACTCTTGAGCTCCACCCAAAAATTTTTCACTATCAACTATGATGTCAGATCTATCTCACTAACAGCATTCTTTCATATTAACAGCTATTCCGTTTAACAGTGGCTTGTAAATATATTCCACTTGAAAGATTTGCTGCGTACCCTGACGTCAGGCGGGCATTGACTTAAACGTGTACCTTCCGGCATTTTGCATTTTGCTTACTAATGTGGTGACTTCGGCTCCGAGAATATTAGATACTGTTAGCTTTACAACGTAGAACGAATTGGCAATTCGTTCTACAGGCAACTCGTAATTTATTTTGTCGTCGGATTAAAAAAGTTAGGATAGTTGTCTAAAGTTCTTGTTACTTTATTTATATTATTATCTGTTATTGCATTCTCTGCTTTCCAGATTGATTTATTGCTTCCTCCATTTTTTGTTTTGAATTTGTAAATAAAAAAACCGCCCATACCTGAACGGTTTTTATAAGTTTATTATTTATTAAATTATTAAGTAACGTATTAACTATTGAACCTTCACCATTTACTCAAGGGACATTTGTCCTCTGATCCCCAGTATATCAAAAAATTTTACGCTTTTATATTATAAGCATCGCATCACCATAACTGTAAAATCTGTATTTTTCTTTTACAGCTTTTTTATAGGCTTTCATTATCAAATCTCTTTCAGCCATAGCACAGGCGAGCATCAGCAGTGTGCTTTGCGGCATATGAAAATTTGTTATGAGCTTATCTACAATTCTTAAAGATTGCGGGGGATGAATGAATTTATCTGTCCAGCCTTTTCCCCATCTTACCTGTCTGCTTGTAATCACATTCGTCTCGACAACTCTAGCTACTGAAGTTCCTACGGCAATAACTTTTTTCTTTTTGTCTATTGATGCATTGATTATATCGGCAGATTCTTTTGTCATTTCATAATATTCCGAATCCATTCTATGCTTTGATAAATCTTCTACTTCTACAAGGCGGAATGTACCAAGCCCGATGTGAAGTGTGATGAAAACTATCTTGACTCCTTTTGCTTCGGCTTTTTTCAGAAGTTCTTTTGTGAGATGCAGACCTGCAGTCGGAGCAGCAACAGAACCGACGTGATCATCGTGAGCATAAACTGTCTGGTAATCTTCTTTATCTTTTTCAGTGGACTCTCTTTTGATGTAAGGAGGCAGCGGAGTCTTACCAAGCTTTTCAATATATTTTGAAAAATCGCCCTGATAATTGAAACGCACTATTCTTCCTCTTGATGTTGTGTTATCAATCACTTCGCAATAAAGATTCTTTGTAAAAAATATTCTGTTTCCGATCCTGACTTTTCTAGCAGGGTCAACTACTACATCCCATATATTTTCTTCTGCAGATAATTGTCTTAAAAGAAATACTTCAATCTTTGCTTTTGTCTTTTCCTTTGTTCCGTATAATCTGGCATTGAATACTTTCGAATCATTTAATACAAGCACATCACCCTCATCCATATAGTTTATGATATCCTTGAATTTCTTTGTCTCTAATTCACCTGTTTGACGGTTCACGATCATTAGCTTGCATGCATCCCTGGGTGATTTTGGTACCTTTGCGATAAGATTTTTGGGGATGGGATACTTAAATTGGGAGAGTTTCATTTAATGTTTTTAAATTTATTTAATATTGTAAAACGCATTTATTCCCGGGTAAACGGCTTCAGTACCAAGCTCTTCTTCTATTCGTAAGAGCTGATTATATTTTGCAACTCTGTCAGTTCTTGATAAAGAACCGGTTTTTATTTGCCCGGCATTTGTAGCAACTGCGATATCGGAAATAGTTGTGTCCTCCGTTTCACCGCTTCTGTGGCTGATTACAACCGTGTATCTGTGTGTCTTTGCAAGCTCAATTGCATTTAATGTTTCAGTCAGAGTTCCGATTTGATTAACCTTAATCAAAATCGAGTTAGCAATTTTTTTGTCAATTCCTTTTTGAAATATTTCCGTATTCGTTACGAATAAATCATCACCGACAAGCTGAATTTTTTTACCTAATGAATCCGTAAGCATTTTCCATCCCTCCCAGTCATTCTCAGCCATTCCGTCTTCTATGCTTATGATAGGATAATCTTTCACAAGCTTTTCATAAAGCTTCACCATTTCCTCCGGAGTTTTTGTAGGAATGTGGGATTTATAAAACTCATACTTACCGTTTTTCCACATCTCGCTCGAGGCAACATCAAGACCTATATAAACATCTTTGCCGGTTTTATATCCTGAATTATTTATAGCTTCGATAATAACTTCAATAGCTTCTTCATTCGATTTCAAATTCGGTGCAAAGCCGCCTTCATCACCGACGTTGGTGTTATAATTTTTTTTGTGTAAAACATTTTTCAATGAATGAAAAATTTCCACACCGCACCTTAGTGCTTCAGAAAAACTCTTTGCTCCTGCGGGAACTATCATAAATTCCTGGAAGTCAACGGTATTGTCGGCATGTCTCCCCCCGTTGATTATATTCATCATCGGGACAGGTAATACTTTTGCATTCACGCCGCCTATATATTTATATAGCGGCTGCTTTAGATAATTTGCCGATGCATGAGCATTAGCAAGCGAAACTCCGAGTAAAGCATTCGCCCCGAGACTGGATTTATTTTTTGTCCCGTCAAGGTCTATAATAATTTGATCAACCTTAACCTGTTCAAAACTCTCCATCCCTGTAATTGTCTTGGCAATCATACCATTTACGTTATTGACAGCTTTCTTTACACCTTTACCGAGATAACGTTTTTTATCTCCGTCGCGGAGTTCGACAGCTTCTCTTTCACCGGTTGATGCGCCTGAAGGAACAGCAGCTCTGCCAAGCGTACCGTCTTCTAAAATTATATCAACTTCTATTGTGGGGTTACCTCTTGAATCTAATATTTCTCTTGCGTGGACTTTTTTTATTACGGGCATGTAAAAAGTTAGAGGTTACAAAATGCGTATGCAAAAATAATCTATTAATGAGCGGAAAGCAATTCAATTGTAAACTGTGGTACGAAGCCCTAAATTGAGAAACTTAGAAAGAATTTATGTTTATTCTCATTATCAATTAATAAAACTTAATCAATCCTTTTATCTTTATTTTTTATCAGTTTTATAAATTTTAGACTTAATTTCCTGAGCCACCTTCAAATACTCCTGATGAAAAGCATTCTCATATATATTTGTATCTTTCTTAATTAAGGATGACTTTATTAATAAATAATTAAAATCCGAAGAGTTACAAAGCTGCATTGCGTATTCAGCTTTTGCTTGAACAATTTTGTCATCTACCAAATGATCTGCTTTAACTTCAACAATTGTATAAGAACCATCTTCATTCTTTACTAAAAAATCCGGATAATAACTTCTGACAGTATGTGATTCGGGATCAATATAACTTATAAAGAAATCTGTCTGACCGTGTGTAAGCATTCCTGTGAACCAAACTTTATCAACTTTTTTATTTTTTAATAACGACCAGAAAAAATCTTTCTCCGGATTTGAATCAAAACAATAATTATCTAAATGAAATGATTTATCCTTGAAGGACGAATATGACTTATCATCATAATTTGCTATCATATCCTTTTCTGCCCGTACTTCATAATAATCGGGATTGTTCGGCTCTTTTACTAACTCAATCTCGAATTCTTCAGTGTGAGTATACTCTTTTATTTCGAAAAGATGATTGAATATCTTAGGAACCAATACATCGTAAATCAATTCATTGAATTCATTTACGTTTATTAATATATCATTAATATCCGGTTTGGATTCATTTAATATCTTATTTATTCTGACAGGCGATATATTCAGATACCTTGCAATTTGGGAAGTCAAAGTTAATTCTGAATATTCAAATTTCTCTTTCATGTAAGTTATGTCTTTCTTCGACTTCTCTCTTGAAATATTTTTTATATCCCTTTCTGTTAGTATTATCTTATAATTTTCGAAGTCTATAGATTTAAAATCAAAATTTATTTTTGATTCATCATTACTTTCTTCACATTTGAATAACTTTAATTCCTTTTTGAGTTTTATAATTATAGGAGGAGGGACCAGCTTAACTTTTACAGAAATTTTTGTTCTGTCTCCTGCTTTATTGATATCATCAATTGTTAATTTAAAGTTTTCTTCCAGCTCTTCATTAAGAATTGATAAATTGTCTTCCGAAAGAAATACTAAAGCTGTTTCCTGAAAATTTCCTATATACCTGAGACATCTCATTGTTGCCTGCAAAACAAATACTTTAGATTTGGGTTGTCTTAACATACCTACTGCAAACAATGACCGGCAATTCCAACCCTCTTTTCCTTTGTTCACAAGTAAGATGAATTGTTTCTTCGATGCTTCTGTATCAAGTGAAATGAATTCCCTGATGTCATCATTTGATGTTATTTTCGGATCTCCAACGTTTACTAAAATTTTATTTATTGCAATTCCTAAATCTGCTAAAACTTCTTCAACAGCCGGCTTTAGTTTCTTCTGCAAATCATCAATTGTAGGAGAAAAAAATGCAATCTTCGGAAGCATCTTTTCATACTTTTTTCCTTTATATGTTTTCCAAAATTCTGAAATAGATGCTCTTACAAAAGTTTTATAATCTTCTCTAATGTTCTGGAAATCCTTAACACTTACCTTTTTCAGATATTTGTTATCAATTGCATCTTTCAATCCGTAACTATAAACAACCTCAGGAAGTAGTCTTCCTTTAGAATATGGCGTGCCTGTATAGTTGAAACATGAAATAACTTTTGTTCCGGCGATATCTAATCTCTTTGCGAGTTCGTTAATAGTTAATCTTAAGCTTGTCGTTGAATCCGAATTTAACATATCCTTTTCAAGCGATTTTCCAAAAACATGATGAGCTTCATCCACATATATTCCAAGATTACTTAATCTTGATAGTTTTGCAAATCTTTGATTAGGAAGCAATTCCACCTCACTGCCGGCATCATCAAATTCATAAAGATCTCCATATTCTTTATTTTCATTTTTAATTTTTATTAAATGATCCTGATTTTCAAACAATAAAAGAGTCGGAGTCTTGTCTTTGTGCTGTTTCTTTAATATGATTTTTTGCGTATTTGAGATTATAATGTTATAAGATGATCTGTCTATTGCATTCAAAGTATCTCCTGACTCATCCAAAAAATGAAATTTTAAATGCGTCTCAAGCCATGATGCATATTCCGGAGGAACTACAAAAGATTTGTCAAGTGTGATTATTTCTTTAAGAGATTGAAGAACTGTTTTATCAGGTGCAAAGACAAGTGCATTATGACAATACTTATTATCTTCCGGATATTTATTAGCATGTATAAATTCATAAAATATTGATACTGCCATTAAAACAGTCTTACCTAATCCCATAGTTAAAGCAAAAATATAATTTGGATAAGTCTGCTTGAATGATTCTATATGAGAATATATTTGCTTATATTTTTCTAAATCACTTTTGTTATCTGATTCTAAGGGCGTGAATAATTGAGTTTGCCCTGTAAACGTAGTTCCTGTATCTATTCTTCCCTCGAAGTTATTTCTCTTATAAAACCAGTCTTCGAATATTTTATATAGATAATCATTTTTTAAATATTCTTTTAAAAATATATACATCTCCAATGCTTCGAATTGCGGAGGCCTTAAATATGCATTTGGACTTGATGGATCATTGTAATCTAGAAACTTCTTTGTAACGGGTTTGTAAGTTGAAAATATTTTCTTCCTATTTTCGTGATAATAATGATTCAGATAAAAGTAAAATGGAAATTCAATTTCATTTGATACTTTCTTTGCTCGCTTTTTCTTTATTTTATTTTTTACTTTTGTCATATTCATATTCCGCTTCAAATGATTCTGAAAGAAGATCTGTGATTTTTATTTTTATGTTCTTTGCATTATCAGGAATTTTGTATTCTCCTTTTACATAATCATTATCAGGAATATCTGTGATCTGCGGTTTCATTACTTTTCCGTCATGGTTGAAATCTATTAACACGGATTCTACAAGCTCTTTCCATTTTGTTGCGGTTTCTTTTTTGATTGAAAGTTTTGATAGTAGATTCATTGGGTAAAACTGCTTAATCTTTAATTTACCGTTTGATATTTCTATATCTGCTTCTGAGTCTCTTTTGAATTCAAGATTTGTTTTATCTCTTAAAATATCCACAACTTCAACATCAATTTCAAATTTTAGTTTTTTCAATTCCTGCTTTAATATTGCAGCTAAATCCGGCTCATGACCCATACATACTAATAATAAATGCTCTACCGGCTTCCCTGGATTTTTAGAATTTTTTGATTCAAAAGATTTATAATCAAAATTACTTAAGAGTTCTGTAAGGTCTGCTCTTGTCGCAATTCTGTTGATTGGCATTATCTTAACTTTCCTTCCGTCTTTCTCACCGTCATAAACTGAATTATTCGGAAGTGGCTGTATTTCAAATGCCTGAATTAATATATCTTTTGCTTGCGAAGGATTTCTGAAGACATCATAATTATTTACATTATAAACTTCAAAGCCGGTGTAGTAAGGTAGTTCTTTATCATTAAGTGTTAGCTGTTGATTTTCAAGTTGGGATCTAATATCCAATAAACGCTTAGTGGTTGTTTGTATTGCTCCTAGGTTTATATCTGCACCGATAAATCTTCTTCCCAGTTTCATGGCAACTGATTGTGCTGTTCCTGATCCCATAAAAGGATCAAAAATAATACTACCTGGATTTGAAGAAGCCTTTATAATTCTTTCTAAAAGTGCTTCTGGCTTTTGGGTTGGATAACCTAATTTTTCTTTTGAAGTTGGTATTTGTTGAAAAGACATTACGTCACTCCAAACATCACCGACTGCTTTACCTTCTTTTATCACATTATCTAAATATCGTTTTTCTCCTCTTCCGTCAAAATATGATCTTCCGTCTTTATCTTTTTTATCAAACCTATTAAGATATTCTTGCTTATGCTCTGTTCTTTGCTTATTAAACAAATAGTCATCACCTTTTATATAAAAGAGGATTACATCATGTCCTCTTACCCAATTCTTTGTCTTTGTTTTAAAACCAGATAGAACCTGAATATCCCAAATAATCTCTCTTTTAAAGGAAGAATGTCCAAATATTTCATCTAGAATTAATCTTAAATAATGAACTCTCTTTTCATCCATGTGTAAATACAAGCTTCCTGTATCTGATAATAGTTCTTTTATTATCGTCAATCTTTCATACATAAATTGAAGATATTCATCATTACTCCAAATATCAGAATATTGTTTTTCTTCAAATGAATTGTAGTCATTTTCGATCTCTCTATTTTTAACTAAAATATCTTTTTTATAATCAGCTTTACTATCAAATGGTGGATCAATACATACGAGGTCTATTTTCCCTCTGTATTCTTTTAGAAGATGAGACATCACCTGAAGATTATCACCCCAATATATTTTATTCATCCATCCTTTTGTTTTTTCGCCGAAAGATTCTTTAAGTTGTGCAGGATAATATTGAGTAGATTCAAAAGGACGTTTCCCTTTCCAGTTCAGCATTGGAAATCCCTTTATCGGTTCGAATTTATATTCTTCGACTGATTCTAATTTTGATGTGTCGGTTTTGTAAAGTACAGGATCTTCAGACATTTTTTATTATTTAAATTGACAATTTTATTTTTCTGCAATAATCTATTTTAGATTGTTAAACATTTTCTTTATTCACAGTAAGTAGGAAATGATTTTTGATAAACCTTCAAGAATATTTTCAATATTCTTGGATATCGATCTTCAACTTCTTTAAGTATAGCTTTTCGGTTAGGCTTCAATAATTCTTGCTTACCGTTTGAAAATTTTCTGGTCCTGTGTTCTAATTTTTTGTTTCTTAAATCAAATAATTTAAGCAAACAAACCCCTACCACTGAAACTTCTTACAAAGTCTGAATTTGCAAATATCTTGATTTTTCATCACCTGTATTTTCTGTTTTTACAAGTTCCAATTTCAAAACGTCCTGAACATAGTGAAGTACGAAATGATCAATAAATTTAAATGCTGACATTAACCATCCGTGAACTGAATATGGGTTAAGTTCTGAAAATCTTTGACAGGTTTCCAGACAGGCTAATGCATCATCTCTTGCATTATCATAAATTGTAATTCCCAAAGCAGATTTAAATTTGAATTTTAATAAATCCGAAATCACATCTTCATAAAAATACTCAAATGGTTTATTTGCATACTTTTTAGCAAATTCGGAATCAATTAATTCTGAAACCAAACTTTTATTAATTTCGAATTCCGGTTTATTTTTTTCAGTAGTTTTTTTAGAAATAGTAACTTTTACAGCTGAAAAATTTTCAAGCCTTTTTATATCTTCAAAATTCATAGTCCAAACCAGAATTTAATTTCTGAAAACTCATCATCTTTGAATTGATTGTAAAATTTCCCTGCTAAATATCTTTTGACATAAATATCATTATCTTCTTTTATAGTTTTTAGTACAGATGAATACAATTGGTTTTTTCTATTAACATTTTTTAACAAAATCATATAGTAACCTAATCTGATTAGACTTGATTGCTCATTTCCAACATTGCGAAATATTGTTTTCAATTCAGACAATGTAAATTCTTGAGTAAAAGCCATATTAGACAATATTTGGTAAGAGACCCATTCGAATTTCTCAAACTTTTTATTAATTCGTTTTAACTCCTTGGATATCTTGTCATTGGAACCATACAAGTTTAGGTTCCAACAAAAATGATTGGCTTTCCAAAACAAATGTTCAAGACAAAATAACCATACTACAATGAGTTTCTTGTTAAGTAAGGGTTTTCCTTCTTTCTTTAGAATTGAATTTGCATTTCTCCATCTGTATGCAAGATTAATAATTCCTCTGTTGAAAAAATCATCAGCTATGAAATCTCGATAGTTGAAGTCCGGTAAAGTTGTAGCCTTAAACTTATCAATTAATAAATTTTCCGCTTCATTAACTTCATTTTTGCAAAATTTCCGAATCTTCAATTTGTTTATTAACGGAATTTGCAAATTTGTTGTATAGTGGTAAGTAATATTGAAAGAAATAAAATTCTGCATTCTTATCTTTTAAAATCTTGGTTCCTTTTTTTACTTCATCATTTAAAACACTCCCGAAAATGAAATCAGAGTTTTCAGTAAGTTTTCTAAAATTTTTCGTTGCAACAACATTGGCAATTGATTGATAAAAAAGAGCATCTTCAATTAAAAGTACCGTTTTTGTTCTATTGGTCTTTGATGCTTTAGGTTCATAATATTTGAATGGTCTCTTCGGTTTAAATTTGCCTTTTAGAATTAATAGGGAAAGATTTTTTAAGTTTTTTTCCAGATTAGCTGAATAAAGTTTTATTCCAAAATAGTCTTTTGAATCTTTTCCTGTGGACCTTATATACCTATGCCAGAATATTAAGAGATTTTCTTCTGAAAAATATTTATTTAGTATACTTCTTTCCATTTATTCAAAATACTGTTTTGGATTACAATAAAATCTCATATCACAGTCCCCGCACTGTTTTTCTGATTTCACAATGTGTGACATATCATAATCATAATTCTCAATTTTCTTTACCACCTGTGAAAATGTGCTAATCGTGTTATTGATTTTTGAGTCATTATAATCAAATGAAATCACAGGTGATCCGGATTCTTCCTTGGGATAGTATAAATGCATTTTAGACACTTTTTCACCGGTCTTCTTTTCAACCAAGTGAGCATAAACTTCAAGCTGACGCTGATATTGATCCAATGTTTGCTGAACTTTTTCTTCCTTTGAATTTACATCTGGTTTATCTCCCGATTTAAAATCAATAAGTTCTACAGTATCATCTTTTCCTTTTATAAGATCAATTTTTCCTTTCAAAATGTAGTTTTCTTTTACAAAAGAAACTTCTACTTCAGCTTCCTTAATTCTGTCCCATTTATCCTTATTAGAATTTCTGTATCTTAATATTTGCTTGAACAAAGAATCTATTTGTCCCTGATGCAGATAAGCTCTTTGCTGTTTTGAAAGGAGATAATAATTAGTATCAAACCAGTTTTTAATATTTTCATCAGTTAACGATTTTTCATCACCTTTCAATACTGCCTTATGAATATCCTCAATAGTTTGATGAAGAAGACTACCTCCTAAAACACCTCCTGTTCTAACTTCAGTAAATTCCAATTCTTTATAAAATTTATATTGAAGTGGACAATTTTCATATAATAATATGTGTGATGTAAATGAATATTCATGCTTCAGATTTACAGGTTTTATTTTTTCTGGTCTTAATAAAGCAAGATCATTCAAAACATATTTCCATTTTGGAAAAGAATAATATAAATCTGTAAGATACTTTGAAGGATTTTTTCCTCTTCCTTCTTGTTCTCTTGTAGTTAATATTAGGAGATTCTGTGCTCTTGAAAAAGCGGTATAGTATAATCGCCAGAAATCAAAAACATGTGTTTTATCCGATGGTTCAAACTCTGGTTTATGAAAGTAATCTTTCTGAAGTATTTCTTTTACAGAATCATTTTCTTTTGAGGGTACTCCGTTCAATGACCCAACAAATACAATTGGAAATTCCAATCCTTTAGATTGATGAAAAGTCATAAAAGAAATACATCCGGAAGGAGCATATTCATCAAAGTCTTCATATTCTTCTATTCCGCCATCAATAATATATCTAAGATAAACATTGAAAAGATTTTTCATTGTTTTAGCATAATCTTTTCTTGTAATTATTGAAATATTATATAAATATTCAAATTTAAATAATAGCTTTGTTAATAAAGCAATATTATAAGATGCTCTTAGATCGTTCTTATTGCTGCTTAGTTCAGTATCGAGATATTTAGAGAACATCGGAAACTCAAGCATTTGATATACAAGTGCAGCAAAGGCATAAGTGGTTTTTTCTTGAAGAGTGAAATGATATTTCGATTTTTTCTGAACCCATTTGAGTAAATCTTTATTTTTTTCTTTGTCTTTTCTTATTTCATCAGCAAAGAATTTTTTGCATGCTTCATAATAATCCCATATTTGCAAATGAGCATCTTTGTTCCATTTTAGATTTTCAGATAAATCCGGAAAAATAAATATAAGGCACCCTAGTATCAGTTTGACTTCCTCTCTTTCAAAGAACAATGCTGAGCGAGGTGAAAATATTTTTATACCTCTTTCTTCAAGATAATTAGCCATTGCAATTACGCGATCGTTTTTCACCGAACGAAAGAGAAATGCAATCTGGTTATAATCGTCGATTATTTTATTTATTTCAAGATATTTTATAAACGTATAAACTTCGTCAAACCAATTTTCGTCAGTTTCTTTATTCGTTGAGACTCTGAAGACTGATTCGTTGTAATTAAATGTTTTATCCGGATCAGGCAAAATGTTTTTACTATGTCTGTAAGATATATTTTTGAATTTCCATTCTGTTGATGAAACCCATTTATTATAGAAGTCAATTATTTTTGGATGGGATCTATAATTAATTTCCAGTTTTTCTATCTTACAGTAAACCTTCGGAAAATTCTTTTCGAATTCAAGAATATTTCTAACTGTAGCTCCTCTGAATCTATACAAAGACTGATCATCATCACCTACTACACAAATATTATTTTTCTTATTTGATAAAAGCAGTAATATTTTTTCCTGTATTGTATTTGTATCCTGATATTCATCAATCATAAAATATTCTATCTTTGACTGTAATTCATCTAAGACTTTTTTATTCGATTCCAATAAATTAAATATTTCGGATTGTATTGTTGAAAAATCCAGAGAGTTCTCTTCTTCTAAAGTTTTCAAGTAAAGATTAAATAATTCTCCAAGAGCTTTGATCCCGGGATTCTTAGATTTTAATAACTCATTTATATCTAAACATTCTTCCGATAGGATTGATAAATAATAAATCAAATTTCCTGCTTTGTTCCAGTAATTAATTTTATCTCCTAAAATCAATTCAGAATTTTCTATTTCCTGAAACTTATTTATATTTCTGAAAATCAAAAATTTAAGATCAAAATCATCCAAAATTCTATAGCTTCTTTTAAGGCGCGTATAATCTCTATATTCTTCAAGCATTCTGATAAAGATTGAGTGAAGTGTACCCATATAAATCTCATTCAAATTTACATCAATGCCAACCTCTAGGAGACGGTTTGAAATTCTAGTTAATAATTCTTTAGCAGCTTTGTTTGTAAACGTTGAAATAAATATAGAGGAAGGATTGACACCATTTCTAATTAAATTGACTGTTCTTTCAACTAAAGTTTTAGTTTTACCAGAGCCCGGTCCTGCAATCACCAATAAAGGACCATCTTTATGATTTACAATGTTAGCTTGATTCTTATTTAGAGAGGATTCTTCTTTTAAATTTGTAACCAATAATCAAATATTATAATTAAGTTTAATTAATAAAAATATGTGCAAATTAAATTTGTAAATTCACATATTATTATTTTTTGAAGTGATAAAATAGAAAATTTCAATATGAAAAATTAGATATATATTTATTCAAACAATTTATTCTAATTTATTAATTCGAAGTACGATTGAAAAAATCAAAAAAGCTAAAAAAGTTATTGCGATAGAAATGTTTCTTTCTTTGAAATAAAATTTATTATTGCTAATTTATTACAGAATATATAAATCAAAATAATATGAATTACGGAGCAATCAATATCGACCCGGAAACAATGGGCGGAACACCAGTATTTACAGGGACAAGAGTACCTATTCAAGCATTGTTTGATTATATAGAGACTGGGGAAACTATTGAAGAATTTTTAGAAAATTTTCCGTCGGTTTCACGTGAACAAGCAGTCGAGGTTCTGAAGAAGGCAAGAACAATAATAACAAAAGAAAAAGTACTTAATGAAAATTTTGCTTGATGAGATTATACCTACCAAAATAAAGTTTGATTTCGGTGAAGACTTTGAAGTTAAGTCAGTTAGAGATATGGGATGGTTAGGCAAAAGAACGGAGAACTATTAGGATTAATTACTTTAACCGGTTTTGATTTTTTTATTACACTCGACAAAAATCTTCGACATCAACAAAATCTTGAGAAATTTGATAAAACAATAATTTTATTATATCCTGCTAACAATAAACATCAAATTTTGCAACCATTTATAGAAGAAGTCAAATTGTTGTTAAATGATAGACAATATAAAAAATTTAACGAGATAAAAATATAATTTCATTTTGGATTTATTTCATTGTTTTCGTTTTATCATATCTATTTCTTTCTTTGAAATAAAGTTTATTTTAACTACGTTAACAACTAATTATATAAAAAATGAAAACAATCACTCTTAATATACCCGATTCAGTTAATCTTGAAGAGCATGAAGTTGTAATGATAGTTGCAAGCAAGCTATACGAGCAGGGAAAGCTTTTGGTAGGACAGGCTGCAGCCATTGCGGGATTACACAAAAGAGCATTTGCTGAATCTCTTGCTAAATATGGTGTTTCAATATTCAATTACCCACCGTCAGATCTCCCAAGAGATATAAAGAATGCATAAGACAATAATTTCGGACTGTAGTTGATTTATTGTGTTATCTAACATTGGTGAACTGGATTTATTACAAAAAACTTATGGGCGAAGCAAATGTAATTCAGGATGATCTGCAAAATAATAATCAGCGAATTATTTAAGAGAATAATACAGTAACATCTATTCTTAACACGGTAATTAAAATAGTTGTGCATATAAATGTTAAAACTAATCAGGACGAATTCCGATAATGCAGATTTTCGAATGCTTGTCGAACTTCTTGACGAAGTGCTTCGGGAAAGTGATGGTGATGATCATCCATTTTATGATCAATTCAATAAACTTGATAAAATTAAAAATGCAGTTGTTGTCTACTCGGATGACATTCCCGCCGGATGCGGAGCTATAAAAGAATATTCAAAAGACATATCTGAAATTAAGAGAATGTATGTCAAGCCTGATTTCCGCGGACAAGGTATCGGGAAAAAAATTCTTACGGCGTTGGAATTATGGGCTGCGGAATTAAATTTTTCAGAATGCATACTTGAAACCGGAAAAAAGCAAACCGACGCAATAAGACTTTACCAAAGCGCGGGATATGAAGTAATACCGAATTACGGCCAGTATGCAGGTATTGATCTCAGCGTATGCATGAAAAAAATACTAAAACCGCATCTTCAAAAAAAACCACGGGATTTGTGACAAAGTAATTACAAATTTTGTCCCGGCATTACTGCTTCAAATTATATTATTCACTGTTTCGGTCATAAGATATTATCTTGTCCCATTCATCAGCGCTGGATCTTGCAACAACGGCAACAACAGGTTCGGTCTCGCTCATATTAAAGACCTCATGCGGAATTCCCGGTTCTATAAAAATAAAATCTCCCGCTGAATTCTCAACTATTTTTTTGCAGCCGGGACCATATTCATGACGGACATTTCCTTCCATTATATAAAGCATCAATTCAAATCCGTCGTGAATGTGTGCATAAGCTACACCTCCCGGAGGAATTGTGGCAACATTCATTGAAAGAGCTTTTGATCCAACATTCTTAGATGACATTCCGAGTTTGTAATGAATACCGTTCCAGTCTCTGCATAATTCACTCCCTCGAATAACAGTTATGCCGTCTCCGAACTCTACATTTTGCTTTAGGTCGATTTTTTTTTTAGACATTTCGATTTGTTTTAAATTTTTTTACATCTTACAAAATAAGAGTGATAAAATAAATTCAAGTCTCTTTCTCAGTTTGAACAAAAAATTATTTCAACTTCGTTATGAAATTTTTTTACTTTCTTTTCTTTCTTTGAAATAAAATTTATTTTAAGTAAGTTAATTAAAATATTTTTAAAAAATTTAACCTAACTATCATGCCAGTTAAACCAATCCCAGAAGGTTATCATAGTATTACTCCTTATCTGATGATAAAGGATGCTCCAAATTTTATAGAATTTTTAAAAAAAGCTTTCAATGCAAAACAGGTCAGTAAATCCGAAGGTAAAGACGGAAAGTTAATGCATGCGGAAATTAAAATCGGTGATTCGATGATAATGCTCACCGAGGCAAGTGAAAAGTATCCTTCTTCAGCTCAATATTTTTATCTTTATGTACCTGATACCGATGCTGCTTATAAACAGGCAATCGGAGCGGGAGCTGTCTCGGAAATGGAACCGGCAAACCAGTTTTATGGCGACCGCTCAGCAGGCGTAAAAGATTCTTTCGGAATTACATGGTGGATCGCAACGCATGTCGAAGATGTCTCTCCTGAAGAAATGAAAAAACGTGAAGAAGAATATATGAAGAAGAAATAATTGAAAGAAAAAAAACTAACTGACAGAATTGCAATAGTAACCGGTGCTTCACGGCTTAAGGGCATTGGAGCTGCAATCTGTCTTTCGCTTGCAAAAGAAGGGGCTGATATTTTTTTTACTTTTTGGAGAGAGTACGACAGGTCAAAGCCATGGGGGATCGATGAGAACGAGCCCGATATTCTTATGAAAGAAATTAAAAAATGCGGAGTACGATGCGAGAAATTAGAAACGGATCTTTCAGGAGAAAATGTGTCATCACTTATTTTTAATGAAGTTGAAACCAAATTAGGAAATCCTCTGATACTTATTAACAATGCAGCTCACTCAGAGGGCTTAAGCATTGAGGATATGAATGCATACATTCTTGACCGGCATTATAAAGTAAACATTCGGGGAACGTGCTTATTAAGCCTTGAATTTATCAAAAGATTTAAGAGAGATTCAGGTGGAAGAATTATTAATATCACTTCGGGACAATCAAGGGGACCAATGATTGGTGAGATTGCTTATGCAACAACCAAAGGAGCTATTGATGCTTTTACTTTGACATTATCGGCTGAAGTTGCATCAAAAGGAATTACGGTGAATGCAATCAATCCCGGACCAACGGATACGGCATGGATGTCAGAAGAAATAAAAAAAAATATTTTGCCGAAATTTCCGATGGGAAGAATAGGAATGCCATCGGATGCAGCCCGTCTTGTTTGCTTTTTAGCAAGTGATGAAGCCGAATGGATTACAGGCCAGGTAATACATTCGGAGGGTGGATTCAGAAGAAGCTGATTATGAATTTTGGTATCAGTTTTTTTAATTGATGGAAGATTATATAAAAAAAGAGAGAAAAATTTAATTCCAATTGTAACTCATCATGAAAATAATCATTCAGGAGTTTCAGGAAAGCTGGGCGGAAGATTTTTTAAAACTTAAAGATACGATTCAGGATGCTCTAAAAGATTTGAATGTGACTATTGACCATGTTGGCAGCACATCTGTTAAAGGACTTGGGGCAAAACCTGTTATTGATATTTTAATAGGACTTGAGAACGAAGCCGATCTTGATAAAACAATACAGCCTATGCAGCAAAATGGATTCACTTATCATAAAAAATTCGAGAGAGTTTCAACAGAATGGACAGCATGGCCCGGAAGAAGACTTTATACAAAATTAAAATCATTATCCAATCTTTCTGCTCCTGAAATAATAGATTTTGATAATAAAATAGGACCGGATTTCATATTACAGTCTAATATACATACCGTAGTTAAGAGCACGAACGACTGGAAAAGAATGATAGCATATAAAGATTTTCTAAGAGCCCATCCGAAAATAAGAGATGAATATTATCTTATAAAAAAAGAAATATCTAAACAGGAATTTGAAAATATGTTAAAATATAATGAAGCAAAAAATGACTTTGTAAAAGATGTTGAAAGACAAGCGATAATTTGGTATGAGAATGAATTAGCAAAAAAAAAAAATCATATTACACCTCAAAGTCTCAAAGTTTTTACTTTTCTAAACTTTTTTTTTTAAGTCTTAGAGTCTTTGAGGTAAATTTTTCCTAACTTAAACAATATATAAAATGAAAAAAAATACTGTAACGAGTTTAACATTACTAGTTCTTATCTCATTTTTTGTTATTCAAAATACTTATGCTAGTGATGTAAAAAGTTCAGAGAAGTCTGACAGTTTGAAATCACTGGATTCAAGATTTAAATTATTAGTGCAGCAAGCTTTTGAGGAACTTAAAGTCCCGGGTGCAATCATAGGAGTATGGATAGGAGGATATGAGCCGTGGACAACTACATTCGGAGTTGCCGATCTTAAAACCAGCCAGCCTATTGTGACGGGCGATAAAATGAGGATAGGCAGTGTTACCAAAACTTTTACCGGAACAGTATTGCTTCAGCTTGTTGATGAAGGAAAGTTAACTCTTCAGGATAAACTTTCTAATTTTTTTCCAAATTATCCCAATGCACAGAACATTACGATAGAAGAGGTTGGTAACATGAGGAGCGGAATTTATAATTATTCTGAAGATGAAACCTTTCAAGATGAGATGCTGAAAAACATGTCGAAAGCTTTTACGCCTCAGGAACTCATTTCCATTTCAGAAAAACATGCTGCTTATTTTGCTCCGGATTCAGGGTTTCATTACTCAAACACTAACTTTATTTTGCTCGGATTAATAATCGAAAAACTTACAGGTAACTCTTTGCAAACGGAAATACAGAACAGGATATTAAATCCTCTCGGAATGAAGGAGACAACTTTTGATCTTAACTCGACATTCCCAGATCCTCACGCTCACGGATACTTATATATGGATTCAACATCAGTTGAACCAACAGACGTTACCGGTCTAAACCCAAGCTGGGGATGGGCTGCCGGTGCGATGATCTCAACTCTTGGTGACCTTCAGCTATATGCGAAGCCGCTTGCTACCGGACAGCTCGTTAGTTTAAAAGCACAGGCAGACCGATTAAAATGGGGTAAGAGTTTCACACCCACTTCCGGTGGCTGGGCAGATAAACAATTAAATTACGGATTTGCAATTGCGGACTTTGACGGAGCTTACGGACATAATGGCGGTATCCCGGGATTCAACAGCTTCATGGCATACCTTCCCGAAAAAGATGCAACTATAATTGTACTTGTGAATATGCAGGATAATAAAAACGGAATTGGACCTGCAGATTATTTGGCACGTGTGATTGTTGAGAAGCTTAAAAGAATGTGATGAGTCAGTTTTATAAACTCATGTCATTTAGCTAGGTTATTTGGAAAAATTAAAATATAAAAAAATAATCAATTAAAAGTTTGATACAAAAAGACTTTGCAGACAAAGTTGTACAAAGAATAAAAGACGATAAAAATGTGATAGGTGTCGCTTTAGGCGGCTCGATGATTACGGACGAGATTGACGAATTTTCCGATCTTGATATAGTTCTTGTTACATCCAATAAAATATCTATCGATAAAAAGAAAATGCTCACGTATGCGAATAAATTCGGATCTTTGCTTTCAGCATTTACCGGAGAACATGTAGGAGATACGAGAGTATTGATTTGTTTATATGACAAACCTCTTCTTCATGTGGATATAAAGTTTCTAACACTAAGGGAATTCCACACAAGAGTTGAGGATCCGATAATTCTATTTGATACAAAAAACCAATTATTAAATGTAATCAATTCAACAAAAGCAGAACATTACTTTCCAGGCTACCAGTGGATCGAAGACAGGTTCTGGTGCTGGATTCATAATGGAGCATTAAAGCTTGGGCGTAGTGAATATTTTGAAGCCATAAATTTTATTGCATTTTTGAGAGAAAAGGTTATTTCACCACTGCTGCTGATTAAAAATAAAAGTTTACCAAAAGGTTTAAGAAGAGTAGAAAAAAAATTATCCGGTCAGGATCTTGAAAGATTAAAATCAACTATTGCGAAGTATGACAAAAATTCAATATATGAATCCTTAAATAATATTATAAGTATTTACCGATCGCTTCGTAAAGATTTATATCCGTCTGATATAAGATTAAAGCCGGAAGCAGAGAAAAAGAGCGTTGAGTATTTTATGCAAATTAAAAAAGTTATTGATTCAACCTGACTGCTTGTTTTTTGAAGATGTTTTCTGAGAAGAACTATACGAATTTGCGCAAATTTTTAGTAAATCATTTTAATTAACTTAAGTTGACCGCTTATAACTTTAAATTTATTTTTTTGCCACGAATTACACAAATCTCCACGAATTATCTCTAATTATTATAAAAAAAATTTTTGCGTGAATTTGTGTTAATTCCTGAAATTCGTGGCGGAAATAAATGTTTTGAGAACGAAGCGGTCAACTTAAGTAATTAATTAATCAAAAAAACAAAAAGCTAAAACCATTTTAAAACAATTCAATTATTTTTTACTTATGAAAAAATTTCTATTTTATTTATTGGCTTCATTAATTCTAATCGGCTGGAATATTCAGCATGAAATTTCAAACGCAAAAAACAAAACACAAACAGAAATGAATAAAGACAAAAAAAGAGGAAGAGTAACCGGAGTCGGAGGAATTTTTTTTAAAAGCAAAGACCCGGAGAAAGCAAGACAGTGGTATAACGAGAATCTTGGATTGGTAACAAATGAATACGGCTCGTTATTCGAATTCAGACTGTCAGATAAACCTGAAGAGAAAGGTTATCTTCAATGGAGCCCATTTCCTGAAAAGACAAAATATTTTGAGCCTTCGGAAAAAGAATTTATGATTAATTACCGTGTGGAAAATATTGAGGACCTAGTAGATGAGCTAAAGAAAAACGGAGTGACTGTAACGGATACTATCGAGACTGTTGAATACGGAAAGTTCGTTCATATTTTAGATCCGGAAAACAATAAAATAGAACTTTGGGAGCCTGTAGACAACGTGTTTACAAAAGAGTATGAAGGAAAAACCACAAAATAGAAATGACGTTATTGTTTTGTCAAGTTTTTCTAACAATATTAAAAGAATTTTTTTACTTAATATTATAGAGACAAAATGTGGTAGTTTAATTTAATCTCATTATAAATTTATAATAAAATATTAATGAAATCTTTTTTTGAATATGTTAAGGGGATTCTGATAAGAGGAATAATCTTATTAATCCCATTATTTCTTATAGTATTTATTGTAAAATCTATCCTTGGATTACTTGAGGAGTTAATTCATCCGATTGAAGGTATGCTTCCCTCCGGTTCTCTCTTCGGATTAGGAATGACAAGATTAACAGCATTTGCAATTTTTATTTTAATTGTTATTGTTTTCGGAATCTTTACGACATCAAAAAGAGGTTCGAAACTAAATGAAAAAATTGAAAATATTGTTCCAGGGCTCAAAATTCTTAAGTCAATTCTGCTCGGACATCAGGAAATGGAGAATAATAACCTCAAAGTTTGCCTTGCAACAATAGATGATGCATGGCTATATGGGTTCATTGTTGAAGAGCATGAAAGCGGAATGCTTACGGTATTTGTACCTGACGCTCCTTCTCCGGTCAGCGGTAGTGTTTATTTTATGTCGGAGAAGCAGGTAAAGCGGCTTGATATAACTGCCCGCGAAGTTATAAAACATATTATGCAGTTCGGTGCAGGCTCAAAAACTGTAATCGATAAAAAAGTCAAATGGTAGGAGCTGATCTTAGATTTTAGATTTTTGAATTAGGATTTCATTAAATGTACCGGAATTATATATCAATAAAAAATAAATCAAAATAATTGAAGGTGTTGTAAAATATCTTCTTCCATTTACTTTCAAATTATTTAATAACCGATTTTCAAAAATTTAATTGCTATTAAAAATTAGAATCCATATTTTAGAAAAATTTTTTCTGTCCTCACAATAATAAAAAGATCTATCCCGATAAATGATAAGCCCTTATAACTTTTAATAAGTTTTTTTAAAATATTTTTAAATATTTATCTTGTAAGATAATTACTATAATTATTTAATAAACAATCATTTACTAATGAAAAGAAACAGAAATGGCAGAACAAATAAAAACAACATCAAAAACTCCGGCAAAGAGCGGTGATGCAGGTCATTAAGATTTTCAGAAAGTAGTTTCTTAAAATAAATTATTAATTGTAGCAGATTACAAATGTGCCACATTAATTTTAATTTCTAATTATAGATTTATTATTAATTTCTCAGAAATTACAATATGGATCCAAACATTATTTATGGTGCAATGTCATACATTGCTGTTAGCTTTGATGTTATAGCCGTTTTGATAATTTCTATCGGAATGATTCACGGTCTGGTTGGATTCGTGTTTAAATATTTCCGGAAAATTCCTAACAATACAAACTATAAAATACAGTCGATGAAGTCCGTTCAGATAGGGCTGGATTATATTGTTGCTTCAGACATAATAAGTTCGTTAGCCATAAAGTCAACTCTTAACGATGTTTTTGTACTTTCTTTGCTAATATTAATCAGGACCTTTCTAAGCTGGACTATAACTGTCGATGAAAAAGGAAGATGGCCATGGCAGGCAGCTCCAAAAAATATAGAAAGCAAATTATCTTAAATATTAAAATTTCACTTACATAGATTCGTCTCTGCAATAATTATTTAAACAGGAACATTAAAATTATAAAATATTAAATTTATCATGGAAGATTTCTTTAGTAATTTTTTAAATGGTGTGGGGATTCGCCATGACGGACCAATGTCTTTCAGACTGATTCTTCAGCCTGTTATGTCTCTTATCTATGCAATCATCGCAGGAGTAAAAGATGCTAAAGCCGGAAATCCGCATTTTTTATTTGAAGGATTAATACTTGGAAAAACCGACAGAAAAACTGCTCTTAAAGAAATCTGGAAAGATGTTGGTAAAGTTTTTATTCTTGCCGTGATAATGGAAATTATTTTTGAGATCATAGAATTTAAAACTGTCCATCCGTTTGAAGTATTAAAAGTAAGTTTTTTTCTTGCAATAGTTCCGTACCTGTTATTCAGAGGTTTAGTAGACAGAATAGTATCGTTGTTTATTAAAAAGCCGGATAAAAGTGCCGGTTAATTTTTTTAGTAAGTCAAAAAATAAATTATTCAAGTTTAACAAATCCTCAGGATTAAATATTGGTAGTAGATAAGAAAAATGCAAAATGCAGAAAACACTGTAGGAGTTAAATTTTTACCTGCATGAATTTAAATAAATTTTAAAAAATATCATCCCTACGGGATTTGTTTGTTGTTTTATTTTTTTTACCAATATTTTATCCCTACGGGATTTCAAAAAAGGAATCTATGTTAACTCTTTGATCCGTATTTAGATATCTGTTTAAAAGTAAATCAAAGATAAAAAAAATTTAGCTATGCAAAAAGTTTTATTGAATATTAAGATTGCTGTTTTAATCTTAATCATTCCAATAGAATTTATTAACAGTCAGAATAATTCTTCTGACCCGCTGCCATCCTGGAATGATACAAAAATCAAATCAAATATAATTGATTTTGTGATTTCAGTTACTGATTCAACCAGTCCGTTATATGTTAAACCATATGACCGCATTGCAACTTTTGATAATGACGGAACGCTTTGGTGTGAGCAACCGACTATACAAGTCGCTTATATATTTCTGCGGGTAAAAGAAATGTTTCCAAGCCATCCTGAATGGAAAAATGAAAAAATTTTTATGGCAATTATAGACGATGATAAACAATACATTGAAGAAGACATTCAAAACGGCGGAAAACAATTAGTGGAGGTTATGGCTGCAACGAGTACCGGGATAACTGTTGATCAATTTCAGCAGGAGGTTGCTGATTTTTTTAAAACAGCTGAACATCCTAAATATAAAGTTAGCTTTACAAAAGTATATTATGTTCCGATGCTTGAACTAATAAATTATCTCAAAGCAAATGAGTTTCAAGTTTTTATTTGTTCGGGAGGCGGTACTGATTTTATGAGAGTCATATCGGAAGAGATTTACAGTATACCTACTCAGAACGTGATTGGAAGTTTTGGTAAAGCAAAATTTGAAATAACAAATGGAAGTGCTGAAATAATGAAGTTACCGGAATTAATTCTCATAAATGATAAAGAAGGTAAACCTGTAGGAATAGATTATTTTATAGGAAGGAAACCTATATTTTCAACAGGAAATGAACGCACAGGTGGTGACATTGCAATGAATACTTATTGCCAGAGTAATAAATTGCCTAACATACAGCTGATGGTAATTCATGATGATCCTGTAAGAGAATTTGAATACAGTGAAAAAAATAATGCATCGCTGGATGCTGCCGCAAAGAACAACTGGAATGTAGTCAGTATAAAAAATGACTGGAAGAAGGTTTTTGAATTTGAAAAGTAATAATAACAGTCGACATAAGAAGCGTTAGATGTTGATTTTGATTATTGGTCTCCGGGAAATCATTCAGCGTAAATTATTTAATTCTTTAAATTTAATTTAAATATAATTTTTTATAATTATTACAACTTCAACTTTGAAAGAATCTGACAGTAAAACCTGCGTGCTTTCAGCAGTAAAAGCAGCAATAATGATCATTGAAAAAGGCGGTACTACTTCGATGGCCGATAAAACATTTAGATCAATTATAAGTAAATGTGATGTATCTGATGTTTCAATTATGTGGAGATTAGATAATTTAATAGTTGGCTATTCTGTGGAAGGCCGGACTCACACAATTCTTTTGCCGGTAGGAGGAATAGGTACTGAGCTAACGGGAGTTTCAAAGGTCTTTGAATTAGCTGAAAATGTAGCAAAAGGAAAGGTAGATATTTTAGATGTTGATTCCGAGCTGGATCGTATAACCAAGCTGCCTCCCATCCACAGCACATGGATAATAATTTTGACTGCAGGACTTGCTGCCGCATTTTATGCACTATTTCATCACGAAAGCATCGGCAGCACTGCAATAGTGTTCATTGCGGCGGTCACCGGTCAGGTATTGCGCATGAATCTTAAGGCGAAGAAAGTCAAAGACGCTCAAATAACTCTAATATGCGGTTTGCTTTCTGCAGGTATTACGAGCATTGCTTTACACTTGGGATTCGGGCAGTTGGAAATACAGACATTGATTGCTTCCGTTGTCTATCTTGTTCCCGGGCTGCTGATGATAAATGCTTTTGTAGATTTGACTGAACAAAAATTTATTTTTATTGGAACTCAGAAAATAATAAACGCATCATTTATATTTATAATATTAGCATTAGTGATTCTGACAGCGTACACTTTTATTAAAATTTAACAATCAACATTTAATTATTTAACAATCAACATTTAACTATTTAACAATCAACATTTAACTATTTAATTAAATAACCAATTAACTATAAAATGAACTTACAGGAAATTCTAATAAATAGTATGTGGTGTGCTTTTTTTGCAACATCAATGAGTATTCTTAATTCGACTCCATATAAATTTATAATTCCGACTTTTGTTTGCGGATTTGCAGGAATTCTCATAAGAGATCTATGCCAGGGCTGGGGTTTAAGTCCAAACTGGTCAACCTTAGTAGCTGCTTTTGCAATCGCAATGATAGCAGGATTAACTATAAGAAGCCGTTATGTTCCGCCTATCGTTCTTATATGTGCCGTATTACCGCAATGGGCATCGGTTGCAATGTTTAATATGCTTAATGATCTAAGAAAGGTTTCTCTTTTAACCGGAGACGAACTTAATAAAGCTGCTATAGATCTTAGCGCAAACTTTGCTAATGTTGTTGTAATATCAATTGCAATTGCAATAGGTTTTGCTTTAGGATTGGGTGTGTTGAAACTAATTTATCGTAAAACTTCTGAAATCGAACGGACAGTTTAAAAGTTTAAAAGTTAAAAATTGAAAGTTAAAAGTTGAAATATTTAATTTATAATTTATATTGTTATTCCAATTGTTCAAAATTTTAAAATTATATGAGTGATTCAGACGTACAAATTGCAGATGATTTAAAAACATCTGATATGTTGGCTTATGAAAGAACGATCCTGGCGCAGGAAAGAACTTTGATGGCATCGATAAGAACTTCAGTTTCCTTAATAAGTTTTGGATTTACTATTGCAAAGTTTTTTCAGGATTTGAAAAATGTAGAAACATTAAAAAACGTTTCTAATATTTCTTCAAAAAATGTCGGGTTTTGGTTAGTATTTATAGGAACAGCTTACATCATTTTATTTTCAATACAACACGAGATCATATTAAAGTCTTTACGTGTAAAGGGAGTTAAAAAAAGAATTTCCTTTACATTCCTGCTGGCAATTTTTGTAGGAATTTTAGGACTTGCACTGCTTGTATCTTTTTATTCGAATGTTTTTTATATGGGGTTAAATAAATAAATAACTGACTGAGCAAAATTTATTTTTAATTTTCTTAAAAAAGATACTGCTGAGATGTTGTTTAAAATCACGACGGATCTTAAAAACATGATACTTATTTCCGGGGGAAAATTTCTTATGGGTTCGGAAAAGCGGGCTTTAGACCACCGTGCAAATTAAAATCCTTCATTGAATTACTTGCTATTATAAATTAGAATTTTTAAATTATTAAAATTTTTCTCCCTATCTGAAGTTCTAAAAATAAGAAAAGATTTTTCCCAATAGTAAGTCCTTTCATTATTTTTTAAAAAACGAAATATATAAAGAGCATTAATTTTCAAATCATAATTGTTTTATTAAAAACTATTCAACCAACATATTCTTTAATTTAAAAAAATAAAATGGCAGAACAAAAACCAACATCAACAAAAGCTCCCGCAAAGAGCGGTGATACTTCAGCTAAACAGCCCAATATCATTTTCATTATGGCAGATGATATCGGTATGTGGAACATAGGCGCCTACCACAGAGGAGTAATGGCAGGCCGCACTCCCAGTCTTGACAAGTTAGCATCTGAAGGAGCTATCTTGACAGATTATTACGCTGAAGCAAGCTGTACAGCAGGAAGAGCTTCATTCATAACAGGTGAATTACCAA
This sequence comes from Bacteroidota bacterium, assembly GCA_030855105.1. Lineage (GTDB taxonomy): Bacteria > Bacteroidota > Ignavibacteria > Tepidaquicellales > Tepidaquicellaceae > JAGPCH01. The sequence goes on along the minus strand of JALYRX010000016.1, from coordinate 27,607 downwards.
TTCGTACCGGTTTAACTACAGTTGGTCAGGCAGGAGCAACTGTCGGAATGCCTGCATTAGCTCCGACAATTGCAACCGCATTGAAGGAATTAGGTTATGCAACAGGTCAGTTTGGAAAGAATCACCTTGGAGATTTAAATGAATTCCTTCCGACACTTCATGGCTTCGATGAATTCTTCGGATATCTTTATCACCTTGATGCAATGGAAGATCCATTCCATCCGAATTATCCGCCTGAATTAAAAGATACAGTTGGACCAAGAAATGTTTTACACTGCTGGGCAACAGATGCAGATGATGCAACAGTAGATCCTCGCTGGGGAAAAGTAGGTAAACAAAAAGTTGAAGATAAAGGACCACTTCCTCCGCATCCTATAAAAGGTGTTGAACTATGCATGGAGACAGTTGATGATGTAATTCTAAGTCATGCTGAAAACTTTATTGATAAGTCTGTAAAAGATAATAAACCTTTCTTCTGCTGGCTCAACCCTACACGTATGCACGTGGTAACACATTTATCTCCAAAGTATGAAGCCCTTCGATCTTCTGAAAACGGATGGTCTTTGCAGGAAGCCGGTATGGCTCAGCTTGATGATGTAGTTGGACATGTAACGAAAAAACTTGATGATATGGGTCTGACAGATAATACTATAGTCGTATTTTCTACAGATAACGGAACTGAAAGCTTTAGCTGGCCCGACGGGGGAACTTCTCCTTTCAAAGGTGCTAAAGGAATGGGAACAGAAGGCGGATTCAGATCTCCTTGTATAGTTCGTTGGGCAGGAACTGTTAAACCAAACAGTGTTATCAACGGAGTAATGTCAGGATTAGACTGGTTCCCAACATTTGTTTCAGCAGCAGGAAATTCTAACATTTCCGAAGAATTGAAAGCCGGTAAATCCCTGAATGGAAAGCAATACAAAGTTCACTTAGATGGATATAATCAGACTACTCTTCTATCAGGAGGTAAATCTGCCAGAAATGAATTCTTTTATTTTACTGAGACAACACTAGCGGCGGTCCGGATTGGTGATTGGAAATATACATTCATTGACCAGCCCGACGGGTGGTTCGGACCTAAAGTAAAATTAGACTGGCCGGGATTAGTGAATTTGCGTCTTGATCCGTTTGAAAAGATGGGTATGGATGGTTCCATGTATTATGGCCCATGGTACACGTACGAATTCTGGCGTTATGTATTTGTTCAGCAGCAGGTTGCTAAATTAGCGCAGACTGCAATGGAATTTCCTCCAATGCAGGCAGCAGCAAGTTTCAATCTGGATGCAGTAAAGAAACATATTGAAGAAGCAATGGCAAGTCGCGGTAGTACCGGAAATTAATTGATAGTTGATACTTGATAATTGAGAATTAAAAGGGGACGCTTCGGCGTCCTTTTTAATATGTTGAATTACACTATAGAATCAAAGTGAATCATAAATAGTCAATATTGAATAGTCAATAGTCAATAGTCAATATTTTTTAAATCAATTTAAAATAATTAAATAAATAATAAAATTAAAATGGAAGACTTCATAAATATTTGAGATAATTGAATTTAAAACTGTTCACCGTTTGAAGTAATCAAAGTAAATTTCTATCTTGCAATTATACATATCTAATATTCAGAGGTCTCACAGAAAGAATTGTAAGTTTATATATTTAAGAGAAAAAATAAACTAAAGTGGTTATGTTTTCTAATCGCTATTGGATTTTGCAAAGATGCACCACCAACATATAATAAAATAATCAATTAATATAAATAAAGAAAATGAAAAGTAAATTTTTATTAATAGTAGTGTTGTTAATGATTTTAATTTCAATACTTGGAAATAATTCTTTTGCACAAACTGCAAAAGATCCTGCTGCGGAGAAGCTCGCTCTTATGCTTTCAAACCCGGTTGCAAATCTTATAAGTGTTCCATTTCAGAATAATACTGTCTGGGGAATTGGTGAACTTAACGGCTCACAGAATGTCTTAAATTTTCAGCCGGTCATTCCGGTAAGTATTTCAAAAGGAATTAATTTAATAAACAGAATTGTATTGCCAATGGTAACACAATATAATATTACAGGAGTTGCAGAAAAACAAAATTCTCTTGGTGATGCTCTTTACAGTATTTTTATTTCACCAGCGAAAAGCAAAGTGATCTGGGGAGTCGGACCGGTAATGTCAATTCCAACAGCAACGAATAAAAATACAGGTTCAGGCAGATTCAGTATCGGACCTACAGGAGTAATTTTATATCAGACAAGCGGATGGACTATGGGGAGCTTTAGTAAATCAATACTGGTCAGTAGGAGGTGATCCTACACGAGGAAATCAAACGCAGGGTTATCTTCAGCCGTTTTTAGGATATTCATGGAAAAGCGGAGCGGGATTCAATCTCAATGCAGAAATGACACAGAACTGGAAAATTAAAAGGACACAGACATATATTAATTTTATAATTCAGGGACTTACAAAGTTTGGCAAATTCCCTGTACAATTGGCTGTAGGTCCGAGAATCCCTATCGCAGCTCCGGATAATGTAAAGGGTGCATTCGGAATCAGAGCAGTAGCAACATTTATATTTCCGAAATAATCATAATATAATTTAAAGCTGCTGTCGGTTATAGACAGTCATAAGATTTTTTTTATAAGTTTTAGTTTACTATATTGGAAGTCAATTCTTTTATAAATGGAAAAATTTATTTTGTTTTATATTACACAAAATAAAATTTAATCGAGTTTTAATTGTATATTACAAAGACATTTTTTTTAAAAAAATAAATAATAATGAGCGAGACTACAGAAAAATTGACTGAAACATCTTTGGTTAATATGATAAAAATAGAGAACGGCAAATTTCTGATGGGTTCGGAAAATTTTTATCCGGAAGAAAAACCTGTGCATGAAGTTACAGTGGATGGATTCTGGATGGATAAGTATGAAATTACAAATGAGCAGTATGAAAAATTTGTAAATGAAACCGGGTACATTACCATTGCAGAAAGACCTCTCGATCCAAAAGATTATCCGACTGTTGATCCGGTAAATTTAATTCCCGGAGCTTTAATATTTCAAAAATCAAAAGGTCCGGTAAATCTTCGTGATTATCACAATTGGTGGAGGTGGGTTCCCGGTACATGCTGGAATCATCCTAAAGGTCCTGACAGCTCGATTGAAGGAAGAGAAAAATATCCTGTTGTTCATATTGCTTATGAAGATGCAGAAGCATATACAAAATGGATCGGCAAGGAATTACCAAGTGAAGCCGAATGGGAATTTGCAGCACGAGGTGGTCTTAACGGAAAAAATTATATATGGGGAGATGAAGATGTTCAATATTCAAAACCAATGGCAAATACATGGCAGGGAGAATTTCCTTATCAGAATTTATTGATTGATGAGTATGAAGGAGCTTCGCCTGTCGGTTCATTTGCGCCGAACGGTTATGGTCTTTATGATATGGCTGGAAATGTCTGGGAATGGACAAGCGACTGGTATGTGGCGCATTTAGACGAAAGCGCAGATGAATTTAAAACATGCTGCACTCCTGCAATAAATCCCCGTGTAATTTCTTCCGAAGGAAGCTATGATGTAAGACAACCACAAATAAAAATTCCGAGAAAAGTTGTAAAAGGCGGATCGCATTTATGCGCTCCGAATTATTGTCTTCGATACAGACCTGCTGCACGTCAGCCGCAAATGATAGATACCGGAATGAGTCATATAGGATTCAGGTGTATTGTAAGGTTAGAAAAGTAACGAGATGCGGTGTTTTGAGTTTATACGACTTGTTGATTATCCGTCATATCCGCCTGCCTTCCCGTCAGGCAGGTGTTATCTGTGTGCAAATTAAATTTTGTCGTGTTTACAGTTTATTAAAATAATAATCTTATTAATTGAATTAAGTAATTACTATAATTATTTTGTGCGTCCGAATTTTAATTGCATGAGATTAAAATAATACTCTCATAATTAAATTTACAAACTGTAAATGATTTTAAGTTTTTATAAAAATTTGAATTAACAACTAAATATGTCTTGTAAAAAATATCTGACCGGATTTTCTATTTTAATTTTATTCTTATTCTTCAATTCGGAAGATGTGTTTTCACAGGGTAAAAGATATCCGTTTAATGTCTCTGCATGGTTTAGTGCACTGAGTATAAATAAATCCGATCAGGATATAGCCGATGTAAATCTTACATTGTTTATGACAGACATTGGAAGTATAAAAGTTTTTAATACGGGTTTGGGCTATACATTAGTTGAGAATAATTTTAGCGGAGTAAATATAAATGCCGGAGTTACAAACATTAGAGGGAATTCCAAAGGGTTTATATTATCCGCGATTGGAAATCTTCACAAAGCAAATATCGAAGGATTTGAAATCGGAGGATTATTTAATACTTCCAGAGGTGTGATGAAAGGTGTGCAGATAGCTGGAACGGCAAATTATACGGTAGGAAATTTTTTTGGATCACAAATTTCTTTAGTCGTTAACATCGCCGGAAATAATTTAAAAGGTGCGCAATTCGGCAATTCAAACATAGTCGGAAATAATTTAAAGGGAGTTCAGCTAGGTACAACTTTCAATGCTGTTTCAAATACAGCAAGCGGTTTACAAATAGCCCCGGGAAATATAGCGGGAATTAATAACGGTGTCCAGTTAGGATTACTAAATGTTAATTCTACTAACAACATATTACAGCTCGGTATAGTCAACATAACTGATTATCAAAAAGGAATTCCGATTGGCGCAGTAAATATTGCTACGAAAAACGGCGGAGTTTCATGGATAAATTTTTCAAGTAATTTTGCTGCTTATACAACAGGCTTAAAAATTAATGCTGCCAGTTTTGTTTCATATCTCGAAGGCAGCTATAATATTTTTGATACAAAAAACACAAAGTCAGGCTCTATTGCTGCATACTATGGATATGATTTTAAAATTGGAAAAAAATTTCTTTTGACTCCGAATGCCGGCTATGCTGAAATGTTTGAAGATAAGTCACCTGATGACAGCTGGATACACCAATTTGCGATTCAGGCGAGATTGATTGGACAAATTGAGATAACCCGGAATTTCAGATTTATCGGAGGAATCGGATACAGCTACAGAGTTCAGGCAAAAAGCGGGAATGATTTTAATAAAAATCATATCATTGGCTTAGCAGGATTTTCATTTCATTAAAAATATTGTCACAACTGAATGATGAAATTTTTAAAAATTATTTTTATTTATACAGTAATCCTTGGCAATTGCTTTGCACAGGATTCAGGATACTTTGAAAAAATAGTATTAAAATTAAATAGTAAAACGGCTACAGAATATTCTTCCTTAAAATTAAATTATCAGTTTTCTAAAAAAAATGATCTTGAATTTTCATTTGATAATACTTACAAGTTTCAAAATCCTGTTAATAATTTAAAGTTAATCAAAAAAATTTCAGATAAGGAACTGAATAAAAAATATCCTATATGGATTCCAATATCTGAAGTGGTCGGCTTAAATTTAGGAATCGGGGCATTCAATGCTTATGTTTCAAAAGCTTCTTTTGCAAAAATAAATTTTAATACTTTTGCAAAGAATCTTGAAATTGGCGCAGTCTGGGATCATGACCATTTTATTACAAACTTCTTTGCTCATCCGTATCATGGAAATTTATATTTTAATGCTGCGAGATCAAACGGGTATTCATTCTGGGAATCCGTTCCGTTTTCATTTGGCGGAAGTTTAATGTGGGAGTTGATCATGGAAAACGAACCTCCGTCTACTAATGATCTGATAAGCACCACTGTCAGCGGATATTTTCTTGGTGAAATGTTATACAGATCAAGTTCACTGATTATAGATGAAAGCGCAACCGGATTTTCAAGAATTTCTAGAGAGTTTTTCGCCGGATTGTTAAATCCGATGCGTGCTTTTAACCGGATACTCACAGGTAAAATATCCCGTGTTACTTCGAAAGAAGCATTTGAAGTAGAACCGGTTTATCTTGAAGCTTCTTTTGGAACTAACAGGATTCTAGATGGTACGGAATTTTTCAGCGGAACACTAAACACGGCAATCAATTTCAGAATGGTTTATGGAAATCCGTTTAAGCAACGTGATGTGAAACCATTTGATTTTTTTAGAATACAGGCTCAATTAAATTTAGACGATGATACAACTCAGTCTCCAATTAATGCTGTTACAGCTTATGCAACATTGGCAGGTAAAAATTTAAATGTAAAAAATCAAAAAATATTTGCCGGTATTTTTCAGCACTATGATTTTTTTGATAACTCGATTTACAAAGTCGGAGGCATTAGTTTTGGAGCCGGAATACTTACAAAATTCCCGTCAGCTATAAAAAATTCTTCTATTATGACTTCAGTTCATTTAAATATTATGCCTTTAGGAGCAGCAAATTCACTATATTCTTCATTCGGTGAAAAGGAATATAACTTCAGCGCAGGGTTGAATATGAAGTTTGAAAGTTATCTGAACTTTGACTGGGGATTTATGGGTGTCAATTATAATTTATACTGGCTTCACACTATTATAGGAGCTGCAAGCAATGAATATGTCGGGATTTTAAAGCCTAGGCTTGAAGTAGAACTGATAAAACATTTAAATATTGGTACTGAATTTCTGTTTTATCACAGAGAAGGATTTTATAAGGATTATGATGATGTCTTTTTAAGAAACAATGAGATTAAATTTTATTTAGCTTACTGGTTTGGAAATTTCGATTTTTTTAAATCAAAATAACTATTAGTTAACAGATTAATTTGAATAATTTTCTAAATAATTTTTTATGTGTAGCCGGTTTTATTAGTTTGAATAATAAAAATTTTATGCGCAAATTGTTTTCAATTTTATCTCTAATAATACTTGTATTGAGTGGTACCAATATTTCTTTTTCACAGCCAAAATTTATTTTGAATGTGACAGGAGGTTATTCACAGCCAGCCGGAAATTTTCGAAACTCAATTGAATTATCCGATACAATTGCTGACAACTGGCCGTATCTTATGAAGACCGGTTACAATCTCGGGCTTACAGGAAAACTCACAATGAATAAAACAGGAAGTTTCAAAATAATTTTCAGTCTGGAGTATAATGGTTTTAAAAACTGGGGTAATATAATTTCAAATGAAAATGTATTAAAAGATGGAAGCGGAAGTTCGGAACCGGGAACTGTTTACTTTCTTCCGGATGTGAGCATTATTGTTGCTTCTATTGGAGGTGAATACGGTTTCAATCCAAAGGCAACTGCAAATCCTTTTATTGGGCTTGATCTGACAGGGAATTTTTTCGGCGGTTCATTCAGTAGCAATCCAAGCAGTAATTTCCCGAAATCCCAGCTGAAATCTGAAACCCGGCTCGGGCTGCAGCTTGGCGGAGGTGTTGACGTAAATTTTAACAATTATATTGGAGGTGTATTCGGAATAAAATATAATCTTGCAAATCTTTTTGGCAAAGGTGACTTTGAATCGGATGAATCTTCAAATCAAATAGTGCTAAATGACAATACCGGAAGCAGAAATATTTCTTATTTACAATTTTATGCAGGTGTATCCTTTTATATAGGCGACCTGACTAAACATTAACAGGAGGAGTAATCAAAGTATTATGATTGCCATCGCTGAATTGTTATTTGATTTATCATTTAACTTTTAACTTTAAAAAAAATAAAACTATGAAAAAATTAATTTTAATCTTAGCAATATCTTCATTGATCCTTACTTCATGCGGTGAAAAGAAAGAAATGAAAGAAGTAAAAGAAGAAGCCAAAGCCCGGAACGATGTGATGACCCAGGAGCTCCAGCAGGCAAAAACTCCGGCAAAAATAATTGAAGTACTTAAAACCGGAAACGCTAAATTCGTCAAAGGTGATCTGACGTTTACGGATTATCCGAAGCAGATTATGCAGACATCAAAAGGTCAGTATCCCGCAGCTGTAATCTTATCTTGCCTTGATTCGAGGATCCCAATTGAAAAAGTTTTCGATCTTGGAGTCGGGGATATATTTGTTGCAAGAGTTGCCGGCAATATTATTAACCCGGATATTCTTGCGAGTATGGAATACGGTTGCAAGGTTATTGGTTCTAAGCTGATAGTAGTATTAGGCCATACGGAATGCGGGGCGATAAAGGCGGCCATTGATACAGTTAAGCTCGGTAATATAACCGAACTGCTTGAAAAAATTAAACCCGCTGTCGATAGTATGAAAACTTTTCAAGGTGATAAAACTTCTAAAAATAAAGCATATGTTGATAAAGTAACTAGTGAGAACGTCGAGATCGCAATGAATAACATAAGAAAGAACAGTCCTATATTGAAAGAGATGGAAATAAAGGGTGAGATAGATATAGTCGGTGGAGTTTATGATGTTAATACGGGATCGGTTACTTTTATGGAATGATCCATGAATCTTACCCGTCCGACCGCAAGAGTCTGTCTCAAAACCCGAGAAATTAAACCTGTGAGGTTTTAGTTTATGAAATTTTAATTCAAAACTATAACTAATAAAAACCTGACAGGTCTAAAATCTTAGTTTTGAGACACTCTCGCAAGCGGGGATGGTGGATTTTTGATTTTAGATTTGATCGAATTGCAGAGCGAGTATTCGCGGATTTAGAATTTTAACAAGCTACAAAAGTCTGATAGATTTTTGATGTTTTGTTTTTTAAATTAATTTAAAATAAAACCATTTCAGAAAATTTTAAAACATAAAATGGAAATCTATATGACAAAAAGAATTTTTCACATTACATTCCTATTTATTTTGACTTTGGTAGTATCTATCCAATTAAAAGCACAGGGTCTCGATACTTTAAAAGGAGCTTCGCCATTTACTGCCGGACATTATTTACCGGGCATATGGGATATCAGGGATTATTCTACACCCGCACCCGGATTTTATTTTATAGATTATAATGTTTTCCTTAGCGGTGAAAAATTTTTCAACGAAGACGGAAACCAGGTAACAGGTATTACAGGACCTTTTGGAAGAACAAGCTTAGATCTTGATGTAAGCGGTTATATAAACATTCCAACTTTTCTATATGCATCACCATTTAAATTTCTCGGGGCTACTTACATGGCGGGGGTAACTCCTGCTTACTCAACTGTTAATTCAGATATTGCATATCAAAGGATTGCACAAATTCTAAGAGACACAATAAATCAATCAGGCACCATCACCGGCAAAGCGAGCGGTTTTGCCGACATGACCTTTATGCCGTTTGCATTAAGCTGGGCTTCGGATATATTAAATTTAACGGCGGCGTATTCACTGGTTGCACCAACAGGAAGATATACTCCGGGAGGAAGTGATAATGTCGGTCTCGGTTACTGGACTAATATGTTCCAGGCGTTCGGATATATTTATCCCATGAAAATAAAAGGTAAACCGTCTCAGGCGATGGCAATAATGATTGCTGCAACGATGGAAATTAACAGCAAGATAAAAGACATCGATGTTACCACCGGAAATCGTTTTACTGTCGAGTACGGAATAAGTCAATACTTAACCGACCGGTTGGAGATCGGTTTTATGGGAGGAAATAATTTTCAGATTACAGATGATAAAGGAAGTGATGTCTGGTGGAACCCTTCAATTCATGACAAAATGGGTTACGTGAGTTTTCAGATCGGAGGATGGCCTATTGTAAACAAACTCTATACAGCTGTCAAATATAATGTAGACTACGGGCTAACACAAAGAATAAAACAACATTTGCTTGAATTAAATCTTATCTATGCAACCGGCTGGCTGACGGGAAAACCAAAAAATAAATGAGGGAATTTATTTAGGATGACTATTTTGGTTTCAACCTATAGAACTCATTTATAAAAAAAATGAAAACTTTATCTCTGCAAGCAAATCATATCTATTGTCATTTCTTAGATGAATCCCGGCTTTAATTGACGAGGCAAAATTTTTATTAAATAATTTTCCAAATTCCTGAGTATATGGAATAAAGAACTTACCTGTTTTAAAAGTATATATAATGTCAGGTGTAATCAATGTGTACCAATTTTTTCCTAAGCTAATCTTGAACATAGGATTTATAGAAAGTTCATGAATGTCATTTCTGTTATTTTGTCCGGCAAAAGAAAAATAATCCGTAATTAATACTCCGTAATACCCCGCTTTAAAATAATCGATAAATCCTATATATGGGCCGGCAATATATTTCCCTAAGCCCGTTTGAGCAGAAGATCCGGTTGGAAAAATAAATTCTGTTCCGGCAATCGTATTGAATTTGTTTTTCCTTTTTGTAGAATACTGAATGTCAAAAGAAATGTCGCCGAAACCTGTCTTTGTTTCGAATGTTAAATTGGTTGTAACTAAATGAATTTTTAAGTAAAGTAAAAATATAAATGTCCATTGTAAAATGTCTTGCCGCCGTTTAACTGTGAAACGTTATAATATCTGTCGTTTGTTAATTCAAACCAATCCCAAAAAAAATTATTTTGAAGATCGATTCTGCTGATTGGCTGTGAGGGGTCGGTGCCGTCATTAAATCTTGATGTGTCGGCGGGAGAAAAATTTTTACTATCAGGTAAATAGAAAGGTCTATAAAATGAAAAACAATCCGAAGTTATTATAAATAAAAAGATGAACAGGATAAACCTAATTCTAGCAAAAAGCAAAAATCTCATCTAGTGATATCATATGAAATACCTGCGCTGTATTCAAATCCGGTCATCATAGAAGAAGGAATTGGCTCCAGTGTATATAAGTCGCCTGCATCATAAAAGCTGTTATTATAATTTATGTTCAGATTGACTCCGAAGCTTTTGGCGAACTTAACATCTAATCCAAATCCGACCTGAAATGCATACCTAACTAAAAATTGATCCTTGACTTTCGGGTCACCGAGATAATTACTTGTTGAGATAAGATTCAATCCGTTCATGAAAGAAAAATACGGCATAACAACATTTTTATATACATAAAAACGTCCGCCGATATGAACAGGATAAATTTTAAAATCAGTATATCCACCCGAATCAACGCCGGACCTTAACTCTTGATTTATAAATCCAACCCGTGCGATTGCCAGCCAGGAATTTGGAAAATATTTTCCGTAATTAAGATAAATCCCGCTTCCGTATTTGTAAGTTTCTCCGAATTGTCCAAGATTACGAATATAAGTATAACTCAGGAATACCTGGCTATTCAATTGATTCAAATAATTCTTATTATTTAAATTACTTGAATTTTTTGTATTCAAGGATTGAGAGTAACTAATTCCGTTAACAGCAAAAATTAATATTAATAAAAATATTTTCATAAACTTATTTGAGATTATATGATTCTTGTTTTAAAAAAAACTCTCACTATTGGTGTTTGAAAAGATACATCCGGAGCATTTGTGTTCGGCTGACCCGGGACATTATAGCCAAAGTAATTTGCAGGATAATAATAATAACTTTTTCTTTTATAATAACCCGCTCCTATTCCAAATACAAAATAATCCTTTACGGGAAGCTGGAAGTTTAGAGAGCCCCCATGCAGAAAATGTTTTGAATATGCAGGTTCACTCTGTGTCCATATATAATCCATTTCATATTGAATGGTAAAAATATCCCAGCTGCCACTGTGCAATGAAAGTCTTCCTATTGCACCCAGGCCCTGTCCGAAATCATAACTACGTCCGTCAACTGAATCATAAAAATAATCATTGGGAGTTCCGCCCATTGGTATCAATCTTATACCTAACTTTGTACGAAGGTCCAAACCCTGCTTGACTTTGAAATATGAATTTAACTGTTCAACTACAGCAACATTGCCATATAAAAAACCTGGGTTATTTTCATAGTTATAATTCAGACTTGCTTCAAGCGAATGTTTAGAGGTTTTTTTATCGGATACTTTGACTGCAAACAAGCTGCCCACTGCGTTCATTCCTGTTAGATTTGGTGAAGATGATGCAATTTCGATATTGTAATAAAAATGCGAGAAAGGAGTTGCATGGTCCATTCGATACGCGTTTCCATAGTGAACTTCTAATTCAAAAATACCGTCGAGCTGTTTGGTGCCCGGATTATGTGTAGAGTCTTCTTCGAATAAGACTCTTGTACCGGCATCAAGAGCAAGCTTTAGCCCTTTAGGAGTTCGCCAGGCTGGATTAGGAAAAATTCTTGAGCCCTCACCGGTAACTATTCTTGAAAAGGCTCTTACAGGATTTACAATTCCACCAATAACTTCAGTCCACACTCTATGTCCGCCTCTTGCCTGATTGTCCGTAATTAATGTTGAAAGCCTGTAGAGTATTTCACCGAATGCTGCACCGTTCATTCCTGTATTTACCCAGTCATTGATAGCAGGCTGGTTAGTTTCCATAAATGATTCCCATAAATAGCTTCCTGCCAAAGCAAAGGCAGAAGATTCCCAGAAATTATAACCGTTTACTCTTCCGCTATTATAAAATAAATTTCCTCCGTAGGGATGTGAAAATAAATTCGTCACAAAATTATCACCGTCATAATTCCAGCCCTTTTGGATATTAGACCAAATGGATTGGAACCCGATAAACGGCCATCTTTCCCCTGCGGTCGAATCATCCCAATCTCTCAGAAATCTTGCCATCGCCCATGGAATTGCTATGTTGAACAAAACTCCCTCGCCTACTGCAGGTGCGAAATGTCTTGTTGATTCCCACGGTATGTAAGTATCAGAAAAGTTTTTTGAAATATTTAAATTCTTTTCAAATTGTTTTCCTGTGATCCCGGACTGCAATACAGAATAACTGTTGCCGGATTTTGTCTGATAAAAGTTTTTGGAAAGTATATTACTTTTTGCTTTCGAAAAATCTTTAATAACCGATGAGCTGTATTGATTTGGATTATCTGAATTCAGCCGGAGCTTTATTTTGTTAGGATTATCCGCTTCAGAAATTTTTTCGGAAAGCTTTTTTAATGTCAGCTTATCACCCGCCGCTTTCTGGGCAAAAGAAAATTCTATTTTCGAAAATAATAAAACTAATAAAATAAAAAGAGTAAATTTTTTTACAGGCATATTTAATTATTATGGTGGGGAAACAAGAGTTATAATTAATGCAAACATACAAAAAATTTAATCAAAGCAAAGTATATAAAATTTTGTTTTATAAAAACGATCTGCATCTCTCTAAAAAATTCATTTCTCGCCAGGCCGGAATGCAAGGAAGTATTTAATTCGTAAAAAAATTTGGTATAAAAGCAAAACCCGATCATAATACTAATCAATAAATTAGATTGCTTCAAACTATAAAAATAATTTTGTGCAAATTACTGTAATTCTAGATACAGCATTTTATAATAAAAATTCTGCTGATAAATTTCTATTAACGACTTGAGGTAATTGATTATATAGAAAAAAAATCAAATATTTTCATATCATACAGAAGCCTCGTCAGATACATCTTAAAGTTTGTGCAAACTTCTGATCGGAATTCTAAGAATTCACACGGAGAATTATTAAAACTACTTGCATTTTTAAGCTCACTTTATTTTAACAAGAATCGGGGAATCTAATCCTTATCATTTCATCCGGATTTAAAAAAGTATATTACCGCAAAAGTATCATTCTCCTTGTCTCTATGAACGTCGACTTTCCATTTGCTTCTGCAGATATTCTGTAGAAATAAACTCCACTAGTAAAGTTGCCGCCGTCTAACTCTACCTCATAACTTCCCGGAGGAAGTTTTTCGTTTACAAGTGTCACAACTTCTTTTCCTAAAACATCAAACACAAGGAGTTTTATGTCTTGCGTCTCGCTTCTTACGTCCCGCGTAACATCAAATTTAATTTTCGTAACAGGATTAAACGGATTCGGATAATTTTGGAATAATGAAAATGAACCGGGAATTTCATTTGAAATATTATGAATACCCACGGGTTCGCGTGAATATTTATAAACTCTATCTCCAACTGCATAGGCAAGTGTATCATTCAAAAATCTGAATCTGTTTACATTAATTCCCCACCCTGCGAGGTGCCAGTTAGAACCACCATTTGTTGTTTCATAAGATGGGAAACTATAGTTAGTTCCCCAACCACCCACCCAGCCTGTATTTTCATTGAGAAATCCAATACCTTCAAGGTTTGTGATATTGGTCGGCAGTGATATCTCCTGCCAACTGTTACCGCCATTTACAGTTTTCAATATAAAAGTTGGATTTGCATATTTTTCTATACTAACATAGCCGACTTGCCTGTTAATGAAATGAATTTTCCAGCACCATTCTCCTGTTCGGGTTGTCTTATGAACTCTTTGCCATGAGGTTCCTCCATTTGTGGTTTTAATTACTACGGCGTTACCCACTTCAAAATTATTATTAGTGCTATATCCTCCAACTGCTATTCCGGAATCTGCTGTCCAAAAATAACAATCTATTAAAGTTTTTGCCAAAGAAGAATCATTAAAAACTAATTCCCATGAGACTCCTTTATCAGTTGTTTTAATAATTCTCCCGGTGTCGAAAAACCTTCCACACGCAAAACCAATGTTTTCATTTACAATTGAAATTCCGCAGATTCCCTCTGGTTGAGGGCTTGGTACATTAGTCACCGGAGCCCAGTTAGAGCCACCATTTGTTGTCTTATATAAAAAATTATTCGAATCGGTATATAACGTACCGAATATTCCGGTATTTGCATCAAAAAATCCTATGCTTCTGAATCCATATGCAAAAGTTGAATCAGTAATTAAACCCCAGGTATTGCCACCGTTTGTTGTTTTATAAACACCATTAATGAAATTTATTATCCAGCCGGTGTTGGGATCAATAAAATATATATCTTCAAATCTTAATGAAGTGCCTGCCAACGGAGAATTTGGAAGCACTCTCCATTGGAATGTTTGTGAATGTATTTGTACAGACAATAAAAAAATTAAGGCTGTGAGAATGACTTTGATTGTTTTCATGAAAATTTCCCCTTTCAATTAAGTATTACATTTATTTTGTGAGAGTTGATTTTATATTAATCAAAATTTTCAATTTAGTAATATTATTTTCTTTTTACTTCCGAAAAATTACCTTCATTAAGTTTATTTGAAGGATCACTTTTGATAAAGTAGACTCCGTTTGAAAAATGACTTCTATAGAATTCTATTTGATAACTTCACGGCGAAAGCTTTACATTTATTAGTATTGCGACTTCTTTTTCCAAGCCGTATCGTAAATAATAATAAGTATCACGTCTGATGTTTTACGTTTTGCATTTGACGGTATATCAAACTAAATTTTAGTAAAAAGTTTTTAAAAATTTAATTCAGAGTCATTCCGATTATTAAAACCACTCTGCAGATTTGTTTTATTTACGGAGTAATCTTAGTCACAAAGTTAAATGCATTATTATCTCCTAACGTAGCATCAATAACATCCACAAAATTATCTCCATTAAGATCGGTTTGTAAATAACCGGATGCAAAATTATAAGAGTCATTATCTATCTGTTCCAAATCGGAGACATCGACACTTCCGTCGCGATTCACCTCCCCGCTGTAAATTCCGAATTGTATCGGCGATGAATCTATCTGCTTCTGATTATTTCCGTATGCTTTGTTTGCCGCAGTTGTGAAATTGTAACTCAGATTATTTAATAAAAAACTATTTCCACCCGAGCTCCACGTCTCGATTGAGTTTCTATGTTTGATGACAATATAATAAGGAATAGAGTTTGCAGCATTAAAAAAATTAAGAATTCCATTTCCGGTTGAATCTAAAACCGATTTTGACGAATCCACAATAGCAAAAGGCAGGGTTGAATTTCTTAAATAAACTCTTACTGTGTCTTTTATCATTTTATTCGTTACGTTGTTATAAAACCCTTCAATCAATGCTGTAAGATGAAGTGTACTTATTATTGGTTGCTGCGAATATTTTATTGTTGCATAGTCGTATACTGTTCCATTGGCCCAACTAGAACCCGTAACATAAACATTTCCTGAACCGTCAACTGCAATGGATCTTGCTTCATCAGTATTCTCCGGCCCGTACCGTTTAACCCATATCGAATCTCCATTTGAATTGTATTTTATTGTTGAATAGTTTATACCAATTCCATTGGCCCAACTAGAACCCGTAACATACACATTTCCTGAACCATCAACTACAAGGGAAAAAGCAGCATCATCCTGATTTCCGGGTCCATTATATCTTCTAACCCATAATGAATCTCCATTTGTGTTATATTTTATTGTTGCAAAGTCTGCATTTGATGCACTGTCATCACTAATACCCGTAACATAAACATTTCCTAAGGCGTCAACTGCGAGGTCCCTCCCTTGATCACTCCAATTCCCGGGTCCGCTATATCTTTTAACCCATAACGAATCTCCATTTGAGTTATATTTTATTGTAGCATAATCGTTTTCGCTAGTACCCGAGACATAAACATTTCCTGAGCCGTCAATTTTAATGGAATTGGGGTAATTAGAATCTCCTGGCCCGTGATATCTTCGAACCCATTTCTGGACTCCATTTGAATCGTATTTTATTGTTGCATAGTCAAAACTTGTTTCACTGATATTGCTACTACTTATACCCGTAACATAAACATTTCCCGAGTCGTCAATTGCGAGGGATACTGCATCATCAAAACCACCCCACGGTCCGCTATATTCTCTAATCCACTGCTGAACACCAGAGGAATTATATTTTATTGTAGCATAATCACGTGTACAGCTACCAGTAACATAAACATTTCCTAAACCGTCAACTGCAATGGAATATGCTTCTTCGTACCAATTGCAGGGTCCATATCTTTTAACCCATAACGAATCTCCATTTGAGTTGTATTTTATTGTTGCATAATTTCCGTATCCATTGCTACCAATACTACCACCGGTAACATAAACATTTCCTGAGCCATCAATTGCAATAGAATGTGGCTCATCATGTCGATTGCCGGGTCCACCGTATCTTCTAACCCATAAGGAATCTCCATTTGAATTGTATTTTATTGTTGCATAATCCTCATTAAATGAGCCACTGCTACTACTTGTACCTGTAACATAAACATTACCTGATCCATCAACTGCAAGGGAAGAACGGAAACCTGGTACATCATTACCACTCACGGGCCCATCATATCTTCTAACCCACTCTTGCGTAACCTGACCATAGGTTAAATTATACCCTGTTGATATTAATAGAAAAGTTGTTAAGATGACGATTAAATTTTTCATTACATTTCTCCATTTAAGTTTTAGTTAATTATTGTTGGGTTATTTTATTTAAGTCAATTTCTTAGTCGTTAATATTCTCAATATTCTCTGTTTTAAGATAATAATTAATTTTCATTAGTTAGGATTTCAAAAAGCGATATTCAATTTGATAAAATTTTTATTTTAATAAAATCATTCTCTTTGTCTCTATAAAACCTTCCGTTTCTAATTTATAAAAATAAACTCCGCTTGAAAAATTACTGCCATCAAAATCTATTTCATAACTTCCTGGAGAAAGCTTTTCATTAACTAATATTGCAACTTGCCTTCCGATAGCATCATAAATTACAAGCTTAACGTCAAAACTATTCAAGAAAGGAATACAGGAGAATCTAAAAATGGCTGGAGAACTTTTAATTTTGTCTTCAAATAATTTATTTCCATCTGACTCCAAATAAATGTTTAAATTGTAACTAAGTTTTAGTTATATATTAAAAATATAAAATGCAAGAGATGTTTTTATATCTTTTGAAAATTTTTTGTAAAAGATTAAGCATATTGTAAGATACACACAATCATAATCACTCCTCTCATTAATAACAATTTTTAGATTTTAATAAAATTCTCAACCGACTTTGATTCAATTAAAAATTAAGAATTATAAACTGTTAACTGCTAACTGTAATCACGGTCTTATCACATTCACAAAATTAAACGCATTATTCTCTGCAATCGCCGCATCACTCAGATCAACATTATTATCACCTGTTAAATCTGTATTCACATATCCCGAGACAAAATTGTAAGCATCATTGTCTATTAATTGATTATCAGTTAGATCAACAACCCCGTCGCGATTCACATCCCCACTGTAAACCGCAAAACTAACCGGTGTAATATCTATCTGCTTCATATTATTGCCATACGCCTGTGATGAGTTTGTAGTGAAATCATAAGACAAAGAATTTGAAGTAAAGCTTTGTCCTGCACTGCTCCATGTCTCGATTGAGTTTCTATGTTTGATCACAATATAATAGGGAGTAGAGTTTGAAGCATTAAAAAAATTAAAAGTTCCATTGCCGGTGGAATCTAAGACTGTTCTTGCCGAATCAACAATAGCATATGGCAGGGTGGAATTTCTTAAACAAGCTTTTACCGTATCTCTTATCATTTTATTTGTTGAGTTGTTGTAAAACCCTTCGATCAATGCTGTAAGCAAAAGAGTACTGGACACTGATGAGTATTTTATGGTTGCATAGTCTGTTGGATAGTTTCCACTGTTATCACTGCTGCCCGTAACATATACATTACCTGAACCGTCAACTGCAATGGAAGATGCAGCATCATTCAGGTTTCCGGGTCCGTTATACCTTTGAACCCACTGCTGGACACCTGAGGAATTATATTTGATTGTTGCATAATCATTACTCGTAAGGCTATCGTAAGCAGAACCAGTTACATAAACATTTCCTGATCCGTCAACTGCAAGTGAAGTTGATCGATCATAATAATTTCCAGGTCCGTTATATCTTTTAACCCATAACGAATCTCCATTTGAGTTGTATTTTATTGTTGCATAATCACCTCCGGTTCCATTGCCCAAACTAAAACCAGTAACATAAACATTTCCGGAGTCGTCAACTACGAGGGAAGTTGCATAATCGTCAGTAATGAACGTCCCATATGTTCTAACCCATAACAAATCTCCATTTGAGTTGTATTTTATTGTTGCATAGTCTGCACCATAACTACCGACGAGACTTAAACCTGTAACATAAACATTACCTGAATCGTCAATTGCAATTGAAGATGCAACATCATATAAATTGGAGGGCCCGTTATATCTTTGAACCCACTCTTGGGTAACCTGGGCATTGGTTAAATTATAGCCTGCTGATATTAATAGAAAAGTTGTTAAGATGACGATTAAATTTTTCATTACATTTCTCCATTTAAGTTTTAGTTAATTATTGTTGGGTTATTTTATTTAAGTCAATTTCTTAGTCGTTAATATTCTCAATATTCTCTGTTTTAAGATAATAATTAATTTTCATTAGTTAGGATTTCAAAAAGCGATATTCAATTTGATAAAATTTTTATTTTAATAAAATCATTCTCTTTGTCTCTATAAAACCTTCCGTTTCTAATTTATAAAAATAAACTCCGCTTGAAAAATTACTGCCATCAAAATTAACTTCATACGTTCCGGCATTTTGTTTTTCATTCACTAATGTTGAAACCTCCTTTCCCAACAAATCAAAAACTTTTAGAGAAATAAAACTGCTAACTGCTAACTGATAACTGATAGCTGTAGAAGGATTGAATGGATTAGGATAGTTCTGTAAAAGCATGAATTGCGTTGGTATTTCTGATGGAATAGTTTGAATACCTACTGTCACACCCCCGGTTGTTGTTTTGAGAATGGTCCCACCAACTCCCACTGTCCAGCCTGTATTATTATTCATGAAATGAACTGAACGTAAGTGATTACTTGTTACGCTTGTCTGGCTTGTCCAGTTGGTTCCCCCGTTTGTTGTTTTGAGAATGCCGTCTCCCACTGTCCAGCCTGTATTATTATCTATGAATTGAACTGATGATAAGTAATTACTTGTTCCGCTTATTTGACTTGTCCAGTTGGTTCCCCCGTTTGTTGTTTTGAGAATGATGATTGTGTCGACGAAAAAATTACCTCCCACTGTCCAGCCTGTATTATTATTTATGAAATGAACTGAAGATAAGAAACCACTTAGTCCGCTTGATTGACTAGTCCAGTTCGTTCCCCCGTTTGTTGTTTTGAGGATTGTGTAAGATGAAGAAAAGGATTTTATATATCCTCCCACTGTCCAGCCTGTATTATTATCTATGAAATGAACTGAAGATAAGGAAGCTTCTGGTATGCTTGCTTGACTTATCCAGTTGGTTCCTCCGTTTGTTGTCTTGAGAATGGTACTATTAAAGACATCACTACCCACTGTCCAGCCTGTATTATTATCTATGAAATGAACTGAAGTTAAGCGGCTGTTTGTTCCGCTTGTTTGACTTGTCCAGTTTGTTCCCCCGTTTGTTGTCTTGAGGATTGTGCCGGCATCACCTACTGTCCAGCCTGTATTATTATCTATGAAATGGACTGATTTTAAGTAATTACTTGTTCCGCTTATTTGACTTGTCCAGTTGGTTCCCCCGTTTGTTGTCTTGATAATGGTACTATTAAAGTCACCCCCACCCACTGTCCAGCCTGTATTATTATCTATGAATTGAACTGATGATAAGGAATTACTTGTTCCGCTTGTTTGACTTATCCAGTTGGTTCCTCCGTTTGTTGTTTTGAGAATGTTACCTCCATAACCCACTGTCCAGCCTGTATTATTATCTATGAATTGAACTGATGATAAGGAATTACTTGTTCCGCTTGTTTGACTTGTCCAGTTGGTTCCCCCGTTTGTTGTTTTGAGGATTGCGCCAATGGTGACGTCACCTCCCACTGTCCAGCCTGTATTATTATTTATGAAATGAACTGAATTTAAGAAACCACTTAATCCGCTTGCTTGACTTGTCCAGTTGGTTCCCCCGTTTGTTGTTTTGAGAATGGTACCAAGATGACCCACTACAGTCCAACCTGTATTATTATCTATAAAATGAACTGAACGTAAGTCCTGACTTGTTCCGCTTGTTTGACTTATCCAGTTGGTTCCCCCGTTTGTTGTTTTGAGAATGGTACCTCCATAACCCACTGTCCAGCCGGTATTGTTATCTATGAAATAAACTGATATTAAGAGATTACCTGTTCCATTTGTTTGACTTATCCAGTTGGTTCCCCCATTGGTTGTTTTGAGAATGATGCCAAAAATTCCCACTGTCCAGCCGGTATTATTATCTATGAAATGAACTGAAAATAAGTTATTACTTGTTCCGCTTGTCTGACTTGTCCAATTGGTTCCCCCATTGGTTGTTTTGAGGATTGTGCCAAAAATTCCCGCTGTCCAGCCGGTATTATTATCTATGAAATGAACTGAAAATAAGTCATTACTTGTTCCGCTTGTCTGACTTGTCCAATTGGTTCCCCCACTGGTTGTTTTGATGATTGTGCCAAAACCTCCCACTGTCCAGCCGGTATTATTATCTATGAAATAAACTGATGATAAAGAATTACCTTGAGGTATAGGATTTTGCCAGAACCAGCCGGATTGAGCAAAAACAATATTGAAAGTAAATGTTAAAACTAAAAAAGTAAATAATTTTGTTTTCATTTCTTCTCCTTTTATTTTTTTGAAGTTATAAAAAGTTCCTGTGGTATATATTTTATTTGTCAAGATTTTGCAAGTTATTTTTTAGAATTTATTTTTTAAAGATTTAATCAAATCTTGTTTTGAATTTGCCATTAGCTTTGCATATACATTACTTTCCATTATAATAGTAAAGAGTTTACCGTATTATACTTACTTCAACAAT
The DNA here is from genome assembly GCA_030855105.1 of Bacteroidota bacterium. Lineage (GTDB taxonomy): Bacteria > Bacteroidota > Ignavibacteria > Tepidaquicellales > Tepidaquicellaceae > JAGPCH01. Next base: position 6,016 of record JALYRX010000016.1, on the reverse strand, counting down.
ATCATTCTCTTTGTCTCTATAAATTTATCTGTTTGAAGTTTATAAAAATAAATCCCACTCGAAAAATTACTTCCATCGAAATCTATTTCATAACTTCCCGAAGTAAGTTTTTCATTAATAAGTGTCACAACTTCTTTTCCCAGAGCATCGTAAATAACAAGTCGCACGTCTGACGTTTGACGTTTCACGTTTGACGGAACATCAAACTTTATTTTCGTAACAGGATTAAACGGATTCGGATAATTCTGCTGCAGTTGAAATGAAGAAGGAACTTCCGAAGAAATTAAATTTATTCCAACCGGTTCTCTTGAATATTTATAAACTCTATCTCCGACAGCATAAGCTAAAGTGTCATTTAAGAATCTAAAACGGTTAACACCGATTCCCCAACCTGCAAATTGCCATTGGAGTCCGCCGTTTGTAGTCTTATAGGTTGCAAGTCCCGTGTGTCCTCCGACCCATCCTGTATTTTCATCCACAAAGCCGATTCCTTGCTGATTGTAATTTCCTAAGAGAATTTCATTCCAATTCAAACCATTGTTTGTGGTTTTTAAGATATATGAGGATCCCGAAAATCTTTGTATACTTACAAATCCAATATCTCGGGAGATAAAAGAAATCTTCCAGCACCATTCCACTTTTTGTATTGTCTTATGAACTCTCTCCCATGAGGCTCCCCCGTTTGTAGTTTTAATTACTGCTGCGTTATCAATGTATCCTCCAACTGATATTCCGGAATCCGGACTCCAAAAATAACAATCAACCAAACCTGTTGCCAAAGAAGTATCATTAAAAACCGAATTCCAGGAATTTCCTTTATCTGTAGTTTTAATAATTCTCCCTGTGCCGTAATACTTTCCACATGCGTAAGCAATATTTTCATTTACAATTGAAATTCCGCAAATCCCCTCCGGTCTTTGGCCTGTTATATTACTCACCGGTGTCCAGTTAGAACCGCCGTTGGTAGATCTATATAAAACTTTATTAGTATCTTCGATTAGGGTTCCCAATATTCCTACATTAGAATCAAAAAATCCAACACTTCGTAACTCATTTCCAAAAGTTGAATTAAAAATTAAACTCCAGTTATTACCACCGTTTGTTGTTTTATAAACTCGTCCATCGTAATCTATTATCCAGCCGGTGTTTGAATCAATAAAATATACATCATCAAATCTTGCTCCACCGGTTACGCCCGGAGAATTTGGAAGCAGTCTCCATTGGAATGTTTGTGAATATAATTGTGCAGTCAATAAAAAAATTAAGGCTGTGAGAATAACTTTGCATGTTTTCATGATAGTTGCCCGTTTTAATTAATAAATATTAATTTTGTGAGGGTTGATTTTATATCAATTCATTAAAGCTATTCAAGAAAGGAATACAGGAGAATCTAAAGAGGGTTGGAGAACTTTTAATTTTGTTTCAAATAATTTATTTTACATCTGACTCCAAACAATTGTTTAAATTGTAATTAAGTTTTAGATATATATTAAAAATGTAATATGCAAGGGATGTTTTTATATCTTTTTAAAATTTTATTGTAAAAGATTAAACATATTGTAATACACACAATCGTAATCACTCCTCTCATTAATTACAATTTTAGATTTTTATAATAAAATTCTCCCCCGGCTTTTTATTCAATTTTTGTTAAATATTTTCAGCATTACTAAGCAAATTTAAAAATTTATTAACTGATACTGCTAACTGTTAACTGCTAACTGTAATCACGGTCTAATTACACTCACAAAATAAAATGCATTATTATCACCAATAGTAACATCATTTATATCAACAAAATTATCTCCGTTCAAATCCGTCGACACATGTCCCGATACAAAATTATATAAATCATTATCTATTGACTTATTATCGGTCAAATCTACAACTCCATCCTGATTCACATCACCACTGTATATGCAAAACCGGCTCCCTTTCTGAATCATATTATTGCCATACGCCTGTGATGAGTTTGTAGTGAAATCATAAGACAAAGAATTTGAAGTAAAGCTTTGTCCTACACTGCTCCAGGTTTCGATGGAGCTTCTGTGCTTTAAGACAATGAAATAAGGAATTCCGTTTGCAGTGTTAGAGAAATTAAAAGTTCCATTACCGTTTTGGTCTAAAACCGATTTTGCCGAATCAATAATATTAAATGGTGATGAAACATTTCTCAGGTAAACTCTCGTTGTATCTCCTATCATTATATTTGTTACATTATTATAAAACCCTTCAATCAATGCAATAAGGCCAAGAGATTTTACCGGAGGAGCTACAACAGTATTTACAGTGTTTGTTGCAACAGGTAAATTATAATCAAAATAGATGTGTGCTGTATTTTTAATTTCATCTCCGATAAATAAATTATTTTTTGGTCTTATCCTGTATTTGATAAAGCCGTGACTCCTGAGTTCATTTCTTGTACTGTCGGGAAGTAAAATATTATCAAAAGTCCATTCTACAATTCCGGCTCCGGTAATTGCGTAAGTAGATGCGTGGCTTGATGCGAGCATTTCAAACGTCGGAACATTCACCTTTGAACTTAATGTATCGAGAACTCTTACGGTAAACGCCGTATCTGTTCCGGTGTTTTGAAATCTGATCGTGTATGTGAGTGAATCTTCGTCTGCAACACTTTGAGGTGTAATATTTCCTATCAGGTCAACGCTCTTGTCATTGGGGTCATAAGAACCTGTTACAATTGCAGTTGCAACACTCACATTGTCAGATGGATTATAATCCCCGGCTACAGGATAAATTGTTGCAGTTGAAGTAATACTCGTACCAATTGGTACACTTGAAGGTAGATTAAAGGCAACTAGAATTAATTTTCTTTCAGTTGGAAAAAGATTTGAATAATTCCAGCTAAGAGTATGGGCTGAGGGATTATGCGAAGTATGAGAGGGAAATGTTTGATTCGGTAGATATGTAAAGCGAGCATCATACAATAATACTACGTTGCCCGATAGGGTTGTGTTTCCGATATTTTCAATATTTATATATTGATTAAAATTAAATCCCGGTCTTATTGCACCTCCATTCGTAAGTATAATTCTTAAATCATTTACCGTATCTTTAATTAAAGCAAAATCATGCCCTTCACTGATCGTATTTCCAGAAAAAATAGCCGTGTGTATTGGCGGATTTACTGAGTAATGCAAAGGTACATTCACCACGGACAAATTAAATGAACCATTACCTTGTCCACAAAACATGTAATAATTTCCATTATTGTTTGTAGTTGCATATGAAGTGAATGGACTTGATGCTATTATTCCACCGCGGAAAGGCAACTCAGCGAAATCCTTTATTCCGTTGTTATTATCATCGAAAAATACTTTTCCTGTTGCTAAATTATCAAATCCAATAGGTGTAGTTATATTTCTCGCAACACAAGAAGTGTTAGAGTCATTCATAACAGAAGCAACAATTTTTGTATAAAAACCTCCGTTGTAATACTCACTGAAAGTTAAATTTAAATTTGTTAATGGTAATGCAAAACTGGCTGCAGTTGTTCGTAATCTCATTCTTGCAATCAATGTTCCATTTGTGCTTGAAATAATATATCCATGACATGGACCCGGTGGCATATTCGGAGCTAATCTCAATTGGTTATTAACAATCTTGGGATTGACCGGCCTAAGCCCGGGAGGTAAGTCCGAGGAATCAACGGGAGCATACGAATAAGTTAAAGTTCCGCCATTTGCAAAACCGGTATTAAAGTAAAAGGTATACTGTCCCATAGAATATATAAAAGGTGCAAACCCTGGATTAGTGTGTGTCAAAACAATATCAAACTCTAAAATATTTGGTTGTAATAAATTAATATTAGACGCATTTATTGGACTGAATTTATAGGTCGGGATTTGATAGTCAGAATAAGCTAAGTTTGTAAAGAGTAAAGTTAAAAATAATATTTTTATGATTAAGGATTTCATGATTTTAGTTTTAATGTTTTTAAAAATTTTTCTTACGTCTTAATATTAAGAATTAAATTTTCAGATAAGATTTAACTAAGGTCTGATAGTCGTAATAGAATTACTTACATTATTATCTATAATTAATAAATCATCGACGTCTATTATCTCGTCCCCGGTTAAGTCTGTTACTACATTGCCCGATCTGTAATTATAAGCATCATTGTAGGCAAATTGTAAATCCGAAGGATCAACTGCCATATTCTGCGTAATATCTCCTGCATATAATCCAAATCTGGTGGCTTGTGAGAAGTCAAAATCAATCGGTGTTAAATTATTTCCGTATGCTTGACTGAACGAAGTCGAGAAATCATAATTTGTCGTGCTGTCAATTTTAAAACTTTGCGGACTTGCACTCCAGGTTTCAATAATATTCCAGCTCTTAACTACAATATAATAATTCCCGTTTGAAGGAATGCTAAGGCTTATTCCGGAAGCATTACCAATAACATCTAACATTGTACTATCAGTTGAAATCACATTATACGGAGGGGCTGCAGTACGCAATAATACTGTAACCGGTATTGGTTTATTCATTCTGTGTACAGGAGTATGATAGAATCCCTCGAGGTAGCATTTGAGATTCAATGTAGTAGGTGGTTGTGCTAGAGAAAATTTTGCGAGATAAGGCTGTAAATTTCCACCCATAGTTGAAAATTCCCCACCTGCATAAACATCATTTCCGCTGACTGCTATTGACCAGACACGATAATTTGCATTCGGATTCCAGACATCAGCATTGCCGTTTGTGTTGTTAAGTTTTGCAATACGGTTTCTTGTCTGCCCCCCTATTGTTGTAAAATCCCCCACTGCATATATATTACTACCGTTGACTGCTATTGATTGGACAATACTATTTGCATTTGGATTTGGATTCCAGGCAGCATCAGCATTGCCGTTTGTGTTGTTAAGTTTTGCAATATAGTTTCTTGTCTGCCCACCAATTGTTGTAAAGAGTCCCCCTGCATAAACATCACTATCACTGACTACTATTGAATATACCAAATTACTTGCATTCGGATTCCAGGTCGCATCAGCATTGCCGTTTGTGTTGTTAAGTTTTGCAATATTGTTTCTTGTCTGTCCGCCAATTATTGTAAAACCTCCACCCACATAAACATCACTACCGCTGACAGTTATTGACGGGACAGTACCATTTGCATTCGGATTCCAGGTCGCATCAGCATTGCCGTTTGTGTTGTTAAGTTTTGCTATACGGTTTCTTGTCTGCCCGCCTATTGTTGTAAAATCCCCGCCTGCATAAACATCACTACCACTGACTGCTATTGAAAGGACAGTATTATATAATAATCCTTGTGCATTTGGATTCCAGGCAGCATCAGCATTGCCGTTTGTGTTGTTAAGTTTTGCAATACTATTCCTTGTAACTGCTCCAATTGTTATAAAACTTCCACCAATATAAACATCACTTCCGCTGACCGCTATTGAAAAGACAGTAAAATTTGCATTCGGATTCCAGTCAGCATCCGGAGTACCTTCAATATTATCTATTCTTGCAATACGTTTCCTTGTAAGTCCACCAATCACATTAAATATTCCACCAATATAAACATCACTACCGCTGACTGCTATTGAATAGACACGCTCATTTGCATCCGGATTCCAGGCAGCGTCAGCATTGCCGTTTGTGTTGTTAAGTTTTGCAATATGGTTTCTTGCCTGCCCCCCTATTGTTCTAAAATCTCCCCCTGCATATATATCACTACCACTGACAACTATTTCAAATACTTCACCATCTGCATTTGGATTCCAGGTAGCATTAGCACTGCCGTTTGTGTTGTTAAGTTTTGCAATACGGTTTCTTGGCTGCCCGCCTATTCCTGAAAATCTTCCCCCTGCATATATATCACTACCGCTGACTGCTATTGAATGGATGAAAAAACCATTTGGGTTCGGATTCCAGATAGCATCAGCATTGCCGTTTGTGTTGTTAAGTTTAGCAATATAGTTTCTTGCCTGTCCGCCTATTGTTGTGAAATATCCCCCCGCATATATATCACTACCGCTGACTGCTATTG
>JALYRX010000015.1 GCA_030855105.1 Bacteroidota bacterium | reverse complement strand
AAGTGTGCAGCCTAAAAAAGTTATGAACATGTCAACAAAAAGAAAAGAAAAAAGAAGCAAAAAAGAAAAGAAAAATTACTGCTACTACGACTACTTTTTTGTCAACTATTTTCAGGACGACACAGAGGGAAGGCGGGAGAGAAATCTTCCGGCTTACTTTGTAAAACTCCCGAAGTTTTCATTAAGACTTCGGAAGTTTATAATAAGGGTCAACCCTTAGTTAAAATAGATATACTACCCGATTCTTTTCTCAAATTATTTTCTTCATTTTTGTATCAGTTAAAAATTAAAATTTGTGAAGGGAGTCTTAAAAATGAAAAACTTAATAAAAATAATACTAATCATGCTAGTCTTTACTCTTATGTTTATAAAAGTTTATGCTCCTTTGATGTCTCAAGAAACAAATTTTCAAAAAGCTCAAAGGGCAATACCTGTAAGTAAAGATATTGCTTTAACAAATTAAGCAATTAAAGGAAGGACAAATAATCGAAAGATTTAGTACACAAAACATAAATCACTTTACAAAATTTTATTAGTTTATATTCAGATTGCTTTTAGTAAATTTATAATATTAAAAAATCGAAATGGATAACCAAAAATCAAAAAAGAATTTATTGAAGCTATTAAAAATTATTTTGACGTTCGTTTTTATTCTCTCAAACACTTCGAATATTTTTTCGCAGCAAGATAAATATCATTTTGATAAGCTTAGAACAAGTAAAGAAGATTTTCCAAAATTGATACGAGCAATGGTGAAAGATAAGAAAGGTTTCGTATGGTTTGGGACAGACGTAGGTCTTTACAGATTTGATGGGTATAACTTTAAATCTTACTTTTATGACAATAAGAATAATTCAATAAGCTCTAACAAAATAGTATGCCTCTGTGATGATGGCAATTACTTATGGATTGGAACTTTTGGTGAAGGATTAAACAGGTTAGACAAAACAACAGGGCAATTCAAAGTGTACAGATTTGATCCAAATAATAAATCTTCAATTGATAATGACAAAATAATGGAGCTCTATATTTCAGACAATAGTGAACTATGGATCGGGACTTGGTACGGATTAAATAAATTTGATAAAAAGACAGAAAACTTTACGCGATACAATAATAATACGGATGATACAGATAAGAATAATCATTTTATAGTAGCAATATGTGAAGACAGTAAAAATGATCTGTGGGTGGGAACCTTAGGAGGTGGAGTCGATAAATATGAACCCGGTAATAACAAGTTTATACATTATAAATTTGATCCGAAAGATTCTAATAGTCTCAGTTCAGACTGGATATCGAGTATTATTGCGGATAAGAAAGATAATATCTGGATAGCTACTGCCGACGGAGTTAACAAATATGATAAAGAAAAGGAAAAATTCTTTAGGTATACGCATGATTCTCTAAACAGCAATAGTTTGATTGAAAATTCTATTTCTTCAATAATACTCGATAATGAACAGAATATCTGGTTCGGCGGCAACAAAGACATCAGCATTTTGGATCCGGACAAAAATTCATTTATGAATTTTAAAAAAATAGATTACCCTGCAATTTTAGATGATATGAGTTTGCTCTATGCAGATGATATGGGCTTAGTCTGGATCTCTAAATTTAAAGATGGAGGGTTTGCATTTTACAATACATGTAAGTGGAGATTTGATATTAATAATTTTGGTGGTGTTGGTATGGTAACTTTCGGTGAGGATGACAATGAAAATATCTGGGTAGGAAGTTACAACGGGATAGATATAATTGATAAAAGAAAAAAATTGATACGGCAGATTAAACATTATGAAAACGATTCATCTTCATTGAGGACTGATCGAATTTTTTGCATTTATCGTGATAAAAAAAATTTTATGTGGGTAGGTACTTTTGAAGCACCTTTAGAGAAATATGAACCTGAGACAGGTAAGTTTATTCATTTTTATGATTTTGATGGTAAAGGATTCTCCATTTTTAGTATCCTTGAGGACAATAAAGAAAATCTCTGGATAGGTTTGATGGAAGGAGGTATAAGGGTATTTGATAAGGACAGGATACTAAGGAAAAAATATTTAAACAATGAGAATGATTCAGGAGACCACAGCCAACTTGAAGTTTATCAAATCTTTCAGGACAGCAAAGAAAATATATGGTTTGCTACAAGCCTGGGTTTTTCATTGTATGAACAAGATAAAGACAGTATAATTTTTATAAATGATGAGTTCATTAATAGAGTTTTTTGTATCAATGAGGATAATAATGGATTTCTGTGGCTAGGAACAAATGAGGGTTTAAATAAATTTAATCCTGACGATAAAAGTTTTACGCCCTGCATTGTTGGTGGAGAGCCGGGTTACCAGCCCAACGGGATTCTTAAAGATAAAAAAGGAAATTTCTGGATGCAAAGTGTTATGAATATTACTATGTTCAATCCCAATGATCAGACGTCAATAAATTATAAAATTGAAGATGGGGTCCCATATATTATGTGGTATATTAATTCTTATTTCAAATCAAAAGATGGCGAAATGTATTTTGGAGGTTCCCCGGGATTTATTGGCTTTTATCCTGACAGTATTTACAAGAATGAAAACATTCCAAATGTTGTTCTTACCGATTTTAAAATTTTCAATAAAGAAGTAAAACTCGATACGTCAATAACAGAAATAAAAGAAATAACAATTTCCCACAAAGAGAATTTCTTTTCATTTGATTATGCAGCTTTGGATTACACTAATCCAGTAAAAAATCAATATGCTTATATGCTTGAAGGAATTGATAATGATTGGAATGATGTCGGAAATGTAATGACGGCTAACTACACCAACGTTGAGCCTGGAGAATATATATTCAGAGTGAAAGGTTCAAATAACGACGGAGTATGGAATGAAGAGGGAGCTTCAGTAAAATTAAGTATCACTCCGCCATGGTATATGACATTTTGGTTTAAAGGGTTTGTAGCTTTAAGCTTAGTTGGAGGTATAGGATTTATATTTATGCAAAGGGTTAAGAAAATAAAAAAAGAAAAGAAACAACAAGAAGAATTTACGAAGAAGCTGATCGAATCACAAGAGACTGACAGAAAAAGAATTGCGGCGGAGCTTCATGATAGCTTGGGACAGGATTTAGTAATCATAAAGAACAAAGCTCTTATCAGCATTAAAAAAGATGATGATTCCAAATTAAAAGAGCAAATGAAAGAAATTTCAGAACTTACTTCCTCCGCAATAAATGAAGTCAGGGAAATTTCTTATAATCTCAGACCTTATGAGCTTGACCGGCTTGGTTTGTTAAAAACTCTTCAGTCATTGGTTGATAGAGCAGACAAGTCAACCAATATTAACTTCCATTGCGATATAGATAACATTGATAAAGTCTTTGCCCCGGAAGTTGAAATTAATATTTACAGGATTATTCAGGAATGTTTAACAAACATCATAAAGCATTCCGAAGCAACTGAAGTTATAGTTCGTCTAAAAAAACTAGAAAAAAAAATTTCAATATTCATTTCGGATAATGGAAAAGGATTTGATGTTGAGAAAAATTTTTCGGATTCTGAAAGAAAAGGATTTGGCTTGAGAGGAATTCCGGAGAGAGTAAAATTATTCGGGGGTGATTTTAAAATTGAGTCTGAGCCTGGAACGGGGACGAGGATAAAAATTGTTATACCGATTCAGAGTTTACGCTAAACCAATGCCATCCAATAACAATTATTTTGAAAGTAAACTTAATTTGAAAAGGATGGCATCGGAAATAAAGGTTTGTAAAGTTAAAAATAAATATCATGAAAAAGAAAATACAAATTATCATTGCAGATGATCATCCGATATTCAGAAGCGGCTTAAAGCAAATCATAGAAGATGAAGATGATATTGAGATAATTGGTGAAGCCGCAGATGGCGAAAAAGCGCTGGAGATTATAAAAGAAAAAGCTCCCGAGATTGCTATTCTTGACGTTGATATGCCGAAGAAAACCGGCTTCGAAGTTTTGAAGGAATTAAATAAAATGAACAGTCCTGTTAAGGTAATTTTCCTTACAATGTACAAAGAAGAAAATCTTTTCGATGAAGCAATGGATTTGGGAATTAAAGGTTATGTTCTCAAAGAAAGCGCGGCAGATGATATTTGCGAATGTATAAGATTGGTAGCAAACGGAAATTATGCAATCAGCCCTCTCATTTCGAATTTTCTTGTTAAGAGATTAAGCTTGATGGACAAACTAAAAAAAGAGAAACCTTCTATAAATGACCTAACTCAAATGGAGAGAAAAATATTAAAGTTGGTCTCCGAAAATAAAACTTCGAAAGAAATTGCTGATGAACTTTTCATCAGCCCAAAAACAGTTGAATCACACAGAAGCAACATAAGCAAAAAACTCGAGTTGCAGGGAAGCTTGAGTCTTGTCAGATTTGCTCTTGAAAATAAATCTCTTCTTTAAAGTTAAAAAGCGGCGATTGAATGTTTTGAATAAAAAAAAACCCTTGTCCATGCAGACAATGGGTTTTTACTTTTATATGAATCTATTTAAATAATAATTGGTTATTTTATAATCAACCAATCAATTTAATCCATTAATAAATCAATTAATTTTATTATGAAAAAAATCGTTACACTGATATTCATTTTATCGGCAGGTCTGGTATTTTCTCAGGATTTAAGAATAATTAATAATCCGTATGATAATGCGGATGTAATAACAAAAAGCAAAAACTCATTCAATCGCGAAAGATGGTTTTACGAACAAAGGATGTACCCGAATAATTTTATTCCGGCTGATGCATATCAAAAAGCTTTTGAACAAAAGGAAGCGATCAAAAGAGAAAAGGGATATGCTATGCGTGGAGTTTTTGATACATGGACTAATTTAGGACCGACTACAGGTTTTTATTTTTCGTATGGCAACATAACTTCAAGAATGGGAACGGTGAGATATGACCCTAACAATCCAAACATAATTTATATCGGCTCTGCTTTCGGCGGCGTATGGAAATCCACTGACGGAGGAATTACCTGGATAGCAAAATCTGATTATGAAGTTTCATTGTCCACCGGTTCGATTGCAATTGATCCGTCAAATTCAAATATAATTTATTACGGAACCGGTGAAGCCACATACAGTATAGCTTCTTATTATGGCAGAGGTCTATTGAAATCAACCGACGGCGGAGATTCTTGGACTAACTATAGTTCGGATTTGCCATCGTTATCATATACAGCACGAATCGCAATCAGACCAAATAACTCTAATGAATTGCTTGCAGCAATGGGAACCGGCGGATTATACAGAAGTACAAACGCGGGAGTAAACTGGAGTCAGCTTGTTTCAGGAAGATGTGATGATGTAATATTTTCCCCGACTGGTGATACAGCTTATGCAGTTGGAAGCGGAACAGGATATAGAGTTTCAACAAACGGAGGAGCGAGTTTTGTTTTAAATGCTTCACTTACAATGGGATCAAGAAATCAAATTGCGGTAAGTAATTCTTCTCCTAATATTTTATACTGCTCTAAATATTCCAGCAGCAGCATAACGGTATTTAAGTCGGTCAATGCAGGAACATCCTTTTCCCAGATTGCCGTCGGACAAAGTTTTAATGGCGGTCAGGCATGGTATGATTTTTATATTCATGTGAATCCATTTGATGCTGATTATGCTTATGTTGGTGCGGTTGATGTTTGGAGAACAACAAACGGAGGTACAACGAACTTTACAAATATTACGAATGCTTACAGTGGCGGAAACGTTCACCCCGACCAGCACAATGTTGCATTTCATCCTACAGATGCAAATCAAATGTTATGCGTGAATGACGGAGGGATATGGAAATCGACAAACAAAGGATCGAGCTGGACAAACTTAAACACCAATTTAACTTTAACTCAATTTTACAGAATTGCTTCAGACCCTTCTAATGCAAATCATGTACTCGGAGGTACACAGGATAATGGAACCCAAAGAACAACAGGTGCGCTCAACTGGACAGCGGCTTACGGTGGTGACGGAGGTGAAGTTTGCTTTCATGCTGTGAACAATAATTATATATTAGGGGAAACACAGAATAACGGAGTATTCCGTTCGTCAAACGGAGGAGCATCTTTTTCATCTGCTACGAGTGGTTTAAGCGGAAGCGGGTCATGGGTAGGACCTATAATCTCACATCCTGATTCTGTAGGAATTTTTTATACAGCAAGACAAAGAGTATTCAAAACTACTAACTGGGGTGTAAGCTGGGTTGCCATTTCTAACGGAACAAGCGGAACATTAAGAGAGATGGGAATAAGCAAGTCATCTGCAAATGTAATGTATGCAACTTCCGGAAGTACTTTGTATAAATCAACAAACAGAGGATATAATTATACAAATGTTTCATCCGGCTCGGGTATGCCAAACAGAACAATCACCAGTGTAAATGTTCACTCGGATTCATCACAGGTTGCGGTTGTTACATTCTCCGGTTTTGGTGCAGGAAAAATATTTAAGACAACTAACGGCGGAACATCATGGAATAGCATTAGCGGCAATCTTCCTGATTCTCCGGCAAATGATGCTGTAATTTATTATCCCGGTACTGCAACAGGTTCATATTTTATAGCTACCGATGTTGGAGTTTTCTTCACAGATAATTACGGACAAAACTGGACAGAACTTGCAAACGGTTTACCTAATACAGTCGCAATGCATTTGGATTATCATCAGTCAACAAATAAATTAAGAATAGGAACTCACGGCAGGGGAGTCTGGGAAATACAATTACCTGTGAGTTTAAATTCAACGTATGACATAAGTGTTATACCGGAGGGATTTTTTAATTCGAAATTAAATCAATTAAATTCAAAAGACTCAGTCCGGATTTATTTAAGAAATTCTACTGCACCTTATTCTTTAGTTGATTCGGCAATTGCTGCTATTGATTCTTTAACATTTACTGGAAATTTTATATTTACCAATGCCGCAAGCGGAACATATTATTTAGTAACCAAACACAGAAACACAATTGAAACATGGAGTAAAGATGGCGGAGAAATTCTTTCGCAGGGAAATTCACATACTTATGACTATACTTCAGCTATAACACAAGCTTATGGAAACAATATGATTTTAAAAGGAAGTGAGTATTGTGTTTACAGCGGTGATGTAGACCAGGATGGGAATGTAGACATTAGTGACTTAAGCTTAATTGACAATGATATATATAATTTTTCTTCGGGATATTTATCAACTGATCTTACGGGTGATTATAATGTTGACTTGAGTGATGCAGCTATTGCAGATAATAATGCTGCGGACTTTGTCGGAAAAATTACACCTCCATAACGTTATCATATATTTTTAAATAATGAAGCCCTTTTACGAAAGGGCTTTATTATTTACTTTATAATATTCTCTGCCTTATAGCTTTTCAAAATATTCAACCATCTTTCTTCGCATCTTTTCATCGGGAAGCTTTTCGTATCCTGCATTCATATTATCAGCTAAATGTTTTGGGTCGGAAGTACCTGGTATAAAGAATAGTATTAGAAATAAAAGTGGAAAATTTTTTTTTCATTACGTTTTATTTTGATAAAGTGATTTATTTTTGAGAGCTTTGGTAAATCACTTTACATATTTTTTAAGTATTTCTTGACAGAAGCACGTGGGAATAAAAGTAACTTTATAAAAAGATACAGTCCTCACTAAATACATTTTAAAAATATAAACTAATGCTTGCAATATATTAAATAATCATTATTGAACAAATTCATTATATATATATATACTTAATTTAAAACACATATGTCAAAAAAATATTTGCAAATATTCAAAGATGATCGAATCCCAGTATCATTTTCTAAGGAGATAGGTATAATTAAAGGGGACAGAAGAATTTAAATTTTTTAAAAAAAATAATGACAAGAGTTTGAAAGTTACATCTCAGGAGTTCTAAAAATTTGTTATAGGGTAACTTAGTAGAATGAAAGTTATTTAAAACATCATTACATTTATATTTATTATTCCTTAATATTGACTAAAGTTTTTGTTGAAACCCAATTTTAATTTACTAGATATGAAAAAATTATTAATATTGTTTTTTATATTTTCAATAACAGGAGTTATTTTCTCACAAACTAATGATGACTACCTGAACGGTAAGATATTCCGGGGTACAGCTACTGAAATAACCCCTCCTGATGTAGACAGAAGACCTATTTTTTATGAGGAGCTGATTCGTTTTGAGAATGAAACGATAATCAGTGAAGTATTGAAAATTTACTCTGCCTGTGAATGCAAATACACATCATCTTATGATGAAAGGAGAATGGTTGCTGTAAAATCTGTTGAATTTATTTCGAACACAACAGGAAGAGTTGACGGAAGGACTGTAGAAATAGAATATCAAGGAAATATTTATGGTGATGCAAAACTATCCGGCGTCATAACTATAAAATATCCTGATGGAAACGAAATTAAATTTACGGTAGATGCTACAGCTGAATAGAAAATAAGGAAATTATTTCTTGTCGCTTTCAGCCAATTTATTCTCAATCTCAATCTCAATATCATTATTCAATCCTAATTTATTTTTAGATACCTGAAAATTATTTATAATCCTCTTTACACTTGATTCTGTCTTTGAAAGAAATGTATTAGGATGAACTCCGATCCATACAATAAAAATAATAATAGGAATGAATGAAAGTACTTCTCTTTTCGTAAGGTCCTGAAGCTCTTTATTCTTTTCGTTATCTATAGGTCCGAGCATTACTCTCTGAAACATCCACAGCAAATAAATAGCTGCTAAAATAACTGCAGACGTAGATATAATTGAATAAGCATTGGTTCCAAGATTTGTCGAATAAAAAGATCCAAGTAAAATTAAAAATTCACCGACAAAACCATTCAGCCCCGGTAAACCGATTGAAGAGAAAACCACGATCATAAATATTACTGAGAACACCGGCATCACTTTCATTATTCCTCCGAAGTCTGCAATTTTTTTCGTATGTCTTCTTTCATAAAGAACGCCGACTATCATAAAGAGGGCACCTGTAGAAAGACCGTGATTTATCATTTGAATAATACTGCCCTGAAGGGCCACATCTGTCAAAGCAAAAGTTCCGAGAACTATAAAACCAAGATGACTCACCGAAGAATAAGCAACCAATTTTTTAATATCTTTCTGAACTATCGAAAGTAAAGCTCCATAGACAATTCCGATAACAGCAAGTGTTGCTATATAAGGGGTGAGCTTAATGAATGCGGCAGGGAAAAGTGGTAAAGAAAATCTTATCAAACCATACGTTCCCATTTTCAAAAGAACTGCAGCAAGAATCACACTGCCGGCAGTAGGGGCCTGGACGTGTGCGTCGGGAAGCCAGGTATGAAAAGGAAACAACGGTACCTTGATCAAAAAACTGAGAGTAAATAATATAAAAAGATAGACTTGCTTATCCGGAGGCAGGCTGAAAGCAATCGTTGTAAGTTTTGTCAAGTCCGTAGTAAACTCACCAATCAGCGGGACGCATAGAAAGCTCAGCCATATTATTCCAATTAGCATCAGTAAGCTTCCGAACATTGTATATAAAAAAAACTTTACAGTAGCATAAATTCTGTCCTCTGCTCCCCAAACTCCTATTATGAAATACATTGGTATCAATATGAACTCCCAAAAAATATAAAACAAAATCAGATCGAGAGAAGCAAAAACTCCGATGAGACTGACATCCAGTAACAGAAGTAAAAAATAAAATTGCTTTAGATTTTCCTTGATGGATGTCCATGATGCAAGTATGCTAAGAGGAAACATAAATGCAGACATCACAATCAGAAGCATCGATATCCCGTCAATACCTAAAAAATAATAAGTGTTCGTCATACTTATCCATTTTGTTTTTTCGACAAACTGGTAATCGGAATTTGCAGGATCGAATGCAAAGAAAAGATAAGTCGCAATTGCGAGAGGTATTAGGGAAATAACGAAAGCATAACTCTTTATCAATGTTTCTTTTTCTTTCTTGAAAAAAAATATAGGGAATGAAAGTATTAACGGGAGAAAAATCAGAATTGATAAAATATTATTCAATATTAAATAATTAAAATTTTAAAATCTAATTGGTAAACCAAAGATTCCATCTTTTCCTAAAGTCATTTCAAATTTAAATCTAAAATTTATTAAAAAGATGGAATCTTTAGGAAAACTAACCTTTGTATCTTAAACCCTTGTCTTCATTGATAAATATCCAGCTTACAACTTTTGCAATGTTAATTTCTTCGAAATTATCCCAGTAATCATCATCAAAAATAAATCTGGAGCTTTTCGAATCGTTAGTCATAGAGGCAGACTGCCTAATAATACCTGTTAATCTTTTATTCCACTTGATCCAGTTACTTTCTCTCAAGTCAACCCAACCGTTATTTGCCCATTTGTTAATTTTTGTTTCATTGATGTCAATTGCTTTGCCTTCTATGGGAGCCGGTATTTTGACTTCGGGTCCTCTTATAATTTCTTTTCCATTCGGCAGCAATACGGGAATGCCGATTGAAACAATTTCATTCCTGAGCTTTGAATTCTTTTTAATGAAATCAAAAATTTTTTCAGAAACTTTTTTTGAATTGCATGCAATATAGTTATTGAAATTTTTATATATAAGTCTAATCAGGTAAGCTTCGTAAAGCAGCTTTGAAAGCCGGGGCGGACCAAGCATTTCAAAAGCAACCGAATCGGTATTATACTTTATTTCCAAATCCCGGAGTTTTTCAATTGCAAGGTTTCTCAAAAAGCCGGCTCTGTAAGTAGGTTCCATCACAGCAGAATCCAATGCATTTATAATGTCAGTGCCGGTATTCCCTCCTTTAATTTCCCTGACTAGATTTTCTGCAATCTCTTCCGGAGTTACAAACTGCATCTGACCGGCAGTAGAAATCGTTTCGTATTCTGCCTTTGAAAAAATTCCATTCTCTCCGGTATCGATGTACACAGTTTTTAATTTTCCAGCTGTCTTAAATTTCTTCTTAATGTTTCGTTCAAACTTTCCATTAAGCTGCTGTGTATCATTTGTATTTGTTTCAAAAATATCAATTGGCTTACCATGCTTTTTAATTTCTCCATATCCAATCTTTTTCCATGCAATGGATCCCGTCGGTTTGATTTCTTTTACAATCGGTCCGCCGGGTGTTCTTGCCATCAAAAACATAAGCAAAGTCTGCGCTCCTGCTAAAGAAGATTTACTTAATAAAACTCTCGATGGTTTTTCTTCACTGTGTGTATAAGGAATGTTTAATCCCATTCCGCCTGTACCGCTCGTGCCGACTTTGAAATAAAATTCTGTTTTAAATTTTTCCATAGAGTTGTTCAATATCTGTATGTGTCTGATGAGCTGAGGAATGTATGACACACACATCATTTTTTCGACTGAAATTTTTAAGGCATCGTAGTTATGGTTGTTCGGATTATTTAATTGGTCAAGTATCTCATTATAAGACCGGTAAATATCCTGGTAAGCAATTGCAGTTGAAGTATTAATACAGTCAATGATAATGTGGGGTTTGGTTTTTTTAATTAATTTATATAACGATGATTCCTTTAATGTGCGGTCGCTAAGTTCACTGACGATATCGTCAACGACTTTCAACCTCATCGAAGGGTCATTAAGATAAATTTCCCTCAGCATATCTTTGAATTCATCTCTGACAAAAATATTTCCCCACCAAGGCTCGAAGAAGCCGCGAGGTTTATTGTATTCTTTACTTAATTCCTTACAGATTTCTTCTGCGTCTTCCTTTTTTAACGATGTCAGAGTAATCTTTTTTGGTTTCTCTTCGATAATTCTTCTTGCTACTGCGGAGCCAACCAGCCCCCAGCCGCCTAATATCAAAACCTTCTTATTCTTTATATCCAATTAGAAAATTATAAAATTACTTTTTTGATTTTACTCTTTGACTTTGCATAAATTACATATAAAATATATTTTCTTCCTGTGGTACTTGTCCCGTCATCATTATAAAACTGAACTGTGATAGTCTTATGAAGATGCTGAGCTTTCTGAAAACCAACCTTCCTTAAATTGTTTGCAGCTTTAGGATTTTTATAATGAACATAGCCGGCAATATATTTAAATTTTTCTAAACTGAGTATGTATTCTATTAAAATTTTTGAAGATTCATATCCCAGCTTCAAACCCCTGAATTCATTAACTATCGCAGTTGAAATTTCGCAAGCTTCATCGTAATGCTTTCTCCATTTAAAACAAACGTAGCCAATGTAGTCTCTCTTGGCTTTAATTAAATACCAGACTTCAACAGGATTATCGGATTTCATCTTAATCCATTTCCGGATTTTAAACTTGGCCTTATAATTTAAATAATCAGGGTTTAAATACTCTGCAATGCCTTTATCATTGAACAACTTGTAAATCAATTCAACAAGTTTCTCATCATCATTCTTAAATCTTACTAACGAACAATTTAAACCTTTGATTATTTTCCTTGCTTCCATTAATACATTTATTGTTTTACCGCAAAGACACTAAGAGACAAAGAAAAAAATTGATAAAAAAGTAAAAAATAAAAACTTAAATAAAAAAAATTTATCAAAGAGTTTCCACGAACCTGACGTTTTGCTATCTCATAAAAAACTTCGTGCTCTTAGTGTCTGAGTGGTGAATCTTTTTTTAGTCTTTTGGAACAACCGTATCATACCAAAATTTTTTCGATCTGTCTTTTATTTCATCGACGTGAATGTGTTTAGTTTCGGTATATTCTTTTAATCCGTCCAAACCAAACTCTCTTCCGATTCCGCTTTGTTTATATCCGCCGAACGGAGCTCTGTCACTGAGAAGATGATATTCATTTATCCACACCGTTCCTGTTCTCAGCCGATTCGCAACATTCATCGCTCTTTCATCATTTCCCGACCATACAGCACCGCCAAGTCCGTAAATAGAATCATTTGCAATTTTAACTGCATCATCATCATCTTTAAATTTAATTAAAGTTACTACAGGTCCGAAAATTTCTTCCTGTGAAATTCTCATCTTGTTATCTGCATTAATAAACACAGTTGGTTCGATGTAAAGACCTTTATCGCCGGATTTATTTCCTCCGACCAAAACTTCCGCACCTTCTTCCTTACCTATTTTAATATAATCCATCACACTATCGAATTGCTTTTTATTAATAACCGGACCGACATCGGTTGTTTTATCCATCGGATCACCGATCTTCATTTTCTCGATTTTATTTTTAAGCTTCTCTACAAACTCAACATAAATTTTTTCACTTACCAAAAGTCTTGTCCCGCCTTCGCAGCATTGACCCTGATGATAAAAGCCTGCATATATTGCTCCGTCTACACTCATGTCAATATCTGCATCATCGAGAACTATATTCGCAGATTTTCCTCCGCATTCAAGTGTAATCTTTTTTAGATTGTCTGCTGCATTCTTCATGATTGTTTTTCCGACTTCCGTAGAGCCGGTGAATCCAATTTTATCAACTTTCGGATTTGATACTAATTCATTTCCGATCACACTTCCGCTGCCTGTAATTATATTCACAACACCTTTCGGCATATCGGTTTCGCTGATGAGTCTTGCAAGTTCACCGGCAGTAACAGAAGTTTCCATTGCCGGTTTTAAAATAACAGTATTACCTGCTGCAAGTGCAGGACCTAATTTCCATATTGCCATCTTTAAAGGAAAATTCCACGGAGTAATCAAAGCACATACACCAAGAGGCTCTCTGCGAATTATATTTTTGCTTACACCCGGCTTAGATAATCCCTCGACTTCTTCATCGAGATTCATTGCTGCCATCTTGGAAAAAAAATTTAAACTTTTTGCAGAAAGAAAAATATCTTCAGCTGCTTTTTTAATTGTCGAACCTGAATCCATAATTTCAAGCTTTGTCAGTTTTTTTGCATTTTCATTTATCTTATCAACTACCTGTTTCATAATCCGGCTTCTTTCTTCTTTTGGAAGATCACTCCAAACTCCGCTTTCAAAAGCATTTCTTGCAGCGTCAACAGCTTTACGCGTATCTTCGATAGTAGCTTTTGAAACTTGTGCAAACACTTCTTCCGTAGCAGGATTCACTGCATCGAAAGTCTGTCCATCACTCGACTCCTTGAATTCACCGTTTATGAACAATAAATATTTTTCCATTTTATTTTTTTTAAAGCTTTAAATGATTATAATTAAAATTATTGGGTAGGAATCAAAACTTTAACTTTACAAACTTTTTTAACACACCCCCAACTCCTCTCAAGAGTGGAGTAAAAATTTACAAACTTTACAAACTTTACAAACTATACAAACTCTTAAACCAACTCAACACACTCAACGCACTCAACACACTCAACAAACTCAACACACTCAACTCACTCAACACACTCAACCAACTCAACACATTCAACACACTCAACACACTCAACACACTCAACGCACTCAACACACTCAACGCACTCAACGCACTCAACACACTCAACACACTCAACACACTATACTACATATAAAGATACGGCTTCCACTCATCATCTATTCTTCCAGCAAAGTTTTTAATAAAAGTAATATGCGAAGGTCTTTTGGGAATGTTGTGCAGAGAAAACTTCGCTTCTTCAGGAGTCCGGTTTCCTTTTTTATTATTGCATTTGATACATGCTGTAGTGAGGTTTTCCCAGCTTTCTTCACCGCCTCTTGATTTCGGCATCACGTGATCCACTGTTAAGTTAGTTGTTGTTCCGCAATACTGGCATCTGTGGCTGTCTCTTCTTAAAATATTTTTTCTTGAAAGTATTATTTTTTTGAATGGAACTCTGACGAAGAAAATCAATCTGACGATGCTCGGATATTCGAAACTTCGTTTAACGCTGGTAACTTTTCTTTCGGCTATACAATATATAGCTTCCGCTTTGCCAAGATAAATGAGAATGACAGCTCTTCTGACATTGCAGATGGTCAGCGGCTCGTAGTTTTGATTCAAAACCAAAACCTTCCCGTTTAAATAATTTATTTGATTATTATATCTATGTTTATATTCATGTTCGAAGAAGACAACCTCCTTGTATTTTTGGGTTACTTAAATTAAAGATATTATAAAGAATAATCAATTTTAAATTGATGGGAGGAGTAAAAAATAAGTTTATAGAAATGAAACAACCTAATTTAAATTATTTTTCATTGCTGTTGGAGATGATTTATATTTTTATATTTCAGATAAGCTGAAATTGAATTGATTAGAGCAAAGTATTAATGTCGTTAGAATTCTGAACATGACACAAATCAAATTGTTATTTTAAAAGAACCATTCTCTTCGTATCTATAACATTTCCATCAACTTCTAATCTGTAGAAATAAATTCCGCTTGATAAATTGCTTCCATCAAATTCCACTTCATAGCTTCCTGCATTTTGTTTTTTCTTTATTAATGTTGCAACTTCATTTCCCAAAACATCATAAACATTCAAATTAGTAACACTGTTAACTGATAACTGATAACTGATAACTGTTCTTGGGTTGAATGGGTTTGGATAGTTTTGATATAATTTATACTCTGTCGGAATCTCGGATAAAGTAGTATTTATTCCAGTTAGCTGAGAATATTTAATTGTAAGAAAATCTCTGTCGCTCTGACCTGTTACATATACATTTCCATAACCATCAACAACTATAGAAGAAGGGTAGTCTGGATACTGTCCCGAATAATCATATCTTTGTACCCATAATTCATTGCCAGTTGAGTCATATTTTATAATAGCATAATCTTTATTTGTACCGCTACCATCACTTTCCCCTGTAATATATAGATAATTCAATGTATCTATAGTAATTTTATTTGCCATATCATTAAGACCATTATTATATTTGATTAACCACATTTGGTCACCATGTTTGTTGTATTTAATTGTAGTGAAGTCATATCCTGTGCCTGAATGGGTTGAATATCCTGTAATGTATACATTGTTCGATTGATCAATTGCAAGAGATCTTGCCTGATCCAGAAAATTATCAGAGCCGTTATATCTTCTATTCCATTGTTCAATTCCTGATGAATCATATTTAACAGTTATATAGTCATCATAATATAAATCCCCTTGACTCCCACCACATACGTATACATTTCCTTCATTATCAACTCCAATATCCAACGCATAATCATTTTCATTGTATAAACTGTTAAATCTTGCTACCCATTGCCGAGTACCCTCGGAATTATATTTGATTGTAGCAATATCAACAAGAGTGCTTGTATCTCCTCCGCTTCCACCGGTTACATAAACATTGCAATCTTTGTCTATTGCAATTGCATGAGGTGTATGATCATTTTCATCATCATTGTATGTATCTATCCACTGTTGCATTCCTGATGAATCGTATTTTATTGTTACATAAAAATGATAACTTTTTCCAATTATATAAATATTATCCAATGAATCAACAACTATAGAAGATGCAAAATCATTATAATTTCCCGCACTTGTATATTTTCTTTCCCAAATTTGCATTCCTGAAGGGGAATATTTCATTATTACAATATCTCTTCTACTCATAATATTTTCAAATTCTCCTAAAACAATTACATTGCCTTCATTATCAAGTTTGACGTCAACTGCACCATCATTTTTATTTGCCGGACCGTTATAATTGACTAACCATTCTTGTTTTCCTGATGAGGAATATTTTATTGTTATCATGTCATAACCTGAAGAAATCCCTCCGGTACCCACTACGTAAACATTTCCAATATTATCAGTTACAATAGAATTTCCACCATCAATTCCTGTTTGTCCATATCTTGAAGTCCATACCTGCATAATCTGTGAATGACTAATATCACAATTAAAAAACAAGAAAATAAAAAATAATAATTTTTTTAATTTTAGTAATCTCAAAATTTAATATTAATGTAATTATGGAAATTAAGAAACATCTGAACTGACAATATATTTATAATTTGTATTGGTTCCAATTAAAAATGATACTAAATTTGATTTGTCTTTTTTTGATATTAATCCCAAATTCTTTATCTCAATACCATAAGTTAGTCCATCTCTATAAATGTTGTAGTCATTTGACCCTGTACCTGTTACAATAATAAGATTTTCAATTTCAATTGTTTGATCGTTTGCTTTAGCACTGCTAGTAATAAAAATTCCTCTCGAATATGGAAAAGAGCTTCCCGTATATGTATTCCTTATCTTAGCATTTCTTAAAACATAATCCGAACCACTTAGAGATTTTATTACTCCATCATTTCCATTACTTCCCTCAATATTTCTTCGGTGAGTTCCATTGGAGTTACTCCTTCTGTGTTTGATTAATAAATGTATTATGAAATGAAGATAATTTAAACAGAAAAAAATATTCTGTTTTTCAACTTTTTTCGCCGTTCCCCTAGGGGAACGGATACCATGCTTTTTCTCTTCATTTCATTTTTTTATTTTATCATTTACACAAAATATTTTACTCACCCGTCTCCTACTGTCAAAAATTAAAATCTTCTATTCTTCATAAAATTTGTCATAATAATTCTTAATCTCCCGGTTTCAAAATTCCTTCATTCACAATCCGCAAAAGAAAGTCCCTGAACACTTCATTTTTGTCATTATAATTTTGCTCCTTCATGATCTGATATAAAGCTATCGCGAGAACATGAATGCCGTCATCATTTTCTTTCCATCTCTTCTTTGCATCGCGCAGGATTCCGAACTTCTCATTTATGATCTGATCCAATGACTGAACACAGTCTTCTTCCCAGAGACCTTCCAAAGAATTATATCCAAAAGACGGATTGTGATTTAAGACTTTGTCCATTAAAAATTCATCCGTCTTGAATAGTTCAATTGTCTTTCTAAGCTCTTCGTCATTCTTATAATCATAAGGCGGGTGCATCATTTCATGAACGGCAGTGGTAAGCAGAATATCAAATGGCCATCCTGCATCTGTAAAAAATCTTGTACCCGTGATTTTTATTCCGTGAGGTTTAGAATAATAAAGCATGTAAACGGTTATCTCATTAGATGGCAAATCAAAACCGAGATAGTGTTCGTTTTCTTTTATAACATCATACTTAGGCAAGTCCGGTTTTATTTCTTCGATCTTCTTCTGAACAATGGGTACGACATTTTCACGCCAATAATTTTCGAAATCAATTGATTGTAAAAATTCAAATATAGTAATAAGCTCGGGCTTCACGGATTCAAATATATTCCAGCTCTCTTTATCATAATAGAATGTTTTTTCAAAATTCGTTTTCAAAATTTTGAGATCTTTAAGAGTCGAAATCATTTGCTCAATTGTAGAATCTTCAACTGCTGAAAAATATAAACAGAGATTAGCGGAAATAATAATCCCATTATCTTCTCTCATTTTCTTCTTAAGACTTGATAAAGCTCCTGTGACTTCAGGTGTCAGCTTAGGCTTAAACTCATCGTAAACTTTTTGATAATAAGTCAGATAAAAAGTATCTGCAGTCAATATGTTTAAGAAGCAGCAGGCATCGTATTTCAAAGAAGGTTCGATTTTCCATTTTGTATAAACGCTGTCCATACTATATAAATTATTTTGTAAAATTATCAGAAGGATAAAAGTTAATAAAATTTTTTTCGTAATCAGTTTTCAATTTGAGCGTTCTATCAAAAAGCAAAAGATAGCCACTAATTTCACGAATACACTAATTGTTTGTTATAATTCCTTGTTGTAAATTAGTGCTAATTCGTGAAATTGGTGGCAATCTTTTAATTTCAATAATAGCTGTCAAGTTTAGTCACTTATAATACTTTTCAATAAAAAATTTTTCTTTAAAATATAAGTCTTTCCATCCGGGGTTTGCTTTATCGAGAATCAATCCTTCAAGTGCTCCGAGTGTATAGAAACAATCCCTCTTCTCATTGGCTAAATCCTGAAAATCCGCCCTTCTCAGAAGTCTGTTCAAAATTCTTGTATAGAAAGAATCCGGCGAAATGTAATCATTTAATTTCATCAGTTCTTTCGATGGAGTATAAAAATCTATAAGAAATTCTGCGAATTTAATTTCCGAATATCTTGCGAAACCTTCCTGCCAAATCTGAAAAGAAAAATACTTATAATCTTTTTTACTAAGCAATTCTTTAAATTTTTTTCTTTCATCTAAATAATCATTTAAGTTAATTTCAAAATCCAGGTTATCCATAGACAAATATGTTTTCTTTGCCGACTGTGTTAAGATTTTGTATTGCCGGTTAACCTTTTCATCCCTATACGGAAAATCATAATTAAGCATCCACATACCGCTCTTATCATCTCCTCTTAAATTAAGAGCATCTATATCAGAATAATGATCCGGCTTTGAAGCTTGCAGCTGATGGAAATGTTCATGTAAAATCGTAACGATCCAGTCCATGCTTGAACGGCTCGTATTTTCGGGAAGTCCGACGACTATCGTTGATACACCATTTACCGCAGGAAATGTCGCCAGAAGATTATTGTTGAACTGACGCGGACGAACAAAAACTTCACTTGTGACAATTGAATCATAACCAAGTGATTTAAAATCATCCGTCGGGTTTGAGAGATTGATTAAATATTCATTTTTGTTTGTGACAAGTATAATTGCAAACGGAATGTCATTGGAATTCTTCCAAACCTTTTCACCGATTTCATTATAAATTTTCATAGATTCTCTAATCCGTATCCTGTCTTCAAATCTAAAATCCGTACTATCAGCAAAGGCAAACTCTATTTTGAAACAAAAAAATAAAAGAATGAACGTGGCAAATATTTTGAGAAGCATTAACTAAAAGAAATTTTAAAAAGATTAGGTTTTGATACGGTATAATTTCATAATTGTTAACAAAGTTCCGGACTCACAACTCATCGGTTTTTTCCAAAAGTCAGTTTTTATTAATTACTCTTTCAGATGAAAGAATTTCTTTTTTAATTTCGTTTTTTTCAATACGCGAACTTCCGGTTTTAATTTTTATTAACTTCTGTAACAATTTCAGAAATTTTAAAAAACTTTTCTTGTAACTTTCCAGGGGCTGATTTATTATTTGAAAGAAAGTGTGTGAATGTATCAATCAAAGAAATTGCAGATTCAAAAGAATTCATTTCATAATAAATTTTCAAAGTATACAGACGGACGTCAAATTTGAAAACAAAGAAATCATATCTTACTTTTGAAATCTCATCAAGAGCTTTACTGAATTCCCTTTTCTCAAAATAAATCATCGAGTATGCGAAATGATAGACTTCATCACGGTAATCAGGCATAAGTTTATTCAAATGTCCCTTAACAAAATTTTCCGCCCAGTTAAATTTTTTCAGCACCACAGCAGCATAAATAATGTTCCTGAACAAATTGATCTGAAAATATTCCGTATCCGAGTGTGTGTAAAGATTGTTTGCTAACATGGTTTCATAAACCAGCATCACCTGATCAAAAAAGCCTGCCTTGCCCGACAGAGATTTTGATGTACAGATGACAAATTGCAGGAAGTAGTTAATGCAGGAGGACTAAAAAAATTCAAGCGTGCAACGGAAAATCCTTTTAATAGAGTTTTCGAAGCAAAAGTATAGCATGACTCAAACCTCACAGGTTTTTGAAATCTGTGAGGTTATTTTATTACTTCTCCGAAGGCAATATCATATCCATCCGGATCATTGATGCCAAATTCTTTTACGCCATAAGGTTGAATGCAAAGTTCGTAATCAATCGTTGCTTTATTTGAAATAAATTCTTTATACAATTCTTCTACATTATCCACCCAGAAATAAACATTCGAAGTTTTGTCGACTAATTTCAGTTAGGAACGATCTTATCCGGTTGACATTTTGCAAACATTAGATAAAATTCATTTCTGTTAATAATACAGAAAATAGATGGTTCTCCATAAAATTTATTAATTTCAAACCCGCATTTATCTTTGTACCAGTTTGCGGAATGAACGACGTCTTTAACCAATAATATCGGCGCCGAAGAAATAATTTTTGCTTTCACTTTTATTTTGTAAATTTCATTATTGATTTTCCTTTCGACAAGAGAATCAGCGTAGCTTTATCAACTTTATAAGAATCGACGGTAGTAAGAGCAGTTATAAATTCACTTTCACCTGTACCGGGACAAGACATTCTTGTAGTTATGAATTTTGTAAAAACAACCTCGTTGCCGACTATTGTAGAAGCTCCGTTAATTCTATTACATCCTGTACTTCCCGAAAATTTATTGTCCGCTTCTCTTATATCAATATTCGGTAATCCGTTCTGATAAATTGTTTTGTCAACTTTTTGCCCGTCGATTTCAGAAAGAGTCCACATTCCATTTATTGAATTTGAAGCTGCCGGTTTTTTTATTGTATCAGCAGTTGTGGCTTCCGGCATCTTCAGAATCCCGGGTGTCAAAATAAATTTATCGGCTGCCGGTCCTTCAATCTTTTTACCATCTCCATCGAGCATGATTAAATTTCCTCCGGATATAAGAAGCCGGCTTGTTGCTCCGTCTTTAGTGTTTAACTTAATTTTATTAGAATCAATAAATGACCATTTGCCCGAATTGTCAACCGGCGACACATTTTTTCCCATATAACTCATTTTATCATTATATGTGGAATCGGATTTTAGTGTCAGGACATAATAAATTCCTTCGCAATCGGCACATGGAATTATTCCCGAGAAAGTACCGGAAATTTTTATATTCGGTTTGGCTTTTTCAACCGGCTTATTACATCCGGAAAAAATAATAATAAATGAGAATAAAAATAAAATTGTTTTCATGTCGGTTTTAAAATATTTAAACACAAAATAATTTATAGCATTATTAAAAGAAATGTATTGTTACAAAATAATTTTATCATTTATCAGTAGCGTCCAAAACGTTTTTTCTTATTAAATATTCTGATTAAACTTTCGAAAATTCAAATCAATTTTAACTAAAAAAATTATACTCTCCCAAACCGGAGCTGTCTAAAAAGTCAATATATTTTAAAACACAAAGTGCATAAAGGTTTTCTTTCAAAAAAATCATAAACATTTCTATTTTTTCCTTAGAGTTCTTTGTGTATCCTTTTTGGGCTTTGTGTTTAAAAAAGAGTTTTAGGACAGCCCAATCAAGGTGAGCCTGAAGAATTGCTTATTACAAAATGTATTTAAATATTTTATTAATCTGTAACAGTAATTTTTTATTTTTCTGAAAACGTTTTGGACGGCAATGATCATTTATCTGCATGCTCACGCATCAGGCGTAATAATTTTTTTCTTTTCGCTGAAAGATCAAGTTTGTCAAAGTTGTAAAATTTATCTTCAGCAAATAAAGCTCCAAGACCTCCTCCTATAAGTCCGAAAGGAACTCCCACTGCAAGCCCGATGCCCAGTCCTGCGCCAAAATTATAATCAGGAGATTGACCGTCACTCCCGCTGTAAACATTTCCTCCGGAGATTATCCCAAGCAACATACCAATGCTCCATCCGATAACGGCACCGGTCCAAAACCCACGCCCGTAAAATGTTATACTTTGTATGCTGTCTATAGCTAAGTCATGCGAATAATTATTATCTAAAATTTCTACCGAAGAATCACTCAGAGCGAACAAATTAACTTTTTTATAAATGCTTTTTGATGTGACGACCATGCAATTGTGAGTTGTATCAGATATTGAAATTGTATTCGTTTTTGAAACAATGATTGTGTCTGAGTTATTAGAGTATAAATTTAAATTGGAAGATAGGAAAATAAATGCTGCAATAAGTAGTTTCATAATGTAAGGCTCCAAGTTATTTAGTCTGAATATTCTTTAATTAATAAATTGATTTTATTTTTCCTGGAAAGAAGATCCATGTTTCCCAGATCATAAAGTTTGTTTTCTGCAAACAATGCCCCTAGACCTCCTCCCATAAAAAAGAATGGAACACCAATTAGAAAACCTCCTGCAATTCCTTTACCAAAACTAAAATCATTGTTGGAATATCCTAAGTTTTGTCCACCGATTATGAATCCCATTACGAAACCAATTCCACCACCTATCAATGCTCCTTTTCCGAATCCTCTTCCGGTAAATTTTAATATTCGTATTTCATTAATCTGCAATTCTCTTGTTACTCCATTTTTTAAAATCTTTACCGTCGAATCACTCAATCCGAAAAGCTGAACATCTTTATAAGTGCTTCTGGAGTTTGTTATAATTTTACATTCGGATGTTGTGTCTTTGGTTTGAAATGTAAATTTTTTTGATGAAATAATTGTATCCGAATTATTTGATAATATAAACGATGGCAAAAAAAATATACACAACAAATTCAAAAATAATTTAATCATAAATAATTATTTCATAAAATAATACGAAAAACCGGCACGTAAAGGGAATGAAGCCGCAGCAGGAAATATGAAATACCCTAATCCATAAGCATCAATATCAAATTCGATATTAATCCCGATATTTTTTGAAGGCTTTATAATTAAGCCGCCGCCGACACGTAGCAAGGGATAAGATCGGGTAACAGACGGAGTGTGATAAGTATAGAAGATTGAGTCATATGTAAGATAAGTGTTAGTTGATGAATTCTCATGCTCGATATGCATGCCCGCGCCGAGGTTCAAATAAACATCTACGACATTTATTTTATCAAACGTTCCGAATTGTGCGTTTATAATGAAGTCAATATTACTTCTCTTTCCATCGGAATAGCTTGTGCCGTTTTTATAAGAAGGATTTTTAAAAGATGTATATGAAATTTCAAGCCCGAGATTTTTTTTCTCCGAATAAAAATATGAGAATCTCCCTGCTATATTAAAGTTTGAAGCAAAACCAGAGCCATTATATTTGTTATAGTTAGAATTGAAAACAGTACCGCCGCTCAACGTCGGAAGGAACTTATAGGAAGAAGGAGAAATATCTTTTGAGATACTAAAAATATTATTTTTCTCAATTGTCATAAGTATTTTATCTGCTTTTACCGAAATTACTTTTTCATCATGCGAAACAATTGTTCCGATGATTTCTTTCTCATCGAATAAAATGATTTTATATTTTTTACCAATTATTACAGAATCAAATGTCTGCGTAAAAGAAATTTGTGGTAGTGCTATTAAGGCAATTACAACCATGAAAAATTTCATAAAGAAGATTGTTTTCCAATTGAATATCTAACTTAATATTACGAAAGTAAATCGGTATTTCAAACCATTATACTTTTATTGGATAAAAAATCTAAGTCTACGATGATGTCAATTTTTTCCCGTGCACCGGGTAAGAAATAGAAAAGTTTAATTTAAAAATTTTAAATTGTAAGTTCATATTTTTTAAATATTCAAATAAATAAATTGTCCTTAAAATCTAAAATTAATGAGGCGCAATAAGGAATTAAATTTTTCATTACATCTTTTACTAATGTTTTTTTCCCTAATTTTTATTTCAGGATGCAGCTCATCTTCCGATAGCGATGAAGAAGAATATGAAGCTGAAATAAAATCTGAAGTTCACCATAAAAACGAAGCTGAAAGTATTCAAGCAGAAAAGATTCTAAAAATTGCAAAAGAAGAACAGGAAAATGAAATGTATTCTCCCGATTTTGATTCTACTTATCTCTACTGGCTGGATGATGAATTAATTGTTTTAAACGGTTCAACGAAATGCAATATCTTTGCATTGAATGTTTTGTATAAATCTGGCTTCAAGACACCTGATGAAAATGCTCTCTCTCGAGATTTATTTGATAAAACGAAATTTGTTAATATATTTCCGGTGATAGAAATTAATGATGTATCACAAGCAAAGAAAGGAGATATCATAGTGTGGTACAATCATGTTATTGTTTTTGAATCTGTAATTGAAATTGGAAATGAATTGTATGCTCTCGCTTGGTGGGCAGGAACAAGTCATGAAGATAACGGTGAAAACATAAATAATAATGTATGTTACGGAAAGTATAAATTAAACGGTGAGTATGTTGTAAGAAGACCTGTAAAGAAAAAGTAAGAATAATATTCACCTATCGCGGGAGATAACTCGACCTGACTGTCTGAACTTTGAAGTTTGTTTCATGCCACAATTTATGCAAATTATTTTTGTAAATTATTTTTGTAAATTATTTTTGTTAATTCGTATAAATTCGTGAAATTTAATTTATTTATTCATCGCTTTCAAAACCTTACTCAAAAAATCAACCTGAATTTTCAAATCATCAATGGTTTTGTCATTCATTAAAACAAAATCCGACATTGCCATTTTTTTCTTTTCATCTATTTGAAATTTCATCAGATGGGCTATTTCATTTTTGCTCGCTTCGTCTCTCAGCATAAGTCTGTTAATCCTGTTTTTTTTAGTTGAGTATACTGTTACAACGTAGTCAAAATCTTTATTAAACCCGCTTTCAAATAACAATGCCGATTCAATAATTATAATTTCGAATATACTTTTCTTTACTTCTTTGTTTAAATAATCAATGACAACGGGATGAACGAGCTTATTGATAGTTTCATAATTCTTTTTGCTCGCAAAAATTTTTTCTTTCAGCTTAGGGAGATTGATTTTCTCTTTGTAATTTAATAAGTCTTTTCCAAAAACTTTTATTATACTATTAACAAGCTTCTTATCAGTAAGATACAAATTCTTTGCAACCAAATCAGAATAATACACCTTAAATCCGCGTCTGGCAAGCATTTTACTAACAACAGTTTTTCCCGAACCCACTCCTCCCGTTATTCCTATTAACAGCTTTCCTTTTTTATGCATAAATTTATTTTAGTGATACCAATGTATATAAATTATTTTGCGTATGCAATAGACCTTCTTTCTCTTATTACATTCACTTTAATTTGTCCGGGATATTCCATTTCTTCCTGAATTTTGTGAGCAATATCCGAAGCCAGCTGATCCTGCGAAATATCATTTATCCTGTCCTGCTCAACTATAACTCTTACTTCTCTGCCTGCCTGGATCGCATAAGTTTTAGCAACACCTTCAAATGATTTCGCAATCGTCTCAAGCTTTTCCAGTCTCTTTGAATATGCTTCCACTGATTCTCTTCTTGCACCTGGTCTTGCTCCGCTGATAGAATCTGCTGCCTGAACAAGAATTGAAATCGGATGCTCCATTGGCATCTCATCATGATGTGCACCGATTGCATTGCAGATTATAGGATGCTCTTTGCATCTCTTGGCAACTTCATATCCGAGTATTGCATGGGGTCCTTCAATATTCCTGTCTATGGTCTTACCCATATCATGAAGTAATCCCGCACGTTTTGCCATCTGCGCGTCAAGTCCAAGTTCAGCGGCTAATATTCCTGCAAGATGTCCAACTTCTATCGAGTGATTCAAAACATTTTGTCCATAGCTCGAACGGAATTTCATTCTCCCGATTAATGTAATAATGTCCCTGTGAACTCCCTGAATACCCATCTCGATCAATGTATTTTCTCCGACGCGAATTAATTCTTCAACTAATTCTTTCTGAACTTTTTCAACGACTTCTTCGATCCTTGAAGGATGTATTCTTCCGTCTGCAATTAATCGTTCCATCGCAACCCTCGCGACTTCTCTCCTAAACGGATCAAAGCCCGAAATAATAATTGCTTCCGGAGTATCATCTACTATAATATCAACACCTGTTACTGCTTCGAATGCCCGGATATTTCTTCCTTCCTTACCGATGATTCTTCCTTTTAATTCATCAGAGTTTATCTGCAATACGCTGACTGTAGTCTCGACGGAATGATCTGAGGCAGTTCTTTGAATTGCCTGTATGATAATATTTTTTGAAATCCTGTTACAATCTTGTTTTGTTTCTTCCCTTACATCCTGAATCTTCTGTGCAGCTTCAAGCTTTGCATCATTGATAAGACTTTCAAAAAGAATTTTTTTAGCTTCTTCTTCAGTTAAGCCGGAAATCCTGTGAAGTTTTCCTTTTTGCTCTTCAACGATTTCCGAATACTGGGAAATTAATTTTTCAGCCTCTCCGGTTTTATGAGATGCTTCCTTTATTTTCTGATCAAAATCTTCTTCAAGCCGGGAGAGTTTTTGTTCCGCAATTCTTAGATCCGACTTTGTCTTATCAATTAACTCTTTTTCAATCTTTATCTTTTTCTCATCATCGATTACAACTTTTTCTCTTTCTTTTACATCTTCATCAAATTTCTGTTTTCTCCTGTAAAATTCGTCTTTTACTTCAAGAAGTTTTTCCTTCTTAAGATTTTGCGATGCTTTTTCAGCATCGGTCATAATTTCTTTAGCTCTTTTTTCAGAAGTTTCGATCCTTTCTTTGGATTTATTTTCAGCATCGTTAATAATTCTCTTTGCAACGGTTTCCGAACCTTCAATTTTAATTTTATTCGCACGTGAATTTAAATACCATCCCAGAAAAAACGTCAATAAACAAAGTGTTACCAGCACAGGCAGCAAAATGTATAATTCTAAATCCATAATTTTTATTCCTCCGTATAAATGATTATTTAATTTTTGATTTTAAAATTTTTTTGCATTTACTATGTTTTTTACCCCAATTCACAGCGGTTTCAAAAAATAATTGCAAAAAAATTTTATACCCCCGAAAGCATTTAGACGGTGATCTTTGTTTGCTTTGTAGTTATAACTTATTTAAATTTCTAATGATCAATTTGAAATTTAATTAAATAAAATTTTACTCTGTATCTGTGGTGAAAGTTTTCTTTTATTTTTTTAATAAAAAAAACCGCATCAGACGCGTAAAATAGCGCAAAGGTATAAAAAAACCTTTCCTATATAACGGTGGGGGGTGCCAGAATGTCTTTTGCTTCCTCTGATTACTATTCGATGCTTATTCAGCTTCAGTAAATTCCTGACAAGTCAGGATGAGGCCTGTAATCAACATTAATACTGAGCTTTCCTCCCAATATAGCTAAACCTGTTGGTTTTTTATAATGTTTGACTATTGTCTGTGCGGTTTTTATTAACCTAGACTTATTATTTAAAGAACAAAAGTTAAATTCAATTCACAAATTTTCATCAATCAGTTCGGATATAGACTTCACCTTCGTTTCGAATTCATTCAAAAGGCTTGTAAAATCTTTTTCCAAATCAATCTTCAAATCTTTTTCTTTGAAATATTCTTCGGCTACATTAAGTGCCGAAACCACAGCTATTGTTTCTTCCGACTGATTAGGTGATTCATTGTTAATGCGGTTCATTATCCCGTCTACATAGTCGGAAATTCTTTCTACTTTTTCCGCATTTTCACCCTGCAGATTGTACTCACTGTTGAAAATTTTAACCCGGATATCTCTTTGATTCATTTTTTAACAGTTCAATAGATGATCGTTATATAACTTGTGAATTTGAAAATTTTAAAAAGTCAAACATTTTTCGGATCTTAGTATTTTTCACTGCGGTCGTTTTGCTCCAGATGCGTATCTATTCTTGTAATTAATTCCTGTATTCGTGATTTTACGTTATCTTTATCCTTTACGGATATTTTGTTATCTGTCGAATTTAAAACCAAGTTTTTTAAATCCGAAATTTCTTTATCTTTATTTATTAATTCCGTATTGATTTTGGTATGCTGTAATTTTAGCTCCGATATTTTTAAGTTTAAGTTTTTGATGTTCTCCTTTAATAGAACATTTTCATTTTTTAAGTCTTTAAGTTTTGAAATTAAAAGTTTAACTTTTGATAAAAGATCGTCTATTGAAATCCTCGCCAGGTTTTTCTGATCCTTAAAAAAATCTTTATTTATTTCGCTTGCTTTGTGACTCATTAATTATTGTTTCATTTATGTAAACCCTGTCATTTCATTTTCTCAGTGTTGCCCCTAAATTTGTTTCCAGGCTAAGGGTAATATTTTTAATCGCTCTATCGGTTTCATCATCAGTCAATGTTTTTTCATTTGAAGAAAATTCCATGCTGAATGCCAGACTCTTTTTATCTTCACCAAGCTTTTCATCTTCGTATTGGTCAAAAAGAATTACTTTCCTTAATAAATCTCCGCCGCTTTTATTGATTAAATTTCTTACCTCATAATATGAAGTTTTTTTATCAACCACTAATGCAATGTCACGTTTTACAGATGGAAACTTCGAAATTTCCTTGTAAAACTTTACCATTGCCGCTTTGGAAAACAGCAAATCCAAATTAAATTCGGCAATATAAACTTCAGAATCTATCTCAAAATCCTTTTTTAAAGAACTGTCAATCTTATAAATATTACCGATTGATTTGTCATCTAACAGAATATCTATTATGTTTGAATTTAAATGTTTGTCATTATAACAAAATAATGCTAAATTTTCAAGATTCAATTTAGACAAAAACATTTCAACTTCCCCCTTTATATAGAATATATCAATTTCCTTGTCTTCCCCGTAAATCAGCAGTGAGTCCATTTTTCCGGATAAACCAATGATTAAACTGTTTTCTTCTTTGAACATTTTACCTTCGTCAAAGAAAGTTCTCCCGATTTCAAATAGTTTTAATGAAATGTCCTTCCCGGAATTATTAAAATTATTGCTTATTGCTTTCAGCATTCCTGAAATTAAATTAGGACGCATCGAATCCATCCCTATTGAAATTGAATTTTTTAATTTAACAATATTTTCAGAAAAAACTTTTGCTTTCTTTTCTTCAATAAGAGAATTTGTAAGTATCTGATTAAATCCCCGCCCTATAAAATGATCCGTTATCTCTTTTACAATTTTCACGTTTGAATTTTCATAGTTAGATGAGTTCTGCACATTTATATTGAAATTTATACTGCCTTCGATATTATTGTATCCGTAAATTCTTGCAACTTCTTCAATCAAATCAATCTCCCTTTCCAGATCCAGCCTTCTGAATTCCGGGATTTCGAAAATTAATTTATCATTTTCTTTTCGTAAAAACATTATTTCAATCTTCTCTAATAATTTTATAATGTTATCTTCATTGATCTCAATGCCTATTACTTCGTTAGCTTTCTCTGCTCTTAATCCTATTTCAATTTTGTTAAATTTTTCAGGGTAAACATCATATAGATCTTTTGAAACTTCACCGCCGGCAAGCTCCTGAATTAATTGAGTAGCACGCAGCGAAGCATATTCAACCATATTGATGTCAACTCCTCTTTCGAACCTCTGGGATGCATCTGTCTGCAGACCCAGACGCTTGGAATTCATTCTTATTGATACCGGATCGAAATATGCTGCTTCTAAAAAAATATTTTTTGTTTCCTCCGAAATTTCAGAATGCTTTCCGCCCATTATACCGGCTATACCGGAATATACTTCACCGTCACAAATCATTAGCGACTCTGAATTCAACTTTCTTTCTTTTGAATCAAGTGTAACAAACTTGTCTCCTTCTTTAGCGGTTTTCACTATTATTTCTTTGCCCCGTATCTTATCATAATCAAAAGCGTGAAGCGGCTGACCGGTTTCGAACATTACAAAATTTGTAATGTCTACGATATTATTCTTCGGTTTTAAGCCGATTGACGTTAATCTTTTCCTTAACCATTGAGGAGATTCTTTAATTTGTACATTTTTGATTACTCTGACTGTAAAACGTTTACATAAAGGATTGTCTATTCTGATTTTAATTAATTCGTTTGTGGGAATTTTCGATTCTATTATTTTAATTTCGGGAAATGAAATTTTTTTATCATAAATCGCTCCGACTTCTCTCCCGACGCCGAAGTGTGAAAATAAATCACCTCTGTTTGGAGTAATGCCTATATCAAAAACTACATCATTCACATTCATATATTCAGCAAAGCTTTGACCCGTCGTTGCTTCTCCGTTTAAAACCAAAATTCCTTCGTGATTTTCCGAGATGTTAAGCTCTTTCTCCGAGCAGATCATACCTTCGGAAAGCTCGCCGCGGATTTTCGACTTTTTAATCTCAAAATTACCGTTTGGAATAATTGCTTTCTCCAAAGCTACACATACTTTTTGACCTTTACCAACGTTTGGTGCACCGCAAACAATACTAAGAATTTTGTCACCTACATTTACTTTACACAGACTCAGCTTATCGGCATTCGGATGTTTTTCTTTTTCGATAACTTCACCAATGACAAATTTTTCGAAAACCTTTCCTTCATCTTCGATTCCTTCAATATCCAAACCTATGGATACCATCTTCTTTGTTAGAGTATCCATGGATTCAATGTCCAACTTCGTTAGATAGTCTTTAAGCCAGTTTAAACTGATTTTCATAAGATGCAAATATACTCATTAGCAATTGGACATTAAATATAAATTTTGAAGCATTTGAGAAAAATCAAAGTTGTCAAAGAAACTTATTCCATTTCCTTCGCAGCACAAAAAATTGAGTTGTCTGTCTCAATGGTAAGATTTAACATTTAATATATTATTTCGAGAGTGGACCTGCTATTTTTTTTAAGATAATCAAACTACATTATTGTATCTCATATCATATTACTTAGTTTTGTAAAGCTT
The DNA here is from genome assembly GCA_030855105.1 of Bacteroidota bacterium. GTDB lineage: Bacteria > Bacteroidota > Ignavibacteria > Tepidaquicellales > Tepidaquicellaceae > JAGPCH01. The sequence continues at coordinate 45,786 of JALYRX010000015.1, read as the reverse complement.
TTAAATTGATCAGGTAATGCCCGAGATTTTAAGACGAAATGATTGGCGAATTCTTTTTATTCTGTTGATAGTATTGGACGGATGTGTTTTTTATCTCAGAAAATCAAATTACTTTCTTGAAATCCGAAATGATATTACTTACTTTGTAAAAAAATAAAAAACATCATGACAACTACCATTAACAAACCGAGAAAGACCAAAAAAGAATTATTGAATTCACTCGATAAATTAAAAATAGATTCTTCCGATCTTATCAAAGAATATGATTTGCATGTCAGTAAAATTACAGATGGATTCAAATTAGAAGGAAGCAAAAAAATTGTTTTTATCGAAGCAACGGTTGATCTTGATATCATAGCTGAAGATGGGAAATTCGTGATCAATTATGAAACAAAGAATGTTCCTCAAGGTAAAATTGACAAGGCATTAACAAAGGTAAAAGAAATTTTAGCTAAGTATTAGGAAATTTTATTTCTGAAAATATATTCATTCGATAAGACGGGAAATTCTCGGTGAAAAAAGGTTAATTACTTAAAGAAATTTAATTCTCCGCTCAAACATTTAATCTTCTTGTAATCTCATATTTTTAATTAATTTTGTAAAAATATATTTTTTTTATGGCAGAAAGTAAAAGAAAAAAACTAGGGCTTGCACTTTCAGGGGGCGGATTCAGAGCCTCTTTGTTTCACATTGGAGTACTTGCAAAACTGGCTGAAAATAATATTTTGAAAAATGTAGAAGTTATTTCTTGTGTCTCGGGAGGTTCTATTATTGGTGCGTATTATTATCTTTTTCTCAAAGAGCTATTACAAACAAATGCTGACAACAGGATTAAACATGAAGACTATATAGAAATTATTAAAAAAATTGAAATTGAATTTTTTGAAAAAGTTCAGACCAATATCAGAGTTCAGGCATTCAGCAGTTTAAGAAGTAACTCTAAAATGATTATAGGAAATAAATATTCAAGAAGCGATAGGATGGCAGACTTGTATGATCAGCATTTTTATAATCGTTTTCGTTTTGATAATGACAAGAATAATGATAGAAAGCTCAGTTTGAGGGAGCTGATTATTAATCCTTTCGAAGATCCGATTAAAGAAGACATTAGAAAATACAATTTAAAAAGAAAAAACAAAGTTCCGATGCTGATACTAAATGCAACTACTCTTAACTCCGGAAGAAACTGGCAGTTTACAGCCGAAGACATGGGCGAATGGGAATCTAAAGTAAGAGAAGAAGAAGGAAATAATATTGAATCAAATCCATATGTCGTGGGCGAATTGAAATCCAAACCAAAAAAAGATGATAAAGAAAATAATAAATTAAATCCATATAATAAAAATGTTTTATTTAAGGCATTTGAGTTTACCGAAGAAGTACTCAAAGGAGAAAGCAAAAAATATATTGAATTTCCTCTTGGTACTGCTGTTGCTGCTTCTGCTTGTGTCCCAGCGTTATTTACACCATTGGCATTGACGGAATTGTATGACGAGATTACTCCGTTACTTGTAGATGGTGGCGTTTATGATAATCAAGGAATAAGTCCAATCATTTATGAAGGATGCTCACATGTGATTGTTAGTGATGCTTCAGGTCAGCTTGATTTTATGAATAATCTTAGAAATGATCCGGTCGGTGTAACAAAAAGGACAAATTCAATTCTTATGAACCGAATAAGAAACCAGGGATTTGAATTCGTAGATTTAATTCAGAAAAGTAAGGAGGAAAAAATTGATAATAAAATACTTTTGCATCTTAGGGAAGGTTTAGAAAGACCGACCATTATACCGAAATCAGGAATGATAAAAATGGATAGAAATGAAGTCACCGATTATAAAATTAATAAAGAAGTTCAAAGATTACTTTCCAGCCTCAGAACAGATCTTGATTCATTCACAGAAGTAGAAGCATTTTCTTTAATGTATAGTGGTTATTGTATGACAGGTAATTGTTTGACAACAGCATTTCTTCCTGAGCCTAATGCTTATTTACCTACCGAATGGAATTTCAAAAAAGTAAAAGAATATTGTGAAATTTATAATGAAGATTTCTGCAGACAATTAAAAATAGGGAAGTCAATTTTTTTCAAATCAAGGCGAACATCATGGATTCATTTTTTCCTCGAACTATTAGCTTTTTTCATCCTCGTTGTAATTTTAGCAATTCCATTTATACTTATTCTTTTGTATTTACCCGAAATTTATTTTGTGATATATCTTTGTTTAACATTATTGCTAGTCATCTCAAATCTTGTCAAATTTGTTAATGTAGTAAAGAAAAATATATTTTTTAAAACTTTAAGCATTATACATACATCTTTTATTGTTGTTTCCGGTTATATAGTTTCCAATCTTTATTTAATATGGGTTAATAATAAATTTAATAAATGGGGAAGTATAGAGTCCTTGATTAAAAAAAGTAAAAAGGAGAAAACCTAAATATGATTCTATTTTTTAATTAATATTATAAAAACAAATTCGGAATAATTTACATCTTCTTAACTTTTCCTATCCCGTTTTCATTTAATGCTTTGACGACTGCATTTCCTTTATATGAAACATTTCCGATACCGTTTAAGTCTATATAAATTTCATTATTACAGGTGACTTCAGAATTTCCGACAGCATTATTCTGGATTCTTAAAATATCTGCGTCTAAGCCAAAAGCTTTTACATTCCCGACTCCGTTATGATCAATCGAAGCATTTCCTGCTTTACCGGATAATGTTACAGAGCCGACTGAATTGAAATCAGCTTTAAGTTTTTCACAATCGAGATTCAATTTTAAATTCCCTACTCCATTATTTTCAATTGTCAGATTACTTAACTTTAACTGATTCTGAGATTCAACATTTCCGACACCATTCATTTCAAGCTTCGTTAGGTTCTTAAGATTTACATAAACATTAAGCTTCGTTGATTCTTCTATCTCAACATCTTCTTTGGTTCCGATAATAAGTTTATTATCTTGTACTTTTGTTTCTATATACGGCTGAAGATTTTTGTCTGCCTCCACAACAATAGATTCCGCGCTAGATTGATTGAGGAAAACATTCATTACGCCATTTACCTCTATCTTATCGAATGCCGGAACAGTTCTAGTTTCCTTTACAACATTCCCATTACCTTTTACTTCCTGTGCAGGTGAGTTAATTGACGTTAACAATATAATTGTTACTGCTAACGAAAAAATAAATGTGTTTAAATTTTTCATGTTTGTTATGTTTTAAATTAATAAAATTATTCTTAGCATTTTTTATTTTAATATAGATCATTAACGGAAATTATTAATTGTTGTTTCAATTTCAGAATTTTTATTTGGTTTAAGAATTTTTAATTTAGGCACAGTAGATAATAATTAATTTGTTGAGAAAAGAATGCCTGAGATATTAAGACGAAATGGTTGGAAGATGCATTTTTATGCAACCGATGGTAAGGAACGACCTCATATTCATTGCCGGAAAGGAGAAAAGAATGGTAAATTTTTTTTACTTCAAAGTTCTAAAGAAATAATCCATTCGAACTCATATAATATGAATAATAAAGATATTTCCGAAGTTTTAGAAATTGTAAATGAAAATTATCATTTTATTCTAGAAAAATGGGAAAAATATTTTAAGTTATGAAATTGACAAGAGAGAAAGAGCTGGAATTAATAGATAAACTAATCGCTGAAACAAAGGGAATGATTAAGCCGAGCGGCAGATTTTTTGATGAAGTCGAAATCAGTTTCTTGGAAGGTTATATGTATTTCAAACTTGATGAAAACATTTACAGGATAAAGCTAACTCCGTCAGGTTATCTCAAGAAGCTTTTTCACGCAACAAAAAAGCAAAGAGAAAATTACGAATTGGATCCGTCAAGATACGGAGTTCATTGGGAAGATATAGATGAAGACCTTTCGTTTAAGTATCTTATAAAGGATGCGGAAAAAGTTTCGATTGTAACGTCAGAGGCATTTCAAGTTTCAGATAAGAAAAAATAATAACATGACTTACTTTGCGTTGACCGAAAGATTCCATCTTTTAATAATTTTAGATTTAAACTTGAAATGGCTTGGGAAAGATGGAATCTTTAGAAAAAATACTTGAGTAGATTTATTTATTTTTATAATTGACCAAACGCATTTCAAGAAATGACTCGAAGTCAAAATCATCATAGTTGAAAATGTTTTCAAACATTTCTTCCGATTGTTTTTTATCGCCCCGGATATTGTAAATTTTGCCAAGCTCAAAATATGAATGGGGAAGAAGCCAGGTCTCGGATTTTGGATTTAAGCTGATACATTTTTTAAAACATTCTTCAGCCTTTATGAAATCTTTATTGTAAGTAAATGCCATACCTAAGTTGAAATACAGCTGAATCAGTTTATCATCGGAAAAAGAATTACCAGAAATTTGGGTGTCTTGAACCCGGACATAAGTTTTTATTGCATCCTCTATTTTATTTGACTCTCTTAAATTTATACCTTTTACTAAATTAATTTCGAATTCACTTACGGGAGTTTTAATTTTTTCCTGAGCAAGACGGTAAAAGAATTTATCGAGTTCTCCGTCGCGCTCGTTAATAAAATCATTTCTCGCGCTTTTGTATTTTTCTAAAGCCTTAACCCTGTCTCCGTTGATTTCATATGAAATACCGAGAGTAAACAAATATAAATTATACCTGTCTTCATTATTAACATACTTCATAAATTCTTCCAGATATAAAACCGTTTTCGGAAAATTATTCAATCTGAAGTAAGCTGTACCGAGAACTGCATTAGCTGCTTTTTTTATATCCACCTGAAAAGAATTATTATTCTCATCCAGTGCTTCATTGGCAGTAGCAATGGCTTCATCAGTGAATCCATATTGAATTAACAAACTCGAATAAAAAATTTTGAACACTGCACTTCCGGGATATTCTTGCGTAAGTTCCTTTGATAAATCCAATGCAAGTATATCGCTATCTTCTCTTTCCTTCAAAGAAAAAATTGACAGAAAAACTTTTGAATCAGTTTTTGTATAATCTCCATACTGCATTGATGTCCGGAGAAGCTTTACTCCTTCTTTGATGTTTCCGTTAAATCCTATGAGTGAAAGAAGCCATTGAAATTTTTCCGGCACAAATCCGATTGCAATTTTATAAAGACCTAAACCCATATATGCATCGTAATAGTCAGGTTTTTTTTCAATTAAAGAAGTTAAAATCCGGTAGCCCTCATTTCCATTGGAAGCAGCCTGCAGCAAGCTCTTGTTCAGGCTTAACATCAGTAATGACCTGTAGCTGTGGGATAGTCCTTTGTAATACAGTGCATCAAAATCATTTTCATTTTTGTCCAGATTTTTTTCCGCCTTCTCGATCACATTATCGGATAGTTTTAAATACTTTTCAAAAAAAATTTCATCACGTGAAGGCAAAGCTCTATAGAAATACAAAAGTGATTCATAAAAATAACCTTTTATATCATTCGGATCGGATTTTTGAAGCTGGCGGAATTTATTTTCGGCTCCATCAAATTTCAGATTGTAAACATCATTGAGTCCGTCTAAAACTTTAGTGTCAGGTACAGAGCCGGAAGAATAATTTGAATAAAGGGAAAAACCAAGGTAAGCAAAAATGTATAAAATATACTTCATTCTTTAATTAAAATTTAAAAAACATAACTGAAATATGTTTCATCTTGTTCCCGCTTATTTTGAAATCCAGTCCGGGAATAACATATTAATAACTCAAGTTGACCGTCTCAAAGTACAAATTGTTAATTGTGCCACCAATCACCAAATTTTATTAAAAAATTTAAATCAACTGTATTCTTTCAATCGCAAAATTCGTGGCACAAATAAGACTTAACAGTTATAGCGGTCAACTTGAGTTAATAAATAACTTAAGTTGACCGCTTCGTTCTCAAAACATTTATTTCCGCCACGAATTTCACGAATTAACACAAATTCACGCAAATTTTTTTTATAATAATTAGACATAATTCGTGGAAATTTGTGTAATTCGTGGCAAAAAAATAAATTTAAAGTTACAAGCGGTCCACTTAAGTAAATAATAAAAGATTAAACTTTATCTTTTTTTTGGATATTCGTGTTTTTATATTTGCATTAATTGAAATTAAAAAATAATATGTCAAAAATCATTTTTGAAATTAACTACAACATTCATCCTGACAAAAGAGAAGACTACTTAAGTACAATCAATGAGTTGAGGAGAAGCATAACAGAAACATCAAGCAGCAACTATTCGGTCTATGAAAACAAGAAAAGCCAAAATAATTTTACCGAGATGTATATTTGTGAAAATGAAGAAGAATTCGAAGCCATTGAAGATAACCAGAGCGATGAGACTATGGAGCTGACTCAAAGACTTTTTGATAATTTTATAAAAGATAATAAAGTCAGCTATTTTACCAAATACGAAGTCTGATTTTTTTTAAAAAATTAATTTTTATGATAAAAGAGTAGTTATATAACCAAACTACTCTTTTTTATTTACATTTTATTAATGGCAGATTCTTATAAAAAAAAATTTAAAGACATCCATAATAATCTTACAAAACTGGATTTTAAAAGCAGCAATTTTGTAAAACTTCTTATTGCTTTATTTGTGACTGCAGTACTTTTTTTAATGTTTCCGAGCTATGAAAAAATAGAATCATATTACGAGGTAGGAGCGATATGGTCATCCGAGGATTTGATAGCTCCATTTTCTTTTCCGGTTTATAAAGATGAAAAAGAATATGAGCAGGAAAAACAGGATGCTATAAAGAATATGGCAATAGTATTTGATAAAGTTAATGTAAACGATAATATAAATGACAGTCTTAATAAATTTTCGGGACAGACTAATGAAATTTTATCGAAAGCATCCGAATTAGAAAAAAATAAAGAGGGATATATTAATTCTGAAATTCTTGATACATATAAAGACCGCCTTGGAGTTAAATTAACTTTTCCTGAATGGGAAAAAATTTATCAGATATATAAGAGTGAGCCCGAAAGTAAGCTAAACATCTCGTTTAACGATTTTATTTTTATCCTATCGCAGGCAATTTCAGCCGAATCCAAAAATGAAATAGTTAATTTTGATAAATCTAAAATTTTATCCAAAAAAATTTCAGTTAAAAAAGAAAACAATAAACTTCAGGAAGTTGTAGACGTTTCAAATGTCTCCGATAAAAAAGAAATTCTGGAGATTTTGAAAACCGGATATCGTGAATCAATAAAAGATTCATTATTGATATCGGCTTCTGATAAGATTTCAGATCATTTTATAAAGGAAAATTTATTATTCGATAACGATCTGACAAATCTTGAGATACAAAACAGAATTGAGCAAATCCCGCGGACGATAGGCATTGTAAAAGAAAATGAACGGATAATAAGCAAGCACGATCCTGTCAACAGGTTCACAAAAATGAAGCTTGATTCTTACAAGAAAGTAAGGTTAGAAAGAATTGGGGTTCAGGATCTGCTTTCGCAGCAGATTGGAAAATTGTTTACAATAATAATATTGATAATCATCCTCGGGCTTTTTCTATTTTACATAAGACCGGTTATATATAATGACAATCTTAAATTAATTATTATCTCGTCACTGATTTTAATTATAGGATTCTTAGCTTATACAAGTTTGAAAATTGATGTTAGTGCTCCTGTAGAGCTTCTTATATTTGTGCCGGTTGCTTCTATCTTGTTAACAATAATTTTTGATTCGAGACTGTCATTTTATACGGTTACAGTTATTTGTTTTCTTGTTGCGGCAATCCGCGGCGGTGACTATTCGATTGCTTTTATTTCTTTCTGCGGATCCGTCCTTGCAATTTTCAGTGAAAGGGACATCAAAAACAGGTCGCAAATTTTCCGATCATTTTTCTTTATCTTAATCGGTTATAGTTTTTCAATAGTTGCTATAAATTTTGTCCGTATAGAAGACACACAAAAGATATGGATGAAACTGTTATTCGGTGGAATAAATGCTGTAATGTCGCCGATTATTGCTTACGGACTTTTAATATTTTATGAAAGGGTTTTTAAAGTGACCACGGATTTGACTTTGCTTGAGCTCTCGGATTTTAATCATCCGTTACTAAAAGAACTGTCTTCAAAGGCTCCCGGTACTTTTCATCACAGTATTATAATGGGAAATCTTTCCGAAGCCTCTGCCGAATCAATCGGAGCAAATCAAACTCTTGCAAGGGTAGGGTGTTATTATCACGATATCGGGAAGCTGCTGAAGCCTCAATATTTTATTGAAAATCAGCTGGATCAGAACAATAAGCATAATGATCTTAATCCAAGTATTAGCACCAAGATAATTATCTCTCATGTTAAAGACGGAATGGATCTTGCAAGAAAGCATAAACTACCACAGGAAATAATCGATTTTATCCCGATGCATCACGGGACAACACTTGTATCATACTTTTATGACAAAGCAAAAAACGCAAGTAAAGAAGAAGTTATAGATTACATTTACCGCTACCCGGGACCTAAGCCGCAAACAAAGGAAACAGGAATTGTAATGCTGGCAGATGCAATCGAAGCGAGTACGAGGACGATTGAAGACCCGACTCCGCAGCGTCTTGAAAGTAAAATCAAAGAAGTTATCAGAAACAGATTTATGGAAGGTGAGCTCGATGAATGTGATCTTACTTTGAAAGACTTAACAAAAATTACAGAAAGTTTCCTTGTGACTCTTTTGGGAATTCATCATCACAGGCTCAAATATCCCGATAAGAACCAGCTGGAATTAGTTACCGAAATACGCAAATCGGTTTAAAATTGGATAAAGAGAAATCAGCTTAATATTATTAAGATATGGCAGATGAATTTGAGCTTAATAAAAAATTATACATAAATTACCTGAGAACCGAAAAATCTCTTTCTGAAAATACAATTTCATCTTACACTTCAGACCTTGATAAATTTTTATCGTATATCGAAAATGAAAAATTAATTTCGACATTAAAAAAAATTTCAGGAGATTCCGTAAATGATTTTTTAAAATTTCTTTACAGTTCAGGAACAAAACTAGATAAAAAATATTCAAGCAAATCTATTTCAAGAACCATTTCATCTCTTAAATCTTTTTTTAAATATATTGAGTCTGAAAAAATAATTGCATTCAATCCGGCAGAAAATCTGGAAACTCCCAGGAGTTCGAGAGTCCTTCCGGAAGTATTGTCAATTGAAGAAGCAGACAGCATTCTTTCAAAACCGGATATAGAAAATAAACTCGGGTTAAGGGATAAAGCTTTGCTTGAAACAATGTATGCAAGCGGTCTTAGAGTAAGTGAGGCAATTAATCTTGAGATATCAAATGTTTTTTTTGATGAAGAATTCATTCGTGTATTTGGTAAAGGTTCAAAAGAAAGAATTGTTCCGATCGGGAAAACAGCATTAAAATTTATCACGGAATATATAAATAAAAGCAGAAGCTTGTTAAAAAAGAAAAAATCGGATAATTATCTTTTTCTGAATTTCCGCGGAGGTAAATTATCCCGAATGGGAATTTTGAATATTTTGAAGAAGCATTGCCTAAATGCCGGAATAAAAAAGAACGTCCATCCGCATACATTAAGGCATTCATTCGCTACTCATCTTTTACAGGGAGGTGCAGATATCAGGGTTATACAGGAAATGCTTGGTCACTCGGATATTTCAACTACTCAGATATATACTCACATTGATAAAGATTATCTTATAGAAGTTCATAAGACTTTTCATCCCCGGGGTTAATTATTAAAATTGTTAAATTGAATAAATGTCTTATTATGCTTATATTTAACCCAAATAAAATAAATTAACAAATATTAGGAGAATCTAAAAATGAGTTTATATAAAGGAGTTTATTTTCTGTTACTCACCGTTTTAATTACAACATGTTCAATTTATTATTTAGGATGTTCATCAGCGGAATCAACTACGGGCAAGCTTGCTTTTGGGCAGCAGGATTATCTGAAAGCAGAGAGCGAATTGAAAAAAGGTTTGGCTATTGATCCTAAAGATGACGAAGGCTGGTATATGTTAGGTTATTCTCAGATTGAATTGGGAAAAAACTCCGAAGCTCAAAGTTCTTTTAAAAAGAGTTTATCTATTTCCAATAACTTTGCGGAAAAAATTAAATTTCTATGGATTGAAAAGTTTAATGCCGGAGCTAAAGATTTTAAAAATGGAATTGATGCTGAAGAAAAGAAAGATAAGGCCGGTGCAAAGACATTTTATGAAAATGCTCTGTATTCATTTGAGGCTTCGTCTGCAATTTTTCCTGACAGCTTAAAATCTATGAGCGCAATCGGCGAAACATATTTAGCTTTGGGACAAAATGAAAAGGCTTTGGAAATCTTAAACGATATTGCTTCAAAGACTAACTCCCCTCAAGCAGCCATGAAAGTTGCAAAAATTCTCTTTGAATCGGGTCTCTCAATGATGCAGACAAAAAATTATCCAGCAGCAATAACAACTTTTAAGAAGATTCAATCCATCTCGACATTACCGAAAGATGATCCGTATTATGAAACTTCTGCATACAATACAGGATTAGCACTTGCAAAATTAGGTGAAGATTTGAGAAATAAAGATGAGAACAGTAATTATAAAGAAAAATATACAGAGGCATTAACCTATCTGGAACCTTTGACAGTCAACCTGAAAAATAAAGACATTCAGTTACAGATGTATGAACTTATCGTCACTGTTTATGCTAACCTGGGAATGACTGATAAAGCTCAGGATGCTCTGAATAAGAAAGAACAATTAAAAGGCAGTAAATAAATTAATGAACCCAAATAACCCACAGACAACAAATTACAATTCCGGACGATGGTTTTGGGGAATATTTATTTCTCTTATTCTAATTGTACTGTTGTTTGTAGGAATAAGCTTTTTATTCCTTGCTAAATCTATATCAACTTCAGACAGGTACTATGAACAAAGCGGAAAGGGCAGCGGTAAGGTAGCAGTCGTTGATCTGGATTATACAATTTTATCTTCAGAATCAATTGTCAGACAATTTAAAAAATACGGTGAAGATAAATCAATCAAGGGAATTATACTTCGGGTGAATACACCCGGAGGCGGAGTAGCAGCTTCACAGGAAATTTATGAAATAATAAAAAATACCCGGGATGCCGGAAAGCCGGTAATTGTTTCGATAAGTTCTTTGGGCGCAAGCGGAGGATATTATGCTGCCTGCGGAGGAAGCATTATTGTTGCGGATCCGGGTTCGCTTGTAGGAAGCATTGGAGTCATAATCAACCTTATGAACTTTAAAGATCTTGCTGAAAAAATCGGCGTAAGCCAAACGATAATTAAAAGCGGAGAGCTTAAGGATGCAGGAAATCCGTTAAGAGAGATTAATGAAAAAGATAAAGAATATTTTCAAAGTATTGTCGATGATTCCTTTGATCAATTTCTTGAAGTAGTTGAAAAAGAAAGAAAAATAGATAAAGAAAAATTAAAGGAGTATGCAACCGGCAGAGTTTTTACAGGAAGACAGGGCAAAGAAATCGGTTTGGTAGATTCTCTGGGAACATATGAGGATGCTTTAAGAATAGCAGCGAGGATGTCAGAAATAGAGGGTGAGCCGGCGATTGTAAAAGAACGCGAGAGACTTTCTCTTGTCGAAAGAATTCTGGATGGTTTTTCCAACAATGAAATTAAATCAATTAAAGAAGAACTGAAAAGTGAATTTATTAATCAGCCTCTCTTACAATACAAATTTGAATATTAATTTTAAGCAAAATTAAAAATTGAAATGACAAGAGCTCAGATTGCAGCTGCTATATCCGAAGCAACCGGCTTAAGTAAGAAAGAAACGGAGATTGTAGTTGAAGGATTTATGAGGTGCATAATAGATTCCTTACGAAGGAATGAGTCAGTCGAAATAAGAGGTTTTGGAACATTCAAAAATAATATTAAACATCCGAGAATTGCCCGTAATCCTAAAACAGGCGAAAAAATTTCTTTAGGAAAAAGATTTATACCAATGTTTAAAGTGTCAAAAGAATTTAAAAGGGTTGTTCAGGAAACTCTTTCAAAAGTTAAGTAAATTTTTTTTAAAATAATTTATAGAAAGGAAATACAATAAATGCCTTGTGGTAAAAAAAGAAAAAGACATAAGATGGCAACACATAAGAGAAAAAAAAGATTAAGAAAAAACAGACATAAAAAGAAAATCAGATAAATTTTAATGCTGCCGGAATTTAATATCCGGCGGCATATTGGTAAATGTTAGATCCATCTTTTTAAAAATTTAGATACCTTATCTTTACCTAAAATCTCGGCAATAGCCGGCAATTCAGGACCATTCTCGCTTCCCGTTAATGCAATTCGTACAGGTTTAAAAAGTAATTTACCTTTTGCACCTGTTTCTTTCTGAATATCTGACATAGCTTGCTTATAGTTATCCGGATTAATTTCATTAATCGAATCCAGTTTGTTTATCAAAGTTTCAAAAACTTTTCTGCTTGTTTGTGAAGTCAGAATTTCTTTTAGATTTTCATTCTCCAATTCAACTTCATCCTGCGTGAATATTTTAACCTGTCCCGGAATTTCATCAAGTTTGTTTAAATAAACTCTTATTGCAGATAATATTTTTTTTACTTTTGGAATATCGGAAACATCAATTCCGGTATTTTCAAAATAGGGAAGTGCAAGTTCCGTTAGCTTATCTATCTCATAATTTTTTATGTATGCATTATTCATCCAGTTTAATTTGTCAATGTTAAAGACCGCGCCCGATGACTGAACCTTTTCCAATGAAAACCTTTTTATCAATTCATCCATACTAAAAAATTCCTGCTCTTCTCCTTCACCCGGGTTCCATCCAAGCAGCGCAATAAAATTTATTAATGCTTCTTTCAGATATCCTTTCCTTAAATAGTCTTCAACTGCTACATCGCCTTGCCTTTTACTAAGCTTCGATTTATCCTTGTTAAGTATAAGCGGAACGTGCGCCATCCTGGGAATATCCCAGTTCAGTGCCCGGTAAATTATAATATGTTTCGGAACAGATGTAACCCATTCTTCACCGCGAATTATGTGTGTGATTTTCATCAGATGATCATCTACAACGTTTGCAAGATGATACGTGGGAAAACCGTCTGACTTTAAAAGTATCTGATCATCAATAATATTAGTTTCAATTTTTATTGTTCCCTTTATCAAATCATCGAATTTTATTTCTTCATTGAGAGGTACTTTCAATCTTATTACATGCGCCTTTCCGTTTTTTAAATTTTCCCTGACTTCATCCTCACTCAAATCCCTTGCGCGTCTGTCATACATTGTTTGTCTGCCTTCCAGCTGCTGGAGTTTTCTCATCTCGTCCAGTTCTTCCGGTGTATCAAATGCATAATATGCCGCGTCTTTGCTGACAAGTTCATAACAATACTTTTTGTAAATTTCCAGTCTTTGTGATTGATAGTACGGACCAAAATTTCCGATCGTCTCAGGACCTTCATCAAACTCAATTCCAAGCAGTCCAAGATTGCTTATTAAATTGTCAACGGCTCCTTCAACTTTCCTTGTTTGGTCAGTGTCTTCTATCCGCAGAATATTTTTTCCGTTATGATGCCTGGCAAACAAATAATTGAACAGTGCAGTACGCAGGGATCCAATGTGAACAAACCCTGTCGGTGAAGGTGCAAATCTTACTCTTACTTTGTCGTTAAAATTTTCCATTAAGAAATTTAGTTATTGTTTATTATTATCACAAACTCGCCTTTGGTTTTAATATTTTGATTCAAAACTAATTTTACCTTACCTCTTATAGTTTGCTCGAATTTTTTTGTAAGCTCTCTTGATATTGAAATTTCTTTATTCCCGAAAATCTCAAGTATATCTTTCATAGTGCGGTAAATTCTAAATGGAGATTCATATATAATTACCGGCATTTTTATTTGTGACAGCGCTTTAAGCAAGCTCTGCCTTCCTTTTTTTTGAGGAAGAAAACCCTGGAAGTAAAATTTCTTTGTCGAAAATCCTGATAAAACCAATGAATGAATAAGTGCACCGGATCCGGGAATTGAAAAGATCTCAATGTTATTCTCGACACACTTCGCAACTAAAATATTTCCGGGATCCGAAATGCACGGAGTTCCTGCATCGCAGACCAATGCAATTGATTTGCCTGCTGCCATTTCACTGATTAAATAATCAACCTTACTTACTTCAACCTGGGAATAATAACTTATTGTTTTAGTTTTAATATCATATTGCTGAAGCAGGAAATTTGTTATCCTCGTATCTTCGGAAGCAATCAAATCCACATTCTTTAAAATATGTATTGCCCGAAATGAAATATCTTCAAGGTTTCCAATCGGGGTCGAGACTATATATAATGAGCCATCCTTTAATTCAATTTCTTTAAACTTGCCTGAGTATCTGTTGTAAATGTCAATGAGACGTTCGTTCAATAATTATGCTTAGGTTTTTACAAATTAAATAAAAATTATATTCTTTATATTAAAATACTCAATTTGAAAACTATAATAAATTAATTTTAAAAATAAATGCTGGTAATCGGAAGAAACCCTGTTCTTGAAATAATAAAATCCAATCCGAAAGATTTAAACAAAGTAATTTTATTAAAAAAAGTTAAACCGGATAACAAGCTAAAGGAAATAGTAAAACAGGCGGAGGAAAAAAATATTACAATAGTTTATTTAAATTATTACGACTTTAAAAACTATTTCGACAATAAAACTAAAGAAGAAGGCATCTCCCAGGGCGTTTTGGGATTTATAAAAGATTTTGAATATAAAACATTGCGCGATATAGTCGAAGAGAATAAAAAAATTACTAACCCTCTGATTTTACTTCTCGATCAGATTACCGACCCGCATAATCTCGGCGCTATAATTCGCTCGGCTGTTTGTCTCGGAGCAGATGGAATAGTAATTCCCCGCCACAACTCTGCGGAAATAAATCACACGGTTATAAAGACTTCCTCCGGCGCAGTTAATTATATAAGCATTGCAAAAGAGACTAACTTGTCGAATTCAATTTTATTTTTAAAGAACAACGGCTACTGGATTGCAGGCACCGATATGCAGGCAAAAAAAATTATTTATGAAACCGATTTCAAAATCCCAATAGCATTAATAATCGGAAGCGAAGGATTAGGGATGAGAAAGAATCTTAAAGATCAGTGTGATATACTTGTCCGAATTCCTATGACGGGAAAGCTTGGTTCTCTGAATGTCTCGGTCTCGACAGGAGTTTTTTTGTATGAGGTATTCAGACAGAAAAATGTTAAGTAATTACTTTATCTTGCTTGGTGTAGGAATATCGTACTTTGTCATAAGCTTATACAAATGACTTCTTTGTATATGAAGTGCATCGGCTGTTTGTGAGATATTATACTTATAGTCATTAAGCATCTTAAGAAGGAAAATTTTTTCAGATTCATTTTGAAAATCATTTAATGACATATTCTTATTAAACAGGTCGCTGTATTCTTTGGATTGTTTTGAGCCCGTCAGTTCTATATCATCATAATCAATTACTTCTTTATCTACAGTAATGATCAGTCTTTCAATTAAATTTTTTAATTCCCGGACATTTCCGGGCCATCGGAAACTAAGCAATAGATTTTTTGCGTTATTGCTGAATCTCTTTTTGGGAATGTTATTTTCAAGACAAAGTTTTTCGGAAAAATAATCCACAAGCTCGAATATGTCTTCGGATCTTTCACGAAGCGATGGAAGGTTTATCTGCAGAACGTTTATCCGGTGATAAAAATCTTCACGCAAATTTTTTGCTTCCACTTCTTCAATTAAATTTTTATTAGTTGCAAAAATAAACCTGACGTCAAGATGAATGTCAATGTTACTGGCCACTTTGTTTATTTTATTTGTTTCAATTACATTAAGAAGCTTCGATTGAATTTCAGATGACAGATTGGAAATCTCATCGAGAAAAATGGTTCCTCCGTCTGCCTGCTCAAATTTGCCTCGGGTAAAGTTTCCATTTTCAATCATTCCAAACAGCTCATTGTCTATTTTATCTTCGGTGAGATTAGCACTGTTTATTTCTATAAACGGTTTATTTTCCCGGTCCGATTCAATATGAATTTGCCTGGCAATCAGCTCTTTGCCTGTCCCGCTTTCGCCGGTGATTAAAACATTAGAATTCAATTTTGAAAATTTTTTTACAAGCTCCAAAGCATTTTTTATCTTACTGCTTCCGCCGACAATCTTATTCGATTCAAAAAATTCCGCTTTTACTCTTCTCAATTCGTCCTTTGATCTTTTATATTCGATTGCATTTTTTATTGTAAGCTTTAACTCATATAAGTCAGGAAGCGGTTTTTGCAAAAAATTATATGCTCCCTTCTTAGTCGCCTCAACCGCTGTTTCTATAGTTCCGTGTCCGGAGATCATTATTACAACTAAGTTTTTATTTATCTCCATAATTTTTTCGAGTACCTCTATACCATCCATTCTTGGCATCTTTATATCGAGGAGAATAACATCATATTCGATATTCATGACTTTATTAATCGCACTTTTTCCGTCAAGAGATCCGTCAATGTCGTAACCATCCGTTTCCAGAACCATGGCTATACTATCTATTATACTCTGCTCGTCATCAACAATTAAAATTTTGCTCATTGGTTTGTAAAGTTTGTAAAGTTTGTAAAGTCATCGTAATCATCATTACCGCCCAAAACATTTTCATAAAAATAAAAAATTATTAACTATGATTAATAAAATATTTAAATACATTTTGTAATTAGCAATTTTTCAACCCCACCCTGCCCTCCCCCGTTGGGGAGGGTTCGCGAGGTTCATAATTTTTGAGTTCTATTTATTTGAATTTTCGAAAGTTTAATTAGAATATTTAAAATAAGAAAAACGTTTTGGACGCTGCTGAGAAATCATTTAATCATAGTCAATGTTTGTAAAGTTCATCCGTAAATTAAATCTACTCAACACACTCAACACACTCAACACACTCAAACTTTATCAACCAACTTAGAAACGATCTTACCCGAAAGAAAGCACAGCGGTATTCCGCCTCCCGGATGAGTGTTTCCTCCCACAAAAAACAAATTAGTAAATTTCTTTGAAGTATTTCTTGGCCTTTTCATCAATGTATATAACGAATTTGAAGATAATCCGTAAATAGAACCGAACTCTGAATTATAATTAGTGAGAAAATCATTCGGAGTAAATATCTCACAAAATTTTATATGATTTTTTATACTGTCCTCGAATAAATAAGTGAAACTATCTATTTTATCAATTATCATATCACAGTACTTGGCTTTATTTTCCTCGGTCCATTCAAAATTCTTAGTCAGGTGCGGTGCATTTACAAGAATGAACCAGTTATGACATCCGTCGGGTGCATCTTCAGTCTCATTCTTTTTTGTAATGCAAATGTAAATAGTCATATCATCTGCCGGGATTTTCTTTTCAAAAATATTAATGAATTCCATTTCATAGTTATTGGAAAACAAAATATTATGATGTGATAACTCCTTATATTCTTTAGTTATGCCCAAACACATAACAAAACCGGAGCATGACCAATCATCGTTTTCAAAATAATTATCACTGACTAATTTTTTGTTATTTGTAAAATTTGATATCAAACAATCAAAATTTTCTTTTTGGAAGTTATCGCTATCGCTTGTTTTAAAAATTAATTTGGAAATATTTTTCTTGTCTCCGGTTTCAATATCGGTTAATTCATATCCGTAATTGATTGGTACATTAAACTCATTGCAAAGTATTTCGAGAGCCTTAGCAAGTTTATAAATCCCTGTTTTTATATACCAGGCACCGAATTCATTTTCGACATAAGGAATTATTGAAAAGAACTGCGGTGCAAGATAAGGCGACGAGCCGTTGTATGTTGCGTATCTGTCCATTAACTGCTTAAGTCTCTTGTCTTTAAAAAACTTATTTGATACGTCATTGACTGATCTTCCGGATATAAATTTTGTAAAGTTTTTTAATCCTTCCTTCGAGATATAATTTCTTATCTTAAAATCATTGTTCAAAAAATTTTCTTTGGAAAGTTCGTAAAATAATTTTCCATACTTAAGATACCTGAAGTAATTTACCTCTTCTGTTTCTCCGAATACTTCACTAAGTTCTTTCCTCAGTTTGTCTTCATTAGAATATGAATTAAAAACAGTTCCGTCACTCCAAAAATACTTGCAGGAACTTTCTAATTCAATTAAGTCTACATAAGCATTGATATTTCTATTTATATCATTAAAAAATTTTTCCAGTATATACGGCATCGTAATTAAAGAAGGACCGGTATCAAACCGGAACCCTTCTTTATGAAATTCATTCATCTTGCCGCCGGGTTTTAGATTTTTTTCAAAGATTTCTACTTCATATCCTTTACTTGCAAGATAAATGGCGCTAACCATTCCGCCGATTCCGGCACCGCAGACAACTATTTTTTTCATAATTCGACTATTGTCACTCCTGCATCTCCTTCGTTCCAGTTGCCCGCACGAAATGATTTGACATCATGAATGTGCTTCAATTGTTTTCTGACTTCTTCGCGTAATTTTCCGCTGCCTTTGCCGTGGATTATACTTACTTCCGTTAAGCCGTTTTGCTTTGACTGAAGAATAAATTTTTCAAGCGTGTCACTTATTTCATGAGAATACTTACCGCGTAAATCTAAATTAAATTCTACTGTACCGGTGCTGATTTCAACTGAAGACTCATTTGAAAATTCCCGGGAAAATTCATTCGAATATTCCTTCCTGCTTATCTTCTCAAGATCCGAAATATTTGTTTTTAAAACCAATCCGTTCATGTTTACAGAAGCAATCCCGCTGTTGATTTCCATTACTTCTCCCGAAGAGTTTGTGCCTTTAATTCTGGCATAATCACCGGCTTTAACATCACCGCTTGCAATAATAATGTCGTCTTCAACATTTTCAAATTTGGTAATCTCAGCAGCTTTTTTTTGAAATTCAGTTTTTATTTCTTTTGGTGTAAGCTTATCTTCCCGAATTTCTTTAATAGTTTTTTCTATTAATTTATTAGCATCTTTGATAATTTGTTCAGCTTCAAGCTTTGCTTTATATCTTATTTCTCTTTCATTTTTATTAAGCTCTTTTGTTTTCTGTTCATATAAGTTTGTTAATCCGACAAGACGTGAATTTTCTATATCAAATTTATTTTTAAGTGAATTATACTTTTGCTTTGATTCATTCAAATCCTTTAGAAGGTCTTCAAGCCTGCTTTCGTTTTCATCTAAATAAAGATTGGCTTCACTTAAAATGGTTTCAGGAAAATCATACTTCTTTGCAATTTCAAATGTAAAGCTTTGTCCGGGAATACCGGTAATAAAATTAAAATTTGGCGATAAAGTTTCTACATTAAATTCAAGCGATGCGTTTTCAATTTGTTCAGTATTATAAGCAAACTCTTTCAATTCACTATTATGAGTAGTTACGATTGTTAATGCTTTTTTGCCGGATAAATTTTTTAAAATAGATGCAGACAATGCGCTTCCAAGAACCGGATCAGTCCCGCTTGCTATTTCATCAATCAATATCAGCGAATCTTCATCAGCATTGTCAATTATTTCTTTAATAGATTTTAAATGCGAGCTGAAGGTGCTTAAATCATTTTCAAGAGACTGCTCATCTCCTATGCTGATAAAAATATTTTTGAATAATCTGAATTCGCTTTCGGAGTTTGACGGAATTAAAATGCCGGACTGCAGCATCATTTGAATGAGTCCGACAGTTTTTAACACTACTGTCTTTCCACCTGCATTCGGACCTGAAATAACAAGTGTGTTGAATTCATCCCCAAGTAAAAGATTTAACGGAACGACTTCGCTTCTTTTATGAGTCTGAAGGAGAATAGGATGAAATGTATTTATTAAATTAAGTTTGGAATTACTTATCTGAGGTTTCGACGAAATAGTTTCAATAGAATATCTCGCCTTTGCCTGAACAAAATCTACTTCCGAAAGAATGTCAATATTAATTCTTATTTCATCCAGATGCGCCGAAAGCTGCAGAGCAAGCTCACGGAGAATTTTTTCAATTTCTCTTTTCTCTTCAAAATGAAGTTCTGTAATTTCGTTATTTAAATTTATAGTTTCTGTCGGCTCGATAAAAACAGTTGCGCCGCTGCCGGAAGAACTATGGATAATCCCCGGTACATCTCTTTTGTTTTCCACTTTCACCGGTATTACAAATCTTCCGTCTCTCTGCGTTACAATATCCTCCTGTGAATATTCTTTTTCAGAAACTCTCTTTAAGATATTCGCGAGAGATTTCCTTAATCTTTCGGATTGAATACTGATCTGTTTCCTGATTTTATTCAATGCCGATGAGGCAGTATCTTTTACTTCTCCGTTTTCATCTACAGTTATCTCAATATTGTGCTCTAATATTTTATCATAAAATAAATTTTTAGTCAGTCCGAAAATAAGATCATAATCACTTTCCTCATTTTTTGTAATATCTGAAATAAGTCTGTTAATTTTTCTTGAAACTCTCAGGAACTCAAGTATTCGAAGAAACTCTTCCGGTGTAATAAAGTAACCTTCAATTTTCATTTTGTTAATTGAATTCCGGATATCCCGCAAGCCGTCCAGAGGAAGGTCACCGGATGAATTTAAAATCTCCTTCATCTGGACGATCTTATCGAGTTCGGTCTCGAGAATGGCTTTATCAATATAAAAATCAATCTCTTCGCATTTTTCTTTTCCAAGGTCGGAGTAGGTGTAATGCTTTAACCTGCTTATAATTTTTTCGAATTCTAATTTATTTTTTGTTTCCTGTATTTGCATTTATTATTTTAATGACGTAAATGATAAATGATTAAACTCATCATAAAAATCTTTTGCATTCGGAAAGAGCTGTTTGATATAATTATAAACATCCGGAGCTACATTTATTATGCTTGAATAAAATTTTGAATTACTTACATCTTCTTTGTTAAAAAGATTAAGTGTATTTGTTGTTATCAGAAGAAATATGCTTGCTAATATCAGGCCTTTGAAAATTCCCAGTCCGACACCTAATATTTTATCAATGGTTTTTGTAGCTGCATTTAATCCTGAAATCTTACGGGCTATATAAACTGCAATAAAATAAACAAAGACGATTATTCCGATAAAAGAAATTAAACTTAAAAGCTTCGGTTCAATTTTTATAAATCCAAAGATATCTGTAAGTTTTTCATTGTATCGGGTAGCAAGAAAAAGCCCGGCAATTATTCCTGCCAAAGAAAATATGCTCCGGAGCATTCCGTTTTTTAATCCAAGCAGAGCCGGAATTAAGATAATTATTAATATTATTATATCGAGAGTATTCAAAACTTATCTCATAAGAAGTGAGGCTATTGCAGAGCTAAAATAAAGTGAAATTAGTTATCCGTAAGTTTACTTTTTAAAATCTCCTGAATGACTTTACCGTCGATTTTTCCTTTGAGCTGTTTCATAACTTCACCCATGATTTTCCCAAAATCTTTCTGCGATGTCGCACCTAAGTCAGAAACTATTTTTGAAATTACAACTTCCGCTTCCTCAGAAGACATTTGTTTTGGAAGATATTCGCTGATAATATCAAGCTGGGATTTTTCTTTGTCAACTAAGTCCTGTCTTCCTGCATTGGCAAACATTTCAATTGATTCTTTACGCATCTTTGCCTGCTTGCTCAGGAGCTGAACTTCCTCATCTTCATTCATTTCACGGTTCATCCCCGACTTATCCATTTTTAAAATCTCGGCGCGAATTGACCTTAGTGTATCAACACGGGTATTGTCTTTTGCTTTTAACGCAGAATTTAAATCTTCGTTGATCTTGTTTTTTAAACTCATTTTATTTTAATTACTAATTACTAATTACTAACTAATTTACTAATTATTAATTAGTAAATACTAATTAGTAATTATTGAAGCTTTATATCTTTCTGATTCCTGATTATATTTTGATTTTGGAAAATCTATCTTCAGCTTGTCGAATAATTTTTTTGCACTTGCAAAATCACCGGCTTTGTAATAATTCTTTCCGGCATAAAATAAATACTGATCAATGAATGGATTATCGCTGTCCATTTCTGCAGCCTTCTCGAATTGTTTGGCTGCTTCTGAAAAATTATTTTTCGCCTCAGATATCGTTGCAATACCGCCAGCTGCAGCTGTCTTTAAAATTTTATTATTACCGGAATAATCTTTATAATATTTTTCTGCATTATCAAAATCTCTTAAGGCATTATAAGAATTTGCAAGCATTATTTTTGCCATCTCTCCGTTTTCAGTCGAACCATACTCATCAACTATATACTTTAGC
Source organism: Bacteroidota bacterium (assembly GCA_030855105.1). Lineage (GTDB taxonomy): Bacteria > Bacteroidota > Ignavibacteria > Tepidaquicellales > Tepidaquicellaceae > JAGPCH01. The sequence continues at coordinate 23,501 of JALYRX010000015.1, read as the reverse complement.
CCTTTCGAAACTCCAAGGGTATCCCCGTTAATTGCCTGTTGAAAATTTCCGGAAGTATAAAGAGGATTAACTTTCTGAAGCTCGACTCCCGCTATTTCGTTATTTGCCTTCTTTTTGTTAACAAGAAGTATAATTCCTGCAATTGATATCAACAAAATTGTAAGCGCGGTATAAACATGTTTCTTATTTTTTTCAAAAAAATCAACTGCCCTATAATAAAACGTCATTAATTTTTCTTCAGTCTGATGTTGTTTTTTAGCCATTAAGTTGTTTAGGTGTTATTTATAAATTTCAAACATGTAATATAAGGATATTGAATTTTGTATTAAAGGGAATTTAAAATAAAAAAAACCGGAAGGAATAAAATTTCCAACCGGTTTAAACAAATTAAACCAACAATAATCTGACTTATTATTTGAGATTAAATTTTACTCCGCCTGTTATTTGAATACCATAATTTTTGATTTCTACGGTTGAATTAGCTATCTTATTAATATCTGTCAGACCAAGAGAATAGGCTGTCTGAAAAAAGAGATTTGTCATCGTGCCTACTCTGAAATCAAGCCCTGCTCCAAAAAGTAAACCGAAATCCGAGGACTCAATATTTTCTTTAAAATCCTCTGTTGTTGTAGTTTGACCATTGTCGGTCTCAACCTCGGCAGAAAGATTGATTCCTAAAGTAGGTCCAAGAATAATATAAGGATTAACTTCTGTAAGAGGAAATTTATACTTAAATAAAACAGGAAATTCCAGGTAATCTAATTTTCCGGTTTCAGTTGTTCCACCACTTGTAACTTTAGCGCCTTTCATAACATACCTGATTCCTGAAACAATCGAAATGTTACGATTGATACCAATATCAATTACTCCACCAACAATTAATCCTGTTCTTGAATCAGGACTCGTGGATAGTTTAGGAGTAATCTTTGAATTTGCAATATTAATTCCCGCTTCTAAGCCGAGACCAATCGATTGTGATCTTGCATTAGACGTTATTACCAAAATTAAAATTAAAGCCATTGACGTGAATAGTTTTTTCATTTTTTCTACTTTTAGTTAAGGTTTTATTTAATTTGATTTATGAATTTGTAAAACTAGATTTTTTGGTGGAACAATAAAGATTAAGATAATCAGACGATTTACAATATTTAATACCTATTTTTGAAACACAAAATAATTAATTGCATTCTTACATTCAATTCTGATTATGTTTCATATGCAAAATCTGTACACATCCTGTCCAAAACGATTCAAAGAAAAATTTATGATCAATTAACCTGGACTTATCTTGTGTTTTGAAATCAGGTTTTTGTTTAGAAAAATTTTTGTTCGGCTATTAAAGCCGAAGATAAATAATTTGAATATCTACCATTCCTTTGCATGTATAAATCTCATATAGAAATATTTATTTTCAAGTCTAAGGAATCTATGGACTTTCCAGCCCTAATATTTTCTCCGCAAAAAAAGTAGAATCTTCCGGAGCTAATAATATCAATTTTTTATATACTAATACAGCTTCATTGGTTTTATTCTGCTGTTCGAGTGATAAAGCCAGTTTCCTGTGAGATTGGATATCGGAAGGATTAATTTGAATAACTTTTCTATAAGCATTAACAGCTGCGGGAAATTTTTTTTGTTCTAATAGGGAATTGCCCAGCCCTGCAAATGCTCCAGCATTATTCGAGTCCAGCTCTGTTGCATTTTTATAAGACGCCTCGGCTTCTGAATATTTTTTTTGTTCAAAGAAAGCATTTCCTTGGAAAATATAATTCAATGCGGATTTTGGTTCAATATCAATTGCCTTATCGAACATTTCAATTGCTTCGTCATATTTTTTTAATTTTAACAAAGTATTTCCGTAATCTTGATATACATCTACGTAGCGCGGGTCGAGCTTAATAGTTTTATCAAACATCGCGAAAGCATCATCATATTTCCCTTGATCAGCCAGCGCAATTCCCCAATAGTGATATGTATAAAAATAATTAGGGTCAATCTCTATAGATTTTTTATATAAAGCAATCGCACTGTCGGATTTTTTCTGTTCATTCAAAATATAAGCCCAGTTATTATGTGCATCAACATTCTTCGGGTCTATTTCGATTGCCTTCTTAAACTGCTTTATAGCTTCATCAAACCTGTTTTCATCATACAGAATAAATCCTTCAAGCGTATAAGCCATTGCATCATCCTCTTTTGGTGAATGTGTAAGAGCATATTGAATCATATCAGTCGCGGCATCTTTATTTTTCTTTTCATAATAATAGTATAAATAATATGCCAGCAAATACGGCTGGGTATATTGTAAAATGTATTGCGCAGCATCTTTCATTATTTCGTCAATGTCACCCAGTTCTCCTGTAAAAGTTTTAGATGGCTCACCGTATACCCGGATTGTCAGATCAAGTTTTTTGCCGTTCATTACAACTTCACCTGAAATGCGAGTCTGATTTTTTCCGAGAAAATTTTTTACATTCTGCAATAAAGATTTAAGAGAGATCCCAGAACCGGGAATTACAATCTCAAGCTGTGAGTCATAATTGGTAGGTTTTACGTCAAGCTTTTTGTATGCCGTATCTGCGTTTGTTTTAATTATTTCAATCTGGTCGATTAATTTATTGACAATCGCCTGACCGGTAATATTCTGTTTTTCCAGATCCATTGGAACCTGGAATGTCTCAATTATAACAGTTTCTTTATTTATTTCTTTATAAATTAGTAAACCGATTACGAAGATCACTATAAAAATTATTATATCCAGGGCGATGCTCCGGATGGAGCTAAGATTCTTTGAAGTCTTTTCTAATCTCGGTGTTGCTACTTTTTTTGGCTGCTCTTCTTTGATAATGTTTATTTTAAATAATTTTAGAATAAATTGTAGAAAAATTATGTATTTCCATCGGGGAAGTTAAGGTCAAGTTTTCAACTTTTGATGTTAATTTAATAATTCCTTGTTTTAATCTCACCTGTAAAATGAAACTTGAAAAAGAATTACAGGAGTCCGAATCAATTGGCTGCAGGAATCAAACCATCTTAAAAATTTATATTATAAATTTAAAATCAAAACTCTGTAAACGATGATTTTTTGAAAACGGAGAACACCTGCCTGACGGCAAGGCAGGCTGATTTTACTGATACTCGCTGATCATTATTAGAAATTGTAAAAAGATCAAACTTCTAATTTATAATTATAATTAAGTTCATTATGAACATATCTTATAACAAATTCGCAAATCCGTTATTTTTCCGCTCAATCCGCGTTATCAGTGTTCAATTTTTCTCGTGTCCAGTGAATCAAAAATCAAAAATTCCAATTACATTTAATCTCAACTCTAAAATCTTTATATTTGTAAAAATCCTGATGGGACAGAATTACGAACAGCAAAGTCATCCGCATTTCCCTGAAGACAGGGACGCTCCTACAATTAATCAGAAAAATTCTTTTCTGGATTACCTTCTATTTGGATTGATTGCGTTTTTGACTTTGACAACAGTTTCCTTAAGTATTTATATAATTGTAGTAAAATATTTTTAATCGCTTAGGGTTTAATTCCCCGCCGCTTGCGGCGAAAGAATATATAATTCTAGAAATTAAGATACCCCGCTGCTTGCGGCGGGGAGTTTCATTAAAAACACTTACGTCGGTATTTTACGAAGGCGGAATCTTGAGTTGTCTTAAACATTTTTTTTGCCACAAAGTCACGAAGACACAAAGAAAATGTTTTGAAATATAATCTTTGAGTCTTTGTCGTAAAATGTTTTATTAGTTTTGAGACTGTCTCAGCACTCGGGAATGACAAAAGTAATCAATTTTAACTATTGACGAATAAATTTTTCATTAAGAACATTGGATTGCTCAAGGCTTCAGGAAAAGATCTGATTGATTTCATAAACAGAATGTCCTCAAACGACCTCAGAAAATTCCCGGCAGATGAATTTCGTAAGACTGTTCTCACAACAGATAAGGGAAGAATAGTTGACTTAATTAATATCCTAAACTTTCCGGACCAACAGTTTATACTTGCTTCAGATAAGTTTCAGAATAAAATAATAGCTCATCTCGATAAATATATTATTGTAGATGATGTGGTGCTCGAAAGTGCTGCTGATAAATTTTTTAATATTATTTTAACCGGTAATGACTTATTTCAAACTGCAAAAAATTTATTCGGAATAGATGCAGAAAAGAATAAAGTTTATAAATTAGAACAAGATGAATTTTTATTCATTGATGATTTCAAATTTGACTCATTAAATATTATATGCAAAGAAAGCAGTTTGGAAAAATTTAAAGAGATATTAAAAGATTTGACTTCTCAAAGCTGTGAAGAATATGAATACTTTAGAATCGGTGCAGGTTTGACTGAAGGAGAAAATGAACTTAATGATAACATTAATCCCATGGAATGCGGACTGGATAAATATATTTCTTTTGTGAAAGGATGTTATATCGGGCAAGAAGTTATAGCAAGACTTGACTCACAAGGTAAAAGACCAAAACAAATGGTGAAGATCGCATCCGAAAAGTTACTGAACAAAGATGATAAAATATATCTGGATGAAAAAGAAACAGGTTTCATATCGAGTGCAATAAATTATGACGGTAAGAACGCTGCATTAGGATTTATAAGGAGTGTGAACCTGGATTTTGAAAAGGAATATTTTGTCAAAAATAATGACACAGAAAAAATCAAAATCAGTATTTCAAAATTAAATTAATATTAATAAACAAATATGATTGACAAAATTAAATCTATTCTGGGAAAGGATAACGAATCACTTTTAACTTACGAAAGCAAAACTATTTCAAAAGAAATTCTTCACCTACCCGGGAAAGATTTTATTGAAAGAGTATGGACAGCGAGCGACAGGACACCAAATGTTTTGAGGAATATGCAGACAATTTATAATGCAGGAAGATTGAAGGAAACAGGTTATGTATCGATACTTCCGGTCGATCAGGGAATTGAACATTCCGCGGGAGCTTCATTTTCTCCGAATCCGATTTATTTTGATCCGGAAAATATCGTGAAGCTTGCAATCGAAGGAGGATGCAATGCTGTTGCTTCGACGCTTGGTGTACTTGGTTCGGTTGCAAGAAAGTATTCACACAAAATCCCTTTCATAATGAAAATAAACCACAATGAATTTTTATCTTACCCGAATAAATACGATCAGATTGTTTTCGGAAATATTGACCAGGCATTTGACATGGGAGCTGTTGCAGTAGGTGCTACGATATATTTCGGATCGGATGAATCGGGAAGGCAGATTCAGGAAGTATCGGATGCATTTGCTTATGCTCACGAGCTTGGTTTAGTTACTATATTGTGGTGTTACCTCAGGAACTCTGCTTTTAATATCAAGGGTGATAAAGATTACCATATGTCAGCAGATTTAACAGGTCAGGCAAATCATCTTGGCGTTACGATAGAAGCCGATATAATTAAACAGAAACTTCCTGAGAATAACGGAGGATACAACGCATTGAAATTCGGAAAGACACATAAAGATGTATATGATAAACTCTCGACCGATAACCCTATTGATTTAACGAGATACCAGGTAGCGAATTGTTATATGGGAAGATGCGGCTTGATAAATTCCGGCGGAGCATCTACAGGCAAAGGAGATTCCGACATGCTCGAAGCAGTAAAGACAGCAGTGATAAATAAACGCGCAGGTGGAATGGGTTTGATATCCGGAAGAAAAGCATTTCAGAAGACAATGAAAGACGGTGTGGATTTACTGAACACAATTCAGGATGTTTATCTTGATGAAAGCATTACAATTGCTTGATGTACACTTTACTTTTTTCCATATATTAAACGAAATAAAATATTAATCTTGAGATATAACTAATGAATTCCAATCAGTGATAAAAATTTATTAGACTTGATAAAGGACACAATGAAGAAGAGTAAAGGGAAATAAATAAAACATAAAACTATATGAACAAACCAAAACAAAAAGCGGTCTTAAAGCACAGAAAAAAAGCAAAGATTAAGAAGGCGAAAATAAAGGCATCTCTTTCGAAGAAGAAAGATACTAAACCAACCGAGTAACAGATTTTCCTTTTTTTAAATTAAGGTAATCTTAAAACTGAAATGTCTGTAGAAGGCAAATGAAGAAATTCTTATTGGTATTTTTTTTAACTTTTACAGCAGCGTTTACTCCAATTGCAGCTAAGTATGTTGTAAATGCAATCTCACCCCTTTCGCTAGCATTTCTGAGATTCGGGGTTGTGGTAATTTTACTTCTTATTGTTTTCAAGCTTAGAAAACAGAACTTTAAAATAGATAGAAAAGATTATTTACTTTTTTTCATTTTAGGGTTGTTAGTAATTCCGGTTAATCAATTTTGTTTTCTTGAAGGAATAAAGATGTCTGTCGCATCACATTCGGGAGTTCTTTATGCCTGCACTCCGTTAATCATTTACCTAATATCAATTAAGCTGAAGAACGAAGAGTTCAATCTAAGAAAATTATTAACAATCTCTTTAACTATAATCGGCATACTGATAATTTTCTATGAAAATATTGCCTCGCCAAAAGTCACAGGAGTTAATTATTTACTCGGCGATACTTTGCTTTTTTTTGCAGTTGCATCATGGTCGGTGTATCTGGCATTGAGTCAGAAAATGATTTTTAAATACGGAGCATTAAAGACTTTAACGGTTTCATTTATAATCGGGATAACTCTCTACATTCCGATTTTTTTATTTGATGTGAAAAATCTGAATTTTGAAAAGGTCAACGGGCTTGTTATTCTCGGATATATTCATCTGACTTTTTTAGTCGCTTTCGGAAGTTATTTCCTTTACAATTATTCTGCGAAAGTCATCAACACAAGTACGCTGACTACATTAACCAACACCTCTCCGGTCATTACTATTATTTTTTCTTGGTTATTATTAAATGAAAATTTATCTTATTTTTTTATCATTGGAGCAAGCATAACAATGGTAGGAGTCTTTCTTACGCAGAGAATTAAAGATAATTTTAGATTTTAGATTTTTCGATTTGGAATTTGGTAGATCGGATTTGGAATTTTTGCAATTTGGGATTTGGAATACTCTTTGGATTAATTTGTGTAAATTCGTGAAATTCGTGGCAATCTTTTTCTTTATGATTAAAGAACAGTCAACATGAGTTAGATCATATTTTTAAAAAACACTAAAAAGATTGAACGGCACTACGGAAAATATAGAACAAAAGAAAATCAAAGTAGCGACACATTCCCTGTATGCAGCGGTAATAATTACAATCATAAAATTAATTGCGGCATATTTCAGCGGGAGTCTCGGTGTGCTGTCTGAAGTTTTTAATTCGGCTATAGATATATTTGTTTGCTTAGTAACAATCCTTTCTATAAAGTATTCATCACGCCCTCCCGATGAAGATCATAATTACGGACATGAAAAAGTCGAAAATTTTTCAGCCTTGTTTCAGGTGTTTGTACTATTCATTACTTCGGCTTATATAATTTATGAAGCTATCAACAGGCTGTTTATTGACAAAGATACCGAAGTCAAAGTCAGTATCTGGATTTTTGCAGCATTGATAATTTCCATGATAATAGATTTTTACCGCGCAAGAATACTTAAGAGAGTTGCCGGTGAAACCAAATCAAATGCACTCGAAGCAGATGCATTACATTTTTCTTCTGATATTTTGAGTTCGGGTGTTGTTATAGTCGGTTTAATTTTAGTTTATCTTGATATAAGCAAAATTGCCGACACGATTGCTGCATTAGTTGTAACCGGTGTAATAATTTATCTCGGGTATAAATTATCAAAGAAATCAATTGATTCCCTGATGGACCGTGTTCCTGCCGGTTTATATGAGAAAGTAAAATATGAAACTCTTTTAATAAAGGGTGTTGAGGGAATTCAAAGCTTCAGAATCAGAAGCTCGGGATCAAAGATATATATAGATATGACTATTCTAATAAGCCGTCTCGTTCCTTTTTCAAAAGTACATGATATAATGGACGGCGTGGAAAAGAAAATCCATGAGGTGATTGAGAATGCCGATGTAGTTATCCATTCCGAACCTGTCGAAACAAAGGACGAAACAATTAATGATAAAATCAGAATGATTGTAAATGAATTCGGACTAAAGTGTCATGATATTTATTCTCATAAGATTGATAATGAAATTTATTCAGAGCTTCATATTGAAGTTGATAATACTAACGACCTGACAAAAGCTCATAATATGATTACTGAAATAGAAGAAAGAATCAAAAAAAAAATTGATGTGATATCACATTTGAAAATTCATATTGATGAGCCGAGTGAAATAGTTTTTGATACAAGAGACATCACTAAGGTCTCGAACGAAATTGTCAGAGAAGTAAAAAATATTCTTGAAGAATGTGAAGATGTGATTTCAAGCAATGACATACAAGTAATCAGTACAAACGGAAAGATTAGAATTTCAATGAATTGCCTTTTCAATTATATTCACTCGTTCGATGAGGTTCATGACATTGTTACAGTGCTTGAAAGCAAGATCTATTTAAACCTGAAAGAAAATTATCCGAAGCTGACAAATGTGATAATACATGCTGAACCGTCAACTAAATAAATAATAATGGAAAAACTAAAAGCCGGAATTATCGGACTCGGTCATCTTGGTAAAATTCATCTAAAGCTTTTAAAAGAAATTTGTTCGGAGAGAAATGACATTGCACTGACAGGAGTATTTGATTGTGATAAAGAAAAGAATGAATCTGTATCAAAAGAAAATAATTTTGAGATTAATAATTCTGCAGATGAGCTGATTGAAAAAATTAATACAGCAATAATTGTCACACCGACTTCGACTCATTATGAAATCGCAGTTAAATGTATTTCAAGAAACATAAATACTTTCATTGAGAAACCGGTAACCGATACTACTGATGAAGCAAATAAATTAGTCAAACTTGCAAAGAATAAAAAAATAAAAATTCAAATCGGTCATATTGAAAGATTTAATCCTGCGATACTTGCCCTTGACAATTATAAGCTGTCACCGATGTTTATCGAGACACACCGCCTGGCGCAGTTCAATCCGCGAGGAACGGATGTTTCGGTGATTCAGGATCTGATGATACATGACATCGATATAATTTTGAATCTTGTAAAGTCGAAAGTAAAAAGCATAGATGCTAACGGAGTTGCAATCATTACGGATAAGATTGATATTGCCAATGCGAGAATAAAATTTGAAAACGGATGTGTCGCAAATATTACAGCTTCAAGAATTTCTCAAAATAAAATGCGAAAGATGCGGCTCTTTCAAAAAGCAGCTTATATATCAATAGATTTTTTACAGAATACATCCGAGGTGTTTCGCATGAGCGACGGGAAATCGGACGGTGACGATGACAGCATTGCACTAACTGAGTTTTCGCAGGGCGAGAACAAAATAAAAATATTTTATGAGAGACCCCCGGTCAAAGAAGTCAACTCAATGAAATATGAATTGAATAAATTCATCGACGCTATTGTAAATGATATCGAACCCATCGTGACTCTGGAAGACGGATTGCAGGCTCTTGAAGTGGCAAATGAGATTGTAAGAATAGTCTTGAACCAGGATTAAAGGATTTCTATAATTACAATTAAAGATTTTACAAACTTGACTATGATTAAATGATAAAATGAATACTATGATAAAGAACGATCCTACAAACTTTATAAACTTTACATATTTTTTTAACTTTATCAACGTTATCAACTTTACAAACTTTACAAACTTAACTATGATTAAATGATAAAATGAATACTATGAGTAAAAATTCTTAGATGCTTTACAAAATACTTTTACAAACTTAACTATGATTAAATGATAAAATGAATACTATGATTAAAAAAACTTAAATGCTTTACAAAATACTTTTACAAACTTAACTATGATTAAATGATAAAATGAATACTATGAGTAAAAATTCTTAGATGCTTTACAAACTTTACAAACTTTACAAACTTTACAAATTTTACAAACTTAATAAACTTTTGCTTATGTATAAAATTGCACACATATCGGACAGCCACATAAGCTTCAAAGATGAAGACGAGCGTGGAAGGAAATTAGTTGAATTACTTAATGATATTAAAGAGCGGGAATGTGATCATATAGTATTTACAGGAGATCTTGTAGAAAATCCTCATGAACAGGATTTATTATTTGTCAGGGAAATATTTTCTCATTTTGGTTTACTTGATTCGGGCAAACTAAGTGTTGTTCCCGGAAACCACGACATATTCGGAGGAGCAATACGGGGAGTTGATTTTTTTCGCTTCATCAAAAGCTGCAGTGAGGTTAATTATGAAAATAAAATTGATTTATTCATTGATTCGTTTAAAGAAACTTTTCCAAGCAATAATTCATTTCCATACTTAAAAATTATAGATAATGTCACTCTGATCGGAATAAATTCAATAGATTTATGGTCAATAGATAAAAATCCGGAGGGTTCAAACGGAAGAATCAACAATGATGACTACGAGAAGCTCAGAAATATTTTATCCTCAGAAGAGATACAAGATAAATTTAAACTGATATTGATTCATCATCATTTTAACAAACCTGAATTTAATGAAGAATATCCGGCTCATTCCTTATGGCTGAAAGTCGTTAACTGGAAGATGAAACTTTATGGAAAAAAGAAACTTCTAAAGCTTTTTAAAAAGCATAATGTGAATTTAGTTCTGTACGGTCATACTCATATAAATGAAATTAGCTTTATAAAAAAAATTTCCTTTCTCAACAGCTCTGCCTGCATATTCCCTATCACAGATGACCAAATTAGAAAATACAATATAATAAATATCCCAAGTGAAATTGACACCGAGAAAAATATTACAATCGAAACAATTATTGTTGGTTGATGAATGTAGATCTGCAAAATAATTTTCTAAAAATTATTGGAAAGGTTGCCGATGAAAATAAATTTAAAGTTTATGTAGTCGGCGGTTATGTCCGCGATTTAATAACCGGAATCGAAGACAAGGATATTGACATAATGGTTTCCGGCAACGGTATAAAGTTCGCAAAGTTAGTGGCAGAAAAATTTGGTAAAGAGCTTGATGCTGTCTATAAGAATTTCGAAACTTCATTGCTTACAATTGATGAAACAAAAATCGAGTTTGCATCTGCAAGAAAAGAAAGTTATGAAAGGGATTCACGGAAACCAAAAATTGAATCTGCTTCCGTCAAAGAAGATCTTTCAAGACGTGATTTTACTATTAATGCTTTGGCAGCCGGCTTAAATAAAAATAACTATGGAGAAATTACAGATCTGCATAATGGAATAAATGACCTTGAGAAAAAAATAATCCGGACTCCGCTCGATCCGCTGAAGACATTTGATGACGATCCGCTTAGAATTATGAGAGCTATAAGATTTGCATCGAAATTAAATTTTTCGATTGAAGACAACACCTTTGATGCAATTAAGGTTATGCGAAACCGTCTGGATAAAGACAAGGTCGTATCACAGGAGAGAATTACTATTGAGTTTTTGCAAATATTAATGAGCAGAAAACCTTCAGTTGGATTGGATTTACTTTATAGGTCCGGAGTGATGGATATAATTTTTCCTGAAATATCACAGCTAGAAGGAGTTGATCAAAGAAAAGACTATCATCATAAAAATGTTTTCTACCATACATTAATAGTAGTTGATAATATTTCACAAAAGACCGATGATGTATGGCTGAGATTTGCAGCACTGGTTCATGATATAGCTAAGCCGAAGACAAAAAAATTTGTAGAAGGGACAGGGTGGACTTTCCATGGTCACGAGGAACTTGGAGCAAGAATGATGAAGAAAATTTTTCAAAGAATGAAGCTGCCGATGAACAAACTTGAATATGTTGAGAAGCTTGTCAGAATGCATCTGCGTCCGATACCGCTTGCCAATGAAGAAGTAACAGATTCGGCAATCAGGAGATTAGCTGCTGATGCAGGTGAGGAACTTGAAGACCTGTTGAAATTATGCAGGGCGGATATCACATCAAAGAACCCTGACAAGGTTAGTAAGTTTATGACCAATTATGAGGTAGTCGAAAAAAAGATTTTGGAAGTTCAGGAAAAAGATAAACTGAGAAACTTCCAGTCGCCGGTCAGAGGCGATGAGATCATGGAGATATGCGGGCTTGAGCCGGGAAGGGAAGTCGGCAGAATAAAACACAGGATAGAGGAAGCAATATTGGAAGGTGAAATACCAAATGAATATGAATCCGCGAAAGAATATTTGTATAAAATTAAAGATGAGGTGTTGAAGCGAATTTGATAGCGTTTGAATTCTGCCATGGGTTTGATTGCTTTCAAAAGTTATTTTGACAATATTGAAACAGCAGAATTATTTGTTTGAAGGACAACGCGGTGGACAACACAGTACTATAATGATTTATACACACGTTAGTAATAAACATTAGTGAAATACAATCATCGCTGATAAATTATTATAAATATACCAACTAAAACATGTGGAAATCCGCAGCGAATGAGGTGGATACACCAAGGTTTGGATAATTTATTGCGTAAATTTAATCGTTAGCTGTCATTATTGGGGACTGCTGATTAGCAACTTTCGTTCTATTAAATAGACTTATTTTGACTGGAATGTTTTTGACAGAATTGAGAAGAAGAACAAACTATGGCTTAAGGATGCTAAGTAGTTATTTTTTGATATCAACTATCCTACTAAAAAGACATCAATTACAACTATACATATGAATTTCACCAAATGGTTTAGAGTTTATTATAATAAAATTACTGAGAGCATTGCATTTTACCCGGCCATTATTGCTATTGGTTTTTTGCTGCTTTCCGTGATCATGCTCAAGATTGATTTTTCTCCATGGGGGAAGCACATGAAGACAGGATTAAGCTGGCTGAGCCTTAAAGATGCAAGTACGGCGCGGTCGATTATATCTACTGTCGCAGGCGCTATAATATCTCTTGCCGTTTTTAGTTTTTCAATGGTAATGATAGTGTTGAATCAGGCCGCTTCACAAATGAGCAACCGTGTGCTGACGAGTATGATTGAGAATCGCTTTCAGCAGGTAATTCTCGGGGTTTATATAGGTACCATTGTGTATGCGCTTTTTTTGCTAAGCACCATCCGCGATATTGACAGCGGTGTTTATATACCCGCATTAAGTATCTACCTGCTTATTCTTTTAACAGTTATCGATATTTTTCTTTTCATTTATTTTTTGGATTATGTAACGCAAACGGTAAAATACGAAACCGTTATTCATCGTGTGCAAAAACAAACAATGGCCACTATGAAAGAAAAATTTGAAGACATAGGGGAAGAAAACGTTTCATGGAGCAGCATGCCTTTCGTTGAGATAAGATCAGCTGAGTCAAATTATTTCCAGGGCTTTAATGAAAAAAAGCTTCTGAAGATAGCTCGTGAAAAAAATCTTTATATCTGTTTTTTGTATAAACAGGCAACGTATTTAATAAAGGGAGTTGTATTTATGAAGGTGTATGGCACGGGGTTAGTTGATGATGAATGCAAACATGACTTATTATCTGCAACAGATTTTTTCAAAGGCCAGCCAATAGACCGGAACGCAGATTACGGTTTTATCCAGCTCGCAGAAGTTGCCATAAAAGCTTTGAGCCCGGGCATTAACGATCCCGGCACTGCAGTTATAAGCCTTCATTCATTGTCTGATATATTTGCCTACAAACTATACCATAACCTGCCTTCCGTTTGGCTCGACCATGAAGGAGTCAAAAGAATTTATATACCGTGTTCTTCATTCGATGATATGTTTGAAAAATGCATTCGTCCGATTTGGAATTATGGGAAGAACGATGAATATATTCAAAAGGAGCTTACGCTTATGGTAAAGCAGTTAATAACTGCGGATCATAAAAAATTGTACACGGAAGCATTTGATAAACTAATGAAAGAAATAGAGAAACAAAAAGAAATTTAATTGAGAACAATTGAAAACCAAACCCCGAAGAGTTATATATGAATTTATTAAAATTAATGGAAGCATACTCCTCGAAAGGGTTTGTACTCAGGGGTAATACAAAACCAAATTTCCCCTACGATGTTGGTGTTCCAAAAGTTTGCATTTAACGACCTTTAAGTTTATTCACATTGTGAAGCAAACTTTTGGTCACCCTGCCTGCAGCCTGCCTCGCTGTCAGGCGGGCAGGCAACATCAAATCCAGAAGCAAATAAACTTTTACTTCAAGTTGATCCTTGAATATTAATTCACCTTCAATGATTGGATCCCCGCCCGCCTGATGAAGCGCAGCGAGGCAGGATAAAAACATTCGGGGATGACATTTATTATCAACTATCAACTATCAACTATCAATTTCTCTTCCTTAACCACTTCAAACATAGACGTTTTATTTATTTTACTATTCAGCCAGGTAAGAATATTGAACGCATCGAAGGCATTTTGTTCGAATGGATCTTTTATGAGTATTTCCAATTCAAATTTCATTTCCAAGAGCATTTCATTGAGTTGCTTTTGGGATTTTAATTTCAAAGATCTCCTCAGGTATTTTAACATGACATTTTCATATTTATAGACTCTTTCTTTTTTACTGATAAAATGATAAGCTGATTTTAAGGCATACTCCAGCGAATCGAAATATGAAAGTTCATAATATGAAATAAGATAAACAATCCGTGAATAGCATTGATAATCGTGAGATAAATCTGTCTTATCCATATTAATTATTTTACCATCCAGAATATGCATTTTTCAAAATTCTCAAGTACAAAATTGCTCGTACCCAAAAAATAATAAAGAATAATTCTCTGTGACAATTCGATGCTCGATTCATATTTTAAAAAATTATCTTCAGCTTCTTTGTTTATTTTTTCCAGTCCGTTTTTATCCAATGCTTCAAAGCATTTTGCAATTGTCATAACAGTTAAAGAGAAAAAAATAAATACTTTGTTTTTAATTGTGATATGTTTCGGAAAATTTTTTGCAAGCTGTTTCATTTTTTCAGCCGTATTATCAAACTCTTCAAACTTATTAACTCTAATCTGGCAATTAAGAAGATTAGTCAAAGAATAAATATAATTTTCCAGACGTCCGTTAGCCTTACTCAGATTATTTTCCCATAGATTAACATTTTTTTTAATATGTAAATATCCTTTTTGATAATCTTTGCTTGTCAAGCTGTGCTGAAAGTTTATTGAATTGAAAAGAGTTTTGCTTTTAAAAGTTTTAGCGTTTTCATAATCTTTAATTAATGGATGCTCAAAGAATTGTATCATTTCGGAATTGTCATCTGCGTTTCTGGAAAATCCTGTGCCTGTCTTTTTGACAATTCTTCCAAGCAATTCGGAGAGCGACATATACTCGGAAATGTTTTTTATTTTTTCTAAAATAATGTTTTGCTCTAAGTCAATATTATTAGATTTTTCGGATTGCTCTTCAAAACTTAATGTATTTTTATAAAGCTCTTTTTCGAGGTATAATATTTCAAGAAGACATGTAAAAGCCTCCTTGTCGGCTGCTATCTTTCTTGCGCGCTGCAATACTTTTTTGCACTGGTCAAACAGTAATTTATCAATTAATAACTCCGCCTGGGAAATTAAATTTCTTAAAGTTATTAAATCTTTATTTTCTCTTTGATATAAGATCAAAGAATTCATAATCATACTGTAAAGATAATTTTTATGATATGAAATATTTTTTATAAATTTCCCCGAATAAATTCCCTTTTTTATTTTTGCTTCATCATAAAAATTATTTTTAATAATTTGCTTGTCAATTTCATTGAAGAGTTTTAAATAATTATTGCTTTCTTTTTCATGGAACAGAGAGGCGAATTTTTTAAAATATATTTTCTCCGGTATGGTAATTGATTTTTTAAGCTGAAAAAGTTCATCTGAAATTGTCATTGAACACTAAAATAATTTTTAGAAATTTATCCAAAAATAGCTAAAAATAAATAAAATTAAAGATTATTTTATATCAGCAGCTCATCCTGGCTAAAAATAAAGGAAATATGATTTTGAAAACTATTCCGTTAAATATATTTTTGTATCGAGCGAAAATAAATGTTCTCCATCATCCCAATCACAGAGATTTTTTATTCCTCATTTTATACCCATCAAAGGGATGATGGAGGGTTGTATGCAAAGCTCCTTGAATAAGGAGCTGAGCATCACCCATTATTATTCTGTTCAATGTTAAATTATTAATGTTCAATGTGCAAATGTCGTCCGGAGCATTTAATATAATCATATAAAATTTTTTTATACAAACCATTTAATAAAATAAAAACATTTAAAAAAAAATGAGAATAAAAATTACCAATACAATTTTATTTATTTTTCTATTTTAATTTTTACATTTCAATCTTTAAATGCGCAGATGTTTTGGAATCAGGCGTGTCATTTCGCCGGAAATTCAACAAGCTATATTTCGGTTCCTAATTCGTCCACTAATAATATTACAGGAAGTTTTTCCTTAGAGCATGGGTTAATCCATCGACCACAAATAATAAAGGAGTAATTTCAAAAGGAGGACGCAGCGATTGCAGATAATAATGCATTCAATTTTGTCTCGGTTATTCGTCCTTAAGTAATTTAATAATGCGGGAAAGTAATCCCTCTACTTATACTTACTAATTATTGTTGAGAGTAAATATATTAGTTTATAAAAAATTCTATTCACAAAAATTTAATAACTAAAATGGAGTCAGAAAATGAAAACAAGAATTATTAAATTAGTTTTCCTTATTTTTACATTTTCAATTTTCAATTTTAATTTTGCATCAGCACAAATGTTCTGGAATCAGGCATGTTCATTTGCCGGCGATACAAATAGTTATGTCGCAGTTCCAAACTAAAACTCAATAAACTTAACTGGAAGTTTTTCTCCGGAGGTCTGGATAAATCCTACATCATTATCCGGTACAAGGACTATTATATCAAAAGGAGGAACGTTAGGAAGCGACCGTTATGGTTTGCAAGCTTTGCTTGGCCGGATTCGATTATTCACAAATAGCACCATACGATTGATAACTAAAACATCGACAATTATACCAAATAATCAATGGACTCATATTGCCGGAACATATAATTCTGGAAACGGTCAATTTAGAATTTATGTCAATGGAATACTCGACTCATCAACAATAATAACAGGAGCAGGAATACCACCCATGGCTTCTACAGATTCTTTATTAATCGGTACATTTACAACCGGATCATCTTATGCAGGACGAATGGATGAACTAAGATTGTGGAATAGAGCATTAAGCTCGACGGAAGTCAGTCAGTATTTCAGAACATCACTAGGTGCCAGCAGTGGCATTTATTCCGGATTGGTAATGTCACTTACATTTCAAAGTAATCACGCGTTAATAAATTTTCTGAGCATGGTAGATCAAACAGGAAATGGAAATAAGGGATTTAACAGAGGAGTTTCGGTGGTGAATCAAGCTGATAGGCCTTCCTTAACAATTTTACCTAACGAAAATGTCGAACTAGATGGCACCAATGATTATCTCTCAGTAGTCGACGCTGCTAGTCTGAGCCCGACTACGGCTGATTATGCATTAGCAGATAATAATGCAGCAAATTTTGTGAGTGTGATTAGACCGTGATTGTCAATGGTCAATGTTAAATGTTCAATGTTTAATAGTCAATGGTGAAATAGATAATTCGTTTACCTCGTTACAAATCTCCTGATTTGTAACGTTGATATGTTTACGTTCCCAATCTGGGGGCTTGGGAAAGAGAGCAAAGTGAATTTAAAACGTGAAACGTCATCCGCCGTGGTGGAGTGAAACGAAAATCGTAATTCTTAATTCATAACTCGTGCTTTCATATTGCTTATTTTAAAAAGAATCAGGATGCTCAAAGAAACAAGTCGTATCCCGTTATTAGACTGAGACGTCATCCTCCGTGACGAAGTGAAACTAAAAGATTTCAATTGTTTTGGTCCGCATTAAAAATCAATTGATTTAAAACTTAGTTAAATATATTTTTAGTTAAGTTAAGTAATAAAAAACTCAAAAAATAAAAACATGGATTTACAGTTAAGAAAAATACAATTCGTAATGGATTTTCTCAGGATAAATAATGAACAAGTGGTAAATAAACTTGAACACTTATTAGAAGAGGAAAAATCTAAATTATATTCTTCAGATATTGAGCCCTTGACAATGGAGGAATTCAATAAGATGATTGATAAAGCCGAATATGATTCAAAGATAAATAAAGTTAAAAGCGCTTATGAACTTAAAAAAGAAATCACCACATGGCCTTAAAGGTTTTATGGACTAATTCTGCTTATAGAAAATTTGGAAGGTATTTTTGACTATTACAAAACTAAAGCTAATTTGAATGTTGCAAGTGACATAATTAATAAGATTGTAGATAGCACTATATTGCTTCAGTTTCAGCCAAAGATGGGACAAGTCGAAGAATTATTAAAGGATAGAACAAATGAATATCGTTATGTAATTGAAAGTAATTACAAAATAATCTACTGGATTGAAGAAACGAACATAAAAATTGCTTCAGTATTTGATTGTAGACAGAATCCGGAAAAGATTCAAAAAGTATAATTTAAATTTGTAAAAATTTTCATTCCCTCCTTGAGTCGAACGTTAAACGAAAATCGTAATTCATAATTATACCTCGTTCCCAATCTGCAGATTGGGAACGGAATACGTAACGAATCAGGAGATTCGTAACGAGAAAATATTAAAATCGTATTTCGTAACTCGAAACTTGTAACTCTTATTAAGACCGTTATTGACTATACTTGTATTTCTTTTACAATATGTTAATTTATTTCAAAAAACTTTCAAAAAACTTTCAAAAAACTTTTAAAAAAATTAAACAAGAAGAATGAAAACAAAAATGAACCACATCGGCAAATTAGGAATTCTTTTTCTAATGTTTGCATCATCAGTTTTTTCGCAGAACATCACCAATACTCTCGGCACAAATGGAGTGTTTACAATTAAAAATGCATCAACTAATTATTTTACTCTTAGCCAGTCGACAGGCCATGTGAATATTTTAAGATCGCTCGGGCTTGTGAATACAACAAGCTCAAGTCTGGGTATAATATTTAAAGGGCCGGACAGATTTTTACATAACTTCGGAACAGAGAATACATTCTTAGGTATTAACTCCGGTAATTTTACTATGACTGGCGCCTATAACACAGCTGTTGGAAATAATTCTTTTTCTTCGAATACCACCGGCTATAGTAACACAGCTATGGGATGGGGTTCTTTGAAATATAACACAAGTGGTTTTCAAAACACAGCTTTCGGGGTATATTCTTTGCATTACAACACCACCGGCAATTTTAACACAGCTTTGGGTGATGCTTCTTTATCTGCCAACACCACCGGCTATTATAACACAGCCGTGGGAAAATATTCTTTAGCTTCCAATAATACTGGTCATGAAAACACTGCTGTGGGAATGCATTCTTTACTTTCCAACACCACCGGCTATTATAACACCGCTGTGGGATGGAATTCTTTATCTTCAAATGGTGATGGTTTTAGTAACACCGCTGTGGGAATGAGTTCTTTATTTTCAAATACCACCGGCTTTTATAACACCGCTGTGGGATGGAAATCTTTATATGCTAATACCTCCGGCGTTTATAACACAGCTTTGGGATGGAGTACTTTATCTTCCAACACCACTGGCAATTTTAACACAGCTGTGGGATCATATTCCTTATATTTAACCACCGGCAGTTATAACACAGCTTTGGGATGGAGTACTTTATCTTCCAACACCACTGGCAATGGTAACACAGCTGTGGGAAAACATTCTTTAGCTTACAACACCACCGGCAGTTATAACACAGCTTTGGGAGGCTATTGTTTATATGACAACACCACCGGTGAAAATAACGTAGCTGTGGGAAGCTGGGCTCTATTTTACAATACCACGGGCCGTGAAAACACAGCTGTGGGTCAATTTGCAGGTAATTTGATAACCACAGGATCTAATCTGACCTGTCTCGGGAACAATTCATCGCCCACTACAGCTACAGCTGAAAACCAAATCTCACTAGGTGATAGCAGGGTTACAACTCTTCGCTGCAATGTTCAGACTATTACCAGCTTATCAGATGCAAGAGATAAAAAGAATATACAAGATTTATCTCTCGGACTTGATATTTTAATGAAAGTAAAGCCGCGCCAGTTTAACTGGGATAAAAGAGAGTGGTACGAGAATAATATTTCTGACGGAAGCAAAATAAAGAAAACTCCGACAGCAGGATTCATTGCTCAGGAGCTTGATGAAGTTCAGACAAGTGAAAATGCAGAATGGCTGAATTTAGTTTTGAAAGATAATCCGGAAAAGCTTGAAGCTACTTACGGTAATCTACTACCCGTGATGGTAAAGGCAATACAGGAGCTAAAAGCAGAAAATGATAAAATCATAGTTGAAAGTGGAAAGTTAAAAGTTGAAAGTAATCAACTGAAGAATGAAAATAAAGAGTTGAAGCAAAACAACGAGAAACTTTCCTCCGATGTAAAAGCATTAAAATCAATGAATGAAAAGATAGTAAAACTGGAACAGATGATGAATGAACTAAATTCTTTAAAACATACTTCACTTATTAAGACAAAGTGAATTTGAAATGTCAAATGTCATCCGCCGTGGCGGAGTGAAACGAAAATGGTAATTCATAATTCGTAATTCGAAATAATTTACTACATAAAAACTTTTATAAAAATTAAACAAGAAAAATGAAAACAAAAATGTACTACATCGGCACATTAGGAATTCTTTTTCTAATGTTTGCATCGTCAGCTTTTTCGCAGAACATCACCAATACACTCGGCACAAATGGCGTCTTTACAATTAAAAATGCATCAACTAATTATTTTACTCTTAGCCAGTCGACAGGCCATGTGAATATATTAAGATCGCTCGGGCTTGTGAATACAACAAGCTCAAGTCTGGGTATAATATTTAAAGGGCCGAACAGATTTTTACATAATTACGGAACAAACAATACTTTCCTTGGAAACAATTCCGGTAATTTTACTATGACAGGCTTTTCCAATACATCAATTGGTAATAGTACTTTAACTTCCAATACCACGGGTGTGCAGAATACAGCAATTGGAGATCTGGCTTTAACTACCAACACAACAGGATATGAAAATACAGCGGTAGGAATGAATACTCTGCGGCTTAACACCAGCGGTTATCATAACACTGCTATCGGAAAGAGTTCTTTATTTTCTAATACTACCGGTTATCATAACACAGCTTTAGGATTGAATTCTTTACTTTTAAATACCGGCGGTTTTCAAAATACTGCTGTAGGATACAGCTCAATGTTTACAAATACAACAGGTGAAAGTAATACAGCTGTGGGATTTAATTCATTATATTCCAACACCACCGGCGTTCAAAACACAGCGGTTGGATGGTCTTCTTTACGATCCAACATCAATGGCTATCATAACACAGCATTGGGATGGAGGTCTTTGTATTCCAACACCACCGGCATTGATAACACAGCAGTGGGATTGCAGTCTCTACTATCCAACACCAGTGGCAATAATAACACAGCTGTCGGACTGAATTCTTTAATATACAACACCACCGGCTTTCAAAACACAGCAGTGGGAGTGGAGTCGCTAAATTTTAACTCCCTTGGCAATTCAAACACAGCAATAGGAATGCAGTCTTTATTTTCCAACACAGTCGGATCGGAAAATACATCTTTGGGTTTCAGTTCATTATATTCCAACAACACGGGCATTCAAAACACAGCGGTTGGATGGTCTTCTTTACTATCCAATATCAATGGCTATCATAACACAGCATTGGGATGGAGGTCTTTATATTCCAACATCAATGGGATTGATAACACAGCAGTGGGATTGCAGTCTTTATTATCTAACACCAGTGGCGATAGAAACACAGCTGTCGGACTGAATTCTTTAATATACAACACGACCGGCGATGATAACACAGCAGTGGGAGTGGAGTCGTTATCTTCCAACTCCACGGGCATTAAAAACACAGCGGTTGGATTTAATTCATTATCTTCCAACACCACCGGCTATGATAACACAGCATTGGGATGGAAGTCTTTATCTTCCAACACCACCGGCGTTGATAACACAGCAGTGGGAGTGGAGTCTTTACGATCCAACTCCACCGGCTATTTTAACACAGCAGTAGGATGGCATTCTTTATATTCCAGCACCACCGGATTTTATAACACAGCAGTGGGACAGAACTCGCTAAATTCCAACACCGACGGCTCTGGTAACACGGGATTGGGAGTGAGTTCTTTATATGATAACACCAACGGCCGTCAAAACACAGCTGTCGGATTTAGTTCTTTAGATAACAACACCACCGGCAGTAATAACACAGCAATCGGTTTCGATGCAGGTGCCAATATTTCGACTGGTTTCAATTTGACCTGTATCGGCTATGGTTCACAACCATCTAATGGCGCTGGCGCTAACGAGATTACACTCGGCAATGGCTCAATTGGTTTTCTTCGCTGCAATGTTCAAACTATCACAAGCTTGTCAGACGCGAGAGACAAAAAGAATATCAAAGACCTTTCTCTCGGACTGGATTTTTTAATGAGAGTAAAACCTCGTCAGTTCAACTGGGATAAAAGAGAATGGTATGATAATAATACTTCAGACGGAAGTAAAATAAATGAAACTCCGACAGCAGGTTTTATAGCCCAAGAGCTTGATGAAGTTCAAATGACAGCAAATTCAGAATGGCTGAATCTGGTAATGAAAAATAATCCTGAAAAGCTTGAAGCTACATACAGTAATCTTTTGCCGGTGATGGTGAAAGCAATACAGGAGTTAAAAATGGAAAATGATAAATTAAAAATTGCAAATGAAAATCTTGTATCCGAAGTAGAATCATTAAAAATAACAAATGAGAGAATTGTAAAATTGGAAAAAATGATGAATGAAATGAATTCCATAAAACATACTTCACTTATTGAAAACAAAGTGAATAAGATAAATTCAAAATAAGGAGAACTAATATGAAAATCATAATTTCTTTTACAATTTTATTATTAACATTCAACTCTTCTGCATTTTGTCAGAGTGTGCTGAATTATCAGTCAGGAACCGGAGTTGTTGTACAGCCGGGCGCTGACGTATGCGCTGACCAGGTAATTATTAACGGCACTTTCTCAGGCGGCGGTACAATATGCGGCAGGACAGCTTATGTTCTGAATCTCACAGCATTGATTCAGGGCTTTTATAATTCTTCTTCAAATACAATGGTCTCTGATACAATAACTGTTTACTTAAGAAATGCTACAACACCTTTTGCAAAAAAAGATTCTGCAAAGAGTGTATTGAATAATTCGGGAGCAGGATCTTTTATTTTTTTTAATATAACTAACGGCACAAATTATTATTTAGTTATAAGACATAGAAATTCCATTGAGACCTGGAGCAGCAGTGCAATTGCTTTTTCAGCGGGAACGTTGACTTATGATTTCA
>JALYRX010000065.1 GCA_030855105.1 Bacteroidota bacterium | reverse complement strand
AAACTATCATTAGTAATGAAAAGACGAGAATGGTTTAAAGGATTGTGGGCTCAATCTAATCAATTCAGGTGGCCATTTTCTTATTCATAACTAATTCCTAATGAAAAATCTGGGTTTATAAAAATTTTACTAATTCTGTCTGTTATTTAATTCAGAATTAAATAGTTTAAGTAAAGCCTGAAAGGTAAGTCTTCATAATTTCCTCTCTGGATTAATTTTAACTATATAATCTATGAACAATTTCTGAATTTAGCAAACGTAATCTGAATATTAACTCATAAAATTTTTGTCAATGTAATGATGTATTATGTAGATGCGCATTATAATGCGTCTCTACCATTTTAAAAGCGTCTCTACTATTTTAAAAGTACCATTCGTTTTGTATCAATAATATTTCCTTCAACTGCTAATTTATAAAAATAAACTCCGCTCGAAAAATTACTGCCATCAAATTGGATAGAATACGTTCCGGCATTTTGTTTTTCATTCACTAATGTTGAAACCTCCCTTCCTAACAAATCAAAAACTTTTAGAGAAATAAAACTGCTAACTGATAACTGACTTGTGCCAATGGTATAACTGATAACTGTAGAAGGATTGAATGGATTGGGATAGTTCTGTAGAAGCATGAATTGCGTTGGTATCTCTGATGAAATAGTTTGAATACCTGTTATTACACCCCCGGTTGTTGTTTTGAGAATGGTGCCACCAGGATAACCCACTGTCCAGCCTGTATTATTATCTATGAAATGAACTGAATTTAAGCGATTACTTATTCCGCTTGTTTGACTTGTCCAGCTGGTTCCCCCGTTTGTTGTTTTGAGGATGGTGCCACCAGATCCCACTGACCAGCCGATATTATTATCTATGAAATGAACTGATAAGAAGATATTACTTCCACCTGTTTGAAATGTCCATTCGATTCCCCCGTTTGTTGTTTTGAAAATGAAGCCATTGCTGAAGATATCACCTCCCACTGTCCAGCCTGTGTTATTATCTATGAAATGAACTGAAGTTAAGACATTACCTCCACCTGTTTGACTTGTCCAGTTGGTTCCCCCGTTTGTTGTTTTGAAAATGATGCCAGCCTTGAAGTATACAGCTCCCACTGTCCAGCCTGTATTATTATCTATGAAATAAACTGAATATAAGAAATCACCTCCACCTGTTTGACTTGTCCAGTTGGTTCCCCCGTTTGTTGTCTTGAGAATGGTGCCACCATCTCCCACTGTCCAGCCTGTATTATTATCTATGAACTGAACTGAATATAATTCATTACTTGTTCCGCTTGTTTGACTTGTCCAGTTGGTTCCCTCGTTTGTTGTTTTGAGAATGGTGCCAAAATTTCCAACTGTCCAGCCTGTATTATTATCTATGAACTGAACTGACCATAAGAAATTACTTGTTCCGCTTGTTTGACTTGTCCAGTTGGTTCCCCCGTTTGTTGTCTTGAGAATGGTACCAGGATAACCCACTGTCCAGCCTGTATTATTATCTATGAAATGAACTGAAGATAAAGGAACACTTGTTCCGCTTGTTTGCAAGAACCAGCCGGATTGTGCAAAAACAATATTGAAAGTAAATGTTAAAACTAAAATATTAAATAATTTTGTTTTCATTTCTTCTCCTTTTAAATTATTTCATGAATTATTAACTACAAAAGTCTTCAATCTTAATTTCAAAAGTTTTAAATCTTCAATAAGACTTTTGTAGTTTTTACTTTTTCTTATTTTATTAAAGTCATCTTCTTCGTTTCACTAAAGTTATCTGTTTGAAGTTTATAAAAATAAATCCCGCTTGAAAAATTACTTCCGTCAAAATCAACGGAATAGCTTCCCGCATTTTGTTTTTCATTCACTAATGTTGAAACCTCCCTTCCTAACAAATCAAAAACTTTTAGAGAAATAAAACTGCTAACTGCTAACTGATAACTGATAACTGTAGAAGGGTTGAATGGATTGGGATAGTTTTGTGAAAGCATGAAGTGCGTTGGTATCTCTGATGAAATAGTTTGAACACCTGTTATTACACCCCCGGTAGTAGTTTTGAGGATCGTGCCACCAGATCCGACTGCCCAGCCTGTATTATTATCTTTGAACTGAACCGAAGCTAAATGACCAGGACCACTTGTTCCGCTTATTTGATTTATCCAGTTGGTTCCCCCGTTTGTTGTCTTGAGGATTATTCCAAGCCAACCCACTGTCCAGCCTGTATTATTATCTATAAAATGAACTGAAGTTAAGATTGAAGTTTCGCTTAATACACTTGTCCAGTTTGTTCCCCCGTTTGTTGTTTTGAGAATTGTTCCATTTTCCTGTTTATCACCTCCCACTGTCCAGCCTGTATTGTTATCTATGAAAAAAACTGAATATAAGATTATATCACTTAATCCGCTTAGTTGACTTGTCCAGTTGGTTCCCCCGTTGGTTGTTTTGAGGATGGTCATGGTCCCACCACCTCCCACTGTCCAGCCTGTATTATTATCTATGAAATGAACTGAAGTTAAATGTTGATTACTTGTTCCGCTTGTTTGATTTATCCAGTTGGTTCCCCCGTTTGTTGTTTTGAGGATTGTTCCAAACTCTCCCACTGCCCAGCCTGTATTATTATCTATGAAACGAACTGAATATAATAAATCACTTCCACTTATTTGACTTATCCAGTTTGTTCCCCCGTTTGTTGTTTTGAGAATGGTACTACTAATAATGTCATCCCCACCCACTGTCCAGCCGGTATTATTATCTATGAACTGAACTGAAAATAAATAACCCAATAATCCGCTTGTTTGACTTATCCAGTTGGTTCCTCCGTTTGTTGTCTTGAGAATGATATTGGTACCATTAAATTCCCCACCCACTGTCCAGCCTGTATTATTATCTATGAAATGAACTGACAATAAATAATTACTTGTTCCGCTGGTTTGCGAGAACCAGCCGGATTGTGCTATAACAATATTGAAAGTAAATGTTAAAACTAAAATATTAAATAATTTTGTTTTCATTTCTTCTCCTTTTAATTTTGAAGTTATAAAATTTACTGTGGTAATCTATTAATTTGTCAAGATTTTGCAAGTTATTTTTAAAATTTATTTTTTAAAGATTTAATCAAATCTTGTTTTGAATATGCCATTAGCTCTACTGCTACAAAAATAAATCCCAAATCCCTGCCTGCGCCGAGGCTTCGGCAGGCAGGCAAAATCCAAAATCCCAAATTGAAATCACGGTCTTACCACGCTTACAAAATTAAACGAATTATTATCAGCAATCGATGCATCACTTCCATCGACAATTTCATCACCCGTCAGGTCCGAGACTAAATATCCGGTCAAAAAGTTAAATACATCATTATCTACTAATGCTGCATCAGTTCCATCAACTACACCATCCTGATTCACATCTCCGCTGTAAATTGCGAACCTCACAGGTGTAATGTCCACCTGTATCTGATTGCTTCCGTAAGCTGTATTTGCAGCTGGTGTAAAGTTATAAGCCAATGAACCTGATACAAAGGCATTTCCTGAACTGCTCCACGTTTCAATTGAATTTCTATGAGTCAAAACTATATAATAGTTTGTTCCATTAATTACATTGAAAAAAATAAATGATCCTTCTCCATTCGTGGCCAAGACACTCTTCGCTGAATCTATTTTTGCAAATGGCGAAACAGCATTTCTCAAATAAACAGTAACGGTATCAGCTACCATAGTATTGGAAGTAGAATTATAAAATCCCTGAATGATCCCGGTTAGATTCAGAATGCTCCCACCCCCGGTGGTAGTTTTGAGAATGGTGCCAGGATGACCCACTGTCCAGCCTGTATTATTATCTATGAAATGAACTGAAAATAAAAAACCCACTGAGCCGCTTGTTTGTCTTGTCCAGTTGGTTCCCCCATTTGTTGTTTTGAGAATGGTACCAGGATAACCCACTGTCCAGCCTGTATTATTATCTATGAAATGAACTGAATTTAAAGAACTTGTTCCGCTTGTTTGACTTGTCCAGTTGGTTCCCCCGTTTGTTGTTTTGAGGATGGTACCAGGATCTCCCACTGCCCAGCCGGTATTATTATCTATGAAATGAACTGAATATAAATACCCCACTAACTCACCTATTTGACTTATCCAGTTGGTTCCCCCGTTAGTTGTCTTGAAAATGTAAACACTATAGCCATCCCCACCCACTGTCCAGCCTGTATTATTATCTAAGAATTGAATTGAATATAATTCAATTGCGCCTGTTTGACTTATCCAATTTGTTCCTCCGTTTGTTGTTTTGAGGATTGGACCCCAACCCACTGTCCAGCCTGTATTATTATCTATGAAATGGACTGATAATAAGTAACTACTTGTTCCGCTTGTTTGACTTGTCCAGTTGGTTCCCCCATTAGGTGTTTTGAGAATGATGCCATATTCTCCCACTGTCCAACCTGTATTATTATTTATGAAATGAACTGAATTTAAAATAGCACTTGTTCCGCTTGTTTGTGTTGTCCAATTGGTTCCCCCATTTGTTGTTTTGAGGATTGTGCCTGCACCACCCACTGTCCAGCCTGTATTATTATCTATGAAATGAACTGAATATAAGGGATTACTTGTTCCGCTTGTTTGCAAGAACCAGCCGGATTGAGCAAAAACAATATTGAAAGTAAATGTTAAAACTAAGAAACTAAATAATTTTGTTTTCATTTCTTCTCCTTTTAATTTTGAAGTTATATAAAATTACTGTGTTATCTATTTTATTTGTCAAGATTTAGCAAGTTATTTTTAGAATTTATTTTTTAAAGATTTAATTAAATCTTGTTTTGAATTTGACATTAGTTCTACATATACATTTTACTTTCCATACAATAGTCAAGAGTCTACCGTATGATACTTACTTCATCAATATCATTCTCTTTGTCTCTATAAATTTATCTGTTTCCAATTTATAAAAATAAATCCCGCTTGAAAAATTACTTCCGTCAAAATCAACGGAATAGCTTCCCGCATTTTGTTTTTCATTCACTAATGTTGAAACCTCCCTTCCTAACAAATCAAAAACTTTTAGAGAAATAAAACTGCTAACTGCCAACTGATAACTGATAACTGTAGAAGGATTGAATGGATTAGGATAGTTCTGTAAAAGCATAAATTGCGTTGGTATCTCTGATGAAATAGTTTGAACACCTGTTATTACACCTCCGCTGGTTGTTTTGAGTATGGTGCCACTAGATCCCACTATCCAGCCTGTACTACTAACTATGAAATCAACTGACCATAAAACACCACCTGTTCCGCTTGGTTGACTCACCCAGTTGGTTCCTCCGTTTGTTGTTTTGAGGATGATGCCACCATCTCCCACCGTCCAGCCTGTATTATTATCTATGAAATGAACTGACAATAAGACATTACTTCCGCTTGTTTGACTTGTCCAGTTGGTTCCGCCGTTTGTTGTTTTGAAAATTTGGTGATGGGACCATGAACCTCCCACTGTCCAGCCGGTATTATTATCTATGAAATAAACTGAATGTAAAGTAAACGTTAAGCCGCTTTCTTGACTTGTCCAGTTGGTTCCCCCGTTTGTTGTTTTGTGGATGATTGATCCTTTGAAGTCTTGGTCTCCCACCGCCCAACCGGTATTATTATCTATAAAATAAACTGAATATAAATAGCCGCTTTCTTGACTTGTCCAGTTGGTTCCCCCGTTTGTTGTTTTTAGGGTGTAAAAAAATCCGACTGCCCAGCCGGTATTATTATCAATGAATTGAACTGACAATAAGTACTGACTGGTGCCGCTTGTTTGACTTGTCCAGTTGGTTCCCCCGTTTGTTGTTTTGAGAATGATGCCAGAATCTCCCACTGTCCAGCCTGTATTACTATCTATGAAATGAACTGACCTTAAGGAATTACTTGTTCCGCTTATGTGATTTATCCAGTTGATTCCTCCGTTTGTTGTTTTGAGGATGATGCCACCAGTTCCCACTGCCCAGCCTGTATTATTATCTTTGAAATGAACTGAAATTAAGTGATCACTTGTTCCGCTTGTTTGCGAGAACCAGCCGGATTGAGCAAAAACAATATTGAAAGTCAATGTTAAAACTAAAAAAGTAAATAATTTTGTTTTCATTTTTTCTCCTTTAAATTTTGAAGTTATTTTGCGATTGAATGAATACAATTGAATGAAAATTTTTTATAAAATATAATGATTCGTGGCACAATTAATAATCTGAAGATTCCATCTTTTAAAAAAATGAAATCTTCAGTTTTGTTATTAATGTAATTACTTTAACAAGATCATCCTGTTAACCTGAGAAAAATCTCCTGCCTGAAGTTTATAAAAATACTGGCCGCTGGCAAAATTACTTCCGTCAAGAGTAACTGAATAATATCCTGCATCCTGTAATTGATTGACAAGGGTTGCAACCTCTTTTCCCATAATGTCATAAACAACTATAGTGACATGATTAGCAACGGGTATTTCATAATTGATAGTAGTCCTTGGATTGTACGGATTCGGATAATTCTGCGACAATGAAAACTTCTCCGGAGTTCCTATCACAACTTCATTCTGCAACTCATAATATTCAAAGTTTCCGTTGTAATCAATCTGCTTTAATCTGTAATTATATCTTCCTGAGGATAAATTTCTATCTTCATATGAATAGTTTTGCGGAACAGTAGAATTGCCATGTCCCGTAACAAAATTTACTTTAGACCATTCACTAACTTGTCCCGAGCCCTCGGGATTCACTATTGACCGCTCTATCTCAAATCCCGAATTATTGTTTTCACTTGCGGTGGTCCAATTTAATTTAACATCTCTGTCAGATACAGTAGAAACAAAAGAGGAAAGTTCGACAGGAAGAGGGGGGTCAGTTATTTCTCTCCAATCAAATTCCTGCAATACTACATTATAAGTTTGACTACTTGCATTATATCTAACGTAATAACTTTTAGGATAATTACCGTCTCGCGTGACCTTGTCCGGATGTTTTAAATTGAATGTAGTATCCGGATTCGTTAACAGGTAAGATCTTGAAACATGGGCCTCGAAAAAAAATAATTTTCCTCTATAAAAGCCATAGCTGTGATAATTTCTTAAAAGTGCTATTCCTTTCACTACCGGACTTGTAGAATCCACCCAATGTGAACCGTGACCTGGAATTGCACCGCCAGGAGCCTGGACATGATCGATCGGAGTATATTCTTGGGATAAAATGGAATCAGGTCCGCCAATAATTCCTTCACGTTCGCTTATACTCGCCGTTACGAAGTGAAAATCAAAATGCGGCGGTAGATTATATCCCGGGGGAACTGGACCATGTCCCTGAGGATTCCAAACAAACCACATGTGATTAACAAGTGAGTCAAACTGCGTTACCGGAAAGCGAAGAACAAATCCTCTTCTAACAGTATCTAAATTGTTGAGCACCCCTGCTGTTAGAGATACTCCAATGAGATCTCTTTTACCCAGGACATTTACCTGGGCAAATGTACGAACCACGCCATTCCCGACTGCGGCGGAATCTCCGTATAATGTTGTCTGAGAGAACGAGTAATTTGGAAACGAAAGAAAGATAAAGATTGAAAGTATAGAAAGTAAAAGTTGGAAATTTCGAAAGTGTAGATTTAGTTTTTTCATTTTTATTATTCCTTAAATTTAGTTTATAAAAATTTTTGTAATATTTTATAAATAAATATTAATTCAGTATTACAACACTTAAGTAAAACCTGAAAAGTAAGTCTTCATATTTGTTCTCCCGATTATTTTTTTGTTATTAATTTTTTCTTTACAAAAATGGGAATGATAAAGGAAAGTAAGAATAGGAAGATTAGCTTATTTCTATATAGGTAAGGTTACCTATTTTTTATTTGGGATTTCGGATTTCGCCTGCCTGCTGCAGGCAGGGATTTGGAATTTTTTGATTGGGATTTTTGATTTTGGATTTTAGATAATATTTATCGGTACACATTGACCATTGACAATTGACTATTAACCATTGATTGACTATTGACTATTGACAACTCATTACTTATTACTTAAGTTATATTTCTTTGTTTGTCCAAACCCATATTATTAAAAGCGGATGTATTACAAGCAGTCTAAGCCATGCAGCAATTAATGGAAAGCAAATTTTATCACCGATGCAGCTGCTAATATGTACATGATGGATATGAGCAGGGATAAATAAAATTAATAATACTACTAAAGAATAAGCAGCGAACTTCCGGCTTTGTTTAAATATTAATAATACCGAAAATACAATTTCAAAAAGTCCGCTTAAATTAATAATTAGAAAAGGATTCGGAATATACGGAGGCATAATCGGCAAATACATTTCCGGATTTAAAAAATGATTTACCCCGGCTGAAAGGAAAAATAAAATTAAAATTACCAGACTAAACTTTCTTACAATATTATACTTTTCTTTGCCGGCTCTTGTGGTATTCAAAAATAATATTTTAAAAGAAGTAAATACTGTGCCGCTCCAAAGTATAATTTTCATTAAGTTTATAAAGATAAGTCGCGGATGATCACGAGGATGTAAATTGAATTTAATAACTTTGTAACCTGACCGATAATTTATATCAAACTGTTTGAAGCAGCTATATCTTCACAATTTTTTTATTTAGTAATCAAACTCCAAAACGCTTAATAAACTCAACAAACTTTATCCACACTCAATTAACTTTTTTCCTATTCCAAAAAATATAAAACGGAATTCCGCTCAGCACAAGAGCCAAGCCGATCCCAGCATCTCTCGGATTATTTATAATTGTTACAACTACTAATGTAATACAGAACAAGACAAATATTAAAGGTAGTACCGGATATCCGATTGCTTTATAAGGTCTGGGTGCATCTTTCATTTTTTTTCTAAGGACAAAAACACCGAATGCGCCAGCCCCGTAAAAAATAAATGATGCGAATATCAACATATCAGTAAGCTGGTCAAATGTTCCTGACAGAACAAGCAATGATGCCCATATACCTTGAATAATAAGAGAAGTGTAAGGAGTTTTAAACTTAGAGTGAATATCACCGCACGACTTGAAAAATAAATTATCTTTTGCCATTGCAAAATAAATTCTCGACGATGCGAGTATAGTGCCGTTAGTTGTTCCGAATGTTGAAATCATTATTAATATTGAAATAAAAAATGCGCCGCCGTTGCCGAGAAATTTTCTTAGTACCTCTACGGCAATGATAGTATTTTCTTTATTTGCAATTTCCATCATTTCATTTACAGGCATTACGTAAAGGTATACAAAGTTAACCAATAGATATATCGCCATTACAATGCCGACACCAATGAATAAAGCTAGAGGAATATTTCTTTTCGGATTTTTTACTTCACCTCCGAGATAGCCAATGTTATTCCATCCGTCATAAGCCCAGAATGCTCCGAGCATCGCAGCGAACATTGCACCGAAAAGACCTAGTGAAGAACCATATTGAGCTGCAGGATTTTCTCCTATTGGATTTAAGTTTTCTACCGAGCCGCCGCTTAAAGCCAGACCGAGAAAAATTATGATCAGCATCCCTAATACTTTTAAAGTCGTAAAAAAATTACTAATGAATCCTCCTAAGATCACACCAAGATAATTTGCTGTCGTCAGAAAAATAATTGTAGCAATAGTCAGCATCTTTACACCGAAGCTTGCAAGCGGATTGAATATTCCGAAGAGAGTGTACTGTTCCATTGATTCACTCAAATGAGGAAGAGGGATTACCGCATTCACTGATTCCGCAAACACATACGCTATCGAGGCTATCGAAGCCGATTGAATCACCGAGAAGCAAGACCAGCCATAAATGAAAGCGAAAGCTTTCCCGTACATTTCTTTAAAGTAAACATATTGTCCGCCCGGGGCAGCAATCATGCCTGCTATTTCTGCATTTGTCGCTGCTCCGATTAAAGTAACAACTCCTGCTATTATCCAGCAAAGTAAAATTAATCCTCCCGACTGGAGATCCAATGACATCGGCGCTGCTTTCTTAAAAATTCCTGATCCTATCATCGAGCTTATCACAATCAGAACAGCGGTATAAAGTCCAAGCTTTGTGAGGAGACCGCTTGAGTGAACTTCGTGTTTGGGTTTAGTAGACATGAATTAGTTTATTATTATTTTCAAGAAATGGAAATTATTTGTGTTGCTATTTTAGTAGTAATATTTTTCTTTTTATCAAAACCATCTTCCAAATAAAATTTTACTTTGAGTCCCTTTTTTAATAAATCAGTATTCCCTTTGAACGAATTAATCCTAAAATAGTATTCTTTACCATCATCAGCTTTTATAAAACCTGCTCTTCCATCTTGAATAATATTTTTTATTTCACCCTTAAAGGTTTCTTTAAATTCCACAATTAATTTTTCCCATTCTTTTTTTAAAAATCTTAAAATTGAAGCTGAATCCTCTTCTAAATTCTTAATGTTAATCGAGTATTTGTTCAAAAGATTATTTAATTCATCTGTAATTTTAAATTCATTTTCTTTTTTTATCAGAGCAATTAACTCTATATGCCTTTTAGCTAATTCAGTATTACCCTTTTTACCCAGCAATTTTTCCAATAATAAAAATAATCCGGTTTTCATTGATACATCACCCTTATTTAATGCTGCATCTAAAGAAAACTTTAAAGCATCATCACAATTTCCCATTTCAAAATATACTTCAGCAAGTCCAAACTGCATAATACCATTCATTTTTCTTTATCAATATTTCTTTATATTCTTTTATAAATTTGTTTTTATCTTCTGCAAGATTATATTCACTAAGTAATTGCCTTCTTCTAAACCATATTTCATTATCGTAATGAAGTTTTTCTATTTGTTTAAGAGCTTCAATGCATAAACTCTTACATTCTTGATAAAGTTTTTTTCTAAATAAGGCTTTTGTTCTATACATGTAGTATTCTTCTTTTTTTGATGCATATTCTCTTGTTATACCCAGGTTATCTGGCTGAGAGTTACATAAGGTTGACAATAAATGGGGATTTAACTTAGAAGTCCAATCTAAGAAAGCATTTTCATTAAATAAAGATTTACTCTTATAAAATTTTAAAACTTTAAATATGGAATGGGTATAAATACAATATACTGTATTTTCTTGTTGACAAAGTTTTGTTATGCAGTCTGCAACCTTCAGAAAATTTTGTTCATCGTTAATTACTTCAACTTTTAAAAATTTATCATAAAGGATTCTTGAATATTCACTGTTAACAACTTTATCTTTATCAGTTAATTTATAAACTTCTTTTATAACCTTTAAAGCATCATCTGGTTTTTCTGTCTTTCTATAACAATATGCAAATCTCCATCCAACATTTTTATCACATTCATTTCTTTTTTCATTCCATAAATAAGAATATATTTCAATTGCTTTATCAAAGTTATTATTTTTTCTAAAATCATCAGCATCTTTAATTAATTCTTTTATGCTTTTCATTTAATTTATCAGTCCTTAATTAAAGATAATATTTGATTTGATAATTCTTTTGAATAACCCGATGAGTTCTGAATATTTGATCTTACTTGTTTCTTTTTATTAAAATAAAAATCTATACAGGCAACTAGATCATTCTTTAAAAATTTATAAGTGGATTGCCAACCTTGATTATGAATTTTCAAATCGTTTATAATAATACTCGTTTCATTTAATCTAGATTTAACAAGTAAAAAAAAATCTTTAACAATGGGCTTGTCATTCGGAAATTCAATGTCAGTTTCTTTAATTTCGTTTTTGTTTTCTTTATTTTTTTCATCAAATTTTTTAAAAACTATACCTTGAAATGACAAGTGACTTTTTGGAATTAAATATTCTTCACTTGTCAATAAATTTCCCAAAATTATTTCATTTGGTTTAATTGAATTCAGATCAATCTCAATTTTTCCATCATTTGCACTTCTTAGTATTTTAATATTATTTTTTGAAGCAAAAGTGATTTCTATCTTTGAAAGTAATTCATTTACTTTTTGATATTCTGAAAAATCAGAAATAATAAAGATACTGTTATGTTTTATTGAATCTAAAATAATTTCAATATTAAAAATAATTTTTCCATAATCATTCTCACTTATTTCGGTTAAGCAATTCTGCATTGTTATTACATCAGCATTATTAATTATTTCAGAAATATTGTTTTGCATTTCTAATTCTTTAGAAATATCAATATTCACTCCTGAGATCTCAACCTCCAATTTTCCAAAATTTTGATTTGCAATATCTTTTAATATATTATGGCTCAATTTCCATGTATCATAATTTAGATCAAAAACATTTATATTCAAGCAATTGACATTTTTATAATTTTCATCCAAAAAATTAAGCATTCCAAATGTTTCAGGAGATGGACCACTTCCAATAAAGCATGCGAAAATTCTATTTTTTTCAAAAACACCTTCGATTGTTTCTCTATCACATTTTTTTAAAACATCGTAAATAATTTGTGCGTGAGCTGGAAAGTAAGTAAAAAGATAAGCCATTTGTAAATCATAATCATTATAATCAATATGGGAAGGAAAATTTCTATAGGAACGTCTTAAGGTTTCGACTTTAGGTTTTAATTCTTTTAAATAATTAATTATTAAATCATTATACTTATTTTTAATAACTTTGTCGAGTAATATGTCATATAAATTATTTTGATACATCTCACTTTATTTCTCTGAAAGTTAAATTTATTCTTTGTTCTATTTTTTTAGATGTTTTAGGAATTTGATGCTCCCAGAAATGTTGTGTATTGTCTAACATTAAAAGCAAACTTCCATGTTTTAATTCTATTGATAATTTTTCCTTTTTATTTTCTTTATGTCTCAATTGAAATTTTCTATGAGCTCCAAAGCTAATAGATGCAATAACCGGATTTATGCCTAATTCAGGTTCATCATCGCTATGCCATGACACACTATCATTTCCATCTCTATATAAATTAAGTAGTACACTATTAAAATTAATTTTAGATTCTTTCTCGATTTTTTTCTTTATTTGTAATAGTGAATCATTCCATTTGGCTGGATTCATGGCTATACCAGAGTATGTATAAATTTTATTTTCATCTCCATACCATGCTGTAAATCTCGGAACATTCATTTCTTTGCCAAACATTTTTATTTTTTCATGTTTCCAATTAATATTTTTTAAAAGCTCATCGAAATACTCATTGCTCAAATTATTTGGAAAAAAGTTTTCATAATATAAAATTTTACCATCTGGAATATTAAAAATTTCTCCCTTAATATTGCTTGAATCATCATTAATATTGAATATAGCTTCTTGAAATATAGACATTCTACGTGATATGTTAAATTAGGAATTAAGCAATATTAGAAAATTAAACTAATGTATAATATTTCATTCTAACATCTTCAAAAATTTCGTCAGATAACTTACAAATAAATTTGATATTCCTATCTTTCCAGTCAAAACTCTTTAATTGGTCAGTTAGTATCACACCTGTTATTTTTAATCCAGCAGGAATATTCACTTCAAACGGATAATATTTTTTTTGATTGGTAATCGGACATACTATTGCCAAACCAATTTTTGAATTATACGATTTAGGTGAGATATAAAAGCGGGTCTTCGGCCTGCCTGTTCATGGCCTACTTGAGGATCGAAATCTATCCAAACGACATCACATCTGTCCGGGATATAATTGTCTTTCATTAAAGTAATTCTTTCCCTCTGGGTGGTCCAAAATTTATTTCTTTATGAATATTGTCCGGAGTAACTTTTGACAAAAGGTCTTTCAATGTATATTTAGGTTTCACCTTTTTGGATATAACAATTTTATTTTTCTCGATTGATAGTTTTATTTCAGAACCTTCTTTTATCTGAGTTGTATGGGCAAATGATTTGGGAATTCGGAGAGCTAAACTGTTTCCCCATTTTTGAATTTTGGTTGTCATGTTGATTTTCTTATGTTCCTATAGCGAATATACTATCTTTTAATTTTAAATTAAAGATTCTCTTGTAGATTATTCTTGTTCGGTTTCATCGAGTAATTAAGTGTGGCACACTTAGCGATCATTTAAAAAATACCTGCGCTACTTTATAAATCTCCGGATCAACTGTTTTCAACTTACTAATCGCTTTCTTCAGCGTAATATCAACAATCTTATTCGAAACTATCGCGCACATTCTTCCGAATTTTTTTTCCTTCACCATCTCGACTGCATAAACTCCGAATCGTGTTCCGAGTATTCTGTCAAAAGCAGTTGGCATGCCTCCTCTTTGCACATATCCTAAAATAGTTGCACGGGTTTCAAAACCGGAACGAAGTTCAATCTCATCCACAAGATAATGACAGATCCCTCCAAGCCTGTCCCGCCCGAATGAATCTTTCCGTACTTTATCTTTAATTGGCGGAGTAGCAAATTTAAAATCACTATCATCTACCTTAGCGCCTTCTGCTACTACAATTATGGAAAACCATTTACCTCTTGTATAACGGTTTTGTATTACTTCTACGATCTCTTCAATTTTAAATTTCCTCTCGGGAATTAAAACGACATCGGCGCCTCCGGCTATTCCGGCGTACACAGCTATCCATCCTGCATTTCTTCCCATTACTTCGAGGAGCATTACCCTGTGGTGAGATTCGGCTGTAGTGTGAAGCCGGTCAATGGCATCGGTAGCAATGTTTACAGCTGTATCAAATCCGAATGTGAAATCGGTCCCGTATATATCATTGTCGATTGTTTTTGGTATCCCGATGCAATGAACTCCCGCTTCATAAGCAAGCTGTGCGACATGCATAGAACCTTCACCTCCGATACAAACAATAGCATCGAAATCCGCCTTATAAATTTTTTCCATCAAAAGTTTTTTTCCATTCTTTTGTTCAAACGGACTGTAACGTGATGTTCCGATTATAGTGCCGCCGCGGTTAATTATTCCCGAAACTTCCTTTAGACCAAGGGGAATGTAATCTTCTTCGATTATTCCTTTCCACCCGTTTAGTATTCCTACAGTCTCATAATTTAATGTAATTGATTTTCTTACAATTGCCCGCAAAACAGCATTCAGACCCGGACAATCTCCGCCGCTTGTTAGAATTCCTATTTTCATTTTTAGTTAATTTGTTGATTTGTTGATTTGTAAATTGGCTGATTTGTTAATTGTTCATTTGTTCATTTGTTAATTGGTTGATGGGTTAATTAGCTATTAATTGATTGTTGATTAGTTAATCTGCTGCTCAATTAGATTATGTAATTTAAATTCAATTAACTCAATTAACTCAATTAACCAATTAACCATTCAACCAATTAACCAATTCACTCAATTAATTAAACTAACTAATTTTTTATGTCTCCCGATTAACAGTATCAATGCAAATAAATAAATTACAGCCCCGATAATAAATACAATTCTAAACCCGAACATCATAGCAAGTATAATTGCAGATACTGTTCCGATCACAGAAAAGAATCCATTAACTGCCCATGCGAAAGCAACGAATCTTTTTTCTGCCGGAAGTATCATAGACATTCCAATGGGAAATGGCATACCCATGAAAAATCCCAGAGGAAAAATTATTAAAGCTGAAATAATAACTCTCCAGTGAAGCTCTAATCTTACCAAAGAATTAAAAATGTACGGGTTAAGAATACCGATGGTCAATGTAAGAATTACAATAATCCCGAAGATTAAATAAAGCTTTTTTAAATTGTTTTTATAAAATTTTAACGAGACAAGACTTCCGACGCCGGATGCAAGAAGCATTGTCGAAACTACTGTCAGCAGCGTGATTACCGGCTGTCCGAGAAATAGTGTGAATTTCTGTATCATACAAATTTGTAAAACGATGTAGCCGAGTCCTAGGCATGCAAAGTAGAAAAGATATTTTTTATCAATAGAAAATTCGGTTAATGTTTTATCTGAACTGTTTTCTTTTTTGAAAAATTTAAGCGGCAATAAAATTAATATTCCCGCAATAACAATACATTGGATCAAAATAGCAAGAAGTGTAGTCTCGGCAACGGGTTTATCTGTTAATGCTAAGATTGCTTTGTCATCCTGAGAAAAAGTTTCTTTAATTCCCTGCAATGAAAGATTGGAAAAGCCGATGTTTTGATCGAAGAATGGTTTATCATCGGTAGCAGGTTCTAATCTGCTGTTCTTATTAACTTCTTCATAAATATTATCAGATTCAATAAGCCTTTTATATTCGCTGTCCTGGGTTGTCAAAGGGTCATAAAGAATTTCCATATTCAACATACCGGCTTCCTCCCTGATCTTCATTACATCCGCAAAACTAAAACCATTTTTTTTATAAAGAACACCGGCAAGAAAACTTTTTTCACTTTCAAAATCACTTGGAGG
Source organism: Bacteroidota bacterium (assembly GCA_030855105.1). Taxonomy (GTDB): domain Bacteria; phylum Bacteroidota; class Ignavibacteria; order Tepidaquicellales; family Tepidaquicellaceae; genus JAGPCH01. The sequence goes on along the minus strand of JALYRX010000065.1, from coordinate 7,273 downwards.
TCTTCTGAAAATTATAAAATTTGTCTTGCTGTTTTCGAGACCCTTGCTGTTTTCAAATCTTGCTTCTTTTAAGGTTGTGATAATCTTGGGGATCTGAGTTTCCGGTCTTGAAATATACAGTACTCCTTCTTTATCGAGATGGTTGAGATATTCTTTTACAGCCTCCTTTGTCAAAATATAATTCTCTACCATACTCATTGCACCGCTTGATACTGCAGAGGCGGATATTGTGTGAGCGGAAATAATCACATCATATGCAATTCTCCTTGAAGACAGTACAGAACGGGCATCATCCGTGATGAGATTTACTCTTTTGTTACCTTTTATCAGAGGTCCCGTCCAATAAGCCAGATCATTTTTGATAAGGTTATTTAATATTCCGTTGATTTCAACCGCATTGATGTTCTTTGCATTGTGATACAATCCTGCTAAGATCTCACCGCCGCCGGCTGAGCCGATGATGAAAACTTTATCGGCTGAATCTTTCAAAGCAAAAGCAAGATTGGAAGCATCGGAAGGCTTCGTTAAAGGAGAAAGTGATTTTACATTGGGAATATTAGTCGTTGCATTACCGGCATCTATGATTGCAAGATATAAATTATATCCGTCAGCAGCTTTGTCCTCATCTATCATCACATCAACTTTAGAAAAAGTATTCCATTCGCTGTGGACTTTTAAATCCGGTCTGTCTTTCATATAGTTGCCGTAAATTTTATTTGCAGTAACATTTATTGGAAATCTTTCATCGTGATTTATCAAAAATGTAAATGCAATTATCAGCAACACAAATGATGCTAAGGATAAAGACTTGTAATTTTCAAAACTAAAAACTATTGCAGCTAAGAAAGCAATAACAGCAACAAATACAACCGCACCATTTCCGCCGACGACAGGAATGATCAATACGAAAGCAATACAGGCAAGACCTGCACCGATCAAATCAAAAAAATATAATTTGGAAATTTCGGATTTGAATCGTGACAATAAAATTGAAATTACAAGTCCGGCAAAGAAAAATGGAATAGTAATGAGGATATAATAAACCGGTAGATATACAAATTGTATAGAGTCAGTTAACAAACTAAACGGATCAAATGGAATTTTATTCATTATAATAAACGAAAGTATTACACTCGTTCCGTAACACATGGAAAGAATTGCCAGGATTTTATCGGTATTGATTGTGTTTAATTTTTTACTCAGTGATAGCACAACCCCACTGACTCCGAATCCCAAAAGTGCAACACTTATCACCATAAAAGCAAAATGATACCATAGCGATACCGATAAAACCCTCGTCAGGGAAAACTCAAGAAGCAAAGTCGAAAGAGCAATTAAAAAAATTCCAATGTAATTGGATGATTTAATTTTTTCGGAACGAAGAGAAGAGGTTTTTTTTAAATTCATTAAATATTTTTAGAAATAGGAAAAACAGTTTTACTTTTTAAGATGGATTTTTATTTGTTAAAAACTTTTAGTGTAATTGCAATTTTAACATTACACTTTATTTTAAATCCATGATTTAATTAACAATTTTATCAACATCGAAACTAACTTTACTATTTTTCATTATATGCTTTAAAGTAAAAAATTCATAAAGCGGTATTCCTTTTTAATATCTTTTTTCTTTGTCCATAATTTGTTAAAATATTTTCCCTTTATATAAATCCCAAATCGGGAAACACATTTCATAATCACCCCACACCAAATCTCCGTATTCCACCTTAAAATTTTTAAAATTATTTTTATTAATATATTTCCGGGTGATAGGGTTTTTTGCTCTGTTTAAAAATTCTTTTAAATCAATTATTAGTTTCTTCCCATCGTTAAATAGAAGCTCTATTTTATAATTATTTAAATATTGAGCTTTATTAATTTCAATTAAATTTGAATTCATTTTATTCGTTTTATTATTTTTTTTGATTTTATTGGTTTATTTAAAACAAAAAAATCTATCCAACTTTTAACTATTGATTCGGAATACTTTTTACAATAGCTCTAAAATCATTTAGTTTACTTGATTGCAAAGGTCGTCTGCCCTTAACATTCTTAAGTTTTATTTTAACTATTTTGCCGTTTACAATTTCTATTTCTGCTTTACTTTCTCTATCTTGAAATTTTCCATGAACATGAATTGGTCATGTTCATTTGAATAAAATAATATTATTAAACCAAAATATTCAAAGAGTTTAGTCAAAATATCAATCAAAGTTTTTATTAATTAAAAAAATTTCTTTTAATTGTGTAAGTAAATCCTCCATCTTATCCAATCTCATCATACTGCTTGCATCACTCAATGCCTTCTTCGGATCGGGATGTGTTTCAATAAAAAATCCATCAACTCCGACTGCAGCAGCAGCTCTTGAAAGAGGTAATATGAATTCCGGATTTCCTCCGCTGACGCCTTTTTCTTTTGAGGGCATCTGAATCGAATGCGTCGCATCAAAGATAACAGGATAGCCAAATTTTTTCATAATTACGAGGCTTCTCATGTCAACTATTAAATTATTATAGCCGAATGTTGTGCCTCGTTCAGTCAAAAATATTTTTTTATTTCCGGTTGCAGCAACTTTCTCCGCCTGGTACAGCATATCCTGAGGAGCAAGAAACTGTCCCTTCTTTATATTAACGATCTTTCCGCTCTCCCCTGCTGCTTCAAGCAAATCTGTTTGTCTCGAAAGAAATGCCGGTATCTGTAATACATCCGCAACTTCAGCTGCAATCTCAACTTCAATTTCCGAATGTATATCTGTAAGTACCGGAACATTAAATTCTTTTTTTAAATCAGCCAAGATGGAAAGAGCTTTATCGATACCAATAGTCCTGAATGATTCGGAGGAGGTCCTGTTCGCTTTGATGTAAGATGACTTAAAGATGAAAGGAATTTTATGCTTATCGGTTATTTTCTTTAGTGTTTCACAGGTTTTGAAAACAATAGATTTCGATTCGATTACACAGGGTCCTGAGATAAGCAGGAAATTACTCAGGTGATTAAAATTTAGTTCTTTGAAGAGATAGTTTGGGAGCATTTAAATTCTTGAATTTTACTTGTTAAAATAAATTTTGTTGATTATCCTAATTGCTAAGATCAATTAATATTTTTTCTATCTCAGGTTTCATTTCCGGAAATCGAATTTAGCAACATTCCAAATGGTCATGTAATCAATTCCAAAATAAGAATGAATAATTTTATCTCTTATTTTTGCCATCTCTGACCATGGAATATTTGCACATTTTTCAGTAATTGAAGTTGGGATGTTCTTGGTTGCTTTCTCTTATCATTTCAATCTTTCTAATAACTGCACTTGAAGTTTTATCATCATCAGCAAAATTTTTATAATCCATATCACTAATAAAATCGGAAATACTATCTATACTTTCTAAGATATCATTAATGAAAAATGTAAACTCTCTTTTCATAAATAAATTGCTTCACTTAAAATATCACTTTTCAATTCCGGTTTAATTGAATTTTTTATTACTAAGTCTACTTTAACATTTAATATTTTTTCTATATGATTTTCCAGTTCTATGTATTTTAATAAATCCGGAGTAATATTATATTCGACAATCATGTCAATATCACTATTTGTGTGATTTTCTCCTCTTACTGAAGAGCCGAAAATCCCCAGCTCTTTCAAATTATAATTTTTGAAAATCTCAGATTTATGAAGAGCTAAAGTCCTAATTATAGATTCTATTGTTATCATAATTTTATTTGTTCATATAATAATTTATTTTTTCATTCAGTTCTTTTTTAGAAAATCCTGACTTTCCATACATCCCTTTCAGTTCTCTTTGCCTCATTGCTTCGTAAAGGCATACTGCAGCTGCTACGGATACATTTAGCGATTGAATCATTCCATACATAGGAATCATAAAATTTTTATCGGAATATTTTTTTACATCATCTGAAACACCGGTATGCTCATTTCCAAAAACAAAAGCAATTTTCTTTGTTAAATCCAAATCATAAAGTGAATCACTAAATTTATTTTCCTTAATGTATGTCGAATAAATTTTAAAACCGCTGTCTTTAAGTTTTTCCACACAGCTTTTCATGTCGTTATATCTTTCAAGTTCAATCCACTTCTTGGCGCTGGCGGAAGATGTTTTTCCAATTTTTGGAAATTTGTTCGTGTTATATACCAAATAAATTTTATCTATTCCGACAGCATCTGCACTTCTGAGTATCGCGCTCACATTATGAGGGTCATGAATATTCTCCATCACGATCGTTAAATATTTTTGCCGTTTATCTACAACATTCCTGATCTTTGTAAATCTTTTTGATGTCAACCTTGTTTAGAATTTTAAATCAAAAATTAATTAATTAACTTTCTTTAAACAATAAACAAATCCAACTATTATGAAGATTAAAAATTTTTTAACAATCGTCATATTCATACTTCTAATTTCCTTTTCATCACAATCCTTCTCTCAAAGCAATAATAAAATAGAATATACTAAAAAAGAAACCCGCAATGTATGGGGATTGGGATTCAACTATGCTGAAAACGGATTTGGTCCTTCGGTAAGTTTATTTGCTCCCATCGGCAAGGCTACAGATTTGTCTTTTAATCTAATCTTCTCCGGGGTTACGGATGCGAGAGAGATTGAGCGTTTCGATGTTTTCGGAAACTCCATCACATATGATAAAATCAACAGGGTATTCATGATACCTTTAAGCATTGGAATAAAACAGCAATTATTCAAAGATGATATTGAAGGAGATTTTATTCCGCTGGTAAATTTTGGTATTTCTCCCACGCTAATTCTTACCAATCCTTACAATGAAAGTTTTTTTAATGCATTGGGGTACACCAAGACTCACTTTGGCTTCGGCGGATACGGAGGCATCGGGGTCTACTTCAAACAAAGTGAGAGTATATCCATGAGTGTAAACTTGAATTATTATTATATTCCGATCTTCGGCGAAGCCGTCCAGAGCTTACAGTATAGTACAATAGACAACGTTGGCGGATTTCAATTGGGTTTCGGAATAAATTTTATGAAATAATATTTTTGTTACAAAGATTTACACTACATTCACATCGTAGAAAAACTCTTCTCGTATATTTGTAAGAATTTTAAATTAATTCGCTCCGGCGAAAAGAAGGAGATTAAACTGGAAACCTCAGAAAATCTTCAACAGCAAAACGATAAACCTGTTGAAAATAGTAAAATCAAAAAATTTAGAAAGCTAAAATTTATTGTTCCTATAATTCTAATTGCATTTTTATTTACTGCAGTTTGCGGAATAGTATCGGCTAAGAAAAAATTCGGTGACGGACCCGGCGGATTTATGATCGGAATGATAGTTGAAAAATTAGACCTTTCCGATAATCAAAAAGCGCAGGTTGAAAAAATCAGGGATGAGATAAAAGCAAAAAGAGATTTAAGAAAAGGCATCCGTGAAAATTTAATGGAAGATTTTGCAAATGAATTTAAGAAAGATAATATGGATAAAAGTAAGCTCAGAGAATTAGATCAGAAGCGCGAGCAAAGTATGCAGGAAATGAAAGATTTTATGATGGATAAACTGATTGAGTTTCATAATCTGCTGACTCCCGAGCAAAGAACAAAAGCTGTAGAAACAATGAAAGAGATGAAAAATAAATTCCATGACAGCCATGATAGAGACGGAATGGATAATCACCGAAAAACAAAGAATAAAAATATATTCGGATTTAAAAATTAATTTTATTATACAAGGGGTTTTCACGAAAGCATTGATTCTGATAACCCCTTGTTTTTTTAAGTCCGGTTTTTTCATTTATAATTGACTAACTCCGAAAACACTTTTTTCACGATGAAAAAAATATTAATAATAGACGATGACATAAAACTCACCGATCTTTTAAAAGATTATCTCAAAAAATAAAATTTTGAAACTTATTCTTTTGACAACCCTGTTAATGCTTTGAATTATCTGAAAACATTTGAATTCGATCTTATTGTTCTTGACTTTATGCTTCCCGAAATGAACGGCTTCGAAACACTCAAGGAGCTTAGAAAAACAAATCAAATCCCGGTGATCATGCTGACTGCCAGAGGCGAGACAACAGACAAAATTGTCGGGCTTGAACTTGGCGCAGATGATTATATAGCAAAACCTTTTGAGCCGAGGGAGCTTGTAGCCAGAATGCAATCAATTTTCAGAAGAGCTGACGGGAAAATCAATAATGAAAGCAAAGAAACTTTCAAAGACCTGGTAATTAATCCATCTAACAGAACCGTAAAGCTGAATAAAAAAGATATTGAAGTAACTTCGACTGAATTTGATTTGCTTTTAATTTTTTCGAAAAACAACGGTAAGGTTTTGTCAAGAGATTCGCTGATGCAGAAGATGAAAGGAACGTCATGGCAGTATTATGATAGAAGTTTGGATGTCATGGTTTCAAGACTTAGAAATAAATTGAAGCATAAAAATTTTCAGTTCATTAAAACAGTTCAATCCATAGGATATATATTTCATGCAGAGCCGGAAGAAAATTAATTTTTCGATTTTTTTAAAGCTAATAATTCTTGTCATTGTATTTATTATTTTAGTAAATATTTCTATCGGATTTATCGTAAGAACCACAATAGACAGAGGTCCCTTTCGCCCGCCAAGCAAGCTTTCGTACATGTTCAACGACTATTTTATAAAAGACATCGGAAATCCTCCCGATACCGTAAAAGCAAGATCCATTTTAAATGAGCTGGGATTAAATATGCGTTACGAAACTTCTAAATCAAGCTGGGCAAGCAGCAAGGATGTTCCTTCTATAAAAGAACTTAGTCAGGACAGTGACTTTGACAATGATAAAAAAAAATTCTCCATAATAACTGCAGGACACCTCTTTGAGATATTGAAATTAGATGACGGGTATATAGTTTTCATGCCCACAAATCCAAGACATGATATAAACATTGAAAGAGCGATAATTCCACTGATTGTTGTAATTACTTTATTGGCAACCTTACTTTACTTTTCGCTTAGATGGATTTTCGTACCGATAAAAAAATTATCCGACGCAGTAGAGCAAACCAGCGCAGGAAATTTTGATACACCCATCAATATAAAAAGAAAAGATGAGATTGGAAATCTTGCAGATTCCATTAACGGGATGCAAATAAACATTTCGAATATGATGAAAGCTAAAGGGCATCTCTAGAAACTCAGCACAAGAAATAGAAAATAAAATAGAAAATAAAAAAATGGGTGTATAAATAATTAGGTAATGATTATTTTTGTATCATATAAAAATAAAAGAAAATGCAAAATAAA
>JALYRX010000064.1 GCA_030855105.1 Bacteroidota bacterium | reverse complement strand
TTAAATCCGCTTTCTTTTGAAAGAGCAAAAGAAAGCTTGGCAAAGAAAACTCTCCCGCTGGTGAAAAATTGCCGGAAATTATTTCACAATGGCTGCAAAAATTTCAACTCCTCACCCGGCAGAAGAGCACTGCCGGGCTCGTCAGACAGGAAATTTTTGCTTTAGCTATTGCTCATAATTTCTTTTCGGCAATTTTTCACAGGCGGGTCTGTTTTTTCAATTTAGATTTTTGTTGCGATTTTTATTTAAATTAAAATCAAAAATTTTACTTACAAAATTATTTTGGACAGTATTGAATCATTTCTCTGACTATTCCACTATATTTCATATAGACCCAATAAATTATTTCTCAATTAGTTTTTCCGTAATGGGAAAATATATTTTTTATTTTTTCCCCGGCTTCCTTTGAAGATATTTTAGTAAAATCTACAGTTACGAATTCTTTACTTCTACCTTGAATGGCACCTGCTGCAAAATTACATTTCATTTTTATTATTTATTTTATAGTTAATTTGATCCATGGAAAACGAAATAATATTTGTAGTCGAAGAATATAAAGAAGCTATAAACTGTCACTTTGAATATTCGCCGTCCCCGCAGAGTCATTCCGCTAAGTTAATTTTTTAAGTTTAAATGAAATTTGTGCGGAAGACTCTGCGGTAATATTCAATGCATCCTGGTAATGAACCACCTTATAAATTCCTTCTTTACCTAAATCATAAAACCTTGCACTTGAGTGTTTATAATCTGAATAATTTTCCACCAACTTCCATTTACCCGACACGGGATTTTTATGCATATAATTTAATTTTTGCCTCATAAACTTTTCCGTTAACATTTCTTTTATATCAGATGAGGGTTCAAAAACATTGTGCAGTTTCTTTTTCCTGATTTCGCTTGGATTGACTGAGTCATGCATTATTTTGAGAAGATCTTCTCGTCCTGCTTTTTTAAGTCTTTGTACTATTTCGTAAGCCATAAATCTTTTTGTTTCATCTTTGGTCTCTGTATTTGCTGTGTGCCTTCTCCCTTCATTGCCCAACCTTTATCTGTCGTGACGACGTACTGGTTTTTTCTTTTTTTCATGATTATTTTTTTTAATTTGTTTTGTAAGGTCACCGGGTTCGAAAAGAGCAATAAATCGAGCCCGATCCCGCTCATAATTTCCCCTAAAGAAATAACTACTCTTCACAGGAGTATTCTCAATCTCTGAATTAGCAAAACAATATCCATATCAACATCACATTCAGGATCAATCTGGTAAAGCACTTTCGCCTTTTTTTCCTCGCGATTGATATCGCCGTTTGCATTGCCTGTTCGAATGTTTTGAATGTCTTTGTAATCTTAAAATTACGTACACCCTTACATTCCATTTATCGTCGCGATAGTAAACTAACTGGTTGTAATTGTATTTAACTTTTGACATAATTTAAAAAAGTTAATTTTTTTATTAATATTGCATTTAAGTTCAAATTATTCTACTGAATGATTGTTCCATGCACATGCACCATCGTTCCATTCACGAGCAGCGTATCTCCGTTCACATGCATCCTCGCTCCATGAATAGGGATTTGGATTTGATTTACATATTGAAATTTTCTCTGAAGAAGAATGGTAATCTATTTTAATAAATCAGAATCTATCAGAATCCATTGGATACATTGGGATGTGGTTTTAAATAAACTGTTTATTTTTAAGCTCAAAAATTTTAACTTTACAAAATTCTTGTTCAGTGAAAAATTTTTTAGATAAGTTTATACAATACACCAGACCGGATGCCACATGGACTGTACCTGTTATATTGATAAGCGGCGCTCTCACAGGTGTGATATTTTTTGTTTTGCATATAGGAAATGCGACATCTTATTTGTCCGATGATCCTGAAGCCTGTATCAACTGCCATGTTATGTATACTCAATATGCATCATGGAGATCGAGTTCGCACTCAAGAATCGCAACATGTAATGATTGCCATGTTCCACAGGACAATGTTTTCAGAAAATATATGTTCAAAGCATCGGACGGATTAAGGCATTCCACTATGTTTACATTAAGACTTGAACCGCAGGTTATGAAAATCAAGCAGGCAGGTATTGAAGTAGTTCAGGAAAATTGTAAAAGATGCCATTCGAATTTAATTGATCATACTTTTCTGAAAACAGACGAGTCGGATGATGAGACGAAATGCTGGTCGTGTCATACTGAAACTCCTCACGGTAAAGTTAATAGCTTATCTTCCTTCCCAAATGTTAGAGTGCCGGGACCTAAGTCTGTATTTCCGGAATGGCTTGAAGAAAAAATTAAATAAATCATTTTATTATGAAAAAGCTTAACGATATTATCTCCGCAAAGCCATGGGTCGGATGGCTTTTATATTTAGCATCAATAGTTATTGTTTTTCTTATAGGATTACTTGCAAGCTCTATAGTGGAAAGAAGAAGCGAATCGAATTTAATATTAAAGAGCGTAAAACCAATAGCCGATTGGGAGCCTCGTAACGAAGTGTGGGGCGAAAATTATCCGCTCGAATATGAAACATATATTTCAACACTCGACACAAGCTTTGCAAGCAAACACGGAGGCGCAAAGAAAATAGATATGCTTTCCAGATATCCGGAGTTAGTTATTCTCTGGGCCGGATATGCCTTTTCAAGGGATTATAATCAGTCAAGAGGTCATTACTATGCAATCAAAGATATAAGGAATACACTTCGCACGGACGTTCCGCAGCCAAGTACTTGCTATGCTTGCAAAAGCACGGATGTTCCGAGGGTAATGAATAAGCTGGGCATTGCAAAGTTTTATGAAAAGCCATTCAAAGAAATGGGCGCTGAAATTGCAAATGCAATCGGATGTCAAGATTGTCACGATCCCAAAACAATGAATCTGCGGATTACTCGACCTGCACTTATAGAAGCATTTCAGAGAAAAGGAGAGGATATTAATAAATCCACACATCAGGAAATGCGATCACTTGTTTGTGCGCAATGTCATGTTGAATATTATTTTAAAGGCAAAGAAGAAAAATATCTGACCTTTCCATGGGACAAAGGTTATACAGCGGAAGATATCGAGAGATATTATGACAGTGTAAAGCATGTTGACTTCGTTCATCAGCTAAGCAAGACTCCGGTGCTTAAAGCACAACATCCGGATTATGAACTTTTTCGAATGGGAGTTCATTACGACAGGGGATTATCGTGCGCTGATTGTCATATGCCATATAAATCTTCCGGAGGAGTAAAGTTTACCGATCATCACATACAAAGTCCATTGAATAATATTGCAAGCTCCTGTCAGGTATGTCATCGTGAACCGGAAGTTAAACTTGCAAACAATGTTTATGACAGGCAGGATAAAGTTTTTGAACTTTCAAAAATTTCTGCCGGCTCTCTCGTAAAAGCCCATATCGAAGCAAAGACTGCTTGGGATAACAGTGCTGCGGAAATTGAAATGAAACCAATACTGGAACTCATAAGGCAGGCACAATGGAGATGGGATTTTGTTGCCGCCAGCCATGGGGGAAGTTTTCATGCACCACTTGAATGCGCGAGGATTTTGGGAAATGCAATAGAAAAATCCGAACAAGCACGGGTGCTGTTGTCTTCACTGCTTACCAAACTCAAAGTACAAACTCCTGTACCAATGCCTGATATTTCTACCAAAGAGAAAGCACAGCAATATATCGGATTGAATATGGAAAAGCTTAGAGAAGACAAAAAAATCTTTCTCGAAACTGTAGTACCTGTATGGGACAAAACAGCAGATGAAAGACATGATAAGATGAATGAGAATTATAAGAAATGAAAAGTAGGAGTTCGCTATTTTTCCTGTTGTCGAAGGGGATTGATCGATTCATCGTTGACAAAATAGATCAAACATTTAATGATCTGCCATTTCAGATATTAAGGAATATGAAAAATTATAAAATAAATTATTTAATATTATGATTTACACATCAATTGTATTTTTTTCTTTAGCGGCGATACTTGGAATGGTACTCTTATCATTCATTTTAAGCAACAAAGCAACTCCTAAAGCAATTGTATTCACTCACGGACCTTTAGCTGCTGTGGGTTTAATATTACTAATAATATATACTGTGAATTCCACTGCCGGTTCTATAGAAAGTGTAATATTATTTGTAATGGCGCTTTAGGAGGGGTAATTCTTGTAATCAGAGACGTTTCTGGAAAGCCCGTTCCCAAATGGTTAGCGGTTATACATGGGCTGATTGCGGTTTCAGGTTTTGCTTATTTATTATATTATACCTTTCTGAAATAGTTTAGGTCAGATTGAGAGTTTAAAATTGTAAACGCTTATAAATTTATTTAATTCAATTTTTCTTAAATATTTCATAACGACTTTAGGTATTCAACCAAATCTTTTTTCTCATCTTCAGTTAGCTGCAAGTTCATAAAATCATTATAATGATTCACAACATCTATTAAAGCACCGAAACGCCCGTCATGATAGAAGCCGCCTTTTTGTCTCGCCCATAATCCCTTTAAAGGTGTAGTCCGGTACATGCCATCCGGGGAACGGCTCGATTGAAAATCATCGATGCCAATTTCTTCGGGCTTATGCATATTCCAACCCGGTTCGGTAAATAACGGTGGAACATGACATGAGATACATTTAGCTTTATTATTAAAAAGTGATTCGCCCTGTGAAGCAAGATTTTTATTAAAACTTCCTTCAGGTGGCCTTGGCGCCGGAATGGATAATTGGTAAAATTGTAATGGCGCCATTTTTGATGAGGTTAAATCAACAGCGTCTCTTTTATTGAAGAAACCCATCTTAACAGCTATGGGAAATTTCTCGGGATTGTTAAGACGTGAATCTATATAAGTACCTTTGCCCTGCATTTCAAGATTAGATACAAAAGCATTCCAATTAGTAACCTGTCCCCATCCGGTATATGTATGCAAATTAACACCTGCAAGTCCATATGCGGCCGGCATTAAAGTAGCTGCAGTTTTTCCATCAGGGCGGAAGCCTTTTCCATCCAACATTAATGCAGCATCAAATTTACCAGGACCCCAGCTTAGCAGAACTTTTTTTGTTGTCTCTAAATCAACTCCAAGTATATCAGCTATAACTTTAACATCAGGAGCAGCACTTATAATTTTACCAACATCAATGTCACGATTTGCATAACCATCCAATCTATGACCAATTCCGGGGGAGAATGCATCATCAACAGTAGAGTGACAAAATGCACACATAATCCCCACTGATTCCATTTTTCCACTTTCATTAAATATTCCTTTTATCCCAATAACTGCATCGGCTTTAAGAAGGGCAATAGTAGTAGCCGGATCATCCAGATTTACTTTTCCTTCCTTAATTCCTTCGACGACTGCTTCGGGTAATTTATCCATATCTACTTTTAAACCTAAACTTAATGCCGTCTTAGGACTAATACCATCACCTACTCCCCCTTCCTTTGAACCAAGTATAGCTAAATGAAGATTAAGTTTTCCACCCCAAAAATCTTCGGAACCAAACGTATCGTATCTGAAAATCTGTCTTCCGGATTTCATCATATCATCAGCATTTTGATTTATAATATCGTCAAAATCCATTGATGATTTTATATTTTCTAAGCTCTTTGAATTTATAGATTTTTGTAAGTTGATAGTTAATGCAATTACAAAAATGAACCCGGCAGAATAAAAAAATAGTCTTTTAAATTGGGTATCCATTTGAAACCTTTCGGTTTAAAGTTATAAATTTTGTTAAAAATAAATAATGGATTTGTAAAGTGCATTGACAAATGTCAAGAAAACAAAACCTGTCTTTTAATACGGCTCAATGTTTCAGCAGAAATTCCCAGATATGATGCAATCAGTTTATTTGGAATTCTCTTAATAATTCCCGGACTTTGTTCTGTTAATTCTACATAGCGTTCTTTGGCATTTTTACCTAATAGACTCTCAATTCTTTGTGAATTATAATCATGAGAGGTTTCTAAGATACGCCGGTAGATCTTTTCAAAAAAGGGAATTGTTTCTAATATTTGATAAAAGTCATTTCGTAAAATTGAAAGCACTTCGGATTTTTCAACGGCTTGGATATATTCGCGTGAAGGCTTCTGAGTTATAAAGCTTGAAAGAGCAGTTCCAAAGTTTTTTTCAAAGGCAAAATATCTTGTAATTTCTGCACCATCAGGTTCAATGTAAAACATTCTGATGCAACCCTTATTTACAAAATAAAAGTGTTTACAAATCTGACCTTTACTAAAAAGAATTTCATTCCGTTCCACTTTTCTTAATTTAAAAAGAGAAAAGATTAATTCAAATTGCTCATCAGATAAATCAATTCTTTCAGCAAGATATTTATCCAAGAGTTGATACATTTATGATTTAATTTTCAGTTATCTTACGATAGAAAATAATTTTAAAATAGAATGTCAAATTTTAATTTTTTTAAATATAATTTACCTAAAAACAAACTACTATTTATAAAAAAATAAGTTGGACATTCAAAATATTTTTTTTATCTCCGATGTTGATCTTAGGGTGAGAAGCAATCGTGACCCACACAGTGGAAAAACAGCAATCCATAATATTCGTGTTCATGATTCTTGATGCATGTAATTCTATGCTAAGACTAAATTTTTATCCAACAATCCGACAATTTAAGAATAGATATTCAAGACACGATCCCATCTCTTAACCATTTGTTAATGTCTTCTGACTCTTATCTTGTTAATCTGCATCATTTGTATACCAATAAAATTTTTGTAGTTTAAATCCTTTGTAATTTTAGATATTTTGATTCTTAATCCTAAAGTTCAAAAGAAAACAAATCAAATGCAAAACATTCCCCGAGGTCTTAAAGAAATAAAATCACAAATAGAATCAAGCAAACTAACCTGTGAAAAATTAGTTAATCAATATTTAGAAAACATCAATGAGCAAAAAGACTTAAATGCCTTTATAACTTTGTTTGATAAAGAAGCCATACAAAGAGCGAAAGAGATTGATGAAAAAATAAAAAACGGAAAAGCCGGGTCGCTTGCGGGTGCTGTGTTTTCAATAAAGGATGTAATTTCGGTAAAAGGTAATCTGCTTACATGCGGCTCAAAAATCTTAAGTAACTTCGAAGCGATTTATAATGCAACGGCTGTCGAAAGATTGTTAAAAGAAGATGCAATAATTATAGGTAAGGTTAACTGTGATGAATTTGCAATGGGTTCGTCAAACGAAAATTCCTATTTCGGTCCTGTTAAAAATCCGATTGATAAATCCCGTGTACCCGGTGGTTCATCCGGCGCAAGTGCTGTTTCCGTTGCAGCGAATATGTGTCTTCTTTCACTCGGTTCCGAAACAGGAGGCTCGATACGCCAGCCTGCTTCATTCTGCGGCATTACAGGTCTTAAGGTAACTTACGGAAGAATCTCGAGATTCGGTCTTGTGGCTTTTGCATCTTCATTTGATTCGATAGGAATTTTTGGAAATAATAATTTTGACATTGGTTGTGCATTGGAAATAATTGCGGGCTTTGATGAAAGAGACAGTACTTCATCAGTAACAAAAGTTGAAAATTATTCGGCTGAAGCTGAGAAAAAATTTAATCCAAATGAAATAATAATCGGATTTGCAAAAGAATACTTTGAAGAAGGACTTGATGAAGCAATTAAAAAAGGAATTAAAGATAAAATAGAATCACTTAAAGAAAAAGGATTTACCATTAAAGAAATTTCTCTGCCTTATTCCAAGTATGTTATACAGACTTATTATATTCTGACATGTGCGGAAGCATCAAGCAATCTTTCAAGATACGATGGAGTCAGATACGGTTACAGATCCTCAAATTCTTCAGTGCTTGAAGATATGTATGTCAACACACGGTCGGAAGGTTTTGGCGAAGAAGTCAAAAGAAGAATTATGCTTGGAACTTATGTATTATCTGCAGGTTACTATGATGCTTATTACCGAAAAGGACAGAAAGTCAGAAGATTAATCATGAAAGATTTGGAAGAAGCATTTAAAGAAGTTGATTTCATTATCTCGCCAACCACACCTACGACTGCATTCGGTATCGGAGAAAAAGTCGAAGATCCTCTCGCAATGTATCTCAATGATATTTACACAGTATCTGCAAATCTCGCCGGTATTCCCGCAATCTCAATCCCAGCCGGTACCGGCAAAAACAGCCTTCCGTACGGGTTACAAATAATGGGAAAGAAATTTGATGAGCTGGGGCTGCTGAGGATGTGGAATGAGGTGGTTGAGTGAGAAGAGTGAATAGAGTGTGTTGAGTAAGTTGATTTTGTTGAGTGAGTAGAGTTGGTATGTAGAAATAAAAATTCTACTATAAATATTAATTAAATTCTTTTCTCTTGTTAAAAAAACGGGAGTTAAAAATGGAAGTAAAAGTTAGTGATCTTACAGTTAACGAACTTAAAGACTTAATCTCAGGTGTAGTTCAGGAAAAGGTTGAGGATATATTGGAGGATTTAAAATTAATTCTTGATTCGGATTTTAAGAAATCAATTGATGAAGCAAGGAAGGAGTATGAAGAGGGAAAAGTTACAAGCATCGATGATATTTTGAATGTATAAAATATTATTTACAGATAGATCAAAGAAAGATCTAAAGAGTCTGGACATCAGTACTCAGAACAGGATTGTTGATAAGCTGAAAGATTTCCTCTGACCCAATACATTTTTCAAGGAAACTTCAGAATTCTTCAATTGGAACTTACAGATTTCGAATAGGTGATTACAGAATTTCTTTTGATATTATAAAAGATGAAGTAGTAATTTTAAGAATCATGCATAGAAAAGATATTTATAGATAATGAATATAAGAGCAACATCTCTCTCTGATAATTCCGAATAAAAGTGAATGCATTAAAAAATCGGAGGAGGGAGATAACGCTGATTTTATTATTCGTTTAGTATAAATCTTAAAATAATTCTTTCAGTGGTCTTTATAAACGAAATGGACTCTACCTCTTCAAACTAAATTCAAACTTCGTTCCTTTGTTCTCTTCACTTTCAACTTTAATTTGACTGGAATGCGCTTCCAGAATGTGTTTGACGATTGACAGTCCCAGTCCGCTCCCGCCGATGTCCCGTGATCGTGTTTTATCAACTCTATAAAATCTTTCGAATATTCTTGGCAGATCTTTTTTCGGAATTCCGATCCCGTTGTCCTCAATGTTTACAACAACTTCCTTTTCCTTTATATCCAGTGAAACTTTTACAACTCCCTCCTTCGATGTGTACTTAATTGCGTTATCAATTAAATTAACTAACACCTGCTGCAGTCTTTCTTCATCGCCGAAAACACTAACTCCGTTTGAGACAGTAGAATCAAACTCGAGTGAAACATTTTTATTATCTGCAACAGCTTTTAATTCATCAAGAGTTTTATTAATCACGTTTGAAATTCCAAAATATCTTTTACTCATTTTCACACCGGTCTCAAACTTTGAAATGCTTATCAAATCATCAACTAACGATTTCAGACGCTTAGTTTGATTAAACGCCCGGGTCAAAAAATCTACATTTACTTTTTCATCATTGATTGCACCGTCGAGAAGAGTTTCAAGCGAAAGCTGTATTGCAAAAATTGGCGTCCGGAGTTCATGGGCGACATTTCCCATAAACTCGTTTCTGTTTACTTTAAAGATCTTCGCTGTTTCCAATTCGTGAAGTGTTCTCTGAGTTATAAAATAAAGTTCATTTGTAATTTCAAATATTTCTTTATTTAATACTGAACCGGATTTTAATTTATCAAGCTCTTCAATAAGATCATTAAGCTCGTTTATTTTTTTATCGAAGTGGTTGAATTCATCGAGGTCTTCTTTAAGCTTCAGCTTACCTGATAAGTCAAATATTTTTTTTAACGGGGTGTTTACTTCTTTGTAAATAAATATCGCACTGAAAATATAAATGAATAATCCTGCAATGGTTGAGACAAGAAGGGCTTCATTCGAAACATCAACTATTTTCGATAAAATTATAAGAATAAGCAGAAGGAGTGCGAAAAATGCGACGGAATATTTCGTTAGAAGATTAACTCGTTTCATTCATAAAGCATATTTGAAAAAAATCTATCTCGAATCTTTGAATCTGTAACCGAGACCTTTTATAGTTTCAATATAATCCGAATATTCACCGAGCTTCTCTCTTACTTTTGCGACATGCACATCCACCGTCCTGTCTACTACATAAATATTTTCTCCCCAGATTTGATTTAGCAGAATTTCTCTTGAGTAAACTTTCCCCCTGTTAGACAAAAGAAAATGTAAAAGCTGGAATTCTTTTTTTGGAAAGAAAACTTCTCTCTCGTTTATGCGGACACTATGGCTTGAACTGTCTATTTCAAGGTTTCTAAATTTAACATTATCTTCGAGCTTGACAGGTTTCTCATATTCATGTGATGTTCTTCGTATCACAGATTTAATTCTTGCAAGCACTTTCCTCGGCGAGATGGGTTTGCTGATATAATCATCAGCGCCGATTTCCAATCCGAGAATTTCATCAATTTCATTTTCCTTTGCGGTAAGAAATATCACCGGGATTTTTGAAGTAGCAGGATTGCTTTTAAGCTGCTTGCAAACTTCGAAGCCATTAAGTTCCGGCATCATAATATCAAGCAAAATTAAATCCGGAATAGAGTCTGCAAGTTCCAGCGCTTCTCTGCCATTGCTTGCGGTTTGTACATCAAATTCATTTTCTCTTTCGAGATTATACTTTATGATATCGACAATATCTTTTTCGTCATCTACAACAAGAATTTTCTTTTTCATCTTTGGTTTTTTCATAAATCTAATGTTTCTATATTAACAAATCATAAAATAATTATTTAAAAATTACCTCTTTTCCGATCTTTGCCGATTTATAAACTGCATCAACAATCTCAATAACTTTTAAAGCATCATCCCCGCTGGAAATAATATTATGATTTCCTTTTACGGCTCCGACAAAATGCCGTAACTCATATTCATAGCTTTTCTTAAAAACATTAGATGGGGTTAGAATTTTTTTTGGAGTTATGTTATACAGATTTCCATCCATTCGCTTATAAATCTTAAAAGGATTGATCGAAGAGCTGCCTTCTTTTCCATACACATTACAATAATATAATTCACCGTCTCTGAGCATGCTCCAGCTTACTTCAATCGTAAGCGTAGTTCCGTTTTTAAATTTTATCATGGCAATGCTGGAGTCTTCAACGGACTTTGTATTGTGATAATAATTCGAAGCGGTAACGCTTTTGACTTCCGGAAATCCGAGAATCCATAAACCAAGATCCAGCATTGCAATTCCATTGTCAAGAAAAACTCCGCCGCCTGATTTTTCTCTTTCGAGCATCCACTTTTGGTTGGAGCTTTGCGGCTTTACCCATCCTGCCTTTACATAAAATATTTCTCCGATCTCCTTTGCCTTTGTAAATGTTCTCTGCATCATCATATCATTTCTAAAACGGTTATTCATTGCAACCATAATTTTTCTTTTGTTCTTCTTAGCAAAATCAACTATATCTTTTGCCTCTTTATAATTTCTTGCAATTGGTTTTTCAATAAGAATATCTTTTTCAGCTTCGAGACATTTTATTGAAATATTTTTATGAACATTTGTTTGTGCTGCTATAATTACTGCAGATATTTCAGGATTTTCTTCGAGCATCTTATCGACATCTTTATAATATTTTTTTACGTCATATCTCGATGCAATATTTTTGCATT
Organism: Bacteroidota bacterium; assembly: GCA_030855105.1. Lineage (GTDB taxonomy): Bacteria > Bacteroidota > Ignavibacteria > Tepidaquicellales > Tepidaquicellaceae > JAGPCH01. Next base: position 13,100 of record JALYRX010000064.1, on the reverse strand, counting down.
TGGAAATATCACTGTCGCAAACGGCCTGAATCTCGACATCTTCCATCTTCGATAAAATCGGCATATGAATGATCTGTGTAATACCTCCGAGACCGACAACTCCAAGCTTTGTTTTATTCATTTGATTAGAAGTTTCATTAAAAAAAATGTCAAGACACCCAAATCACATATAAAGAATACTTACCGTTGCTTTCTTCCGAACCTGGCGGAGTTGGGTAACTTTATATTGTTCGGGGCTTGACAATCTCTTCAAGTAATTACATATTTAATAAACCTGATTTAGAATTTGGTATTTTTCATTCTAAAGTAAATAAGAAACCCAGTCAAATTGTTTTGCAAAAGGTTTGTCAAATATAACTGCTAAAACTAATTTTGACCAATATAATCAAGATGATTTAAACATTAAATACAAACCAAAGCATCCTATAATAATATTTGCAATCCACATTCCAACAAAAGGACTAACCAAAGCCCGGTCAGCAAGCTTTTCACCTCCAATCAAACATGCCCAATATAAAAGAAAAAATAAAAGTGAAAGTCCTGCTGCAATTCCGAAACCCCCTCTTCTGACTCTGTATCCTAATGGAGCTCCTACAAGAACAAATATAACGCAAGCAAATGGAATAGAATATTTTTTAAATATTTCAACTTCATAAGAGTCAATCTGCTTGTTGAGCTGTACCGAGACAATATTTGTATTAATAATTTCATTTTTTTTATTAACAAGTAAACGAATTAAATTATTAAGGCTGTCATAAGACGACACTGCTGCTCGCCCGATTATACCCGTATCAGCTCTTGAAATTCGTTGGGCCGGCACGCTGTCTTTTTTAATAAAAACCGTATCAATAAATTTTATGCTTTGCAGTTGCTTTATATCTTTCGTTAAATTTTTTATGAATTTTTCTTCAAGTGAATTTTCAGTTTTTCTTAAACTGTCAACAACTAAATTCATCGCATAAGCGGATAGTTCACGGTCACCTCTTGTGAATGTATTTTCATTTGAATTCTGAAAACCAAAACCAACCGCATCAAATGTCAAACGGTGTTTTTCAAATTTAATTTTTCTGTAATCTCTTCCGTAATCTTTCACGTTAAGCTGATGAATTTCACCGTCGTTGAGATTCATTATTACTTTTTTGAAATCAGATGAAAAACTAATGTCGCCGCTTTTTGCTGTAAGAAGATTTTTATTATTGGAATTGGAATAATCGTAAATGTAAACACCCTCGATATTGTTACTGTTTGGAAAAGTTTTTTTTACAAGGATTTGAACTCCTTGAAGATCATTTGAAAATTTTCCCGGCTCGAGAATAAAAGTAGGTTTTGTTTTCGAAATATCGTAAAGTAAAACCCTTGCTTGATGATTTGCTTCAGGCAGAACATCATTATTAAATCTTATCATTAGATAAAACATCACAAGCGAAAACAAAATAACAGGAACCATTAATCTCATCAAACTTATACCGCTTGCTTTCATAATTGTTATCTCATTACTTGCCGACATTGTACCGAAAGCCATTAACGAAGAAACAAGCATAGCCATTGGTACAGCCAGCGTGACCATCCATGCAAGGTTCAGAGATATGAGCTGAATAATTATCCAGATGCTTAAACCTTTCCCGACAAACTGGTCAAGAGATTTTATCAGAAACTGAAACAGGAATAAAAATATTACTGTCGTTAATGCGAAAAAAAAAGGACCGATAAGTGATTTAAATATGTACCTGTCTATTATCAAATTAAAATTGAAAATCTAAATCTAATAAAATCATTTTTGCAAATTAGCAAATTCAATTGAACATAGATACAAACAACAAAAGTCACGGATTTCTCGTTTTCTTGTTCGTTACACAGGTTATTTTAAAAGAGAGGCATTTAGTTTAAATTGAAAATACCAAATTTGAGAATTCTGAATAAATTTGAATTGTTTTTGTTGATGAGTAATAAAAAAGTCTTTGATATATATTGAGAGTTAAACTATATTTGTAATAGTAAATTGTACAATACTAATTCTTAAAACAACAATTTTATGATAACTAAAGATAAGCTGAAATCTGAAATAGATAAGATGTCCGAAGAACTGATTGAAAAAATATATAAACTAATCGTAACGGGGAATAAAGAAAACAAAAAAAGCTTTGATAAAAAAGTTGAGTTGAAATCTTATCACTTAGGAAAAGAGCTTGATGAAATAGATATAAGAAAATCTGCTTATGAATAATTTATTAATAGATACTAATGTGTTGATTTATTCTACCAATAAAGATTCAAAATATTATAATCAAACAGTTGAATTTTTTAAAAAGCCGAATATAAATTCTATACAACCTCAAAGAATTTTGTCGAATACTTATCAGTTGTAACCCGCATTCCGTCAAACCCATTAAACATAAATTTAGCTCTCGAAACTGTAAATACTTTTAAAAGCCTATTTACAATTGTATATCCATCAGAAAATTCTTTTATTATATTTGAAAATCTTGTTTTGAAATACAAGCCGTTAGGTCTAAGATTGCATGATTTTGAAATAGCAAGCATTGCTCTGGAAAATAACATTGATTCAATTTTTACATTTAATAAAAAAGATTTTTCATCAATTGAAGAAATACATCTGCTTTACACCTGATGAAATATCTTTATATCCTTACTTAGAAAAACATCCAACTCAATTAAACAAATTTTTAAATTTATCATTTCCATTTTAACATTGGCTATTCATTTTAAGACATTCAATTCTTTCCCAACCTTAATAAAAGCCGCAACACATTTATCAAGTTCTTCTCTCGTATGAGCTGCAGAAAGCTGCACTCTTATTCTTGCCATATTCTTTGGAACTACCGGATAGAAAAATCCGATAACATAAATTCCTTCTTCCAATAATTTTGCTGCCATGTCCTGTGACAGCTTTGCATCATAAAGTATAATAGGAACAATGGGATGAATGCCCGGCTTGATATCAAATCCTGCTTCAGTCATTTTTTCCCTGAAATATTTTGTGTTCTCTTCGAGCTTATCTCTTAGCTTGGTAGTCTCGCTAAGTATATCAAATATTTTTATTGAAGCTCCCACAATAGAAGGTGCAAGGGAATTAGAAAATAAATACGGACGGCTTCTCTGCCTTAACATTTCTATAATTTCCTTCCTTCCGCTCGTAAAACCGCCCATCGCTCCTCCAAGAGCTTTGCCGAGTGTACCTGTGATTATATCTACTCTTCCTATTACATCATTAACTTCAATTGAACCCCTTCCTGTCTTACCAAGAAATCCCGTGCAATGACATTCATCAGTCATTACCATTGCCTGGTATTTATCGGCAAGATCGCATATACCTTTTAAGTTTGCTATTACTCCGTCCATTGAAAATGCCCCATCAGTGCAAATCAAAATTTGTTCTGAACTCTTTGCACGAGCTTCTCTTAACTTTTCTTCAAGATCCCTCATATCATTATTTTTATATCGGAATCTCATAGCCTTGCAAAGCCTGACTCCGTCAATGATGCTTGCATGATTCAATTCGTCCGATATTATCGCATCTTTTTCTCCAAGCAGCGGCTCGAACACACCGCCATTTGCATCGAAGCATGCAGCATAAAGTATCGTATCCTCTGTTCCGAGAAACTTACTAATCTTTTCTTCAAGTATTTTGTGAATTTTCTGTGTACCACAGATAAAACGAACTGATGACATTCCATAGCCCCATTCGTCGAGTGTCTGATGTGCGGCTTTTATAACATCGGGATGAGAAGAAAGTCCGAGATAATTATTTGCGCAAAAGTTGATAACTTCTTTTCCGTTTACTTCTATCTCATCCGACTGAGGAGTTTCAATAATTCTTTCGGTTTTATAAAGTCCCTGTTCCTTAATAGATATTAATTCTTTTTGTAATGCAGATTGAAATTGTGAGAACATATGAGTTTGTAAAGTTTGTAAAGTTTGTAAAGAAAATAAGATTTTTAAGAAGTGTTTAAGACAATAAATTAAGATTATCGAAAGGAAACAAAACAGTAATAAACTTTAGTAAATATTTCATTACAATCATTTGTTTACAAAGGATAGCAAAATACATAACATGGAAGAAATTTTTATAAAAGTAAGGTTGAAAGTTTTACAACTTAGATCATTTAAAGAAAAATCTTTTAATAAACATTAATAATCTCTTGGATCTACTACAAGCAACAGTGTGCAGCCGTTCTTTGTATATACCGTGTCATGATCACTACCGCTTTCTGCATGATGAAAATCCCCGGGTCCTAAAGTTTTTCCTTCTGCATAAATATCACCTTCCAGGACATAACATTCTTCAGCACCGCTATGATGATGTGACGGGTATTCACAGCCCGCTACGGCTTTCATCAAAATCATTAAGTATCCTTTTTCCTCATTGACAGCAAGGCGTTTTATCTTTACCCCTTCAATTTCCGGATGCTGTACCCAATCATTCGAATCAGAAAAAATAAATTCAAACCCTGTTTTATTAAGATCTGAATCGGATTTTTTTTCTTTGTTTATCTTTTCAAATATATTTTTTTTTACATTTGGCGAAGGAGAAATTTCCTTAAGCAGAGGTTTAAGAAAATGAGGAAATAACGATACAAGATTGTTAAATTCGGAAACAGAATTTCTTTCCTCCTGCGTCAGGTTATTAATAGTTGATTTAAATTGTATTTTTTCTTCTTCATCGAGTAATCCCAATGAATTAAAAATAATTTTATCTTCCGGCCAATTTTTTATATTATTTTCCTTCACACTAATAAATGTTTTAATTTGTCTCTTAATGAAATCATTGCTGATCTCATTCTTGTTTTAACGGTTCCCAACGGAATTTTAAAATACTCAGCAAGCTCGGACTGAGAATAACCCCTGAAGTATGCAAATTCTATGAGATCTCTCTGATTCTCGTTAAGAGTCTTCAGTGCCGCTGCTATTTCTGTTTGTTCCTGCGTTCTGTTGGAAATATTATCAGGACTAAACGAACTTGAATCCTCCGAGAGGTCAAAAACTCTCTCGATATCAATTTCACTCGAACGGTTTTTAAAACTCTTACTTCTTAATCGGTCAATAGCTTTGTTTCTCGTAATACGGGTAATCCAGGCAAGAGGATTGCCTAGTGCTTCGTCATAAGAATTTATCTTATCCCAGATTTGTAAGAAAACCTCCTGAAGAAGGTCTTCAGCTTCAGCTTCATCGCGGACTATATAATAAATAATGGTGTACAAATACTTTGAATACAAATCATAAAATTCACTTAAAGCATCTGAATCTCTTTCTGAAATTTTTCTTAACAGAATATATTCAGGAGATAAAACATCAGTATTTAGTTCCTTGGATGATGGCATTAAATCAATAATTTTCAAGTTTTATTGAATTGTCAAATTAATTTTTCGTTAATTCATACAGAATTTTTTTAAATACTCTCCGGAAATTAAAAGCTTTTGACGGTTTCTCCTATATGCTAATTACAGAGACCGGTTGAAACTAACCAAATTAATTTCAAGAATCGATGCTATATGATTTTTTATCATCTCAGATTTAGAGCAATTGATAAGGTAAATGAGCAATCTTTTACTTTTAATATTGAAACTATGTAATTGAGTAAATTAATTATCTTAGAATTAAAAAATTTTTATAATTGTTAAAATTAAAAAAATGCCGTTGAATTTATTTTGTGAATAAATTACAAATAATAGAAGAGTGTTTCAAGATTTATTTGTATATAAAAAAATGTTTAGCTATTATATCCATCCATTGTCGGTGTGGCTTATTGAGATAATTTGCCATTTGATTTCGTCAAACATTTTGGTTGATAAAAGTTCAGCTTAGTTTCGAAAGTGCATTTCTCAAATTATCCATAATTTCATCTATTTCATTTAATGTGCAAGTTCCAACCGAAATTCTATACCATGTAGAATCAGGCGATGAACCGAATGAAGAAAATGGTACTAATGCAATCTTCGCATCTTCAATTAAAAATTCAGTGATATCTTTGGTTGTATTTATTTTTGTTCCGTCAGTTTTTTTCATTCCTTTGATATCAATATTGACCGTTAGAAAAATTGATGCCTGAGGAGCTATCATGTCAACTTTATAACCTTCACTTTTGAGTTGCATAAATTTCTCATATATTTTATCAACTCTTTTCGAAATCTCGTTTTTAAAAGATTCAAGAAACGAAGTTACGAGTTCGTAATTCGCAAAGTATTTTGCAGTAGCCACCTGTTCCGCTTTCGGAGCCCATGCTCCCATATGCGAAGTAATCGATTTCATCTTCTCGATAATTCTCCTCGGACCGAATCCCCAACCGAGCCGAACACCGGTTGCACAAAAAGCTTTGCTGATACCATCAACAAAAATTGTATAATCTCTCATTGCAGGATTAATCAAGACAGGATTATAATGCTGCGTATCTTTTAAAGTAAGCTGCCAGTAGATCTGATCGAATAAAACGTAAACCGGCTTTTCATTTTCGCCACGTCTTTTATTTTCCGCGACGACTAATTCGCAGATTCCACTTATTTCATCTTCAGAAAAAACCGTTCCTGTCGGGTTAAGAGGCGAACACAAAGAAATCAGAGTTGCTTTTCTGATATGCGGCTCGATATCTCCTGCAGTCGGCATAAAATTATTTTCAGGTTTGGTCTCGACTGTTATCGCTTTTCCTCTTGTCAGATGAGTATAATGATTGTTATTCCATGACGGCACTGGGAAAATAACGACTTCATCAAGATCAACTAAAGTATGATATGCGGCAAAAATAATTGGTCTTGCTCCGCTTGTAATCAGTATTTCTTCAGGACTGTAATCCAATCCGCCTTTTTGATGCAGGTAATTTGAAATAACTTTTCTTAATTCATATATCCCGTTGGCGGGAGGATAATTTGTTTGATGATTGTCGTAAGCAATTTTTATTTCTTCAGTCAGCTCCTGTGGTATAGGAAAAATTTTCGGATCAAAGTCTCCTATCGTCAAATTAAATATCCTCTGTCCAAGTGCAATTCTCTCATTTATTTGCCATGCTAGTTTTATGATTTCAGAGCCGATAAGATTTTCAGCCATTGAGGAAACAATAAGATTTTTTTCCTTTACGTCCAATAACTCAGAGTTCATAATTTTTGTGGTTAAATTGTGTATGCAAATATACTTATTTGTTCGGAGATAATGGATAGAATAATTTGGTAAAAAATTTAATGCTTAATACCGGGAAAAATTGAACACGGATTGAACTGAAAATAACGGATTGAAGAAAACTTTTTATTTAAAGTTCATTTATTTTTTCCTGCAGCCAGATTTTATCTGCCGTTAAAGAACAATTGATTTCTTTGGATAAAATCCACTTATGGGTCTTTTTCTTCCCGGATTTTATTTCAGACAATCCATTTAAAAATTTTATGAAGTTTAATATGGTTTTCTTTATGCTTTCAGGAATTGACTTTTCTCTTGTGACAATGTGTCTGTAAAGAATCTATAAGAGAAAAGATAGCTTCATATTGTTTTTGCTCATAATAAATTTTCAAAGTGAGATTTTTTATCAAAAATTTCAATTGATAATGGTCAAAATTAATCTTTGAAAGAAAGTTTAATGCATTCTCGTATTTCTTGTTTTCAAAAGCCAGACAGGAATGGCAATAATTCAGGAAAGTATTTTTAATTTCAGGGTTCAGACGTCCGGAGTTTTCTTTGATGAATTTATCAAGCTCTTTTAATTTTTTAAACCTCAAAAATAAAGTCACTATATTTACAAAAAGAAATCAGGAAATGTATTGCTCAATTAAATTCTTTTCTACAATTTCAAGATTGATATTCAAAATTTCTTTTTGAAATTCCTTTTCCAGTTGAAGCATTACATAAATACTTTCAAGATTTGATTATTTTGTGACACTGATTTTGAAGGGAAGCAGAATAGATGTTTTAGAAAGTTTACCCTTATACTTAATTTAATTTCTATACATTTATTTTGAAATTATTTTTTGTGAATAAAAATATTTGAACGATATCTGTAGTTTATTGCCAATAGAATGAAATCCGTCACTAAAATTATCACGTCTTCCGAATTGATATTCAACTCCCGTCATGAAATTTTCCAGCGGTGTATAAAGTAAATTTACTAATCCGTATTGTCCCTGTTTGTAAGCATTTGCCGGCTGAAGGTTTGTATTATCAATTTTTTCATACGAATAACCTATAGAACTTTTAAATTTACTATTCCATAAAATTTCAGCAAATGCAAAAAATCCATGCACAGGAATTGCTTTACCTTTATATGGTGTGAGTGTATCTCCGGGATTACTTTCAAGCCCGACATCGGGAGAAACATCTGCAAGATAATTTTCCATTCCCTGTCCTATAACTCCCTGAAATTTGAACTTAACATTTTTTCCTGCATTGATCACAGTGCTGAAATTTCCGCCCCATCCGACAGCGCTTCCGTTTAATTTGAAAGCAGAGCTATCAGAAATCTCTCTCCATTTCAAACTCTTTAATACTCCTGCAAAAGTAACATATCCCCAGTCTCCTCCAACTCTATATTGCGCAGTCAGGTTAGGCAGATTATAATATGGCTTAACTCCGCTGATGTCAATTAATTCGGGATCATCAGGGCCGGCCGCGCTTCCGCCCGGACGTTCGAGAGCGATCTTCATAATTGATGTTTCTTTTCAATTGGAATATAAAATAATTGTATGTTAAGATAAAAAGCTCTTGTCGTTGGTCCCCAGTAGTCGATTGTTTGCGGAAAGACACCAAAGTCCATAAATGCTGTTGCGGTCTGACCTGCTCCGAATCTACCCAACTGACCAAATGCATTTACAACGTGAAATGTAGTCTGACCTTTATCCGCACCCACTCCAAAAAAATCAAAATCAAATTGTGTCTTTAATTTTCCAAGTGCTGTATTAAAGTTACTCTTTACGCCGAATCTCGTCTGTCGAACACTGAAGAACACTTAACAATTTTTATCAACACTATCTGAACATTTTGTTTATGAGAATTTCTCCAAAAACTTTTTTTTTGAATTCCGCGAAGTTTTTCCCGGTCTGTTCTGCATCAAGACTTTGAGAATTTAATTAAATTATTGTTTATGTTTATCCATCATCAGAAATTCACAATGAAATCAAGATCGAATATACTTCCGGTTGAACCTACAAGATATGGAAGTGATAAACCACCGACCGGACTTTTATCGAGATAAAAATACTGTAGACAAAACCATGAGACACTGTTCTTCCACGGATAAAAATTAAGCCCGGCTCTTGCTCCCCACGGATTTCCATAGTTGCCAAATATTTTATTATATGTTGCGAAAGCCTAAGCATTTTGGGAATAACCATATAAGCCGCCATCACGAAGAATCCGTCATCTTTAAGTTCCGAAAATCCCTGTGAGTCCAGATTGCTCCCGCCGAATTTATCAAGCCATCTGTAATAATATCCTGCATCGAATGAGAAACCTCTATATTTCACTCTCATGTCAAAATTCATCATCTTGAATTGAAGTCTCTCGATGGAAATTCCCTGACCGAACAAAAACTAAAACTCTCCTTACTTATTCTCCGACTCCCATGCCCTGACTTTTATTCTCGCATTATCAAACAACCGTAAATAATTTCCTTTCTTTACTTTCTCGGCTGTTTCAGGTTTTAGTGCATTCCAGAGCGGCTCATACATTTCGTAAACAGCCAGCGGCTTGTCAATTCCCGAAGGCGCAACAACATCACTTCCGAATAAAAATCTGTCGGGATATGTTTCAATCAGTTCAGCAGCGGCTTTGAGTGTAGTGTCATTTCTTACAATGTACTTCGCAACTTCATCCCATGATATATCAAAGTACACATGACTTAATGTCGGATCTTCAAGCATCATTCTTAAAATTTCAATCTGGTCTTTGACAGGTCTCACTATTCTCCCGAGACCTGCATGAGCCCATATTAAAATAGCTTCAGGGTGTCTTCTGAAAACATCAATTGTTTGGTTCACATAGTTGCTTGTGTAAGACTTTGGGAACGGCTTTGTCAATGTCGTTATGAAAAATTACAACAAGTCCCGCTTCTCCGGCAAATCTGAAGATGCTATCAAGCGCAGGATTTCTCAGGCTTGCGACATCACCCGCTATTTTCGATGAAACAAATTCCTTATGAATTGAAAACTCGCCGATACCTGTGAAGACTCCGGGAAAAGTCTTTAGAACTCTTTTTATATGTGCAGTAGCATACATTGTCGGCAGGATTGAATCCGGTGATCATCGGATCAAAACGCTTTTTACTCTTTTCGGATAATGATAAATACTGTTGGGCAACATAAGCATCAGTGAATGAATAATAGTATAACGGCGAATCTGAATCGAGATAGTATTGCGGAGCATCATCACCATCGTTTCCATAAGCCCACATCTGCTGAAGAGGAATGCCGAAAACAGTGGAGCGCTCAACTACACCGTCCATCATATCCAGATATGCTTGTAATGTAATGCCTTCCTGAATATAGTTGGTCAGATGAAAATGCGAATCACAGAATTTGTAATTATTGTCCTGGCTATAGCCTGAAACTGAAATAAGAAATTGAAATGTAAAAATGATTATAACAAGTTTAGCTGAAGTTATAGTTTTCATAATTGTATAAGTTTTTGGATTCTCAAAATTATTATTATTTGATAAACATTTAAGTCGCAAAGACAATTAGGATGTTTGCAAGCTATGTACCCGAGTTTTAATTACATCATCATGCTTACCAAAGGTTAATAATAAAATATAGAATTCATTCTCTTCCTTTACGAAATCAAAAATTATTCTAATATCGGAAGTTGCTCTTTAAGCGTATAATCCTTCTAAGTTTCCTTTTAGCTTATGAGTTCTTAATGAATTATCGAATGGGTCTTCAGAAAGGATTCTTAGAGTGTTGTCAATTTTGTTGATTAACAAAGGCTCTTTTGCAAATATTTTTGAATATTTCTTGCTAAACTTTTTTGATTTTATCAGCTTCATCTCTCAAGCTCCTGATCACTTCTTCAACTGTTCCTTTGAAATAGTTGCCATTCTTATAATCACTACATGCTTCTTTGACTTCCTCAACCAGTTTTTTAGAATAATTAACTTTCTTTCCGATAAGTTTATTATCTTTTCTCAGTCTGCTTTTAATTTTTGTCTTCATATGAACAAATTAACCAAATAATCATAATAAATCAACTTAAGGAAATTTTTTACTTCATTTTAAATATTAAAACAATATTAAAAATAATTGTATAAAATTGCAATTTCAAACAGTGATAATCAATGAGAACAAGTAAATGTAAAAAAATAAAAAGGATTCAAATAAAGACTAAGGATGTTTTTCAAATTACAATAAAATATTCTGATTTCTTATTTGATATCTCAACTAAGACTTAGCTGCTTTCAATAGTGCATCTTGTATTAATAAGGTAAATATTGACCTTCTGCCTATTCATTACTGTAATTAAACTCTTCGAATATCTGTGAAGTGGTTCCATATTCTTTTCTTTCGAATCAAATGCCATTTAATAAATCATAAGAAAGTTATCAACCCATTACAATAAAATATCCGTTCCTATAGAAAGCGTAGGTCCGGTTTGTCCCGGTGTATAAAATCCAAAACTCGAGCCGGTCGGGGATTTATGTATATAAATAAAATGCGCTGTCAATCTCCAGCTTCTTGAATGCATTGGATAATAATTGTAATTCGGAAGACATCTCCCAGGGATTTCTTTTGAATTGGTCAAAGTAATATGATCCTGAAACATAGTAACACAAAGTATATGGAATCACCATATAAGAAGCATCAACCATTACCAGCTTGTCTGTTATACTATTTATAGGCAAAGGTCCATTAGCTGCGAACTTTGAATAATATCTTATGTATCCCTGTGTTTGAAAAAAGAATCCTCTGTATTTAATGCCCATATCTATTGAGCCCATTTGATAATTTGATCTGCTGACTGTTACACCTTCTGCGAGTGTACCTCTTTCATATAAATTAACTCCATCGGAAAGTCTAGCCTGCGTATTGTTTGAAGTAGAATCACTAAGAGGTGTGTACCGTGCATCCCTGGCGTTGGTAAAGGAAGCACCAAATCTTGTTGCGAGCTTTGTATGGTTTTCCAGATCTCCGTTACCACCGCGCGGACCGAATTCACCAGTAGTAGGCATCCCACCATAAGCTTGCGCTTGTTGTAAGATTCCTTGTAAGCTGCGAAGCAGTAACACCAAGGATGCTTAAGTTATTTCCGACTGCTGCGGTATAATAGAATCTTGGCAGCATCTCTCCGCTAATCCAGAGACTCCCCGTGAAGCCGGGTCTTAAAGCTTCGTCTCCCATCTGTCTGTCACTTGCGTTAAAGAAAGGCCACGCACCTTATAAAGATCTTGCTCCAAGGTTTGGTCCGATTCCCGTGCCGACTCTAAATCCTCTACTAAACATATATTGAAGATTACCGAATAATAAAGTCTGTTGTGTAGGAACTAAGCCCCATAGTGTAAGATTATATCTGAATCTTGGTGTACCGAGAAATCCTGTCAGCCAGACAAAAACCCTGTGGAAATAAATATCATTTCGCAGTGGCTGAACCTGTCTTTCTCTTCCAAGATTGTCGTTGAAAGTTTGCGGCTCAGGAAGCTGGTCTATCCATCTTATCAAGCCATATCCGCTGATGTTTAAGCTGCCGAATTTTGTCTTTACAATATCAAATCCTCTACCCGGTGTGAACTCTCCTGCAATCTCATTTGGATAACTTCCTTCCTCTTTATAATCTTTAACAGCAGTAGTTGAATCCTGCTCAGGAGGCTGTGTTACTTCATCCTGTGCCCGTATGTTTCCCGTAGTGTTTAAAATTAATAAAGCAGCTGTGATAAAAATAAAAAGTAGATAGATCGTGATGTTTTTTTTCATACTAATTGAATTTAATTTTTAAGTTTAAGTTTATATTTAAGATTTTCTTATTTAGTTGATCCTTAAAAAGTGATTGAGTGCAATAAAATCAATGGTTTATAGAATTTATAGTATATGAAAAGTTGCAAGGAATTTGTATTTTTGTAATAAATCCTTGCAAAATATTATAATAAAAATTCAATGAAAAGCAGCTCCCCGGATCAAAAT
>JALYRX010000063.1 GCA_030855105.1 Bacteroidota bacterium | reverse complement strand
AAATATATTCTTAATCAACCAAACCATCATCGGAAGATAACATTTACAGAAGAATACGAAATGTTTTTAAAATTTTATCAGAAAACTTTGAAGCAAAAAAAATAAGGTAATAAGGTTAAGATGAGTGATTGTTTAAATTTTCTGCTAAGGTTAAAAACTTTAAGAATTTTTATTAATCTAAATAGAAAACAGAAGCAAAAAGATTCGAGGTACATCTGCCTGGTACAAGCAGTTTGTTTTGCTTTTAAAAGCTATATAAGATTTCTAATGAAAAATTTGGGTTTATAGATTACTACAGAAAATTTATTATAGATACTCTTATAATTCATTTGTAAATTAAGCAAAATAAAAAATAAATTAAAATTGCCATGAGCTTCTTTTTTAAAGCACGCAGCGGAAATTTTTCATCTTCTATCGGAATTTTTTTTATAAGGCTGACGCTTGGTTCCATGTTCCTGTTTGCCGGTGCAAGAAAAATTCTTGACCTTAAGCTTTTCATACAATCAGTGCAGGAAACGGGTCAGATGAATGATACGGTTGCATTTGTACTTGCATTCATACTTCCCTTTATGGAAATGATTTTCGGAGCATTGTATATAATAGGTCTGTTTACACCCATTGCAAGCTTTTTTCTTTCTTGTATGACAATCAGCTTTCTTATTGTGCTCGGAGTAGGACATACGGAACTTCCTTTCAGCTATAATGTTGTTTTTCTTGCATGCTCTGTTGCTACTATGTTTACAGGTGCAGGCTTGATTTCTTTTGATGCTTTAATGGACAGGAAAAAAGTACCAAAAAAAATAATAGAAACAGAACAAAGAACTGCATCAACTCCAAACACTTTCAGCAAAGAAAAGGTAAATGAATCAGATGCAATATATATCGATGAGAAGGATGTTGCAAAGGGTGAAGATGTAAGCGGGTGATTGCAAATCTGAAAAATCTGCTGTATGATAATATTTGACAAACCTAATTTTAGAAATTTTATTTTCCTTTTAATTTTAAGTAAATAATAAAATTGTAAATCAAAATTCATTTTTTGCTAAAGATTTGTCAAATATATAGTTGCTGCCCATTTCGAATCGTATGAGAGAACTAAATATTTTCAAAACTCCCGGTGAATTTTTAGATGTAAACAGTAATTATTTAGAAGAAAATGAGGTGCAGAATAATTTGATACTGGGTATATGTTTGGGAATTAAAGATCAATCAAATAAACATATCGTAAGCAACTTCCTCTCTGTAATTAATAATAATATCGTTGAAGCCGTATCAATGAAAACAACTCCCCGTGCTGTAATTTCGGGTGACTTCAAAAATGACGACGCAATAAAAATGATTACGGAATTTTATACTAATAATAATATTAAACTGTCAAATGTCATCGGCGAAAAAAGAATTTCAGAAAAATTTGCTGAACTTATTAATCTGAGGCAGCTTGATAAAAGAGAACTGCTTCTTCATCAGCTTGAAAAAACAAATAATATTTCGATTAGCAAAGGAAAATTTGAAAAAACAAGTATTGAGAATATTGATTTGTTGGAAGAATACAGAGCTGCTTTTGAGATTGAAACTTTCAGGAAGTCAAGATATAAGTCTGGAGAATTGAAAAAAGACACTTTAGATAAAATAAAGAGAGAAGTCTTCTATTGTTGGACTGACAATAAGAATATAGTTTCTATTGCTGCAATTATGAGAACAACAAAAAATACCGGTGTAATAGGGCTGGTATTTACTCCTAAGCTTTATAGAGGTAATGGATATGCAACGAGTCTGGTTTTAACTTTAAGCAATGAAATATTAAATAAAGGTTTTTCAAAATGTGTATTATATACGGACAAATCAAATCTGACGTCAAACAGCATTTATAAAAAAATCGGTTATGAGCCTGTCGAAGAATTTACTGATATTTATTTTGAAACTTAGGAAGTCTTTGTTCTCAATACCTTTTAAAATTTCGGATAAATTAATTCAAACTCTTCAAAGACCACAATCATGTCGTCCTTGAAATCAATACTCTCATTTATTAGATTCCTCGTAAAATAATTACGGTGTGCTTGTTTCCAGTAATCTAATGACTTATCTCCTTCACCTTCAATAAATGCAAGCTCTTTAGTGATTTCATTAAATGGTAAGAGGGTTATATTTTTCGTTTGTATTATGCATTGCGCGATTCCATCCCAGTCAGTGACAACACTGTAATCACGTTTTTGTGCTAAAGTTTCTTTTCCTTTTTCAATCCAGTAAAGAAGAGTTGCAGTACCTCTCTTAATTCCCCGCTTGACTAACTCAGCAAGTTCATTCGCACATTTTTCATTATCACAAAAATACCAGGCAGTATATTTCTTTTGTTTAAATTCAGGGTTTGAGTCGGTGAATCTGTTCCACATTTCTGATACAGAAGAATGATAACTTTTCATTTAGATTATATTAATACTTAAACTCAATACTCTACTTTACTATCAGACTTTCTCTCTCCGGTCCGACTGACACATATTTGATTTTATATCCTACCAATTCTTCAATCTTGTTGATGTAATTTTGTGCAGCTTCGGGTAACTCATCAAATTTTCTGCAATCGGAAATATTTTCACTCCATCCGTCCATTTCAATATATTTTGGCTTTGCAATTTCCAATGCGGGTGTCAGGGGAAAATCTTTTACAAGTTTTCCTTTGATATCATATTCCGTGCACATCATTAACTTTTTTTGTCCGGATAAGCTGTCCAACTTGGTCAAAGCAATTTCATCTACGCCCTGCACTTTCGCTCCGTATCTTGTGGCTACAGCATCGAAATGTCCAATTCGCCGCGGTCTTCCTGTAGCTGCTCCGTATTCGTATGCAGTTTCACGAAGCTCACCGGCTTCATGTTCGGGCATTTCAGTTACAAAGGGTCCGCTTCCGACGCATGTTGAAAAAGATTTCATCACACCAATTATTTTATCGATCTTTTTATTAAACAATCCGCCCCCGACTGGAGCATAAGAAGCAAGCGTACAGGATGAAGTTGTGTAGGGATAAATTCCAAAATAAATATCTCTTAATGAACCAAGCTGGGCTTCGAATAAAATATTCTTTCCTGCAGTTGCCGACTTTTCTAAAAATTTCGTCGTATCACAAATAAAGTGTTTTATCTTGTTTCCGTAATTATTTGTCCATTCTAAAATTTCTTCGACACTCAGAATTTCTTTGCTGCCATATACATTTTTCAGCAAAACATTTTTCCAGTTGACCAGGTCAGTAATTCTTTTTTTTAAATCTTCCGGGAAAAACAATTCACCCAGCTGAATACTTTTTTTCTGATAGCGCTCACCGTAAGCGTATGCGATTCCTCTTCTGGTCGAGCCGTATGAAGCAGCACCTAATCGTTCTTCTTCGAGATTATCTTCAAGGCGGTGAAACGGAAATGTGATAGTTGCTCTCTCGGAAATTTTAATATTCCTGGTGTTAATGCCCGATTTTTCTAGCCCTGTGATTTCTTCGGATAAAGCTTCTATGTCAATCACCATTCCGGGTCCGAGTATATTTGTGACATTAGGGTTGAAAATTCCCGAAGGAATTAAATGAAGCTTGAATGTTCCGAATTGATTAACAACAGTGTGCCCGGCATTATTGCCGCCCTGATATCTGGCTACAACATCAACATTCTGAGCAAGATAGTCTACCATTCTGCCTTTGCCTTCGTCTCCCCATTGAAGACCGACAAGAACCGTTACAGTATTTTTCATGATTGTATAATAAGCATAAAAAAATCTTCAATTAGCATCTGCTAAGTGAAGATTTAAAATTAATTTTTGATATTATTAAAAACTTTATGTTGAAGTATCAAATTCAAAGACATTATCCAGCTTAGTCAGCTTAAAAATATTAAGTATCTTTTCATTTGCATTAATTATTTTTAAAGAGCCGTTGGATTTCTTTACATTTTTTAATCCGCTTATCAAAATCCCAAGACCGGAGCTGTTGATAGACTTCAAGTCCGACAAATCAAAAGTAAAAAATTTTACTCCGCCCTTTACTTCAATATCAACAAAATCATTAAGAGTATTAAATTGATTTAGTGCAAGAATATTTTCGTCAATTCCTATTACTACACATTTATCGGCACCATCCCCGGTATATTTTTTTTTAATTTCAGGCATTTACTTTTTTGACTTTAGGACTTGCGATCTTGTTTCTTGTCGTGATTGATTTTGTCTTTCCCAGAGTTTCACCAGTCTTCAGTTTCCAGTCGACCACAATGGCGCTAGCTATGAATATAGAAGAGTAAGTTCCTGTTATTATTCCGATTCCAAATGTGAATGCAAAGCTTCGGTTAACTTCCCCTCCGAAAATAAAAAGTATAAGAACAGTTATGAATACTGTGCCGCTCGTTATAATTGTTCTGCTTAATGTGGCGTTAATGCTCTTGTTCATTACCTGTAGTACATTTTCATTCTTATACAATTTCATATTTTCACGGATTCGGTCAAAAACTATAACAGTGTCATTTGATGAAAATCCGACAAGAGTCAAAAATGCTGCAAGCATTGACTGATTAAACTCAAGCCGAAGATCAGGGAAGATAAAATTAGCAATGGCAATAATTGCAATAGTAATCAGTACGTCATGGAATAAAGCAATAACCGCTGCTGCAGCAAATACAAATTGAAACCGGAATGACATGTAAATCAAAATTGCGACCATAGAGAACAGAATTGCGAACAAAGCATTTTTTCTCAGCTCTGCACCGATCTTAGGACCTACTTTATCAGTTCTTAAAACCTCAAATGAATTATCTGGCATTTTATTTTTTATGCTGGTCTGGATCCTGTCCGCAACGAATTGTCCTTCTTCCTGTAAAGGTGTTCGAAGTAAAACATCCCTGTCAGATCCCATTGATTTAATCTCTAACCCCGTAAAACCTTCATCATCCATTGCATTTCTTAATTCAGATATATCAACGTCGTTTTCAAATTTTAATTGAATTTCGGTTCCTCCGCTAAAATCAATTCCCAAAGGAATTGTATTTGCTGCAAATAAAACGGCAAATCCTATAATAATAATCGTTAACGAAATGATATAGAAGTTTTTTCTCTTTCCTAAAAAGTCATAATTTGTGTTCTCAAAAAGTCTCATTCTTATTATATAATATTTTTGTTTCTAATAATTTATTTAATTTTTAACCGAAACTAATCTTTTTTCCTTTTTCAATCATTATGTCAAATATCACATGAGTAATTACAATTGCCGTAAATAAATTTGCCAATAAACCGAAAATAAGAGTAATTGCAAACCCCTGAATAGGACCGCTTCCAAACTGATACAATATAATTCCTGTCATTATAGTCGTAATGTGAGAATCTATGATTGCCGAAAATGCACGTTTGTAGCCGAGATCTACCGCAGTTCTTAAGGGCTTTCCGCTTGCAAGCTCTTCTCTTATTCTTTCAAAGATTAGCACATTTGTGTCTACTGACATCCCGATAGATAAAATTAAACCTGCGATACCGGGTAATGTAAGAGTTGCTTTAAGTGATGCCAGGCACCCAAGAATTATAAGGAAGTTGATAAGAAGCGCAACGTCTGCTATCGATCCCCCGAACTTGTAATAAAAAATCATAAATAATGCAACAAGAATCAATGCAGCTACTGAGGAAGTTATTCCGGACCGGATTGAATCTTCACCAAGGGATGGTCCGATAGACCTTTCTTCAATAATTTTTACCGGAGCCGGCAACGCTCCTGCTTTCAGTACAATCTCAAGGAGTTTTGCTTCCTGAACGTTTGCCATTCCTTCAATTTGAGAATTGCCTCCGGTTATTTTGCTTCTAACAACCGGCGCAGAATAGACTACATTATCAAGAACGATTGCAATCCTTTTATTTATATTAGCTCCTGTAATTCTTGCCCAATCAGCTGCACCTTCCGAATCCATCTCCATTGATACTATAGGCGTATTGTTGGTAGGATCAATGTTAGATCTTGCATCTACAATAACTTTACCAGTTAGCTCGGCATCTTTTTTAACTGCATACAAAGAGTGTATCTTTTCTCCTTCTGCGTCAAAAGTTTTATTTGACCATGCAAGTAACAAATCTGACGGAATAACTGCTTTGACATCTTCTCTATTTAAAATTCTTTCGACTTTTTCTTTATCACTTTCCTTTACGAATCCGTCTGCTGATCCCTGCTCCAGACCTAACAATTGTACAAGTGTAAAGAAAGGATACTTGGCTTGTCTTTCTTCTTCTGATAACTGAGTTTGGTCGGTAGTATCAACTTCACTGCTGGTATCGGCATCGGTCAGTGATGTATCATTGCTTAAGGAACTATCATTTTTATTTTGGGAAGAAGTATCTTTTTTATCTGCTATATTTTTCTTTTCCTTTAAAGAATCTTTTTTCTTGTCGCTTGCAATTTTCTTGTTATCATTTACTTTCTGTAAAGAATCTTTTTTACTAGCTGAAGTATTTTCGGTTGAGTCCTTAGAAACCAAAGATTCGGTATTTGTTTTTAATGAATCCTTATATATTGAAGAAGATACTGAATCATTAACTGCTGTAGTATCACCAACAAGAACTTTGTTAATTGCTTCAAACACTTTGACTGCTGCCTGCGGGTCATAAACCATTTTAAATTCAAGAAGCGCTGTACCTTCAAGAAGCTGTCTCACTTCATCAGGATTACTAACTCCCGGAAGCTCAACAATTATCCTGCTGTTTCCGACTTTTTGAATCTGTGGCTCTGCGACACCGTATTGATCAACTCTGTTCCTTACGATTTCAACAGCTCTGTCCAATGCATTATCGATTTCTTTATTCAGGTTACTTTCTATATCAGCCTCATTGTCTCTGACCTCACCGTAATAGTTTTTTAAAGTAAGACCTTTTTCCTGCAGCTTTATTTTAAAAGTTTCGAGAATAAGTTCTTCATTATTTTTTGATGCTTCTTTTACATCTACAAGAATTGCAGTTAATTGTTCGTCTTTTTTCTTTGACATGTCTTCAAGAAGCTTTACAACGTCAACATCGAGAACTACATACATTCCTCCCTTGAGATCAAGCCCAAGTTTAATTCTTTTATCTCTTGCATTTATCAAACTTTGGTTGTTCTTTTCGATAAAATCTATGCTATCTGCTCCGGAAAGTTTTTTCAGTTCCTTATTAAGATTGTAGTCTTGATAAGTAGGATATAAGAAGTAAATAGATATCAATATAAGAACGATAGTAATGATAATTCGAGAAAGATTTTTCTTCAAAATTTCACTCCGTAATTATTAGTTATTGTCTTAAAAGGTTTAAAAATAAACAGTTTTCAATATACTTTTAATGCTCAGAAATGTCAATGTAATTTTGGGAATAACCCGGGACTTTATTGCACATCCGTCCAAAATAAATTTATGAAGAATAATTTTTCTTCAAATTCATTTTATTTTCGATTTATTTTTACCAATCGGTTTCGAACCCCTGATATCAAGACAAAATTTTAAATTTGAATCCGAAAATCCCCCCTTTAATTCCCCCCTTCATGAAGGGGGGTTAGGGGGATATTTTAAATCAATTATAAAAATGAAATATATATTTAAAACGTTTTGGACACTTTGACTTTATTGCATGAAGTCAAAAATTTGCTAAAGAATATTATTAAAAATGAATTCGAATCGATCCTTCATAGAAAAGAACATAGACGTTCGATTTTCTTAAACTAAATCGGTTTTTCTAAAGAGCCGTTTTTACAAGTGTGACTGATAAAATATTATTAAGCCCATATTGTTCATTAGAAAATTTAGAACCTTTTAACACAAAGCCCACAAAGACTTTACACAAAGTTCACAAAGAATTATTTCTTACATTTATTTATTTTCCTCAGACCCTTTGTGTACTTTGTGTTCTTCGTGGTAAAGAAATCCTTAATGAACAGTCTGGGTTAAGCTATGATCTATATAATCTCAACTGCTTATGTCTTAAGGGTTAATCAAACATAATCAAATTTTTTCAAGATAACATAGATTCTAAATTGATTCTCAAATCGCTTTTCAGTAATTTGAAAATCAATTAATTTTTAAAAATAAAAGATTACGGGGGTTATTAAATGGGTGTAAAAGTCGGTATAAACGGTTTCGGAAGAATCGGAAGATTGGTTTTGAGAAGAATGTTAGACCTTGGCGAATTCGATATTGTCGGCATTAATGATCTGACAGATAATAAAACTCTTGCTCATTTATTAAAGTATGATTCTATTCACGGGAGATTTAATGGAGAAGTAAAGTTATCCGATAATGAGATTATTGTGAATGGAGATGAAATAAAAATCACCGCAGAAAAAGATCCGACAAAATTAGGCTGGGGAAAATTAGGAACTGATGTTGTCATTGAATCAACCGGTGCTTTTACTTCCATGGATAAACTAAAGCTTCATCTTGACGGCGGTGCTAAAAAAGTTATTCTGACAGCGCCGGCAAAAGACAAGCTCGATGCAACTGTTGTTCTCGGTGTAAATGATTCTGTTCTTACACCTGAAATAAAAATCGTTTCAAATGCTTCCTGTACAACAAATTGTTTAGCGCCGATGGTGAAAGTTCTTGATGATAATTTTAAAGTTATAAAAGGATTTATGACGACGATTCATTCTTATACAAATGACCAGGGTTTATTGGATCAGCCGCATAAAGATTTACGCAGAGCACGTGCCGGCGCGCTTAATATTATTCCGACATCCACCGGAGCTGCAAAAGCTGTCGGGGAAGTCCTTCCTCATCTTAAAGGAAAATTAGACGGATTTTCTCTTAGAGTTCCGACTCCCGATGGTTCTCTTACCGACTTAGTCTGCATGCTCGAAAAGGAAACTACAAAAGAGGAAATAAATGCTGCAATGAAAAAAGCTTCTGAAACTACAATGAAAGGAATTCTGGAATATACGGAAGACCCGATTGTGTCAACTGATATTATAGGAAATTCAAGCTCATGCATATTAGATTCGCTCTCAACTATGTCAATGGGCAATCTTGTGAAAGTCATCGGGTGGTATGATAATGAGTGGGGATACAGCTGCCGGGTTGTTGATCTTTTAAAAAAGATCGCTTAAAATTTATTTTGTATAAATGGATACAATATTTTTAGTAATAAGTCTTTTCCTCCCGAGAACAATTTTAATTATTTATTTCCTTATAAATCAGATCCCTCCTAACACTGTACCGTTTATCGGAGACATAATTCTGACTGTATTTATTCCGAGAGCATTAGTGATAGTTTACATCGCACAGAATTTAGGAACTGATTCGCCATGGTTTTGGATTCATTTGATTGTTGCAGTGATATTTTATTTTGGCGGCGGTAAAAAGTATAGAAATTACAAAAGAAAGAAGTAATTTGAATGCTAAGAAATTAAAAAAGGTTAACAATTAATTTTGATAACCTTTTGTTTTCTGAATTAATTTACGGTCTTCGCAGAGTCAGTTGGAGCTTTCCCAACGACTCTGCGAATAAAGCATTAAACCTACTTTATCAGCACCATCTGTCTAACTTGTTTAAAATTTCCTGATTCAATTTTGTAAAGATATATCCAGCTCGAAAGTCTCGAACCGTTAAATGAAATCCAATTACCGGAGGAATCCGTTCTGATTGGTTTAAACAATTTTCTAAATGGATTGGATGTAGTAGATACCCTGCTCTGCTTTTTATTTATGTGGCGGTGTCATAATTTAAATTTTATTTTATTAACTGAAAAGATTTGGTTAATATAATTCGTTCCGAAATTAATCTGTAAAAATATGTTCCGGAATACAAACCTTCCGAATTAAAATTTATTTTATATTTACCTGTATTTAAGTTTCCATTAAATAAATTACTAATTTTTCTTCCCAGCATATCGTAAATTGTAAACCTATAGTTACTTTTTTCAGAAACTTCAAATTCAAATGTAGTCTGACCATTAAAAGGATTCGGATAATTTTGATTTAACTTAAAATTATTTGGCTCTGAATTACCTTGCGGTATAATAGAGGTCAATCCTCCATTTGTTGTATTAATTATTCCTCCGAATCCGCAAGATCCCCATCCCAAGTTGTCATTATTCTTTCCTGTAATATATTTCAATTTTTCCTTTTTGGGTAGGAAGAAAAATTTTTATTAATTAATTATTGGATTTTTATATGTTAAGTCACATGTGATAAAATTAAGCAAAACACTTTGAATATCATTTAACTTATGGAACACAGATTAAATGGACTTTCGAAGAGAAAAAAGCAGAGTAAATATTAACCCAGATTTTTCATTAGGGAAATTTTCTAATGAACATCATTAGAAGTTCAGTCTAATAAGTAGCTGATTTTAATAGCAATTAGGGTGACTTAAAAATTTTAGATTTAGTTATTTTTGTAAATAAGAAAACTTACGCTAAAATGGTTCAAAAAATTGGAATCAACCTTAGTAGAAAAATAAAGCATAAAAATATTTTACCTTATTACCTAATTTTCTGCATTTTCTGTATCAAAATCTGATGTTGAGAAAGTTTGTAAATATATTCTTAATCAACCAAACCATCATCGGAAGATAACATTTACAGAAGAATACGAAATGTTTTTAAAATTTTATCAGAAAACTTTGAAGCAAAAAAAATAAGGTAATAAGGTAATAAGGTTAAGATGAGTGGTTGTTTAAATTTTCTACTCAAGGTTAAAAACTTTAAGAATTTTTATTAATCTAAATAGAAAACAGAAGCAAAAAGAATCGAGGTACATCTGCCTGGTACAAGCATGTTGTTTTGCTTTAAAAGCTTGATAGGATTTCTAATGAAAAATTTGGGTTAAAATAAAATACTTGTTCATGCCTTAGTATTTTTTGTGTAACTGAATTTTGTTTGTAAATAACTTTTTACCAATACATACTAACAATAAAGACTTGAATAAAAAACTTTATAAAATTATTTTGCTGTCGCTTGCGGGAATAGCTCAGTTGGTAGAGCGCAACCTTGCCAAGGTTGAAGTCGCGGGTTCGAGTCCCGTTTCCCGCTCTTTATTATTGGTTATTAGTTAATTGGTTTATTTGTTAATTGTTTATTGTTAATTCTGATTAACTGATTTTAGTTAATTAAATTAACTAACAACTAACACTGTCCCGGTGTGGTACCCAAGTGGCTTAAGGGGAAAGTCTGCAAAACTTTTATTCGTCAGTTCGAATCTGACCCACACCTCTAATGAGGTTATCAATTAAACTTGATAACCTTTTTTTGAATTTATAAAAACTGAAATGACCCACCCCCCAAACCCCCTCCTTACCAAGGAGGGGGCAGGGGGAGGTTAAAAATTTGAGATTATCAAATGTTTTTAAAAAGCATTTTTGATTTAGAAATCTAAAAATCTTACTTTGCATAACTTCATTTAATAACTGCCAAATACAATTGTCCATATGAAAAAACAATCCAAAATATCTCTTAACGGAAAAACAACATTCGAAGAATATAAAAAAGAAGTTCTTGCCGACTATAAGCTTGCTAACGAAAGCCGGCAGGCGAGCTTGCTTGGAAGAAAAGAAGTTTTGACAGGCAAAGCAAAGTTTGGTATTTTCGGTGACGGAAAAGAAGTTGCGCAGATAGCAATGGCTAAGGTTTTTCAAAACGGTGACTTTCGTTCGGGATATTACAGAGATCAGACTTTTGCATTTGCAACAGGCATATCAACTGTAAAAGAATTTTTTGCCCAAATGTATGCCGACACTAATTTACAGAACGAGCCGGCATCAGGCGGACGTTCGATGAACGGGCATTTTGCAAACCGCTTACTTGATGATAAAGGCGAATGGAAAAATCTGATGGAGTCGAAAAATACTTCAGCTGATATTTCTCCGACTGCAAGCCAGATGGTAAGGCTGGTTGGTCTTGCATACGCATCTAAATTATACAGACAAAATGAACAGCTTCACAATATGATTTCATTTACAAATAAAGGAAATGAAGTTGCATTCGGAACAATAGGTAATGCAAGCTGCGCCGAAGGAATGTTCTTTGAGGCTATAAATGCTGCGGGAGTCTTGATGATCCCGATGGCAGTTTCTATTTGGGATGACGGTTACGGAATTTCCGTTCCCAGTAAGTATCAGATTACAAAAGAAAATATTTCGGAAGTATTAAAAGGTTTTGAATTTGATGACGAAACAGGCCAGGGCTTTAATATCTATACTGCAAAGGGCTGGGATTATCCGGGATTAGTTTCAATATATGAAGAAGGAATAAAGCAGGTTCGTGAAAAACATATTCCCGCAATCTTTCACGTCCAGGAAGTCACACAGCCGCAGGGTCATTCGACATCGGGTTCGCATGAAAGATATAAATCGAAAGAACGGCTCGAATGGGAAAAAGAATTTTGCTGCGTTGTGCAGATGAGAAAGTGGATGCTCGCCAATGCTATAGCAACCGATGATGAGCTTGACAAAATAGAAAAAGATGCAAAGGATTTTGTAAAGACAATGCAGCTCGAAGCATGGGATGACTACATTAATCCGATTAAAAAAGAGAACGAGGAAGCAAGAGCGTTGTTCGATGAGATTGCAAATTCAAATGAAAGTAAAGAAGAGATTAATAAAATCAGTGAAGCATTGAAAAGGTCTTTGGATAATAATCGTAAGGTAATTTCAGAAGCAGTTAATAATGTGTTGAGAATTGCAAGCAAAGAGAAATCTGAAGCTATACTTAAATTAGAAAAATTAAAAGTTTGGAGAAACAATTTTAAAAAAGAAAACTTCCGCCGGTACAGCTCACATTTATACAGCGAGTCAAAGCAATCTGCTATGAATGTTTCTGAAGTGAAACCGGTCTATAATTCCGATTCAAAAACCTTAGACGGCAGGGAAGTACTGAATGCTTTTTTCGATATTGCTTTTCAAAGAGATCCGAGAATATTTGCAATTGGTGAAGACCTTGGAAAACTCGGCGATGTAAATCAGGGCATGGCAGGACTACAGGAAAAATACGGCGAGCTGCGATTAACTGATACTGGAATCAGGGAAGCAACAATTGTCGGACAGGGAATCGGCGCGGCGTTGAGAGGATTAAAACCGATTATTGAAATTCAATATCTCGATTATTTACTTTACGGATTGCAAATTATCAGTGATGATCTTGCCTGTCTGCAATATAGAACAGCCGGCGGACAAAAAGCTCCTTTGATAATCCGAACACGCGGACACCGTCTTGAAGGCATCTGGCATTCCGGCTCTCCGATGGGAACAATAATAAATTGTTTCCGCGGAGTTCATGTCTGCGTTCCGAGGGACATGACAAGAGCTGCAGGATTTTATAATACAATACTTAAGTCTGATGAGCCTGCATTGATAGTCGAAAGGTTGAATGCTTACCGGTTGAAAGAAAAATTGCCTGATAATCTGAGTGAAGTGTGTGTTCCTCTTGGTGTACCGGAAATATTGATTGAGGGAACCGACGTTACTATAGTTACTTACGGTGCTTGTGTTGACATTTCTAAAGACGCCATTACAAAATTAAATGGAGTAAATATTTCATGTGAGCTTGTAGATGTTCAGACATTACTTCCTTTTGATATTCATAAAAAGATTTTAGATTCATTAAAAAAGACAAACAGAATTTTATTTCTGGACGAAGACGTTCCGGGCGGAGCGTCTGCTTTTATGATGCAGAATGTAATTGATCGTGACGGGGGATACAAATTTTTAGACTCACCTCCAAAGTGCCTCGCTGCAAAGCCGCACCGGCCTGCTTACGGAACTGACGGCGATTATTTTTCAAAGCCGAATGCAGAAGATATATTTGAAGCGGTTTATGAAATTATGAATGAGGCAGATCCCAAAGAGTATCCGATGTTTTATTAAAGTTAGATTCATATTGTTTT
The DNA here is from genome assembly GCA_030855105.1 of Bacteroidota bacterium. Lineage (GTDB taxonomy): Bacteria > Bacteroidota > Ignavibacteria > Tepidaquicellales > Tepidaquicellaceae > JAGPCH01. The sequence goes on along the minus strand of JALYRX010000063.1, from coordinate 11,078 downwards.
TGAGAAATCTTGCTCATTTTATAATATAATTTCCAATTAACTTTTTTCTAATTTATGCCGTATGCAGCTGTTTTAGTTCCTGATACAGAAAGTATTAATAAAATTTGTACAATTTCAAAATTATTATATGCAGATAATTTTTCAAATTATTTGTTTCAGACAACTCTTGAGCCGCACATAACTTTAGGTATTTTTAACAACATCAATCCTGACGAAATCAAAGATAAGTTAAATTTTTTTTGTAAAAGCATAACTAAAATAAAATTGATTCTTTCTCAAATAGGAATATTTCCAACTGAAGAGACTGTCATCTTTTTAGCTCCAGTAATGACCAAAGAACTTTTTAATATTCATGTTTTATTTAATCAAATTTTCTCTGACTTCAAATTAAGTATGGATAAATATTATCTTCCGGATAACTGGGTGCCTCATTTCACCTTAGGCATGAATATAAATGATTTAGCAACAGCAATTGAAACCGTTAAGAATAATTTTTTTGCGTTTCAGGTGACAATTGAAAAATTAAGGTTAATTGAATTTCTACCCGGAGAATTGAAAGTTTTTAATTTAATTGATTTAGAAATTTAGTATTTTTTTAAGACGGAGATTATTTTTCAAAGCCGAATGCAGAAGATGTTTTCGAAGTGGTTTAAGAATTTATGAATGTGGTGGATCCGTCAGAATTCCCGGTGTTTTATTGAAGTAATTTTTCCATCTTCTCGGGATTTTGTCTTGAATCAAATAATGTCAATACTTCAATTTCATTTTCAAAAATTCGGTAATACAAAGTAATTTGATAATTGATTACGCATCTTCGGATATTGAGTTTTCCTTCAATTAGTGAATACGATTTAGGAAATGATAGAATGATTTTAATTTATTGTTCAAAGTAAAATGTAAAATTTTGAGCGGTTTTTTTTGACCACTCTTTCGATAATAAGAAACAATTTCTTTCATTCTCTTTTTTGCTTCAGGAGAAAAATTTATTTTCCTATCCATTCGGGGAAACTTTTTTTTATATCTTCGTAATCAATCTTTTCTCCATTATCAAGCTGCCTAAGACCGGTCTCAATTGATTTTTTTTTCTTCTTCACTCCATGAATCCCAATTTAATTTTTTATCTTCGATAATTTGGTTCACTGCTTCATTAACCAATTCAAGAATATGATCATCCTGAAGATTGTCAATAATTGAATGCAGGTTTTCTTTGATTTTTATAGCTGTCATTTTTATTATTAATAAATTATTTTAAACTATAAAAAGAAAAGAAAATATTAAACATAATTAATATATTTTCTAACTAACTTTTAAATTTATGAACTCTTACAAACAACTCTACTGTAAATATCTTGATGATCTTGCAAAAGAAATTTCTCAATATAAAAATGAAGAAAATCTCTGGAAGCTCGAAGGCAATATAAATAACACACCAGGAAATTTATGTCTTCATATATGCGGCAATTTAAATCATTTCTATGGAGCCGTTATAGGAAACACTGGATATATCAGACAGCGTGATATGGAGTTTTCAAAAAAGAATATAAGCCGGGATGAATTATTAAAAGGAGTTGATGAAACAAAAAGTATGATTGAAAAAATATTTGACGGATTGAGTTTAGAAGATGTCAAAAAAATATATCCTGACGATAAATTCGGAGAGAATGTCACTACGGTTTTGTATTTTCAAGATTGGTTTCACATCTCGCCTATCATATCGGTCAGATAAATTATCACAGAAGACTGCTCGACCTATAATATTCTGATTGTTCTTTAATAAACCCAATTTTATTCCTCTAACCAATAAGACTCCAACTTTAATTTCAATTTTGCCCGAACAGCATTTATTAACTGAATCACTCTATTACCCGTTAAAATTCATCAATTATTGATCAACAAAATTTTTGCTTCACATTTCCAAGGTTACCTTTTTTTAAAAAGGGTATTAAACATTATAACAATCTAAAAAAAATTAATTACAAATTAGTGCTCCCTTAATCCCGGCAGGGAGGCTAAAATAAAAATAGCCGGGAATAAAATAAGGAGATATAAAAAAAAATGAAAAACAAAATCATCTTTAGAAGTGCAGTTTCTTTTATCGCTGTACTGGCAATCGTTTTAGCAATGGCATTAACTGCAACAGAAAGTAACGGGTCGGCAAATCCAGTGTTAACATTAAGACATATTACTCTCAACACCGGAAATGCTCATGCTGAGGGTAATGGAAATTATTATACGGGAACAGTGAACGCGGGAAGGACTACTTTTGTAAATATGCCGGCTGGTACATATCATATTCATATTTGCGGAACCGGAAGCGGCACAAGTTATACTTACGTCAATAATTCATTTTATTATAATGGCAGCGACCAGGGTACTACCATCTCATTGGGAACCGGCTATTGCTTATTTGATTAACATTATTCGAATCACTTCACATCTTCTGGAAATACTATTTAGTGATTTCAGAAGATGTTTTTTTGTAGAGGTTAAAAATTTTTTAATGGATTACAAGTTAAGTGAAAAGAAGATTATATTAAAAGTAATACTTTAGTTAAACGGAGCCAATTCCTTTCCTTCTCGTTCGGCAAGCAATTTTGATTTTCTCAATTGAGAAAACTTTCGTATTAAATAAAATATTATGAGTACCACGACAAATGCAGTAATGATCGGAATTATGAATGAGAGTATCGACATTACAAGCGATAAAATATTTTCAGAGGTTGAGACAACTGCATTAGCAGCTCCTCCGGTAGTTGCTGTTGATGTCAATCTTGCGGCGCTCGCTCCGACTTTTACTATTCCTGCAGTTCCTCCGCCGACTATAATTCCAAGCACCCATTGTAAAAGGGGATTTACTTCAGTAAGAAAAGATGCAGTCAGTATTGTCCCCGCAATCATTGCAAGAGGTCCGGAGATAGTGTCTAATAAATTATCAAGCCATGGGATATAATATGCGCCTATCTCTACTACAGCTGCAACTGTAAAAGCTGCAAACGCAATCCAGCTGCCCATCCACTCGAATCCCGGTGATAATTTTAAATAACCAAGAAGAGAAGCGATATTCGTAACAAGCATTGGAAGAAAAACTCTAAAGCCGCAGCTTGCCGAAAGTCCGATACCAAGAAGTATGCCGAGAGCTATATCCATAATTTTTTAAAACAAAACTTTAAGGGAAAATTTTATAAATATCTTTTCTATGCGCAACTCTGCAGAATATTACTTTTTTAAATTTATTATCTAAAATTATTCCAACTCTATACTTTCCAAATCGAATTTTGTATTTATCAATGTACCCGGTCATTTTTTTTAAATGAAAAAACTTTCAAACGGTTATCAATTAATTTATTTACAAAAATTAATTCTTCTACTCTAACTCTGACAAACTCTGACATCAATTGGTAACTTACATGTTCTTAAAGAAAAATCTTTTTAAATTCAACGGTCCAATTCATTCTTTAAAGTTTGATAATAATCTTTTGCCTCTTCCAATAAAAGTGTTTTCTCTTTATTTGTTTCATCCATTAACTTCGATAATCCATAATTTTCTAAAATTTCCTCGATAATCTCAAATTCTTTAATTGGAATTTGTACCGCAATTGGTTTTTTATTCTTGTCGACTATATAATTTTTATTTAGATTAAGCATGAATTGTTAATTTAATAAGTTTGAGCGGGTAAACGAATAACAACTAATAACATAACCCTTGTAAATTATAAAATGAATGATGTACAAAAATAATATGATCAGGCCATAACAAATTTTATTAATATTATGCCGACAACTTCAATAAATTAATCAAATAAACTTTAATGTAAAATATATTAACCAATTAACCAATCAACTAATTAACCAATCAACTAACTTCTACTGAATCTCTTATCAAGTTCATCTGTAGTAATCCTAATAACAGTCGGTCTTCCGTGCGGGCATACATAAGGCATCTGAACAGCGAATAAATTATCAATCAATCCAACCATCTCTGCATACGTAAGCTTGTCTCCTGTCTTGATAGCGCTTCTGCATGCAAATGACTTCGCAAGATTGTCTCTTTTTTCGAGATTGAGCTTAAGCTCGTATTCCTTATACTGATCAATCAGCTCCTGAAAAATTATATTCTCATTCCCGAATTTTACATCTGACGGTACGCCGGTCATCTCAACAAATTCATCATTCAATAGATTAATATTAAATCCAAGATTTATGAGTTCATCTTTCAATGATGTTGCAATATGATAGTCTATTTTTGTCAGCTTAATTTTTATTGGTATTAACAGCTGCTGTGAAAAAGATGACTGGGAATTTAACCAAAGCAAAGCTCTTTCGTAAAGAATTCTTTCGTGAGCGGCATGCTGATCAATTATCATCAAGCCCGTTTCAGTCTGGCACATTATATATTTGTACTGATACTGCCAGACATTAAAATTTTCGGAGTCTGATTTTTTATTGTGGTCAAATATATTTTTTTGCTGCTGTTGATTTTGTTCAGAAAAATTATTTGCTTCTTCTTCTTCAAGTTTTTTTGATGCATCGAAAATTGAATGAATGTTAGTTGTATTTTCTTTTTTAGGAAAATCAAAATTTGTTTTTTGAAATGATGACCTACCGGAAAAGTCCTGCCGGTGTGATTCATTCGATTCTTTGTGATGAAAACTCTCGTCTAAATTCGGAATGCCGGGTTGTTTATTAAAACCAACTTCAAAAACAATGTCGGCTTTTTTCAATGCTTCCTTTACAGATTTCCGTACAAAGCCAAAGGCCGCATTCTCATCTTCGAACTTCACTTCCATTTTCGACGGATGAACATTTACATCTACTTTCTTCGGATCAATGTCTATGAATAAAAAGAATGAAGGATAATTTCCTTTCTCAATCAGATCATCGTAGCCAGAATAGACTGCAAAGTTCAAAGACTTGCTGACAAAAAATCTTTTGTTCAAATAAAAATATTGATCCTGTCTGGATTTTTTGGTAAAGTTAGGCTTTGAAATATAACCGTAAATTTTTATTAATTCATTTCCGTGATCAACTGCAATCAAAGATTCCGCAAACGGGCTGGTAAAAATATTTTCCAATCTTTCTCGCGAGCCGGATGACTTCAGGTCAAACAATTCTTCATCGTTGTTTATAAATGTAAAATTGACTTCAGGATTGGATACAGACAGCCGTATAAATGTTTCGTAGATGTGTCTGTATTCCGTCTGATTTGATTTTAAAAAATTTCTTCTGCCGGGAGTATTATAAAAAAGATTCTTTACTGTTATCGAAGTTCCTGTTTCACAATTTATTTTGGATACTTCAGTGATCTCACTTCCTTCAACTTTTACAAGCGTTCCGACTTCATCATTCTCTTTTTTTGTCTTTAACTCTACTTGTGATACCGAAGCAATTGACGCCAATGCTTCTCCCCGAAATCCAAGTGTGAGAATATTTTCCAGATCTTCATAACTTGAAATCTTGCTTGTAGAATGACGCTGAAAGCTGAGAACGGCATCTTCCTCGGACATCCCCGAACCATTATCGATTATTTGAATTAAACTTTTTCCGGAATCTTTAATTATAAGTGTGATCTGATTTGCTTTTGAATCAATAGAATTTTCTATAAGTTCTTTGACTACAGACTCGGGACGGTTAACAACTTCACCGGCTGATATTTTATTTGAAAGAGACTGAGGTAATATTTTTATTTTATTTTCTGTCATCTGTTAAGTGTGGCACATTTTAATATGCTGCACTTTTTATTATAATATTAAACAAATGTGCCACACTTACTTATCGAACAGAGCTTCGACAAAACTCTCGCTTTCGAAAACCTGTAGATCATCCAACTGCTCACCGACACCTATAAATCTTACCGGCAATTTCATTTCCTTATTTATCTTCAAAACAATTCCGCCTTTAGCAGTGCCATCGAGCTTTGTTAAGATGATGCCGGTTAATCCATCTAGTGCGTTAGAAAATTCTTTTGCCTGGTTCAAACCGTTCTGACCTGTCGTTGAATCAATAACTATAAATATCTCATGAGGTGCTTCGGGTATTACTTTTTGCATAACACGTTTTATTTTTTTTAGCTCTTCCATAAGATGCAATTTGTTGTGAAGCCGTCCGGCAGTATCTATGATCACAACATCAATATTTTTTGTAACAGCAGAATTAATCGTATCGAATGCGATTGAAGCAGGTTCCGATGTGGTTTTGCTTTGTATAATATCGACTCCGGCCCGCTTTGCCCAAATTTCCAATTGGTCATTTGCAGCAGCCCGGAAGGTATCTGCAGAACCAATTAATACACTCTTTCCAGCTTTCTTAAAATTATGTGCAAGCTTACCGATTGAAGTCGTTTTGCCGACACCATTCACACCTACTACCATTATAACGAAAGGCTTTTTGTCAGATGAAAACTCAAATGATTTAAACTCTGATGTAGTGCTGGAAAAAATTTTTCTTATTTCATCATTGATCAAATTATTCAACTCTTCCTGCCCAACATATTTATCCTGCTGTGTCCGCTCTTTTATCTTACTGATCAAAACTTCAGATGTATCGAAGCCGATGTCGGACGAAATTAAAATTTCCTCAAGCTCGTGAAGAAATTCATCATCGATAACTCCCCGCGCATTCACAAGCCGGTTCACCTTGCCGAAAAGATTGTCCTTAGTTTTATTAAGACCATCTTTTAATTTTTTAAAACCTATTTTATCTAGAAAGGACAAGTTAGTTAAAAGTTAAAAGTTAAAAGTTGAAAGTTAAAAGTTAAAAGTTGAAAGTTAAAAGTTAAAAGTTAAAAGTTGAAAGTTAAAAGTTAAAAGTTGAAAGTAAGTTTGTAAATACTCAATACCCAATACCCAATACTTACTATTTAAACTAAAACATATTCAAAATATTCCTGGCAATTACCATTTTCTGAACTTCAGAAGTTCCTTCACCGATTGTCATAAGTTTAACATCCCTGTAAAATTTTTCTACCGGAAATTCTTTTATAAATCCGTAACCGCCGTGAATTTGTATTGCTTCGTTTGTTGCTCTTGTTGCTGCTTCGCTCGTATAGTATTTAGCCATTGCAGCAGGCAGATTTATTTCACGTCCCTGATCTTTATACCATGCTGCTTTATAAGTTAACAGTCGTGCTGCATCTAATTCGGTTGCCATATCAGAAAGTTTAAATTGGATTCCCTGGAATTCAGCAAGTGGTTTACCGAATTGCTTTCTCTGTTTTGCATATTTCAAAGATGCATCCAGAGCACCCTGACCTATACCGAGTGATAATGCAGCAATTGCAATTCTGCCTCCGTCGAGAATCTGCATGCATTGCTTAAAGCCCTCGCCTTCTTTACCGATTAAATTTTCTGCAGGAACTTCGACATTTTCAAAAATCAGTTCTGTAGTATCGGATGATCTCATTCCGAGTTTATTTTCTTTTTTTCCTGTCTTAAATCCTTTCCAGCCTTTTTCCAGAATGAAAGCAGAGATTCCGTTTTTATTTTTTGATTTGTCCGTAATAGCAGTGATAACTGCAGTTTCACCTACACTTCCATTTGTAATAAAAAGCTTGCTTCCGTTTATAATATAATTTCCGTTTTTTCTTTCAGCAATAGTTGCCATACCTGCCGCATCGCTGCCTGATACATTTTCTGTTAAACCCCATGCACCAAGTTTTTTCCCTGTCGTAAGGTCGGGTAAATACTTTTTCTTTAGTTCTTCATTTGCATATTTAAAAATATGATTTGTACAAAGTCCGTTGTGAGCTGCTACAGTTAAGCCCATTGATGGATCAACTTTTGAAATCTCTTCGACAATAATTGCATATTCCATTGTAGAAAAATTAGAACCGCCGTATTCTTCAGGGAAAATTATTCCGAGAAAACCAATTTCTCCCAGCTTCTTCGCAATCTCTAATGGAAATTCCTGCGATTCGTCAAACTTCATTACATGTGGTAATATTTCCTTTTGAGCAAAATCTCTTGCAAGCTTTTGCACCTCCAGTTCCTGTTCCGATAAATTGAAATCCATTTTATATTTTTTTAAATTTTGATTACAAATATAGTGATATTAATTTTTTGGTTAAATGGTATTTATTTTGAAAATTTGATTGAGACTTTAAAAGGTTCAAATCACTAAGAGATTTTACAGAATGTAAGAATTCGCATATGTTATGAAAATTGAAACGTAAAATTTATAAGAGTACTCTATAAAAAAGAAATTTATAGCTTTTTCCATAAATAATTGTTTTAAAATCCGAAAATTTTAGTTTTCCGGTTTGCACACCAGCGGCTGATATTAAATCAGAATAGGTAAATAAATTGACATTGTAAAATTTATTTAGTTTTTAAACATTTTACAAAATAAAATTTCAAGTCAAATGAAAAATATAATACAACTTTATGTATCCTACCTTATCATCCTTAATATTTGTTATAGTCAGTCTTCATTAGAGTGGGGAGCACAGTATGATGGAAGTGGAAATGTTATGAATGTAGACATTGACGGTAACATTATAGTGGCGGGATTCAGTGCTCCCTGGTGGTACCAACGAAGCCAGACAATAAAATATAATCCGAATGGACAGATAATCTGGACTATTAATAATACTACAACTTTAGGAATTGTTGGAATGGTAACCGATAATGATGGTAATATATATCAGTCAACATCAGCCGCTATAAACGATGGGATAGATTTTTTTACATTTAAGTATGACTCATCAGGTGTGCAAAAATGGGTATCGAGTTATGATTATCCTTTGTACAGTGTATCCGAGGAGATACCGACTTCAATTGCCGTAGATGATTTCAGAAATATATATGTGTCAGGTTATGGAATGGGACTCGGGGGGAACAATGATTATTTATCTGTTAAATATGACTCATCCGGTGCGGAATTATGGGCAAAAAGACACGACGGTACCGGAGAAGATCAGATAGTATCAAACACAGTTGACTTTGCAGGTAATTTATATGTAACGGGGAAAAGTTTTAAAGCCGGTCAGGGATATGATATTATAACCATAAAGTATTTATCAACCGGTGCGTTAGTTTGGGGTACAAGATACAATTCTTTTTCAAATGCTGAGGATACTCCCGCCAAGATCATTTGGAAATCCGGTTATATTTATGTTTGCGGTTCCAGTATTGGCGCGGATTCAAGCTATGATTATATTACGATTAAATACAATGCGCTCGGTGTTCCTTTATGGCAGGTAAGATATTCCGGAGCCGGAAATATCTCTGAGCTTGCCAAGTCAATGGAAGTTGATGGGAGTGGCAATGTTTATGTGACAGGTACACATGCAACAATAAAATATAATTCTTCAGGAATACAGCAATGGACACAACCGCATAATCTAAGTAATGCATTGCTGGTATTGGACACTGCAAATAATGTATATGTCAGCAGATCCTCAGGAGGTGATATCCAAACTAAAAAATATAATTCTTCAGGTGAACTTCAATGGACTCAGCAATTTAATCATGCATGCAGCGACCCGCCTCTAATTATTTGTATAAGCTATTCTGCTAATAGTATTGCGACCGATAACCTGAATAATATTTATGTCTCGGGCTTAAGTGTTTCATCTTTTGGAAATCAAGGCCGGAGATTTCTTACTTTAAAATATAAGCAAAATGATTTAAGAATATTAAGTTTGAATACTTTGATTGAGGGTTTTTATGATGAACAAAGTAATTCGATGATTGAAGATACGGTAAAGATTCTTTTAAGAAATGAATCAACCCCATACAATATTATTGATTCTGCAAAAGAAGTTGTTAATACGTTCGGATCCGGCTTATTTAAATTTAATAATTCGTTGGAGGGAGAAAATTATTATTTGGTAATCAAACATAGAAATTCAATTGAAACATGGAGCTCATCCGCTGTTGCTTTTTCAGGAGATTCCATAAATTATAATTTTACAAGTTCATCATCACAGGCATTTGGTGATAATATGAAACTTAAAGGAACGAGATGGACAGTTTATTCCGGAGATGTCAATCAGGACGGATTGGTCGATATAACTGATTTATTAATCACAGATAATGATGTTTTAAATTTTGTTCAGGGTTATGTTGCAGCTGATGTAAATGGAGATGATCTTGTAGACTTAATTGATTTGGAAATCACTGACAATAATTCTTATAATTTTATTAATGTAATACGCCCGTAAAATTGTTCACAGGTATTTGATCGAACTGCTTATATTTATTGACTATTAACTATTTTCCTGCTTCCCGGCTTTGTAACAGGAATCTCCGCAAGCCATTCCGGAATTTCATTCTCGGCAAATTTTATTACCTCTATCTTTGCAAGTGAAAATTGTTCGGCACCGAAATCGACTTTACCGTTGCTACGTTCGATAATAAATCCTATACCAACTAAATTTGCACCGGATTTTTTTACAAGATCAATTACTTCGAATACACTTCCGCCTGTTGTTACGACATCTTCGCAAACCAATACATTCTCTCCTTCTTTAATTTCAAAACCTCTCCTTAAAGACATAACATTATTTTCTCTTTCACTGAAAATCGTTCGTGCATTGAGCTGGCGTCCGACTTCAGTTCCAAGGACAATACCTCCGACCGCAGGAGTTATGACAATATTAATTTTTTTGGTGTTGAATTTTTCAGCGATGGCTTTTGAAAAGAGTGAATTGTATTCGGGATACTGTAAGACCTTTGCACATTGAAAATAATGCGGACTGTGAAAACCGGAAGTAAGTATGAAATGTCCTTCAAGCATTGCTCCGGTCTTTTTGAAAATTTCTATTACTTCTTCGCTCCTCATTAGTTAATTGGTTTATTAGTTAATTTGTTTAATAGTTAATTTGCTTATTGGTCTATAGTCAATAGTTAATAGTGAAGAGTTAATAGTGAAGAGTTAATAGTGAAGAGTTAATAGTTATAGTCAATGGTCAATAGTCAATAGTCAATAGTCACTTTACATACTTACAAACCTTACAAACCTTACAAACCTTACAAACTTACAAACTTACAAACTTACAAACTTACAAACTTTACAAACTTTACAAACCTTACAAACCTTACAAACCTTACAAACCTTACAAACTTTACAAACTTTAAAGA
>JALYRX010000110.1 GCA_030855105.1 Bacteroidota bacterium | reverse complement strand
ATCAGGGGTTGATAAAAGCGGAATAATTAACATTGATGATGAAGGAGGATATGCTATGCGTTACAATGATTTGCTTTCTCCGATGGTAAAAGCTATACAGGAGCTGAAAGTTGAAGGTGAAAAGTTAAAAGTGGAAAATAAAAAGTTAAAAGTGGAGAACTTTGAACTGAAGAATAATGACAAAGTTATGAACCAAAGATTACTTGAATTAGAAAAAACACAAAATAAATTAGTAAGTGAGTTAGTGAAATTAAAAAATATTACGATAAGGGAAGTCAGCAAAGGAGAGGAAAAATGAAAACACTAACGCCGGCTTCAAATGGTATAAGTTTATAAATGATATACATGTAAGATTTTAAAATCATAAAAATCATTTAATCATTAAATCATAGTTAAAAATGAAAACAAAAATGAACTTCATCAGCAAATTAGGAATTCTTTTCCTAATGTTTGCATCGTCAGTTTTTTCACAGAACATCACCAACACACTCGGCACAAATGGTGTCTTTACAATTAAAGGGTCAACTAATTATTTGACCCTAAGCCAATCAACAGGTCAGGTGAATATACTCAGGTCGCTCCGGCTTGAAAACACAACAAGCTCAAGCCTTGGTATATTGTTTAAAGGCACAGACAGATTTTTGCACAACTTTGGGACAAACAATACATTCTTAGGAATTAACTCAGGTAATTTTACAATGACCGGGCAATATAACACAGCTTTGGGTAATCAATCATTAATTGCCAACACTACAGGCAATTATAATACTGCATTGGGATCGGTTTCATTATTTTCCAATACCACTGGAAACTCTAACACAGCTCTGGGATTTATTTCTTTGTACTCCAATATCTCTGGTTTTGAAAATACAGCTGTGGGATTGGGGTCTTTATATTCTAACACTACCGGATTTTCTAACACTGCATTGGGATATAAGTCTTTATTTTCAAACAACACCGGCTCTTACAACACAGCTGTGGGAGATAGTACTTTATTATATAACACCACCGGTCAAGGTAACACAGCTGTGGGATATGCAACTTTAACTTCAAACACTATTGGTAATAACAATACGGCTATAGGATTGTATTCATTACATTTAAACAGCAACGGTTTTGAAAACACATCGCTGGGTATAAACTCATTACGTTCCAACACTTCTGGTTCTGAAAATACAGCCATAGGAACTGCTTCTTTATATTCCAACACTTCCGGTAATTATAATACCGCTGTCGGACGTGGTTCTTTATATTCCAACACCACTGCCAACTATAACACAGCTTTGGGACACGGTTCTTTATATTCCAATACCACGGGCTATAGAAATACCGCTGTGGGATTGGGGTCTTTATATTCTAACATTACCGGATGGTATAACACTGCATTTGGATATAATTCTTTATTTTCCAACACCCACGGTTATTTAAATACAGCTATGGGACCTACCTCATTGTATTCAAACACTACCGGTCATGATAATACAGCTGTGGGATATTCCTCTTTAAATTCCAACAATGCCGGCGATTGGAACACAGCTTTGGGAAATTTTTCTTTATCTGGGAACACCGGTAGTAGCAATACAGCTGTGGGATATTCCTCTTTAAATTCCAATACCACAGGTAACAGAAATACCGTTTTGGGATATTTTGCAGGTTCTAATATCACCACAGGAAGTAATAACATCGCGATCGGAAATGATGCTCAGGTGCCGTCCAATACAGGCAGCAATCAGGTCAGAATAGGAAATACAGCAGTTACTCAAATCTGCGGGCAGGTTAATTTTACTGTATGCAGCGACAAAAGATTGAAATCAAATATACTTAATTCAAATCTTGGTTTAAATTTTATTTCCAAGTTAAGACCGGTTTCATACACACGCAATAACGATGAAACACAAAAAATCGAATATGGATTTATTGCCCAGGAAGTTGAAGAAGTTTTAGAAGAATCAGGGGTTGATAAAAGCGGAATAATTAACATTGATGATGAAGGAGGATATGCTA
>JALYRX010000109.1 GCA_030855105.1 Bacteroidota bacterium | reverse complement strand
TCAATCCCAAAAGCCTTTGTATTCGCGAGGACTTATCGGGAGTTGGCCGTATCAAAGTTGAAATTATTGTTTTACTCGGAGATCATTTTAAAGTCATTGATTACCTTAAGGAGCATTACGTAAAGCCGTATAATGGCGTGGTAGTATATCTTACTAACTACTACTATTCCTGAATAATTAGTTGTTGCACATTAGTGGTTCAGCTCCCGGGTCAGCTTCCGTCTGATGTTAAATGCAATACAGTGACTGAAGACAAGTAATTAAATGTTGAAAATTGAAAACGTTCAGCTGGAGAATTAACTATTGAGACTACTCAAAAAAATATTAAGTCAGAACTAACACTGAATATAATAATGAGTGAGTTAAAAATATTAAATTAAAAGACATTGAAAGGTTATGTTCCTTCGGATGTAAACGGAGATAATACTGTAAACTTAGCAGATCTGCTCATTGTATATAACAATTCTTCCGCATTCGTTTCGATAAAGAGACCGGCATAGAGTGCATAGAGTGGATGGAGTGGATAGGTGGATAGAGTGTGATGAGTATTTTGAGTTCACTCCTTACCTAAACACAAATTAATTCAACTACCCGACTGCTCAACAACTCGACAATTCAACTACCCGACTATACTCAACTGCTAAATTACTCACTCAACTCCCAAAGCTTATTTTTTACTTCCGTTAACTTTATTTAACATTCGTTGTGCGAGAATTTTTCTGATTCTGCTTTGTGGATTAGAAATGCAACATGCAGGAAGCTTGAATTTAATTTTCAATATGTCTAATTTATTACAATAAAAATTATCAAAAAATCAAAGGAAAATAAAAATGAAAACAACTTTAAACTACTTAAGCAAACTGGCAATACTTTTTCTAATGTTTGCATCGGGAGTATTTTCGCAGAACATCACCAACACGCTCGGAACAAACGGAGTGTTCACAATCAAAGATGCCTCTAATAATTTTCTGACTCTGAGCCAGTCCACAGGAGAGGTAAATATACTCAGATCACTCCGGCTTGAAAACACAACAAGCTCAAGCCTTGGTGTTCTATTTAAGGGGAATGACAGATTTTTACATAACTTCGGAATTTACAATACATTCATTGGTAGTAACTCCGGTAATTTTATAATGTCGGGAAATTATAATACTGCTGTCGGTGGTCTGTCGTTATCTTCCAACACCTCGGGCACCTACAATACAGCTCTGGGAGTAAGTGCATTATATACAAACACCACAGGTACATACAACACAGCGGTGGGAGTAAATTCTTTGTATTTAAACACTACCGGTTTACAAAATACTGCTGTGGGTAATAGCACTTTGTTTAACAATACCACAGGCTATAATAATGTAGCCATGGGAAACTCTTCTTTAATATCCAACACTACGGGTTATGAAAACACAGCTGTGGGATTGGTTTCCTTATATTCCAACACAAGTGGTTTTCATAATACTGCTTTTGGAAAGGGCTCTTTATTTTCAAATACAACCGGCTCTGAAAACTCAGCGGTGGGATTGAATTCTTTATATTTCAACACCGAAGGCTATGGTAACATTGCAATGGGATTTAATTCTTTATATAACAACACTACCGGCTTTCAAAATATTGCCGTGGGAAGCAATGCTCTATTATCAAACACAAATGGTTTTAATAATACAGCTGTAGGATCTGCTGCCTTATATTCCAATTTTACCGGCTCGTACAATACAGCTTTGGGACTTTGGTCTTTGCGATTAAACACAACCGGATCTGAAAACACATCTTTAGGATCTTTTTCTTTAAATTCCAATATTAACGGCTATAAAAACACCGCTGTGGGAATGAGTTCTTTAAGTTCCAACATAAATGGCTATGAGAACACAGCGGTGGGACATAATTCTTTATTCTACAATACCGGCAATCAAAACACCGCAATGGGAATGAGTTCTTTAAATTCCAACACAAACGGTCTCAATAATACAGCGGTGGGCCATAGTTCTTTATATTTGAACACAGGCGGTAATAATAACACTGCTTTAGGAACTGCATCTTTATATAAAAACATCGGTTATGGTAACACTGCTGTGGGAATGTATTCTTTATTTAGCAATTCTTCGGGCCAGAATAACA
>JALYRX010000095.1 GCA_030855105.1 Bacteroidota bacterium | reverse complement strand
AACTTATGCTGTATCGCTTTATTAACTTCTGTTCTTTTAACATCTTTTACAGTCCTTTCTGTTTAGGTTTATAAAAATGTTACTAACATTTTGACAACCCATTTCAGGACAAGACACTCAATACTCAATACTTAATACCCAATACTTACTTTACCAATGTCATCCTCTTCGTCTCAATGAAACCATCCGTCTGCAGCTTATAAAAATAAACTCCGCTTGTTAAACCTGTTCCGTCAAAGGTCTCTTCATAACTACCGGCTTTGAGTTTTTCATTTACAATGGTCGCAACTTCTTTTCCAAGCATATCAAATACACTTAGTGTAACAATTCCGGACTCTTTTATTTGGAATTTTATCTTTGTGCTTGGATTGAACGGATTCGGATAATTTTGTGATAAAGAAAAATTATCCGGAACTTCACTGGAAACAGGATTTACACCAACGTTTGTATGAATATATTTTATTGTAGCTATGTCTTCACTTCCTATGGTATTGGAGCTTTGAGAACCACCAGTTACAAAAACATTTCCGGATCCATCCAATGCTATCGAAAATGCAACATCCAAATTATTTCCAGGTCCATTGTAACTTTGAATCCATTGCTGCACTCCACCGGCATTATATTTTATAGTTGCATAATCAACTCTATAATTATCATAGCTATAACCGGTAATATAAACATTGCCTGAACCGTCGATTGCCTGAGCTTTAGGTACATCATAACTATTTAGCGATCCGTTATATCTTGATTCCCACTCTTGAATTCCCGATAAATTATATTTGATAGTTAAATAATCATCAAATGTTCCGGTGCCTTCACTAATACCGGTCACATAAACATTTCCACTTACGTCAACTGCAATAAATTTAGCTTCATCATCGTCATTTTGAGTCCCATTATAATCATCCCACCATAGGATATCTCCATTTGAATTATACTTAATTGTTGCAAAATCATAATCAGCAGTTCCGCTTCCTAGACTGGAACCTGTTACATATACATTACTTAGGGCATCCACAGCAATTGCCGAGGCCTTATCATTACCGTTTCCAGCACCGTTAAATTTTTTGACCCACTGCTGAACACCTGATGAGTTGTATTTTACAGTTGTATAATAAGAAAAGTCTCCGCTCCCCTCTTCAGTTCCTGTCACATACGCGTTACTAGAATTATCAATTGCAATTGATACTGCCTGGTCATTCTTGCTTGCTGAACCATTATATCTCACCGCAAAAGTCCACATTTGAATTCCTGAGGAACTGTATTTTATTGTCGCATAGTCCCAACCATTTCCTGTTATAAAACTTGTACCTGTAACATAAACATTTCCAAAACCATCAATCGCCATTGATCTTGCAGCATCACTTTCATTTGTACTTGAATTGTATCTCTTGATCCATCTCACTACACCGGAAGAATTATATGATATAGTTGCAAAATCGGAGGAGGTCCCAACTCCTACACTAGACCCGGTAACATAAACATTTCCTAAACCATCTACTGCAATTGAGTTGGGAAAATCTTCTCCATGTGCCGGTCCATCATAACGCATTACCCATTGCTGTTCACCCGAAGGGTTATATTTAATATTCACATAATCAATGCCTGAAGAAATATTTCCTCTGCTCTCGCCAGTTATATATACATTTCCTGAAAAATCAACTGCCATAGAATAAGGTATATCGGTGCCATTACCTGGTCCATTATATCTTTCAACCCAATCTTCATCTGCAGAATAAATTTTAAGACATGTAATCAGACTTATCAAGACTGCTAAAGTCATTAATTTAATTTGAAAGTATTTCATAATTTTTTCCTTTCTGTTTAGTTTAAATTTTTTTAAGAAAATTTGTTACGTTTGAATTAATTGCCGGCGGATTAATTCCAACTGATACAAAAATGACAAGAATAATTTAATGAATGAATGGGTGTGTAAGTGTATTTCGTCTAAGGGTTGACCAGTAAAATTAAATTGTTGAGAACGGGTAATAAAAAATCCGGGATAGATAAATCTAACCCGGATAAAAAAACATTTAAGCTTGATAGATTTTGTTACTTTACCAATGTCATCCTCTTCGTCTCAATGAAGCCATCCGTCTGCAGCTTATAAAAATAAACTCCGCTTGTTAATCCTGCTCCGTCAAAGGTCTCTTCATAACTACCTGCTTTGAGTTTTTCATTTACAATAGTTGCAACTTCTTTCCCAAGCAGATCAAATACTTTTAGTGTAACAGTTCCGGATTTCTTTATTTGAAATTTTATTTGTGTGCTTGGATTAAATGGATTAGGATAATTTTGACTTAGATTATATGATGTTACAATTTCATTGTAAGGTTGTTTATATCCGTTGGTGAACCCGATGGTGAAGTACCGCTAAGACTTTCCGAGTCATAGTAAATATTCAAAGGAGGGAAACCATCATCTGAATTCTTACCCGCATAAGCTACAAGAGAATATAAATTTCCAGTTGCTTCACAGATACATGATACAGGTATAATAATTGGTGAGGAATTAAAACTGTTAATTTTATAAGTTGTTGCACCCATATTTCCTAATCCTCCTCTTCTGACATTTATGGAGTCTCCATCGTTAGAAACCCAAATTCCCATAAAATTTCCCCCGCTTCCTCCGGGATATGATAAAGCCCAGGTATATTGTTTATTATTTCCGTTATAATTGCTGCCCATACCAAGAGGAGCATATGTAATCCATTTACTTCCTCCATTGGTAGTATAGTTGTATACTGCAACTCCATTTGAAGTAAATGTTAACATTGCAGAATCGACCGGGGAATCTTGCTTTATAGTTAACGATGGTTTTTCACAACTCTTGCTAATTAAAATAATGTTCGGATCAAAATTATAAGTATAAAACAATGTGGATGGAGTCCATGAAGTTGAAATAATTTTTATAACTTTCGTTGTACTGTTTATCAACCTCCTTTCTACTGAAATCCAGAGAGAATCTTTTATGGCACCGTCGGAAGTAAGATATCTCTTAAATGCAGCACTTGGATAAACATCATTATTAAGTGTATTTATTGTTGAAGTCATCCAGGAGCTTCCCCAATTTAATGATTTTGAAAAGTTGATGGTTGAAGATGTTTCATTATTCGCCTGTTCAGTAAATGCAACTCCAATACTTGTAGACATGTCATAATGAAACCCGTCACTTACAGCAGATGGGTAAGTTAACTTTTTTCCTGGGTTTGGGGACGATACCCCGCCTACAATGGGTGCCATATTATAACCATTCCTTCTTACTGAGAAAAAATTTATTCTTGCGTTATCCATATTCGGGCTTGTACTGCTATTATAAAATACGAAGATTCTAACCGAGTCATCGTTATTCGAAAGTCTTCTTTCAACTAATATAGAAAGTTGTCCGAAATAACGATCGTCATTGGAAGCACTGGCGATATTACTCCACCAGATGCCATTATTTACCGATCGATATATCTTAATACTGCCTTTTGAACGAACATCGTAAGATATTAAAGCTGCATACAAATTATTGTCTTCTGCGCGTTTGCAATCCATTCTTCTGAATCCATTACCATTAAGGTATCCTGAGTGAATTATCTTATCGGTTGTCAGCCAATCCTGTGCAGCTGAAGGTTCGGAGTCGAAGATGAGATTATCGTTTTCTTTTCTATTGCTCTCCGGTTCCTGTGAATTTATTTTTTCGGAGAAAAGTATTAGCAAAATTGATAAGACTATCATTTTGATTTTAACCTGGTTCATAATTTTTTTTTGTTTAAGTTTTATAAAATGTTTTGTGAAATTTTGGTTTCAATTAATTGCCGGAATATTAATTTTAACTGATGCAAAAATGATAAGAATGAATTGAGAAATGAATAGGGCTGTGAATATATTTGGTCTAAGGGTTAACCTGTAAATAGTTGAGTGCTTTGGAGTGTTGAGTGTAATGAGTGTGTTGAGTAGTTGAGTGGTTTGAGTGGTTGAGTGATTGATTGATTGATTGAGGGGAGTGTTGTGAGTCTGCTTACTAAGCACTAGCTTTGGAAGTAAGAAAACTTCCAAAGTTTATTTTATATTATGAAAATAAGTTCTTCAAATTTCAAACGACAAAAGCCGGAAGAATTTCTCCCCCGGCACTTGTTCTTCCTTTAATAATCCCCTTATATTACAATGTTATTCTCCATGTCCGTAATTGTAGATCAACTGCGCGCATTTAATTTTGCAGGTAAGGTATAACTTTCTTATTCGCAGAAATATTTTCATTATTATTAAGTAATGCCCTTTGAGCTTTTTCATTCATTGATTTTTCATTCCTTGCTTCATCATACATCAAAGGACTGTAAACTTTTATGAACATGAAAATTAATATTGTCACGATTAGAAATATTTTTATTAAGTTTGTCATTTTAAACTCCCCTTTATGTAATTTTAAGTTTTCGATTTTTTTTTAAGAGTTTCAAATTAATACCGGCTCATTAATTTCAACTGATACAAAATGGCAGGAATGGTTTTTAAAATAAATCGGGTAATGTACGTATTTTGTCTCGGGGTTGACCTGTATAATATGGTGTTATTATAAACTTCCGAATTCTTAACGAATGTATTGAAAAGTTTGGAAATCAAGCCGGAGACTTCGGAAGTTTTACAAAGTAAGCCGGAAGATTTCTCTCCCGCCTTTTACTCAATACTCAATACTCACTTTATCAACGTCATTCTCTTCGTCTCAATGAATCCATCTGTCTAAAGTCCATAAATTTAAACACGACTCGATAAACTCTCCCGGATTATTTGGTCTTCATTTAGTTTAAGTTACCCACTTCATTCTTCTAAAATTCAAAAATCTCTTGTCTTATGTTTTCAGCGTTTGACGATTTAAGAATGATTTAAAAAATATCAAAATCAATTCTGCAGAGCGGGATTACTTTGATATCCGCATTGCTCCATAGCGAATGCATATGATTTTGCCAACTGCATGTAACGTGCAAACTTATCATCACTATTGAAATGTCCTGAAGTATAGTCAACATATAATAATATTGGCTTGCTGCTTTTGTTTGATTTTTGTACTGCGGCTGCGAATTTTGCAGGTTGCCAACTAATAACTCTCGGGTCATTCCAGCCGGTTGTAATAAGCATAGCGGGATATTCTGTTCCGTCAACCACGTGCAACAGTGCATCCATTTCCAATAGTCCGAAAAATTCATTTACATCTCTGACCGTTCCAAATTCAGGGGTATTTATAGGACCGGTTGGTGTAACCCAATCACGAATCGTTGTTAAGAATCCTACACGCGGTATAGCACATGCCCACAAATCAGGACGCTCTGTAATTGCTCGTCCAATTAATATTCCACCGGCACTTGCACTCTCACAAACAAGCTGCTTCGGAGATGTAAATCCTTTCTCAATTAAATATTCCGCGCAAGCGTTCAGATCTTTCCAGGTATTGCATTTGGTCTGCTTTTGACCTGCAAGATGCCAGTTCTCTCCTTTTTCACCACCACCCCGCACATGAGCAACTGCAATTACAATTCCTTTATTTGCAAGCACAAGAAATTTAGTAGAAAAATTTGCAGTGATACTATAGCCATAACTTCCATAACCATTAACATATGCCATGTTTTTCCCATCAAGATTAAGACCTTTTTTATAGATTAATGAAACCGGTACCATTACTCCGTCATGACTTGGTATTTCTATTTCCTCTACCGTTACATCGTTAATGTTTGGGTAACTTACATTTTGTTGAAATGAAAACAATTTTTCTTTTTCAAAAGGGGCGTCAAGATTGTTGTAGGTGTAATTCATTGGAGATGTCCACCCCGTACGACCTATTTGCACATCATCATTGCCTTTGTTAAATGGTATTACTTTCAAAATATTGGTGGTTTCCTGAAATGGAACTTTGGAAACAGTGTTCGTTCTCATATCTAAGACATCGGTAAAAGACTTTACCCCGTTTTTATTATATTCGAGTATTAGGAAGTTTTTTGATTGTGGCAATGTACCCCAACCTGATTCAAGAGAAATGTCTTTTTCAGCAACTATTAGTGTTGCATTTTGTATATCCGGATTATTCATATCCATCATCATAAGCTTTCCGTTTCGGGAATTATTAAGTGAAATGAAATAGAGATTATTATTATTGCCGTTTACTGCTGAAACCTTATCATCAAAAGAAATGATTTTCTTCCATTCATTATTTGTTCTGGCAAGTCTTGAATATATTTGCATGAACGGGCTTACACTCGCAACAAATAATAATTCATAATTGAAACTGCTGTTATAAGATTGATACCAGGGACTGTAATTATCATCATCAGTATAGAACTCCGGATTTGTATCAAACGAAATAAATATTTTATCTTCTTCAACATTACTCCCTAATATGTGAGAAATCGTATCGTATCAGTTAATTTATGTTGGTGGAACTTCAAGGGTTTTCGCGCAAAGACTAAATTCTACCGGTCAGGCGCAGTGGAATGTTGCCAATAATGGACTTGATTTAAATCCAATTGGAGAGCAAAGAGCTCCGGTTATTACTACGGATGGTTCCGGAGGTGCGCATATATTCTGGTATGATTTACAAGCGGGACCAGGTAACATATGGAGAACACATATCACTTCTTCGGGATCCTTTTTACCTGCAAGTACTTTTACAACCACTCCTAATAATTATCCCCAGATACGCGCAGTGTATGATGGCAGCGGCGGAGCGGTGGTTGCTTGGGCTCCTAATGTCAGTTCGACAGGAAATATTTATGCACAGCGTGTGAATATTAACAGTACTCCAATGTGGAATATTAACGGAGTAGCTGTATGCAGTTTTCCCGAGGTGCAGGCAGATCCGAACTTAATAAGAACTTCAGACGGAAATTATATAATTGTATGGATGGACGGAAGAAGAGTTAATGTGAATGTAGATGTATATGCTCAAAAGCTTAGTGCAGCAGGAAACCCGCTTTGGACACCGAACGGTGTAATGATCAGCAA
>JALYRX010000094.1 GCA_030855105.1 Bacteroidota bacterium | reverse complement strand
AAAAGAAAAAAGCGTTTTCAGATGTGGGTTTGATTACTTAACTGTCTTTAACAAAAAGCTCTTATACGGTAATATTTATAATGATCTTGAATTCAATGAAGTTAATAAAATTTTGTCCTGTACTTAGATAATATATATATTATGATTTTATAAATTGCATAAGGAATTTATTATCAATAAATTGTTTATCAAAATAAATCGAAAAGCAATAAACGGTACAAACCCTAAATCTATTTACTAAACTAAAAAAAAACAAAATGAAAAAACTCTTCATCATTACATTAATGATTTTGGGATTATGTCTCAATATTAATGCACAGGATAAAGGTGGTCAGACTCAGCCGAATTCTGTCTTACAGGCACCAAGAAGTATTACAAAATTTATTCCTACTGATCCCGCCGTTGAAAGTTACAGAAGCAGGTGGTTTGGAATAGGAGTTTTTGGTGTAACAGCGGTTTTAAAATCTTTCTTAAATACTCCTTCAACATTAACTCAAATAACTCCAACAGCACGGGCAATCTTCGCAGGTGCTTTGAGCGGAGCAGGTGTTTGGTATGGATTTGAATATCTCGCAGCCGGTTCAGGTAATTTGGTAACAATTGATACAACAACCGGAGCGATAGTTACTGTAGGTGCCTTGTCAGGATTAGCTGGAGGTCATACTGTTACAGGACTTTCATGGGATAAAACCTCTAGTATAATGTATGGGCTCAGCACCAACGGGACAGTAGGAACCCTTTACACTGTCAATCTTACAAACGGAGCTTTAACAACAATTGGAAATACGGCAGGTTCTGCTTTACCGATTGATATGTCTTTTAATAATGCAGGTGTATTGTATAGTGTTGACATTGGTACAGACCTCTTGAATACAATAAATAAAACAACAGGTGCTGCAACAAGTGTTGGTCCGCTCGGAGTAGACCTTAATTTTGCACAGGGAATGTGCTTTGATCCGGAAACGGATTCTTTATTTCTTGCGGCTTATAATTTAACAGTTTCAACAGGACAATTGTTGAGATGTAATACTACAACAGGTCAAACAACTCTAATTGGAAATTTCGGGACTTCCCAATCAGAAGTTGACGGTTTCATTATACCGGGAGGAGTAGCAAGGCCATTAAACGCATTTAATCTTCAAACACCACCTTCAGGAACAAGAGTAGTTACAGTTGCAGGATCTACAACACCGGTTGACATTACATGGGATACTTCAGCAGCAGGTGCGAACTACAAATTTATATTCGGTAATCCGACTGTTCCGCCGAGAAGATTAACAATTCCTTCAAATACAAATAGTATCACAACTACATTAGGAGCATTAGACATAGTTCTTGCAGCCAACGGTTTTACAAATAACGGTAGTGCAACAGACTCTGCCGTAGGACAATGGGATGTATGGGCGTTTAAAGGACCAAATGCACCAGGACCTGATTCTTTAAAATCAACAAATGGTCCGAGAGCAATCACACTTAAAAGACAGCAAGTTTCATTGAGCGCATTCTCTCTTTCTTCTCCGGCATCCGGAATTACAGTAGTTACATCACCGGTTGATCTTACTACAATTACTTTTTCTTGGACAAGATCAGCACAAGGTGCTTCTTACAGATGGCTTTATAAGACGGGAACATTTTCAGATCCTCCGACTTTTAGAATCTTATCTAATAACGGCGGACTTGATACTTTCTGGACTGTAAGAAATTCCCGTTTAGATTCTTTATTAGCAGGCGTCGGTGTTAATTCTGGAGATTCAGTTACAGGGCAATGGAGAGCTAGAGCTTATGCTACAGGCGATTCTTTAAATTCAAATTCACCTGACAGAACAATTACATTTAGAAGAGTTGGCCTTCTGCCTTTAAATCAAGATTTCGCAAGCACAACATTCCCACCGCCGTTCTGGGCTTTAGATGCCGGAGGCGCTCCACAACAATACTGGACTAGAGATGCTGTTAGCGGATATCAAAATGGTTCCGGATCTGCAAAATTTGATTTCTGGTCAGCACTATCAACAACACCACTTCAATCCTTAATAAGTAATCAATTTCCACCTGTAACCGCAAATAATAATGTTTTAAAATTTGATTATTCACATGCATATTATTTGTCCGGTGGTACTTTAGCAAATGATTCCTGTATAATTGAAACCTCCGTTAATAACGGTTCAACATGGACAAGATTAATTGGTATGGGAGCTTCACAAATATTATCATCGGGAACAAATTCTTCACCTGTAATGTCGACCTTTGCATCACAGAGCTTGTTTACACCCACACTTGCTTCACAATGGGCAACCAAATTGTTTAATATGCCGGTAGGAACAAACAAAGTAAGATTTGTAGGAAAGAGTGACTTTGGAAATAATTTGTATATTGATAATATTATTGCTACCGGTTCAGTTGGAATCGGAGGACATGAATTAACACTTACTCCGGATAGATATTCACTTGAACAAAATTATCCGAATCCTTTTAATCCAAGTACTTCAATAAACTTCTCAATCCCTAATTCAGGATTAGTTACATTGAAGATTTATGATATACTGGGAAAAGAGGTGGTTACTTTAGTCAATGAAGTAAAAACTGCAGGTAATTATATCTTAGATTTCAATGCATCTGCTTTAACAAGCGGTGTTTATTTCTATAAAATTGAGTCTGGAAGCTTTACCGATATCAAGAGAATGATGTTGATAAAATAATTGTAAAGTAATAACAAACTTGAAAGCCCTGATTTCTTGATGAAGTCAGGGCTTTTTTATTTGAACTAAATTTAATAATTTCCTTTTCAAAAAAGAAGATATTTTTATAATGCATCACAAAATTTCATAAGCTATGCAAGACAATCAAAATATTTTACTCGTAAAAAAAATTTATGGTTTTTTCGGTGCGGGAAATATACAGGGTGTAATAGACATGCTCTCGGATGACGTACTTTAAATCATACCATCAATAAAAAATTACCCGCCTTCAGGCACTCACAAAGGCAAAACGAAGTAAATAAATTTTTTAGCTCGTTAGCAAATTTTGTGGACACATTATCTTTTGAACCAAAAATATTTGCTTCAGCCGACGAAACGGTTTTCGTTCAGGGTTCATACAAATTTAAAGTAAAAAAAAACGGGAATTTAATTTCATCTGACTGGGTAGAAGTATTTTTATTTGATAATGGAAAAATCAGGCAGTATGAGGAATATACTGATACTGTAGCTTTTCAAAATGCCTTTGCTTAATATTTATTTGGAAAAATTAAATTGGCTCTTTTATGAAAAGATAAGTTTTGTAAATCTGAGTTTTCTATACAGTTATTGAGCGAAAAATAAATTTAATGAAAAATTTTAATTGAATAATTCAGTGGAAAATCAAACAGAATCCGGGAAGAATTATTTTTTTTTGATTGCATTTTTACTTTCGATTCCAATATTACTTCATTTATTAACAAACATATTCGGAAGCTTTGGAATTTTCCGGGATGAACTCTATTACATTGCTTGCAGCAATAGATTAGATACAGGTTACGTTGATCAGCCGCCACTTTCAATTTTTATTCTTGCCGTCAATCGTTTTCTTTTGGGTGATTCAATATTTGTATTAAGACTTTTACCAGCATTAAACTCCGGACTCACTGTTCTGTTTACCTGCCTTATAACAATAAAACTGGGAGGAGGAAAAGCTGCTATAATTATTGCTTCATTGGCAACAATCTTTGCACCCGTATATCTCGGAATGAATTCGATCTATTCAATGAATAGCTTTGACATTCTTCTCTGGTCAATTTCTTTTTACCTTATAATTTTAATTATTGAAAATAATAATTTAACTGTTTGGATTTTATTAGGCATTATCACGGGCTTGGGTTTATTGAATAAGATAGGATTTCTCTGGATTGGATTCGGATTCTTCGCCGGATTATTACTTACCGATAAAAGAAAAATACTTCTTAACTATAAACCTTATCTTACCGCATTAATCGCTTTCATAATTTTTTCTCCGTACATAATCTGGAATTTTCAAAATGATTTTTCCCACATTGAATTTATTAGAAATGCTACTTCAGGAAAATACTCACAATTAAATGCGAAGGATTTTATTATCGGACAATTATTAAATATGAATCCCGCATCTATAATAGTTTGGGGACTTGGTCTTTATTATTTTTTATTTGATAAGGCAGGCAGGAAGTTCAGAATATTAGGAATAATTTATGTTGCAACTTTTTTGATTCTCATTATTAACGGTCACAGTAAAGCGGAATATCTTGCTTCAGCTTACACTGTACTTTTCGCAGGAGGCGGCGTTTTTATAGAAAGAGTAACCTTAATAAAATTTAAATGGCTTAGATATATGATTGTCATTCCTATAATAATATTGGGTTTAATAATTACTCCTCTTGCCTTACCTGTTCTGCCTGTTGAAACTTATATAAAATATGCTAACAAACTCGGCTTTGCTCCGACAACATCTGAAGACAAAGAGCTTTCGGAATTACCTCAGTTTTATGCTGATATGTTTGGATGGGAGGAAATGGCTAAGAATGTTTCAAAAGTGTATTTAACCATACCTGAAAATGAAAGGAGCAACGTTTTATTTTTTGGAAATAATTACGGTGAAGCCGGTGCTATAGAATTTTTTGGTAAAAAATATCCTCTTCCAAAAACAATTTCTGGCCATAATAATTTTTGGCTGTGGGGCTTTGGTGATTTTGAAAACCCCATTATAATAGTAATTGGAGGTGAAAGAAAAGATCATCTTGAAGTTTTCGAAAATGTCGATGAGGCAGGATTTCATTCAACAAAATATTCTATGCCTTATGAAAATAATTTACCCATCTTCATTGGCAAGAAAATAAAAGCGGATATGAATGAAACTTGGAAAAGGATTAAAAATTTTGAGTAATAACATTTTGAGAAGAACAGGTTTCAAAAATGAAATTGAAATTTTTGTTATTACCTACAAATTCAATTATATTTTCTATATTATTTATAAAAATCCGAAGGAGGCAAAAAATGTTTAAATCTACAATCTTTTTATGTTTTATTTTTACAATCTTATTTACTGTCCGTGCAAATTCACAGGATGAAAATGCTTCGATGATTCCACCACCACCGGTCAATAACAAAGTTTATGAAGCCATGAACGGTGACTGGAATGCCGAAGGAATGATGATGGGAATTCCAATGATGATGAATATGAAAGCATACTGGGATCTCAATCACCAATTCCTTGTCTTAGACTTAAGAGCGACTGGCAAAGAAGATGTCAACCAAACTTATCAGGGGAAAGGTTTATTTGGTATAGATGCGATGGGCAATTCGAAAACCTGGTGGTTTGATTCATGGGGAGCTGAAGGTGTTTCTCTCGGTAGCGGGGCTTTTAGCGATAACAAGCTCACTATCAACGGAGGTAATGCAATGTATACAGAGACCCGGACATTCCTCATTAATGAAAACGATATGGTTATGAGTGCAAAAGGAACAATGAACATGGGAGGAAAGGAAACACCTTTCGATGAAACTGTTGTTTTTAAAAAGTAATGTTTTAGATAGGATATTAATTCAAAGGGTCTATTTTTTATAGATCCTTTTTTTTATAATTTTTTATGAACAAAATAGCAGATGCTAATTTATTATGATTGATCAAAAATAATTTCAACTTTTAATTTTTAACTTTCAACTTTTATTTTTTTTTATTTTGTAATCCAGCCACATGCTGCCGTAAAATAATTTACAGGTGGAGCATTCAACAACGTAAGATAAGTGTTTGTATTGTGCTCAAATGCTACCCAGCATGCATACTCCTCAGTCGACTTAGGAGGATAATTGCAGCTGTCAGCAGCAATCGTACCGAGATCATACTTTGTTCCGACATTTTTATATATCAAATCATACTTAATCAGATACACATCAAGTCCGCCTATGACTCCTTCGACATATGTAGGAAGTGACGTCGGTATCTGATTTAACAAAACGTCTATCAAAGTAGCACAAAAGTTCGGTACAAGATCATTTGAATTTACAACTCTGTGGCTTTCTGCATTTGCTGCTTCAAAAATTTGCATATAATGCTGAGCATATGCTTCATTTCCCGTGCTTGGAGCTGCAAATGTATAAGTCTTGAGACTAAATTTTGCTGCATAACCGTTATCAAGAAACCATGATGAAAGAATTGTTGCAAGCTGTCCGCCAAGGCTGTGACCGGTAATGTACATAAGATTGGAAGATGTCTGAATATTATTTAAGTAAGATACTAAAGTTTGATTTGTAACCGGATCTCTCATAGCAAGCAGCTGATTCAAGCCGTACAAAGCTCCGTGAGAAACAGAATCTCCTAATCCTCCATAAGGATAAGCATCGAATTCAATAATACCAATATCTTCTTTCCAGTTAAAAAAATAACACCAGTCTGTTCCCCGCACCGCTATTGCATAACTGTCGGGATTAGTTGATGTATTTTTTGCTACGAACATCATATTGCTGTAATCCGAATTTATGCCGGGTCCCCAGTCAAGCATCCATTTTCCCTGTGTAGCATAATTTGGAATACTCAATTGAACTAACAAAGAATCTTTTATATAAGCCGGATTATTTTCATTTACATAAGCTAAAGTGGCGAGAGTCATGCATTGAGAAGACTCTAATGATTGATATCCTTGAATGATTGGATCATGTAAATTAGAATTTGTCGGAGGATCATCACTGCAGGAGGAAAAAAGAAACAGAAAAAGTATTGATAAAAAATAAGAACTGGTTTTCATTTTTAAGGATAGTTTAGTTGTGAATAATATAATAATTTATACAATTTTTTGCTTTATAGTTTTTTAGTATTACTATTATTTTCTATTATTTAATTTTTGTATTCTTATGAATGAATTTTTAATTTATGATTTGAAGTAGTATTCAAAGATTATTATTTTGATATATGAGAAAGTTGAAAGTATATTTAGATACTTCAGTAATAAATTTTCTTTTTGCCGACGATTCACCGGAGTTTAAAAAAATTACTATTGAATTTTTTAATAATTATGTTCGAAAAAACATTTATGATACTTTTATTTCTGAAGTTGTAATTAAAGAAATTATGAATACCAAAAATAAAGATAAAAGGAATAAATTATTAAACCCAGATTTTTCATTAGGAATTAGTTATGAATAAGAAAATGGCCACCTGAATTGATTAGATTGAGCCCACAATCCTTTAAACCATTCTCGTCTTTTCATTACTAATGATAGTTTAAGAATG
>JALYRX010000014.1 GCA_030855105.1 Bacteroidota bacterium | reverse complement strand
TTTTTCTATTTTTAACTAACATTTAGAGTGTCTCCTTCGTTTTTAATTTAATTTTTTGCAAAAACTTAATTTTACAAACTTAGGAGCCTCTATTCATTTTTTCAACTGAAAATTAGTTATTACCACGTTTTGGACACCACTGAGAAAAATAATAAAGTCTTTAATGAATCTGACTAATTTGAAAATAAATTTTTTGGTAACTTTGTTCCAAATTTAATTTTCAGTTTATTTAATTTAATTTTAAAAATTTATGAAAGAAACAAAGAATCAATCAATGGCAGAGTTCATTGAAACAGAGCCGGGTATAAAGCTTCACGTAAGTGACTATGGGAAAGGTAAAGTCGTAGTCTTAATTCACGGGTGGCCGTTAAGTGATGAAATGTATGAATATCAGTACAATGTATTACGCAAGAAAGGGTTTCGTGTAATCGGTATTACACTAAGAGGTTTCGGTAAATCCAGTCAAATTGCGGGCACATATAATTATGATGTATTTGCAGATGACATCAAAAAAGTTCTTGACCAGCTTGAAATAAAAGATGCAACACTTGTTGGTTTTTCAATGGGGGGAGCAATTTCTATTCATTACATAAGCCGGCATAAGTGTGCAGGAATTTCAAAACTGGTTTTGCTCGGAGCCGCTGCTCCAAGATGGACTAAGAATGAGGATTATCCGTACGGTTTCAGCAAAGAAGAGGTGAATGGTCTGATTGCTCTGTTAAATACAAACCGTCCTCAATTGATTGATAACTTTGGGAAAATTTTTTGCGCCACTGAAGACGCTCTGCCTGCCGGAATTGCAGCGTGGCTAAGATCAATTAATATGCAAGCTTCACCGTATGCTCTGGAAGAATGCCTCGAGGCATTAAGAGATTCCGATCTTCGTGATGAGCTGGCAGATGTGAAAATTCCTACCGCTATCTTTCATGGCAGGAAAGATAAAATTTGTTCATTTGAATTTGCAGGGGAAATGAAGAAAGGTATTAAAGACTCAATTATAGTTCCATTTGAAAAAAGTGGTCACGGATTGTTTTATGAAGAAAGAGATAAAGTGAATGAAGAGTTGATTAAGTTTATCGGATAGATAATTGGAATAATTTGAATCAATCAAATCATGCCTCCGCTGCCGGTTGATTATTAAAAGGTAAAAAAAGGAATAAGACATCTTCATTAAAACAAATTATATTTATGACAACAAAAGAATTATTTTTAGGCCAGTTCAATGCATGCTATGATGAAGAAAACTGGTTCAAGACATTGAAAGAATCACTAGAAGAACTTACGCCCGAGCAGGTGTCCTGGAAAGACGGAAGCTCAAATCATTCTATCTTTCAATTAGTTCATCATCTTATTTTCTGGAATGAAAGATATCTTTTTCGCTTTAAAGATATTCCTCTTACAGAAATGAAAACAAGCGACGCTGATCCGACTTTCGAAATTAATATAGAAAATTGGGATTCAACATTAAAAAAGTTGGGTGAAGTAATGTCAGAACTTCGTGATGTTTTTAAAAATGCAGATGAGGAAAAACTTCAAAGCTCACCGTTTAAAGATTCTAATGACCCGTGGTATTCGGTAATTGCAAATATAAATATTCATAACGCATATCACATCGGACAGATCGTTTATATCCGGAAGCTTCAGGGATCATGGAAGATTTGATCAAACAGCTGAAATATCCATTTTGTTTTTAGTAATATTAAATGCGTTCAATTAATGTTTATCAAATCTAAGGTTATAAAAATAAGTTTACCTAAACATAAATGAAAGGGGACCTTTCGGGTTAAGCATAGACGTCATATTGCTTAGCGGAATTGAAACAGTTTGTATTCCGAAAACATACGGAGCAACCTGATAAGGATTAAATTTAATTTCAAGGTTATCATTTTTGATACTCCATGTATTGAAATTTTTAAGTTCGGGGGAAGCACCTCCTGTTATCATCTCATCTATGTTTGTGTATCCTTCTTTTTGTGCATATTCTCTTAACTGCGTGATGCAGTAATTTGAAATATAATTAAGATAATCGGAATTGCTCAAAAACAAATTTGTGATATTTAATATCCCCGAAGCAATTATGCTGTAATTAAATGAATGTATTGTTGTCAGCGGGTGTGCTGCTCCTGCTATTGAGGAAAAATCTGTTATATGTGCTGAAAGAAGTGTCCCGTTCGAAACATATGCCTCGCTTGTTATTCCAAGTGAGCTTCCGTTTCCGTTAACGATTTTGTCCGGTAATCGGGAAACTTCATTAACAAACCCGTTTATAATTTGGCTGACCATTGTATCAAGAGCATTATTAATATCCTGAGCAATACCTCTGACTCCCATTAACGCTTCCGGCCCGAAATCAATCTGGGGGTAAGTGGCATTAATACTATAATCCGGATTTTTATCAGTAATGGTTTTATAAGTAATATTCATTGTTTGTGAATTTGCACATGGGAGTATAATGCTGCTAATAATAAATATTAATAATAAATTTTTCATATTTGTTATTTTAAATTTAGCATAATATAACAGATACCATTAAATAATTACATTAACAATTTTATAAACTTTTTAAATTGCTTTTGAAAATGCTTAAAAATTTTAGATTATTGAAACTATAAATCATTTAATCCCGTTCACAAAGTCACATGCAAAGAAAACTCACCAAATATCTGACCAAATTCATATCTTTGATAATATTAATCAGCTTTATATCATCAAGTGCAGGATGGTGCGAACTTTATATGAGCAGTTGCAATACCCAAAGCAAAGCTTCATGCTGCTGCAAAGATTCCGATACGGATTTTTCTGTACCCATAAAAATAGAACGAAAGTGCTGTTGTGAAATAAAAGCATCTGCGACTCAACCCGCTGAAATCAATTTAAGATTAACAGAAAGTCTTCCAAAGACCCAATCATATTTTGTAAAAGCAAATTTCTATAACGCTGACATAAATGAATTGAATGCTAACCGGCTTGAATTCAGATCAGCTCATCCGCCTCCCGGTAAAGATATTTACTTATTCAATTCCAATCTTAGAATTTAGACCGTAAGCTTTTTCAAAGTTACTTGTATATTGAGTTGTTAATGCTCAATATTCAGGTATAATTTATTTAGCTTTAATTAAATTTTATAAATTTTAAATTCACTCAAAATGAAAACCATAAATTTTTTAGCAATAACTATAGCCGCATTTCTTTTTACAGTTTCCTTTGCAGCAAGTTCGTTTGGGAACGACATTTATTCCGACTGCAAATGCTGTGATACACAGTGCAAAGAAGCCGGATGCTGTAAAGATGGCTCTTCACAGGGAAATTCAAATTGTTGTTCGGATAAATGTACAAGTGAAAGCTGTAAAGAATGTAGTGCAGAAGGAAGCGGTTCGTTAATGAATAGTTCAGGCTCAGACAAAACTTTCAGCAACAGTAAAAACCTTTCTGACAACGAAGCAAAATCATGCTGTTCCGAAAATAGCAGTTCAGGCAATAACACTAAAAATTGCTGTAAATAAATATGATAAACTTGCGGAGCAAAGATATTCGCTCCGCATTTTTAAAACTTAAATTTTACCGATAATGAAAAAAATAATTTTTATAATAGCACTGCTTACATTAATTCTTTCAAATAAGTATACTGATGCGCAGGTAACAAAGCTCACGATTGGTGTTGATGGATTTACATGTTCTTTGTGTGCAAAAGGTGTTGAAGCTCAGTTTAAAGCACTCGACTTTGTAAAATCCGTAAAGACAGATTTGAAAAATACTTTGTTTGTCTTAAGATTTAAATCCAATCCGCAAATTAATGTCTCACAAATTCGCGATGCGGTGAATGACGGAGGATTCAGTGTACGTGATATAAAAGTTGAAGCAAAAGGAACAATTAAAAGAGATGCTAATTCAGGATATATACTTGTCACTAATAATACTCCCGAAATTAATTTGCTGGATGTTAAGGGAGAGTTATCTGATGGTGATAAAGTTTCTTTAAAAGGAAATGTTAATGGAGATGTGAATTCCATATCTGTCATTTCCATAAAGAAAATGTAAAACAATACGAGAGGGAAAATTAAAGTTAATTAATCTTTATTCTTTACTTTTTAGAAATGATACTTATATTGCCATCTGTTTCTAAAACTGCAAGCTTTACTTCTGCTAAATCGTTCATTCCATTTGTTCTGACAGCTTCCATAAGATCTTCTTTGGTTAACTTTTCCTTTTTTAAATTTTTGCTAATTATATTTCCATTGTTTACCAGGATAACCGGTATTCCTTCTACAATTTTTCTAAAACCTTTATATTTATAAGTTAAAAATTCCAATAGATAATTAATAATTGATAGAGAGATAATACAAATTATCGCATGCTTAAACTTTTCTTCGGTCGGTATTATTGAGCCCAATGCCTCACCGATTATAATAACAAGCACAAGATCGGCTATTGAGAGATCGGATAATCCTTTTTTACCTAATAATCTGAAACAGATTATTATTAAAATATAAATTGCTATACTTCCTAACGAAGTTTCTAAATAGTCCATAATTATTTAATAATCAATTTGAATACAATAAATATGATAAATCAAATGCCGGTTTAGAAATCGAACTTGTCAACCTGAACATCATCTATGAACACCCGGATTTGGTAAGTAGTATTTGTTTGAACCTCACCTTTGGAGTTGGTGGTTGAATTGGAATTTCTGTATCCGTTCATTAGAACTTTTTTACCCCTGTATGTTCCGGTCTTCTCAAAATTATCCCCGATAAAAGGAAACGAGGCTTTAACCACAACGGAATCATTAACAGTACATATAAATTCATCTGAGATAGATGCTTTCTTAGTAACATTAATTTTCCAGCCGGTTCCGCCGTCGTTGGGTTTATATATGCTTGATTGAGAAGAAGAGCAGCCAATGATAAATAACAAAAAAAGAAAGGTTGCATAATTTAAGATTACAGATTTCATGAATGATTCCTTTTGATTTAGTTAATAGAATTTTTGCTAATGGGAAATTTATTGGCAAAAATTAGATTATTATGTAAATCAAATAAATACATAAATTTATATCCGGCAATTTGCTTAAAGTTAAACTTATTCAAGTTGACCTCATTGAATCTTGAAGCTATTTTTCGCCACGAATTACACGATTTGCACGAATTATTTTAACCCAAATTGTTCAATGGAAATTTTAAAAGATCTTTAAACACAAAGTTCGCAAAGAATTTACACCCGCCTGTAATTGGGGTGATGACCCCAAGTTAGCTATGAGCGGGCAGGCAAAGTCCGCAAAGGATTTTTTCTTACAATAAAATTTTGGTGATTATACTTTGTGAGCCTGATACCTTTGTGTTTTATATTTTTCTAATGAACAATCCGGGTTTAATAGTTCATTTCGTTAATTAGTGCTGATTCGTGAAATTCGTGGCTATCTCTTACTTTAAATTTTGAAGCGGTCAACTTAAGTAAACTCAATATTCTGATCTCAAGATTAAAAACTATTTTTCCAATTGATTTTGGCTTTAATCTCACTATCCAAAAAAAATTCATTACTATTCTAGACTACAAATCTTAATTTATTCAAATAAAAAATTCTTTTAAAACTTAATGACTAAGTAATCAAACAATTTTTTTATTTCTTTTCAATTGGAATGCTAAAACTAATTTATAAGATATGGAAATAAAGATCATCATTGCTGATGAAACAACCCACCTAAGACAGTTGACATTACGACAGCATCAAAAAGAAGAGGAATTAATTTACCCGGGTGATTATGATGATGATACACTGCATTTCGGTGCATTTGTAAATTCGGAATTGGTTGGAATAGCTTCAATTTATAAAGAGAAATTAAAAGATAATGAAGAGCCCGAAGCGTGGCGTTTAAGAGGAATGGCAACCATTGAAACAGTGCGAGGGAAAGGATATGGAAAAGACCTTATGAACGAATGCTTAGAGCATATAAAAAAACATCACGGTAAAATATTATGGTGCAATGCGAGAATTTCAGCAGAGAAGTTTTATGAGAAGTTCGGAATGAAACGCAAGGGTGAAATTTTTTATCCTGGTGATCTTGGACCACACGTAGTTATGTGGAAGGAGACAGGATAATTTAGCCGTTGCTAAAATATTTTTATGGTTTGGCTGAACCGACAAAATTAAAATGAAAATAATGATAAATAAAATTTCTGAAAAAATAAAAAATAAATCGGGTGATAATTTAAATACCGATTTTCGTTTCAATCCTGAGTTAAAGAATACTCCTCTTGTAATTTTTTGTCACGGGTTTAAAGGATTTAAAGATTGGGGAGGTTTTCCCTACCTGATGGAAAAAATCGCGAGTGAAGATTTTTTCGGAGTTTCATTTAATTTTTCTTACAACGGTGTAGGTGATAGTGCGGACGAACAAATTGATTTTACTCGTTTGGATTTATTTGCACAGAATACTTTTTCAAGGGAGCTGGATGATTTGGGAAGTATCATTGATTATTTGTTCGACAATAAAGATAAATATAATTATGATACCGGCAATGTAACATTGATAGGTCATTCCCGCGGAGGAGGGATTGCAATTTTAAAAACGGCAGAAGATAAACGAATCACAAAATTAATTGTTCTTTCTTCGGTTAATAATTTCAATCGCTACACCGAAGTTTTAAAAAGCAAATGGAAAGAAGTCGGTTACTTTGAAGTTTTGAATGCGAGGACGAATCAAATGATGCGTATGAATTATACTTTAATTGAAGACCTTGAAAAAAATAAAGAACGGCTCGACATTCAAAAGGCAATTTCGGAAATAACTACTCCTCTGCTTTTAATTCATGGAACACAGGATATAACAGTTGATTATTCGAATGCAGAAGATTTATATGCACGGCACATTGAAAAAAATAATTCTAATAAAGAAAATACCGAACTTATCTTAATTGAAAAAACAGGACATACATTCGGTACTGTTCATCCGTATCAGGGAAGGACTAAAGCTTTTGAAGAAGTCATAACTTTAATTTTGGATTTTCTTAAAAAAAACTTCATTAATGAATTTTAATTTTCGTAAAAGATCTATTCTGATCTTTTTAGTACTTACCTCAATATTTTTTTTTCAGATAAATTACAGTGTCAGATGTGAGAGTCAGACTCCAAATGAAGTTGTGATTAGCCAAATTGATTCGGAAAAAACCGGTTCTCATTCCGGAGAAGCAAGTCACGGAGATAAATTCGCTCCCATTTACATTCTTCTATTTTTCATAATTATCGGCGCTGTATTGGGAAGATTCATTGCGAAGAAAATCAAACAGCCAGCAGTGCTTGGTGAATTAATTGCAGGCGTCATAATAGGCGCAGTATTGTATCAATTTAATTCTCCGATAATGACATTGATACGGCATCAGGATGATGTAAATAAAATTGTGCAGAGCAGCCTGACGGAAAATGTAACATGGAATCAGGCGGTGAGAGAGAATCTTCCCGTAGAATCTTTTGAAGAAGGTGGATACGGAAATGAAATGTTAAAAATAATGGAGAGCACAGATTTTCCCGGATATAATATGACTGTTGAAGCGGTTTTTCTTTTATCGAGTTTTGGAGTTTTGATTTTGCTCTTTGCAGTTGGTTTGGAATCAAGTATGGAAGATATGCTCAAAGTCGGAGGGACGGCATTAATGACGGCGACTATCGGAGTTGTTGTTCCTTTTGCACTCGGATATATCACCGCTGTCACACTGCTTCCCGATCATGACGCGAATTTTTATTTATTCATTGGAGCAACTCTTTGTGCCACGAGTATCGGCATTACAGCCAGAGTTTTTAAAGATATGGGAAAGTTAAATATTCCCGAAGCGAAAATTGTTTTAGGCGCTGCAGTCATAGATGATATTCTCGGACTTATAATTCTTGCAGTTGTAGCCGGCATTATTTCAAGCGGGGCTTTGGAGATTTCAACGGTAGGAATTATATTGCTAAAATCAATTTTATTTCTGGGAATAACTTTGTTTATTGGCGCAAAATTTTTAAGACAGCAGATTAAAGTTGCCGCAATAATCGAAAATAAAAATGTACGTCTTCTCTTCCCTTTTGCTCTCCTTGTGCTTCTTGCCTACGTGAGCGATCAAATCGGATTGGCAAGTATAGTTGGAGCCTTTGCAGCGGGCTTAATAATCAAAGAAGAATATTTTAATGACGCGCTGAAGGATAAAACCCGTACAGTAAAAAGCGTAATGGAACCAATTGAAACAATTTTTGCACCAATATTTTTTGTAATTATGGGTTTGCAGGTTGACCTATCAGCATTTACTAACTTCAATATTCTCGGGGTTGCGTTGGCATTAACAATAGTTGCGATCTTAGGCAAACTTGTCTCCGGAATATTTGCAAAAGGAATGGATAAAAAAATCATCGGAATCGGAATGGTTCCTCGCGGAGAAGTGGGATTGATTTTTGCAAGTATCGGAAAAGCTATTGGAGTATTAAACGGAGAATTATTTTCTGCCGTTATTATCATAGTTATTTTAACAACGTTTATCACACCGCCGGGCTTGAAATGGGCTTTTGAGAAATACGATAAAAAATTATTAAATAAATAGAAAGAAATTTTATGAAAGAGAAATTTTTTTTGACTATAGGTGTAATTTTATTATCTCTTATTTTATACTTTAAAGTTTTTATTAATGAAGATAATCATAAATATGAGATCAAAGGTAATGAAAACAATTCATCCGAATCAGAAAATGATCCCGGCTGTGTACCCGCAGATAATTGGTTTGCAACACAAAGAGCATTTCCTTTTGATGAAATCCCTCAGGAGGAATATTTGAAGTCAGTTGAATATGTTAAGAATCAAATGTCAGTTAAGGATTGGAATGGTTCTGAAAATTCTGCTGAGTGGACGCTTGCAGGACCAACTAATATAGAGGGAAGAATTACTACCATTGCAATTCATCCAACAAACCATCAAATAGTTTACATTGGAACATCCAATGGCGGCGCATGGAAATCTACAAACTTTTGTCAAAGCTTGGTAAGCATTTTTGATAATCAAAACACATCTTCAATAGGAGCAATAGCAATTGATCCTATTAACCCCGAAATAATTTATTGCGGTACAGGTGAAGCTAATTCATTGAGAAGCTACTATCCCGGGACAGGTATTTACAAATCAACAAACGGAGGATCGAACTGGGCATTCATTGGTTTGGATAGTTCTTATACCATCGGGAACATTGCAATAAATCCGACGAATTCTCAGGAAATTTTTGTTGCATCAGGAGGATGGACACGAAGAAAAAATTTACAAAGAGGTATTTATAAATCCATAAACGGAGGATTGAATTGGACAAGAAAATTTTTTATTTCCGATTCTGTCTCAGCAATTGATGTTGCAATAGATCCGAATAACACAACTAAAATTTTTGCTGCGATGTGGGAACGTCAACGAAGAGAGGATTACATAAAATACGGCGGGAGATTTTCCGGATTACATGTTTCAACTAACTCAGGAGAAAACTGGTCTCAAATTGGCGGAGGGTTTCCAATCAACGATGCAAATCTCGGCAGAATTTCTTTGGACATTTCAAAATCTAATTCACAAATAATTTATGCTCTAATAGCTTCTGCAAGCGGTGCATCAAGAGGTTTATATAAATCCGTAAACGGAGGAACAAACTGGACTCAGATAAATCCTTCAGTTGGCGGATCATCTAATTATGCATGGTTTAACAGAATTTGCAAAGTCGCTCCCGATAATCCGGATAAAGTTTTTTGCGGTGGTCTGGAGATGGAGTTATCATTCAACGGAGGAACTTCATTTGGTATAATAGCAAATTCACATGTTGACCAGCATACAGTTGCTTTTTCACAATCCAATCCGAATTATATTGTTACAGGAAACGATGGCGGTATTGATTACACTACTGATGGCGGAGGGTCGTGGCTGTTCAGTCAATCACTGCCTATCACACAATTTTATGCCGGAGAAATTGATAACAACAACCCGAATACAATTCTGGGAGGTACACAGGATAACGGAACAATAAGAACAAACGGAACCTCAGGTAATTGGAATGAAATTTACGGAGGCGATGGATTTTATTGCTTAGTTGATTATTCAAATTCACAAAGAGTTTATGCATCCTCACAAAGCGGAGGACTCGCCAGATCCATCGATGGCGGATCGAGTTTTTTATTCGGAGGAACAGGTCTTGATATTCAATATACAAACTGGATGACTCCTTATGCGATGGATAAAAATAATCCTCTGACACTTTACTGCGGGACTTTCAAAATTTACAAATCAACCAACGGTATGGAATCATGGTCTGCAATCAGTCCCGATCTTGCAAACGCACACATTAGAAATCTCGGAACGATTACAACAGTTGATGTTGCTAAATCAGATCCTAACGTTATCTACTGCGGCACTGATGATGCAAATGTCTGGATAACAACAAATGGAGGAACAAATTGGGAAAAAGTAAATTCCGGACTTCCATACAGATGGGTGACGAGAGTCGCAATTCATCCGGACTCTGCAAATGTTTGCTATGTAACTTTATCCGGATATAAGGTTGACTCGACCGGTTCACACATTTTTAGAACAACAAATTACGGAGCAAACTGGATCTCTATAAAAGGAAATCTTCCGGATGCACCGATTAATGATGTGGTGATTGATCCGGAGAATACTAATAATCTTTTTATTGGAACCGATATTGCTGTAATGTTTACTACAAATCTCGGATTGAACTGGTTTGTACTTGGCAGCGGAATTCCGCCTAATGTCACTTGTCATGATCTGACACTGCATAATCCTACACGTACATTGGTAGTATGGACTCACGGAAGAAGTGCTTATAAAATTGAAATCCCAAAACTTGTTGAAATTGAAAATAATAATTTACAACTGCCTGCAACATTCAAGCTTGAACAAAATTATCCGAATCCATTTAACCCCGTTACTCGGATAAAATTTGAAATTCCTGTAGAACGGATTGGCAATCCGTTCTACACACTTGCAATATATGACATAGCTGGAAGAGAATTAGAAATTCTATTACAGGAAAAATTACAATCAGGAAGTTACGAAGTCAAATGGAATGCAAGCAGTTATTCAAGCGGTATTTATTTTTATTCTTTGTACGCTGATAACAAGTTAATGCAAACGAGGAAGATGATCTTGTTAAAGTAAAAAATCTTAAAGCTTAAGATAATTTATTTTATCACCTTCTTTAATTCCGT
Source organism: Bacteroidota bacterium (assembly GCA_030855105.1). Lineage (GTDB taxonomy): Bacteria > Bacteroidota > Ignavibacteria > Tepidaquicellales > Tepidaquicellaceae > JAGPCH01. The sequence continues at coordinate 76,133 of JALYRX010000014.1, read as the reverse complement.
ATTTGTCTGTAAAACCACCGATAACTTCGACTACATACAAGGTAGGTTTTTCCGAAGGTAAATCCTTTTCCGAAAAGGGTATAGTATTTTTATAAATCTTTACAATCTCTTTTTTTGAGTTTACATAAATTATGTCCAGAGGAATCACTGTATTCTTCATCCAAAATCCCTGCGGTGACTCTCTGTCAAAAAGAAATAACATCCCCCGTCCCTCATCCATTGATCTTCTATACATCAATCCCTGCGATCTCTTATCATCATTATCTGCAATTTCAATTTCAATTTTCTTTACTGCAGTACCGTCCTTTTTAATAAATTCAAGTTCTCCTTGCTTCATAAACTGCGGCTCCTTAATATTTTTAATACGTTCTTTAGGATCAACAGCTACAGGAATATTTATTGTCTCGTTTTTTTTTACAAACGTTGTATAAACAAAATACCCCGCGATAAGAATTATAGATGCTATTAAAATATACTTCGATGTATTATTAGATTTGATTTCCTGCGGGGCTTTCTTTTTACTTTCTTTTGCCAATTGATTAAAATTATTTTTTCAAAAAATCTTTTATTGATTCCATCAGATAGTAGTTTTGTTCTCTTGTGCCAAGAGTGATACGAGCTTCGGTTTTAAATGCTTCTTCATCCAAAAACTTTATCAGCAGATTTCTTTCCTTAAGAAATTTATCAAGATCTTTTCTGATATCTTTTGGCATGTCGACGAGAATAAAATTAGAAAATGATTTATAAGGCCTGAAACCCTCAAGCTTTGAAAATTCCTTGTAAAAATATTCTTTATCTTCCTGCATCATTTTGGTAACTTTTTCATAATATTCCATATCATCGAGTGCAATGATAGCTAGACTTTCAGAAACTAAATTATATCCAAGATATCTTGTCGTATATCCTTTAAGCTCTTCGAGATTATTACCCGCAAAGCTGAATCCTATTCTGGAGCCGGCAAGAGCAAAATATTTTGAGAATGTTCTGCAGATAATTAGATTCGGAAACTCATCAATATACTGTTTGACATAGCTATTGTCTGTCGAACCGAATCCCCAGTATGCTTCATCAATCATAACGATTGCCCCGCGGCAGACATCAAGAAATTTCCATAACTCTTCGTTTGTAATTTTATTTCCGGTTGGATTATTAGGAGATGCTATAACAACAATTTTTGGCCTTTCCCTTTCATAAATCTGTATCATCTTATCAACATCATACAAAAAAGAATCTATACCATCGAGCTTTCCTTTCATCATTGGGTATTCAACATTGAAACCTCCGACTTCATAAGCCACTTTTTTGTAATACCACCATGCTTCCTTTGGAATTAAAACTTTTTCACCTCTTGAGAGATACCTGTGAATAAGCTGTTTAAGTATATCCTCGCTCCCGTAAGAAATAATAATCTGACTTTCCTTGAATCCAAAATCCTTTGCAATTCTTTCAGACAATTTAGATTTTACACCTCTTGCAAAATCTCTCGAATACCATGCAAGCTCTTCTATTCCGACTGTTTTTAAGTAATCATAACATTTTGGTGTAGGACCGTATTGAGACTCATTCCTGTCAAGGTATTGAATTGTAGAATATTTTTTTTCTGACATCTTTATTTTTAATTAATATTGATTTTTTTTGTGAAGATTTATATAAAAGGAAAACATTCGCTTTCAAAAATTTTACTTTTTGCTCTTTGTCAAAAAACTTCTAACTCCGTTTTTGCATTCTTCTGTCATTCTTGTGATTGCATTCATACCAACTGCATATTCAAGCGAAGATTCGAAGCTCATTGAAGAAATATTTTTAAACATTTCTTTTGTAAGTGATAAAGAACTCATTGGCATTTTATTTATGTCTTCGCAGAGGTTTAAAGTTTTGCTTTCCAGCTCTTCAACTGAAGTCAAATAATTTACAAACCCGATTTTATATGCCTCATCCCCTGTAATAAACTTTGAAGTAAGCAGTAAATCTTTCGCATGAGTTTCTGTAACCCGTTTCAAAAGAAAAATCATTACTATTGCCGGAATGAACCCAATCTTCACTTCAGTATATCCGAACTGTGCTCGGTCGGATGCTACAATCAAATCACAAGCGCTTGCAATACCGCATCCGCCGGCAAGTGCATAGCCGTCAACCATTGCAATCACAGGTTTGCGACAGTTATAAATTGAAAGCAAAAGATCCTTAAATTTCTCAGAGTCTAATTTGTTTTGAAGAATATCATACTCTGAAATCTTTTGTAAATAATCTAAAAATAATCCTGAACAAAAATTTCCTCCTGCACCGGTCAGTATAATTGTTTTTGTAATATTATCCTTCGAAAATTTTTTAAAGACGTCTGTCAATTCCAATATCATTTCTTCATCGAGTGAATTTCTTTTCTCAGAACGGTTGAGAATTATTTTTTTTGTCTGGCCAATTTCTTCGGTTAATATTTTATTATAACTCATTTTTATTCGTAGTCAGTTTGGCAGATAGTTAATAAAATAATTTGTTTCGTAATTCAGAATTTTTGAATTAATCAAAAAATGTTCCCGAAGCATTTCTTCGGTAATAACATCGTGAGTTTTCGAATATTTTATTATCAAACCATTGTCCATTAAAATTGTTTTACCGGAAAACCTAAGTGCAAGATTCAAGTCATGTATAACTATAATTATACTTAATTTTTTTCCCCTGAGTCTTTTCAAAATATTGAAAATTTCAAACTGGTAATTAACATCGAGATAAGTTAAAGGCTCGTCAATTATAAGAACTTTTCCTTCGAGATTTTTTGTGATGTCAAGCTGTACTAATGATAGAGTGATTAATACTTTTTGCTTCTCACCCCCGGAAAGTTCAAAAAAATGCTTATCAGCCAAAGCATTGATAGAAGTTTCAATTGTACTTTCTTCAACTATTCTTTTATCTTCTTCGGAAAATCTAAAATCGGTAAACCTCTTATGTGCATATCTTCCAAGCAGCAAAAATTCTTTAACGATTAAATTTTCATTGAAAGCAGAAGTGCTTTGCGGAAGATACGAAACATCTCTTGAAAATTCTTTCCGCTCTATTGAATGGATTTCCTTTTCCTTATAAAAAATATTCCCTTCGTAACCTGCAAGAACTTTTGAAATTAATTTTACTAATGTAGATTTACCTGAGCCGTTCTTTCCTATTATTGTAATAAAATCTCCTTCATCTATTCCAAAAGAAATATTTTTTAAACTGAAATTTTCTTCCACACCCGGCTGTGGTTTACGTTTTGAGTAAGTGAAATTTACGTTTTCAAGCTCAAGCAATTTTTTCATTTCATAAACTCCATCTGCTTCGAATCAAAATACCAGATAAATTTTCCTGCCTGTTCTGCAATATCAAAATCAATTAGACATACCGAAGATTTTCTAAATTCACTTAAGTCTTTTTTGTCTGAAAAAATTTTGACTAAGGTGCTTATCTTCGGCTCATGTCCCACTAATGCTATCGAACTGAAGTTCGAATTATTGTTGATCAATTGCTGTAATGAAGATGTTGTTGATTCGTTTTTTAATTCATTCGCAAGTTCAACATCATTTTTGAACTTCAATCTCGTTGCGATTATTTCCGCAGTTTGAACAGCTCTGATAAGCGGACTTGTAAATATTTTATCCAGATCTTTTAGCTCTTCCATTAAAACCTTACCGATCTTTCGCGTAATTAATCTGCCGTTTGGAGTAATAAATCTATATTCGTCATCTTTGACGGTATTTGTTTCGTAATCAATTGCCTCTGCGTGACGGATTAAATAAATTTTCATTTTATAGATGCTGTTATTTTTTCAAGTCTTTCAATATAATTTTCTCCGGTTGTTTGTTCAAACATCTTAAGCCATTTAAATATGTATTTTTTGTCAAGATTAATATTTAAAAGTAATATATTACGAACATCATATAAGTCCAATGGTCTCCCTGCAATTATTTTGAAGACTATCAGATCCTCCAATGAACAAAATCTTACTTGCTTATTGTTAATTTTTTTCACCACTGCTCTGCTTATTGCAGCTTTTTCAAATGGTGAGAATGAAAATGCAAAATCAATTTTTATTTTAGATTTCAAATCATATACAGGCATTATCCAGAATTGCTTTGCAAATTCATCAGGATTATCTTTAACATACTTTAACTTCAATTTGTCAATGATTTTTTTCAATTCATCAATCTGTGTAATATCTATTCCAAGTGTAATATCTATATCCTGTGTAGCCCTTACTATTCCATATATATTTACAGCTTGCCCTCCAATTACAATATACGGTATTTTGCTTTTATCTAATTCTTTAACTGTTTTAAGTAGAAGCTTTTGAAGCATCTCTGAATATTTTTAAAGTTTTTATCAAAGCCTCAAGATTACCTGTTGTATCATCTAAAATTAAATTTCCGGAGGAGTGTGCCAACAAATAGATAGAATCCATCATATCGAATTTTTCCTGAATAGTCATGACATTATTTTTAATAAATTCATCTTCCATCTGCTGTATTAAAATGTTATTTTTTATCATAATGTCTTTTTAATTTCTTTTTAAATATTTTTTTATCTTTTCCAGATCAGAAATATCTTACACCTAATGTCAAATCAATATCTTTTGTTGTTCTGAGCTCGCCGTGAAATATAGCGGCTTGACCGCCATAAATCATATAAGAAATATTATTTTCGTTAAAAACTTTTGCTATTCGAATTAATAATTTATCAAATTCCATTTGCTATTTTTGTTACTTTTATATCCACTTCTAATCCCTCCAATAGATCTTTCGGAGGAAGTGTCCCTAACTTTATTGCAAATTTGTAAATAGAGTTCAATAACGAAAGCTTTTGCTCGAGGGACATTTCATCATTTGCAGTTTGTTCATCTTCGAACCTTCTTAAAAATTCCGGATTTTTTATCATAGTGTTTTCATCAATTTATTATTTCACAAAGGACGGGCTTCACTCCGTCCGTTTCCTTCAATCGAACTTCACGAATTTGGTTTTCTATATTGGTTTCTCCTTTTGTTTTTACTCTGATGTAATTTGTCGTGAACCCCATTATTAAGTCATCATATTTTTGTGTTTCAAATAAAACCGATTGTGTTGTACCTATGAACCCGGAATAATATTCAAACTTTTTTTTATCGGATAATCTCCTTAATAATTCGCTTCTTCTTTTCCTTTCTCTTACATCAACTTTATTTGGTAAATTTATCGCAGCGGTATTTCTTCTTTCCGAATAACTGAAGACATGAAGATAACTTATCGGAAGAGATTCGAGAAATTCATATGTATTAATAAAATGTTTCAAGCTCTCACCTGGAAAACCAACTATTACATCAACACCGATACCGGGATCTTTTATTTCCCGGTTAAGCTTGTATATCAAATCCCGGTAGAAATCCGAATTATACCGTCTTCTCATTAATTTCAATATTTCAGAATCCCCGCTTTGAAGAGGAATATGAAAATGATTGCAAAACTTATTTGAAGACTTAGCAAAAGAAATTATTTCATCAGTAAGAAGATTTGGTTCAATGGAGCTTATGCGAATCCTTTCAATGTTTAACTTATCTAATTCATAAAGAACATCAATCAATTTGGAATTTGGAATTTCGCCCGCCTGCCAAAGTCTCGTCGCAGGCAGGGATTTGGAATATGACATCTGGAATTTTTCAGGTTCTAACTTTCGATTTCCGATTTCCGATTCCCGATTTCCGGTTTCCAATTCACCACTTTCAATTTCCGATTCACTATTTCCCAATTTGTAATTCGCAATTCGTAATTCGTAATTATAATCTCCAGTGTTCACACCGGTCAAAACAATTTCTTTGTAACCCGAATCAATAATTTTTTGTGCATTCTCTACGACTTTATCAATTGATAAGCTTCTTGACTTTCCTCTTGCCAATGGAATTGTACAGAAAGAGCATTTATAATTGCAGCCATCCTGAATTTTCAAAAAAGCTCTTGTACGTGAATCCGTATCAGAAGAAAATGCTTCATCGAAATCATTAACTTCTTCGATTGGAGTTTTATAGATACATGATAATTCTTTTTTCTCAAAATTATCTATGTAGTCAAACAATTTAAATTTTTCATTTATTCCGAGAACAAGATCGACGCCTTCTATCTTTGCAATCTCTTCCGGCTGGAGCTGGGCATAACATCCTGTAACAATTACATATGTCGAAGCATTATTTCTAATTACACTCCTGACAAGCTGACGGCATTCTTTGTCTGCATTTTCAGTAACTGAACATGTATTTAATACAAAAATATCAGACGGCTCTCCAAAATTTTTCAGTTTAAAACCTTTTGAAGAAAAATCTTTTGCCAGGGTAGAAGTTTCGCTGTAATTAAGCTTACAGCCGAGTGTATGTAAGGAAACGCTTTTCATTTGGAATACAATTTACATATTTCATCATGCAATTAGAATGTGAAATTTATTACTCACCTGCTATAGTAACAATAATCCTTCTTCTTCCACCGTTATGTCTATGTTCACAAAGGTAAACTCCCTGCCAGGTTCCCAGATTTAGAGAACCGTCAGTAACAGGAATTGAAAGAAAACTTCCAAGCAGTGAGGCTTTGATATGTGAAGTCATATCATCCGGACCTTCCGATGTGTGCAGAAAGTGATTTGCTTCTTCAGAAACCATTATATTGAAATGAGTTTCAAAATCTGTCCGTACGTCAGGGTCTGCATTTTCGTTGATTGTAAGGGAAGCAGAAGTATGCTGAATAAAAATATTTGCAATACCTGTTTTAATTTTTTGAAGCTCGGGTATGTTTTTCAAAATTTCATTTGTGATTAAATGGAAACCGCGCTGCCTGGCAGTGAGTAAAATTTCTTTTTGATAGAAGTTCATATTGAATAAATGAATTTAATGATATAAGTTTATGTAATTTTAAAATTTATTTCAAAACATACGATTCAATAATGAAGATTAAAGAAATAATTCTTTGCACAAATTTTTTGGATAAGCTTAAAAACTTTTATAATGAAATTCTTGGATTGGAAGTAATCACCAACAAAGAAAATTTTATTACTGTCAAGACGCAATTTACAAACATAGTTTTTCGATATGATCCCGAAATAAAAAATCCTTTTTATCATTTCGCATTTAATATTCCGGAGAATCAATTCAAAGCTGCTAAGGAATGGGGTTTGCAAAGAGTTGATTTGATAAAAGAAAAAAGCAAAGATGAGTTTGATTTCACAAGCTGGAATGCACACTCAATCTACTTTTATGATCCTGCAGGAAATATTATTGAATTAATTGCACGGCACAATTTGAATAATAGTTCTAAGAAAGAATTCTGCGGGAAAAGTCTGTTGAACGTAAGTGAAATCGGTTTACCCGTTTTTAATGTCAAAAAATTTTACGATTCTCTAAACAAAAATTTTAATATTCCAAACTTCAGCGGTGATATGAAAACTTTTACAGCAGCTGGTGATGATGATGGACTTTTCATAATCGTTCCGGAAGGAAGAAAATGGTTTCCCGATTGTCCGGAGGCAAAGATTTTTCCAACAATAATTAAAATCATTTCGTATGAAGAAAGTGAAATTGAATCGGAAAAACTTCCTTACAAAATTATTTCGACCAGGAATTAAATTTTTATATATTTGACAGGCCTGATCCGTTATCAGGCATTTATAATTATTTATGCTTAGACGAAATTTGGTGGGAATTAAAATTTGTTTACAGAATCAAAGATCGAAAGTAATTTTGCAGTCCCTGTCATACTTTTACTAACTTGATAAAGCAGTAGCATTATGTTAATTTTGAACTCTAAATTACAATTTTTTATAATTTATAAATTTAATTAAATGCCTGAAGATTACAAAGAGCCTGCTCCATATAGAAGAGGTGAAGCCAATCCTTTCGAATCAATGATGGTCAGATTCGATAAAGCATGTGAACTTTATAAGCTTGACGAAGGATTATATAATTATTTAAAACATCCCGTTAAACAAATTATAGTTTCAATTCCGGTTTCGATGGATAATGGAAAACTTGAAGTTTTTGAAGGTTACAGAGTAATTCATGATAATATTTTAGGACCGTCCAAGGGCGGAATAAGATATTCACCTGATGTTGATATTGACGAAGTAAAAGCACTTGCTTCATGGATGACATGGAAATGTGCGATTGCAAATCTTCCTTTTGGAGGAGCGAAAGGTGCCGTTAAGTGTGATCCGAAAAAATTATCTATGAGAGAGCTTGAACAGATCACAAGAAGATATACTGCTAACATGCTTGAAATATTCGGACCAAATTCAGATGTACCTGCACCCGACATGAACACAGATGAACAAATAATGGCCTGGATAATGGACACATACAGTATGCATAAACAAGAAACCGTAACCGGAGTGGTAACAGGGAAACCGATAATTATCGGAGGTTCAAGAGGAAGAAGAGAGGCAACAGGAAGAGGTGTAATGATAGCAACCATGGCGGCTTTAAAAACACTTGAGATTGATCCGACATCGTGTATAGGTGTAATTCAGGGATTTGGAAATGTTGGTTCGGTAAGCGCAGATTTATTAAATGAAAAAGGGGTAAAGATAATTGCAATCAGTGACGTATCCGGAGGATATCATGACCCGAAAGGGATTGACGTAAAAAAAGCGATAGAGTATGTTACAAAATATAAAAGTCTCGAAGGTGGAAATTTTGGTATACCGATTTCTAATGAAGATTTACTTGAGCTTCAATGTGATATATTGGTTCCCGCAGCGAAGGAAGACCAGATCACTGCGCACAATGCAGGCAATATCAAAGCCAAGCTTATTGTCGAAGGAGCAAACGGACCGATAGCTGCTGATGCAGATGACATAATATCAGGAAACGGAATAAGAGTCATCCCGGATATTTTGGCTAACTCGGGAGGTGTTATTGTTTCATACTTCGAATGGGTTCAGGACAGAATAGGTTACTTTTGGGACGAGGATGATGTCAACAGCAGACTCAACAGAATGATGACTGAGGCATTTGATGCGGTTTACAATACAGCGGTGGAATACAATACAACTTTCCGGCTCGGGGCTTATATTTACGCTATTGATAAAGTATCAAAAGTCTTAAAGCTTAGAGGTATCTACGGATAAAAAATGAAATTCAAATACCTCTTATGTATTTTTTTATTCTCAATACTAAGAGGTATTTCTTTTTGTCAGGATTATGTAGTTAACAATTTATCCTCGGTTGATAATTTAATTAATGAAAGTTTCATACCGCTTAGCAACAAACTGCTGACTCTTGGGAAAGAAAATTTTTACGGGGTGATTTTAACCGGCATCACTCAGGAACAGGAATATTTAGTGGAAAGTTTGAGAAACAGCTTTAGGGATTTTAATTTAATTATAGGAGAAGATTCCGATAGTATAGATTACAAAATCATTTTTAAGAACCCGGTTATTAATACCAAATACAAAAAAATTTTTGCTGATAATATTTTGGGAACAAAGAAAGTCCGGCGTGAAGTTACAGTCTCATACGGGCTGGATATAATAAAGAAAAAGGATTCTTCATTGGTTTATAGTCAGAATTTTGACAAGAAAATTAAAGATAATTTTGATCTGGATAAAATAAATTCAGTTGAAGATAACAGGTATCCGTTTTCCCAATCAATTTTACCGGAAGAAAGCACAGCTGACAATTTTTTTTACCCGGCAATTATTATCTTTACATCTGCTGCAGCAATAATTTTATTTTTTGTAATCAGAAGCAATTAATCAGAATGGTTAGTTTCGACATTTGTATTTTATAATTTTCAAGGATATTATTAAACGTTTTATGACAAAGAAAATTAGTTTTATTTTTATTTTAATATTTTGTTCTTTTGTTTTTTATTCATGCGGTTCTTCAAAAAGCAATATTGATACAGATGATGCGGAAAAAGCTTATCTGATTGCCAGGTCAAAATATGACCGCAAAGATTATCTCGATGCTATCGATGATTTCAATCTGGTAAAGCTGAAGTTTTCGGGAAGCAGTATTATTGACAAAGCTCTTTATTATCTCGGTTTGAGTTATTATAAAAGAGAAGAATATATTCTTGCTGCTTATGAGTTTGAATCCCTTATAAAAAGTTACCCGACCAGCAGTTTGGCTGAAGATTCGCGGTATCAGCTTGCGATGTGTTATTACCGATTATCTCCCTCGTATAATCTTGACCAAACTTATACTAAGTATGCTATCAACGATTTTCAAAACTTTCTTGATCTGTTCCCTGACAGTAAATATGTAGTGGAAGCAGACAGAAGAATCCGTGAATTAAAAAACAAACTTGCCTTTAAAGAATATAAGAGTGCGGAGCTTTACTACACACTCGGAAAATATAAGTCGGCATTGGTCTATTATGACGCCGTACTTAATGAATATTTTGATACGGACTATGCCGATGATGCTCTCTACGGCAAGATTCAGGCTTTGATAAGTAAAAAAAAATATGAAGATGCGAAAAATGAAATTGTCAGATTCGAAGAAAAATTTGCAGCAAGCGAATATTTGTCAAAAGTATTGTCTTTAAAAAGCCAAATACCAATGTAAATATGAACACAAAGACAGTTAAAGATTCACAGGTTGAGATGATCGAGCTCGTGCTTCCAAACGATACTAACGTTCACGGCAATTTGCTCGGAGGAAGGCTGATGCACTGGATTGATATTGCAGCAGCACTTGCAGCATCCAGACATTGCAATAATGTAGCAGTTACCGCTGCTGTAGATAATTTAAACTTTCATCATGCTATTCATCTTGGAAATATAGTTCGTCTCAAAGCTTCGGTAAACCGGGCTTTCAATACGTCAATGGAGGTTGGAGTAAAAGTGGAAGTGGAAGATATAAAGACGGGAGTAATCTCGCATTCTAACAGCGCGTATCTTACATTTGTGAATATAGATAATGTTACAAAGAAACCCGAGAAAGTTCCGGTGATAATTCCCGAGACAGATGAAGAAAAAAGACGGTTTGAGCACGCGTTGAAACGACGCGAACAAAGATTATCCGAATACCACGGGATCATTCAAACTAAATAGTTTTCTCTTACCTATTTTCAATAGATGAAAAATTTCGAAATAATATGCAACAATCTTTCAAAGTCATTCTCAGGCAAAACAATTTTTAAAAACCTCAACTTCACTGTTTCTACCGCTCAATCTCTTTCAATTACCGGGAAAAACGGTTCTGGAAAATCCACCCTGCTAAAAATCATTGCTAACCTGATTCATCCTTCAAAAGGAAATATTTCTGTCCTGGAAAATAATATGGAGATACCTTTGGAAAAACGGTTTAATAAGCTTGGTTACCTTTCTCCTTATCTTAATTTGTATGACGAACTGACGGGTTTTGAAAATTTGAATTTTTTTTTAAGTTTAAAGGCCTCTTCAAAAAAAAAATTTACTGAACAATCAAATCTTCTCTTACAGAAAGTAAATCTTTTTGAAAAACGAAACGAGCAGTTAAAAAATTATTCATCCGGAATGAAACAGCGTTTAAAAATTGCCTTTGCAATTATGAATGACCCGGAAATTTTAATTATGGATGAACCCGGAACAAACCTCGATAAGCAGGGCATAGATATGATTTATGAAATATGCCGTGAGCAAAAGAAGAATGGTATACTTTTAATAGCAACCAATAACGATGATGATAAAGAACTTTGTGATCAAACTTTAAACATTGAGGATTACAGGTAATGTTAAACCTTTTTCATAAATCTTTATTGATTTTTAAAAAAGATTTTAAGTCTGAGTTGAGGACAAGATATGTGATCAATTCTTTGCTGATGTTCGTATTGGTTACAATTTCAATTATCCGTTTTGCCATAGGTGATGAAAAGGCTGACAATGAAATACTTACCGGATTATTGTGGATTGCAATATTTTTTTCGGCAGCTAGCGGACTATCCAGGGCTTTTATAAAGGAGGAAGAAAAGGAAACCTCAATGGCTTTGAAATTATCCACCGATCCGGCAAGTATTATTCTTGGAAAACTTTTTTTCAATTTGATTCTTACATTCGCACTCAATATCTTAATTTTAATTTTGTTTATTGTAATTACAGATTATGAAATAAAGAATTTTACCGGATTTATTATTGCAATGATTATAGGAAACTTCGGATTAGTATCAGCATCCACAATCATTGCTGCAATTATTTCAAAAGCAAACTCTAAGGGGACACTATATCCTGTATTATCATTTCCAATTCTGCTTCCTCTCCTGCTGACAGTAATAAATGCAACGAAGCTGGCTAGTCTGGGAATTGAAACCGAAAGACTTTTTGGGGAAATAGTTATTTTGGTTTCTTACACAGTCGTTGTAACAACGGCTTCGCTTATGCTTTTTAAATATGTCTGGGAAGACTGATAATTTTGAATTATATTAATGGAATTTTTACATTAAGTTTGACTATGATTGAATGATGAAATGATTTCTATGAATTGTTTTAAACTATGATGAATTGATTTCTATGAATTGTTTTAACTATGATGAAATGATGAAATGATTTCTATGATTTTCAAGTAATCTTGCTTATTCATTCTTTATAAACTTTACAAACTTTACAAACTTATTACTAATGCACAAAATAATTTTATTATTTTTAATATCGATTTATTTTCTCGGATGCTCTAAGATGCAGGATAAGAAAGCTTCGGACGAGACTAAAACTCAGACACAGCAGGCTCCAAATTCCTCTAAGACAGATAACTCTCAAATAGACACTAAATCATCCGGACAGCCGGACGAAAAAGCAACCGAATTTTCTAACGCTGCTGACGAGGCAATAGCTGAATATGCGGCAAATAAATCTGAAGACGCAAAACAAGAAGTTGTTACTAAGTCGCTTGCCGCCGCAAATTATCTGATGTTTGAAGCATCGCTTCCTGCAAGAGAAAAATACAGACCGGCATTAAGGTATTACAGAAAAGTTTTGGAAATTGATCCGAAAAATGATGAAGCAATAAAGAATAAAAAACAAATTGAAGACATTTATATACAAATGGGAATGCCAATTCCTCAATAATTTTTTATGGATATCATTTATAAAATAAATACTGGAATTACTGCAGAAGAAGTTGCCGAATTATTTTTAAAGTCGGGAATAAACCGTCCTTGCAAAGATTTGCCGAGAATAAAAAAAATGTTAGACAGCTCGAATTTGACGATCACTGCCTGGATCAATGAAAAGCTTGTGGGAATTGCACGGGCGCTTACCGATTTTTGTTATTGCTGTTATCTGTCTGACTTAGCGGTTGATAAAAAACATCAACATAAAGGAATCGGAAAAGAGCTTATCAAAAGAGTTCAAAAAGAAATCGGTGAGGATTCAATGTTACTATTACTCTCGGCGCCCGGAGCAATGGAATATTATCCAAAAGTTGATTTTGATATCGTTAATAACGGGTTCATAATTAATAGAAAATCTTTTTGAATAATCTTTACAAAATAATTACACTAGTTATTATTTCTCTTGTGATAGTTTGCGGGATACTATTGCCGGTACCATATATACCGGCTCTCGGCGACAAAGCACGCGTGCTGTATTTTCATGTTCCAATGTCCTGGATTTCTGTGATAGCATTTTTTATGTCAATGTATTTTTCAATTAGATATTTGAAAACCCGCGAGCTTGATTATGATATAAAATCTTTTTCGTCGGCAAGTCTTGGTTTTCTGTTTTGCATATTAGCGACAGCAACAGGCTCTTTGTGGGCAAAGTTTAACTGGGGTTCATTCTGGAATTGGGATCCGAGACAGACATCTATTTTTATTTTACTCCTGATATACGGAGCCTACTTTGCCCTGCGGTCTGCTGTAGATTCTGATGAGCAAAGAGCAAAACTCTCCTCGGTTTATTCAATACTCGCTGCCGTAACAGTTCCTTTTTTTGTATTCATTATGCCGAGGATAGTTGAAAGCTTACACCCTGATCCGATAATAAATTCACAGGGAAAAATAAATATGGATACAACTATGTTTATTATTTTTTTGACTTCCTTGCTTGGATTTACTTTGCTATTTTTGTGGTGTCTAAATTTAAAAGTCCGAATCGAAAGATTAAGCATGAAATATTCAAGGAGAGTTTCAGAATAAATGAGTTCACTTTATGATTTTCTCGAAGCAAACTCGATGTACATTGTGATGTTAATTGTTCTTATAATTTGGATCGGGATTTTTGGTTATATGTGGAATCTTGATAAAAAAGTAAAAAAATTGGAAAAAGAAAAATTATAAATAAAGCAATGGAAAACTCTAATTTTGTTTTTGATGCAATTGTAATAAAAGAAGATGATGGGTATAGTTCACTATGTTTGAATTTAGATGTAGCGTCGGAGGGTGATACAATTGATGAAGCAAAAATAAATTTGAAAGAAGCTGTCACACTGTATTTGGAAACAACAATTGAAAATAATTTACCGATAATTAGACATGTGCCTGTTGAAGAAAATCCGAATACATTACGACCTAATGACATAGTTGATAAATTTATTTTAAAAGTTGACGTGAACGTTCACATTTATGTCTAAACTTCCGGTTATTAAACCCAAAGAATTAATAAAAATTTTGTAGAAGATTGGGTTTATAGAAATTAGAACTAAAGGAAGTCATATTCAATTTAAGAAAAGTAATTTGAGTGTAACAGTTCCTTATCATAATAAAGATATCAAATCTGAAACTCTGAGATCTATTTTAAGGCAAGCAAAACTCAGTATTGATAAATTAATAGAACTAAAGTAAAAAATTTTTAAATCGAACAGACTACAGCATGTCAAAGAAATCAAAAACAATAACCGGGGTCTTAATCATCGTCGTTTTTCTAGCTATCGGATTCATGTCCTTCATGGATAGTAAAATAGAATACGTAAATTTCACTGAAGCTAAGAATAGAATGCGGACTGTCGAAGTTAAAGGCCAATGGGTAAAAGATAAAGAATCAAAGTTTGACCAAAACACAAATACATTTTCATTTTATATGAAGGACGATTTTAATAACGAAATGAAAGTAGTTCTTGACGGAGCAAAACCAAATAACTTCGATGTTGCAGATGCAGTAGTTGCAAAGGGTAAAATGAAAGATGGTTATTTCCACGCTAAAGATGTTTTAACAAAGTGTCCTTCGAAGTATGAAGCCGACGGAAAAGAAGTAATGAAAACAGGAAGTTAAATTTTTCAACCTCACATGTTTCTAAAACCTATAAAGTTTAACACTACAAAATGATTGGTAAAGGTCTGACATATATATTTTTCACCACCGCATTGTTATCATGCATAAGTTTTTTTCTTGTTCATCTTGGCAAAGAAAAATTTTTAAAATTCGGGCGGCTTTTCTATCATTTGACTGCAATAGGAATTCTCTCTACGGCAGCATACCTGATGTACCTTATACTTACACATCAGTTTCAGTTTGCATATGTCTGGGAACAAAGCAGCACCGACCTACAGCTTCCGCTTTTGATGTCGACTTTTTATTCCGGGCAGGAGGGAAGTTTTATGCTTTGGCTTACAATGACTTCTATCATCGGGATATTTCTACTGAATTATGTTTCAAAAGGTGACCGTCTTGAGCCGCAGGTAATGACCATCTTCAGTTTAATTGTTGCATTTCTTGCTTTTATATTAATTTTAAAATCACCGTTTCTATATGTTTGGGAAAAATTTGCAGGAGATGTGGAAGTAGGATTTATCCCACCTGAAGGAAGAGGTTTAAATCCTTTGCTACAGAATTACTGGATAGTAATTCATCCTCCGACTTTGTTTCTTGGATTTTCATCTCTTGCCGCACCGTTTTGTTTTGCAATCGGAACTCTGATGAAAAACAGATACAATGACTGGATAAAATTTTCCATGCCCTGGCTTTTATTTTCGGGAATGATACTGGGACTTGGAATAATGATGGGTGGTTACTGGGCTTACGGAGTTTTAGGCTGGGGAGGATATTGGGCATGGGATCCGGTTGAAAATTCTTCGTTCATTCCATGGCTTGTAATAGTCGCTGCGATACACACGATGATCGCGCAAAAAAGGACCGGTGGGTATAAAAAAACAAATCTTATACTTTGCATTACTGCATACCTTTTAGTTTTATATTCTACGTTTTTAACACGAAGCGGAATACTCGGGGATTCATCCGTTCATTCATTCGTTGATCCGGGTTATGAAGTATATCTTTCACTGATTGTTTTCATTTCGTTGTTTACTCTCATTTCAATAACAGCAATACTTTACCGGTACAAAGAGCTTAAAGCTTTAAATTCCGAAACCAACAAAATGCTTTCGCGTGAATCTACTTTATTCATCGGTTCAATAACATTATGTGCAGCAGCATTAGTGATTTTAGCAGGTACGAGCTGGCCTTTATTTTCAAAAGGAAGTATAGATGCGGAATTTTATAACAAGATGAATCTTCCCATTGCGATACTCATTGCTTTGATTAACGGTATTAGTTTATTGCTCAAGTGGAAGCAGAACGACGAAAAAAACTTTTTCAAAAGTTTATTATTTCCTCTTACACTTGCATTTGTCGTGACAGTCGGTTTGGTAATTGTCGGAGTAAAGGATTTTTTAATAGCGCTATTCGCACTGGCAGCATTGTTTACTTTTTTTGTAAATGCCGAGCTTGCTGTAAATGCATTCAGAAAAAATAAATCTTCAATAGGTGCTTACATTGCCCATCTCGGGCTTGCATTAATATTTCTCGGAATTATAGCTTCATCAAAATACAGCCAGGAAGAAAATCTTTCTCTCGAACTTAATAAACCTGTCACTGCATTCGGATATACTCTCACTTATCTCGGTGCGACACCCTTTGAAGATCCTAACAATAAGATCGACACAAAATATCATTTCAATGTTCGTGTCGAAAAAGATAATAAAGAAATGCTGCTTCAGCCGGTCATGTATTACAGCGAATATTCAAAAGGGCTTATGAAAAATCCGGACATAGCAAATTTTGCTACGAAAGATTTTTACCTTTCTCCGATGGGACTTGTTGAACCTGAAGTTTTTGCCGAAGATGAACTTCATGAACTAAAAAAGGATGAAGAGAAAAAAATCGGTGACTTAACGGTGCAGTTTAATGATTTTGATTTTGGAAACATTCAAAAAGGCGGTGAAGAAATTCAATCCGGCAATTATACAATAGGTGCTGTTTTAAAAGTCAAAGACAGTAAATACACTGAAACACTCGAACCTAAAATAAAATACACTGACGGTAATCCCGAATTCATGGCTGCTAAAATTTCCGGAAATGATAAGTACAATTTTTATTTTGTGAAGATGAGTGTGAAGGGTGAGGAACAGGGCGGCGCCACCGCTACATTTGCAATAGTAAACAACAAAGATACAGCACCCAAATCAAAAGCTGACGAGACACTCGTTCTCACAGCATCAATAAAGCCATTCATAAACATTCTCTGGACAGGTACAGGAGTACTTGTGTTCGGATTTTTTCTTTCGATATTGAAGAGAAGAAAAGAACTTCGGGGATAGTTAATCGGTTGAATGGTTAATTAGTTGAATAGAATACCCGTCTTATTTCAAAGCCATTTTTTGAATTTCAACATTTATCTGATCATAAAGAAAAGTATTAAGATATAATTAAAAACCTTCCTGATGAATTTTCTGCTGATGTGTTAATTGTTAAATTTTTTTCTAATGGAATTTGATTTAAATAAATCGCTGGAGATTTTGCAAGGCACTCCTTACGTGCTTGAGAAACAGCTTTGCGGCTTAAGCAGGGAATGGCTGATGCAGAATGAAGGAGAGGGAACATGGAATTCCGCTGAGATAGTTTGTCATCTAATACAATGTGAAGAGGAAGATTGGATTGCGAGAATGAAAATTATTTTGAATGAAGAAGGAAACAAAAAGTTTATGGACTTTAACAGGACCAAAGGATTTGAAAAAAGTAAAGAAAAAACTATCACCGAATTAGTAAGCGAGTTTAGAATGTTAAGAAAAGAAAATTTAGAGTATTTAGAATCACATATGTTAACAGGAAGTGATCTTGACAAAACCGGTGTCCATCCCGATTTCGGAGAGGTAACATTAAAACAACTCCTGGCAACCTGGGTTGTCCACGACCTGAGCCATATATCGCAAATAAACAGAATTCTTGCAAAGCAATACAGGGAGGAAGTTGGTCCCTGGATAGAATACTTACAGGTATTGAAAAAATAATATAATCCCAGATTTTTCATTTAAGATAATTCCTAATGAACATCATTAGAAAAATGAATAATTAAGTATTAATAAAAACAAAAAAATCTGACTCATTTTTACTATTTTTGTAATATCCACTTACAAATTAAAAAGTAAAGGAGTCAGATTATGAAACAAACTAATAATTTAGAAAATATTCTTCAACAGCATTTTTAATGGAACAAGGCGAGAATAAAATTTTTTAAAATCATTTATAGTAAGTTTAATAAGAGTAAGGCTTGTATGTCTGAAGGATATATCAACAAGTTTAAATAAAGATGCAGTAATGCTTCAACTGGAAAGGAATTTCAAAATAATTATTATAGTAAACTTAAAATAAAGGAGATTCCGAAAATGTCAGAAAGAAAGCGTTATTCAGCTGAGCAAAAAGTTATAATTCTCAGAGATTTACTGGAGAATAATATTCCAATCAGCCAGCTTGCGGAGAAACACAATGTGCATGTAAATGATATTTACAACTGGAAGAAAAAACTCTTTGAATCGGCAGCAGATTTTTAATACAAAGAGCGACAAACAATCAACTTCAATATCCGAAAAGAAAGTTGAGAAGCTTTGAAGAAAAGCTAAAGCTGAGAGAGGAAGCAATTACTTATGTTATTGTAAATATATAAATTGACTTATCCGAATCGTAAGTTCTTCCTTCTTGTAGATACCCCGCGCATCATAATCCTCTTTAATCAAATCATCTTGTAATTCTGTCGTATGAAATACTTATTTAAGTGATCCGTTTCTTAAAAGTGTGCAAAGTTTTTCTTTTTTCCCGGAAGCTGAGTCAGACAATTCTTTAATAACTTTAAATCAGGCGGATGTTCTTCTACTTTTAATCTTGTTCCGTTTCCACGAACAGACGCAAGAGCAAAATTAACTTTTGACCAGTCTAATGCAATGTAGTGATTGTAAATTTCATTTTTTGTAATTTATTTCATAAGGGTTCATATCAGTTAAGAAGTTCATTTTTCTACGAAGTATCGTATTACTACGAAAATAATTCGTACTAACTCAAATTGAAAGCTTGCACCTGCCTGCAGCAGGCAGGCGACGCAGGCGGGTGAGACCTTTTGTTAAATTACCGACGGTGAAAGATTAATCTTTTTTATATGAAATTATTCAATGATCAGGTGCTAACTGTCATTCCAGCTTGCTTATTCTATAAAATCATTGGATTGAAAATAGGGGATTAAATATGTATTTTTCTCAATAATTTAAAATAAAACCTTTCGTAAATGAAATTTTCCGTAACAGGTGATAAACTTGTAGATTATCTTACCAAGCTCAATTTTGTAATTCCAACCCGCTCTCCGCTTCCAATTTTAGACAATATTTTATTCGAGCTTAAAGGAAATGAATTGAAGCTGCTTGCATCCGATCTTGAGATCTTTATCCGAACAACTTTAGATGTTGAGGGAAAAAAAGACGGGAAAGTTGCAATACCTGCCAAGAAGTTGCTTGAAATTTCCAGAACATTGACTTCTGCAAAGCTGGATTTGGATGTCAATGAAAAGAACCGCATCACGATTAAAACTAAAAACGGAAAATATACAATTGGCGGGGAGCCGGCAGAAGACTTTCCTTCACCGGAGGAAAAAGATGAAATGCATAAGTTGGAGTTTGAAGGTAAGACTATAAGGAGATGTTTGTCGAAAGTAATTCATTCGGTGAATACAGATGAGCTGCGCAGGAATATGTCGGGAGTTCTATTAGACGTAAATAAAAACGAGATCAAGTTTGTTGCAACAGATGGTTTCCGTTTAGGAAAAATAATTAAAGATAATTTTAAGCCGCAAAGCGATGTTGAAGAAAAAATAATTATTCCATTAAAGACATCCAATATGATTTTAAGATTGAACAACAGCGACGACTCGGTTATAGAGTTTGATGAAAATGATTTAAAGATTTCATTTGGAGATATTGAAATCTATTCAAAGCTGATTGATGATACATTCCCGAGTTATGAGAATGTAATTCCGAATGACAACGACAAGATTTTAAAAATCAATAAGAATGAATTTTCCAACTCTTTGAAAAGGGCTTTGATTTTTGCGGATGTGATTACAAAGCGGGTAAGACTTGAGATTTCCAATACTTCAATTATAATAAAAGCCGATAATCCGGAAATCGGGTCTGAAGGCGAGGAAACAATTGACTGCAGTTTTAATAGTCTAAATGGTACGGAAGACTTTGATAAACAGCCGTTTGTGATTGCATTCAATGCAGGATATTTGCTTGATGCAGTCTCGCAAATGGAAACCGATGAAATTAATGTGAGTTTTGGAAATCCGTCGAAAGCAGCTATAGCAACTCCTACCGAGCAGCTGGATAATGAAAATTTTATAGAGCTTATAATGCCGGTAAGAGTGGGATAAATTTATTTTGGGATAAATTTATTACCAAGAAAATTAATTCAGATATTAAATCGATTTCACAATACATCCACCCTTCCTGATCGCCGGTACTATTATTTAAATTGAAGATTCGGATTAACATAATTTATGATTTTAAAGAAGATAGTTTTAAAGAATTTCAGGAATTATTCAGAGCAGGAATTTTTTTTTAATGAAAAGTTCAATTTTATTTTTGGGAATAACGGACATGGAAAAACAAATATACTCGAAGCTGTTTCATACACTACATTCGGAAAAAGTTTTTTAGGTTCTGCAGAAGCGGATTGCATAAAGTTCGGTGAAAATGAGTTCTTTGTCGAATCTGAATTTGAAAATGATTTGGGCAATAAAGATCACATTATTGTAAATTATAATTCAATCACAAAATCCAAATCAATTCATAAAAATAAAGAAAAGGTTGCTGCATTTTCATCTGAAATTTTCGGAAGATACCCTCTTGTATTTCTATCACCGAAAAGTTTGCAGATAACATACGGAAATCCATCCGACCGCAGAAAGTTCTTTGATATCCTTATCTCGCAGGCAAGTATGCTGTATCTTGATTATCTAAAAGATCTTGCTAAAATTTTAAAGCAGAAGAATGCATTGTTAAGAAATTATTCTTTAGATAATAAATACTCTTTTAATGAGCTGAAAAATCTTTTGAATTCTTATAATGAAAAACTGATCGATGTTTCTTCTCATATTATTTTCAAGCGGCTGAATTTTTTATTGGAATTTGAGACCTTTTTTGAAAAAAACTTTTCAAATCTTCTTATACAGAATCACTCTGCCGCAATAAGTTATTACTCCGATATTTTCGGTGAGATCGAACCCGGGATCAATAGAATAGAACTGGATTATATTCAAAACAAAACCGGGCAATACATTTACGGGAAGTTTGATGAAGAGATTGACAGAGCTATAACACTTGCCGGTCCCCAGAGGGATGATTATATTTTCAAACTTCAAAAGGATGAATTGAAGGAAGGCAAAACATTCGAACTGAAAAGCTTTGCTTCACAGGGAGAACATAAAACTTTTTTGATTGCATTGAAATTGTCAGAGTATGATTATCTAAAGGATAAAAAATTAACAAGCCCGGTAATGCTGCTGGATGATGTGCTTTCTGAACTTGACGAAGACAGGGTTTCAAAGATTATTTCCCATTTAAAAGATTACGGACAGATTTTTTTAACAACAACAGATGAAAATTATTTTGAGAACCTGAAAGAATTTTATTCGGATAAAGAAATATCAAGGTTCCGGATAGAACAGGGAAAAGTAATAGAATAAATTTTGATGAGTTAATAAAATGAAAAGCATAGAAACAAAAACAAGATTTAATAAAACCGTTTGCCTGAAAAGCGAGCTTGACAACTTCATGAATTATATTGGCCTGGATTCCAGAATGCAGGAGATGCAGATCTTGAATGTATGGAGCGAATGCGTTGGTGAAGGCATAGCGAAATTTTCCACGCCTGTGGAAATCAGGAAGAATAAATTATTTGTTAGAGTAGAAAATGCTGCCTGGAGATACGAGCTTTCGATAAAGAAATCCGAAATAATAGAAAAGTTAAATATAAATTTGAAAAAGAAATTAATTAAAGACATAGTATTCATTTAAAACAATTTTATAAAAATGGCTAAAAATAAAGAAGATAATAACGGTGCAGGCGATTATGGAGCCGGTGATATTCAGGTTCTTAAGGGTCTTGAACACGTAAGAAAAAGACCGGCAATGTATATCGGTGATATTTCCACGAGAGGACTTCATCATCTGGTGTATGAAGTGATTGACAACGCAATAGATGAAGCACTTGCAGGTTATGCGGATAAAATAACCTTAACAATTAATAACAACGGTTCTGTTACTGTAACCGACAACGGCAGAGGAATTCCTACTGAAGTACATCCGACTGAAAAAATTTCCGCACTGGAAGTTGTAATGACACAATTGAATGCCGGTGGAAAATTTAACAGAGACAGCTATAAAGTATCCGGTGGTCTGCACGGAGTCGGGGTTTCTGTTGTGAATGCTCTTAGCGAATATCTTGAAGCTGAAGTTGTCAGAGACGGAAAAATTTATTATCAAAAATATAAAAGAGGAGTTCCGGAAGGAAAAGTAAAAGTCATCGGCAATGCGAAGAAGACAGGAACTAAAGTTACCTTTTATCCTGACGGTGAAGTATTCAAGAATATTATTTTTAAATATGACACTCTTGAAGAAAGATTACGGGAGCTGGCATATCTTAATAAAGATCTTACAATCATAATAAAAGATGAACGGGCAGAAAAAAAAGAAACTGAATTTCATTTCAAGGGCGGTATAGTTGATTTTGTAAAGTACCTCGACGAAACAGGTAAATCAATAATGGCTAAACCGATTTATATTAACGGAGAAAGGGACAGCATACTCGTAGAGGTAGCGTTTCAATACAATGAATCTTACAATGATAATACTTTCACTTTTGTAAATAATATAAATACACATGAAGGCGGAACGCATCTCGAAGGATTTAAAGCTGCATTGACAAGGTCTCTGAATAATTACGCGACAAAAAATAATCTTATTAAAAGTGATAAAATTGTTTTACAGGGAGATGATTTCAGGGAAGGACTTACGTGTGTGCTGAGTATCAAAGTTCCCGAACCGCAATTTGAAGGTCAGACAAAAACAAAATTAGGTAACAGTGAAGTTAAAGGGATTGTTCAGTCCATAACCGGAGATCAGCTTGGAAATTATCTTGATGAGAATCCTTCCATAGCAAAAAAAATTATTGAAAAGTGTGTTGTCGCAGCCGAAGCAAGATTAGCCGCAAAGCAGGCAAGAGAGCTTACCAGAAGAAAAAATGCATTGGAAATTTCCGGACTTCCCGGAAAGCTTGCTGACTGTTCGATTAAAGATCCTGCACAATGCGAACTTTATTTAGTCGAAGGAGATTCTGCAGGCGGCTCTGCAAAGCAGGGCAGGGACAGAAGATTTCAGGCAATACTTCCATTACGGGGAAAAATTTTGAATGTAGAGAAAGCAAGAATAAACAGAATACTGGAGAATGAAGAAATACGTTCTATTGTAACTGCAATAGGAGCTGGACTTGGAAATTCGGATGAGTTTGACGAATCAAAAATCCGGTATGATAAAATTATTTTAATGTGCGACGCCGACGTTGACGGATCACACATCAGGACTCTTCTGCTGACTTTTTTTTACAGGCACATGAAAGAGATTGTTGAAACACAAAGATTATACATTGCCCAGCCGCCTCTTTATAAAATCAAAAAAGGGAAAACCGAGCTTTATGCTTATGATGAATCCGAAAGAGAAGAGATTTTGAAATCGATGAAAGCGGATAAGAAAGCAGTTGTAGTTGAAAGCGGGGATGAAATTGAAGAGACGGAAGGAACTCAGGACACTTCTAATACAAAAGGAATCAGCATTTCAAGATTCAAAGGCTTGGGTGAAATGAACCCCGAACAGCTTTGGTCAACGACCATGAACCCGGAAACCCGAACGATAATACAGGTAACGAATGAGAACGCTGCTGCCGCTGATAAAATTTTTAGAATCCTTATGGGGGAAGAAGTCGAGCCGAGAAGAAAGTTTATCGAAGAAAATGCAAAGTATGCAAATCTTGATGTTTAATACTTAATAAAAATATAAAAAATAAACATTTAAAAAATTTGTTTTCAATATAATCATCTAAAATGTTTTGATGAATTATAAGAAAAATTTCTTATACGTTTCGTTAATAATTTTATCTGTTTTTTTAAATAAAATTTCAATAGGAGCGGATTCAACAACTGCATCTTTTGAAAAGCAAAATAAGAAAAGCAAATATGTTTCTATTTCATTTGGAATGGGAGTGAGCACATCAAACAATCCTTCATTGAAAAATTTTATAGAGCTCGATGTCCCCAATTATATTTTCGATCCTAATATTGAAAAGGTCAGTGAATTTACAACAGGAATCGGATTTTTTGGCGGGGTGGAGTTTCAGATAAAAAATAATTTTTCAATCAAGCCCGAATATTCATACTTCATTAAAGCAATTGATATCCCATCTAATGCAAATTATCAGTATCATTACAATTCGAATCAACCCATGATAATGTTCAATTATATTTTTTCCCAACGAAACAGCTATATTAAATTCGCTCTGGGTGGAGGTTATTTTTTTAATAACTTTACCAGAAAAGTAATTAACATTGAGACCGAATACTCCTCTTCGGGAGCAGCAATTAAATTTGAAGGAATATTCAATGCACAGCTTGGAAAGTCTGCTGCCACATATTTCAGCGGGTTTCTTGTTCAAAGCTTTTCCTCCGATTTAAAACACAGCAATGGAAATTATCTTCTGGATTTGAATGGCGGCAAAGTAAATCTCAACAGCTTTGGTCTGGGAGTTCGTCTCGGTTTGGAAATTTTTATTTTTTAATTCAATGATTTTTATTTGGAAGAAATAATAAAAGCAATTGTTCTCGGTGTCATTCAGGGATTGACGGAATTTATACCTGTAAGCAGCACTGCACATCTCAGAATAATCCCCGCACTGCTTGGCTGGAAAGATATAGGAGCAGCATACACCGCAGTAATACAAATCGGAACTTTGTTAGCAACACTAATTTATTTTAAGAAAGATATTATTGAACTCATAAACGGTTTCATGCAGGCGTTAAAGAATAAAGATTTTCTTTCCAACAGCGAATCGAGAATTTTTATTTTAATAATTATCGGAACGATCCCGATTTCAGTCTGCGGGTTATTGTTTAAGCAATTTATCGAAGGTGAGGCAAGAGGTTTATATGTAATAAGTGCTGCATTAATTTTACTTGCGATAGTTCTTTTCATTGCGGAAAAAGTCAGTACTAAGAAAAAAGATTTTTCTGAAATCACCGTTAAAGACGGAGTAATAATCGGCTGTGCACAGGCGCTGGCATTGATACCGGGAAGTTCGAGAAGCGGGGTTACAATTACAGCCGGACTTTTCAGGGGATTGAAAAGAGATGTTGCGGCGAGATATTCTTTCCTGTTGAGCATACCGGCGATCGGATTGAGCGGGCTGTATGAGCTTTATAAAGAGCGTCAGGTTTTGCTTAATGAAAATTTTCTTAGCCTCATCATTGCAACTGTTGTTTCCGGTTTTGTCGGTTATCTTTCAATAGCTTTTTTATTGTCTTACTTAAAGACAAGAAGCAATATGATATTTATTATTTATAGAATTATTCTTGGAATAATTATTTTGATTTTACTTTCGACAGGTGTTCTGCAAAACCTGGAGTAAATCTAAATATATGTAATTTTAACCACTAAGGCTCAAAGGTTTATTTGTATATATTATTCCTTTGTGCCTTTGAGACTTTGTGTTAGAAGATCTTTTTCAACAAACCTCCAATTACCTAAACCGTATTTTTTGTTTTCAACTATTTAGTTAATTTTACCAAACTACAATATGGAAAAAGATCAACCGAAAATATTCCTTTCTTATTCACACCAGAATGAGATGTAGCAGAATCCTATAGACAATGACTTTCAAAAAATCGGGATCATATTTCAAAGAGATGTCAGAGATGTCCCGCTACATGGAAAGTTTCAAGCAGTATACGAATAAAATAAGTTTTACTTAATTTCCATTTTTAGGAAATCCCCTTTTGGGAGAGTCTGCCTCAAATATCTTTAACCACATAGAAACAGAGGTCACATAGCTTAATCCCAAACTGTTCATTAGAAAAATATAAATTGTATTAACCGCAAAGCACGCAAAGCTCGCAAAGAATTTTTTCTTATTATATTTTTACCTGAAACCCTTTGTGGGCTTGGTGTCATTTGTGTTTTTAAAATATCTTAATGAAAAATCCCGGTTAATTTATTATAAACCGCTTTCTATGTTTTCTATGAGGTTCAATAAAAATATAGTTTTGAGACACACTCTGGTAAAGATGGCTTTCTTCCCTGTGACTCTGTGTTTTATTTTTGCTTCAAATATTTTAAGGAAACATTTTTCCAAATTCAGAATCATTTAGTATTTTTAATTGTTAATTTAACTGTTAAATTAATTCAAAAATTAAAACATAATGAAAACAAAGTTTTTTTGGATACCCGCAATTTTCATCTTATTAAGTTTTTCTTATTCCTACAGCCAAACTTCCTATAATTTCTCTGATGGTCTTAATGCAGCCAAGTCAAACGGAAAAAAAATATTTCTTGATATTTATTCCGATTCCGATTCCTGGAGTAAGAAAATGGATTCAGAAATTTACACATCCGGAAAAGTTCAGAGCGCGTTATCAAATTTTATGTTTGTTAAACTGAATGCCGATGGTTCTGAGAAATTTAACTATGGAAAGAAAAGTTATTCGTCAGGAGAGCTTGCAAAATTTTTTGGCGGAACAGGTTATCCAACTTTTGTCTTCTTAAATTCCGATGGAAGTATTATTAAATTTAAATACAACGGGGAAGAAACATCCAGTATATCAGGATTTTTGGGCGAAAATGATTTTGTAGAAATGCTGAATTTTTTTGCTCAGAATAAATATAAAAATAACACGGATCTTTCAACCATTTTTCAAAATTAGTTCTTTTCTACCGGCTAATTCCGAAATTTTTCTTTCAGCTTTTCTAAAACATATTCAGGCAGAAATTCTTTTACGTTTGCATTGTAAAATGCAAGCTCTCTTACGAGTGATGAATTCAGATAAGAATATTTTTCATTCGGCATTAAAAATATAGTATTAATACCGGGATTGATTTTTTTATTGGTTAGGGACATTTGGAACTCATATTCGAAATCTGAAATCGCCCGTAGTCCTCTTATAATAACTAATGCATTTTTGCTTTCAGCATATCTTACAAGCAAGCCGTTAAAAGAATCTACCTCCGCATTTTTTAGATGACTTGTAACATTGATTATCATATTTTTTCTTTCTTCGAGACTAAACAGAGGATCTTTATTCAAATTGATTGCAATCGATACTATTACTTTTTCGAATAACTCACAGGCACGTTCGATTATATCAAGATGACCGTTTGTTATGGGATCAAACGTTCCCGGGTATACTGCTAAAATTTTTTTCATTTGAAAATTTTTTAATTAAAATCAAAAAATGTAAAATTAACAGTGCCAATTTTTTTCTTTAAAAAAACATTCTTCTCAAAATTTTTACTAACTATAAAATCTTTTGAATGTTCTAATATTAAAATAGTTTTAAACAAAGAAATTTTTTCAATCAGCTCATTGTAAGGTTCATAACTATATGGCGGATCACAAAAAATTACATCGATTTCCTTCTCAGTAAATTTATTCAAGAAAGATAATGCTTTGGATTTGAAAACTTTACTCTTATCTTCTGCATTCAGAAGCCGGATATTTTTTATAACTAAATCAGTTTGTTCATCTATGAAATAACACATATCCGCACCCCGGGAAATGCACTCCAGTCCTAAGTTTCCCGTTCCGCAAAATAAGTCGAGACATTTTATTCCTTCAAAATCAATCACATTATTTAAAACATTAAATAAAGTTTCCTTGGCTCTGTCTGAAGTCGGTCTGACTTTACCGGATGAAGGTGTTTTTAAAATTCTGCTTTTATAAATTCCCGAGATAATTCTCATTTCTCGGTTTTAACAAAAGAGGAATCAAACATTTTTAAAGCCAACCCATACAACGGAGAAAATCTCGTATCGTCATTTTCCGAAACCGTGATAAACTCGGTATCGATATTTCCGAATTGCTCAGCTAAAAATTTTCTTACCCGGAAAACAGCCTCTTCACCATACAAAAAAATTTTACCGATTTTATTCTCAATAGAAGTTGAGTTTAATAGGTTTATCTGATTTACAAGGAATGTCTTAAAATTATCTCCGTCAAAATTTTCATAATCATAATGTTTCAGCTTTTCATTTATAATCAGGCTGAAATCAAGCCGGGAATTTTTGCAACCAATTATTAAAATGCTTTTGTCTTTTATTTTATCCTGATGATTTTCTTTCAGGCATTTTTCGACAGCAAACTGGTCAATATCAATATTTCTAATCTTGATATTTCCGGCATTGCATAAGTTTTTTATTAACTCAATTTTATTTTTATCGATTGCAATCAGCAATGCTTCGTCTATCTTTTCATTTGAAAAACTATTCTGCAGGCGGTAATATTTTATGTTAAAATTTTTATAAGTATCAGGAAAATAATTGGAAAGCTCCCAAAGAAAATGAGAATTTATGCTGTTAGGCTCTTCGTTAAAATCAACCGGGAAGACATTCAAAAAAGTTTGACCGGTATCGATTAAAACCCCGGCTATTAAAGGTTCGTAGCCGTCATAATTCAAAACATTGTTTATTGAATCTGAAAATTCATTCATCAGGTCGTCATTATCCTTCTTCTGGTACAAATCATCATGAATATTAAAGCTTAAAGCGATTTCATCTTTTGAAATGATTTGTTTAGTCTCTCCTAATTTCAAAATCCGTAGAATGTTACCGTAAAAACCTAAGCTTAAAGTATTCAATTTAAATTTTATTCTGTAGTGATATACTCTTTAATTTTTTCGAATTTTTTTTTGCCAATCCCTTTGACTTTCATGAGATCTTCAATTTTTTTAAATCCCTTTTTCTCTTCTCTGTAAACAATAATTTTATCTGCCGTTGATTCACCTACTCCGGGAAGGTCGATTAATTCTTCTTTTGTTGCCGTGTTTATGTTTAAACTCTTCGCTAAAATTTCAGCTAAATTATTTTGTTTATTAACATTGTTTCTTATGCTCAATGAATCATCTGATGATTTGAGTCTTCTATCCAAATCATTTTCCCGGGAATTATTAATATCCGGAAGAGACAACTTATTTCTATTTGCATTATTTGATTTCTCTCGGAATTCGGAGTCTGATTTTGAAAAATCGTAGGGAAGATTTGAACTGGTGCCTGTAAGATGTTTATAATATTTGATTGAAAATCCTGCGGCTAAAACACTAACTGCAAATAATATTACTTTTGTCTCGTTCCTGGTAAAAGAAACATATTTTAGTAAGCTGTTCATAATTTCCCTTTTTTCCAATCAAAGATAGCGATAAATATTTAATAAAAAAACGAATCTAAAAAATTAAAAATGTAAAAAAGCATGTTGATAAGATCGGGACTGAAAAATAAAATTAAAAGCTGAGCTATTTTACCAATGCAAGGGATAATCCGTCTCCGATAGTTACTAACAAAGCTTCAACTCTGTTGTCTTTCGATATAATATCATTGGTCATCTGAACAGCCTTCAAATCTTTATCGTCACCTGCCACTTCTATAACTCTGCCCCCTTTTAACATATTATCCAAAGCTATAACTGTCCCGCTGTGAGAAAGCTTTACAGCTTCTTCAAAATAGTCAGGGTAGCCGGTCTTGTCGGCATCAATAAAAATAAAATCGAACATTTTTTTTTCGCTAACGAATTTTTTCATCTGATCAAGTGCAGGAGAAATTACAACTTCGGTTTTATCTTTCAGTCCGGCTTTTTCAAAATATTTTTTTGCAATGTCACCGTGCTTCTGCTCCAGCTCAACCGTTGTAAGTTTCCCATCATCTTTTAATCCTCTTGCAATATGAACACCGCTAAATCCCGTCAGAGTGCCGATTTCCAGGGCATGTTTTGCGTTGATCATTTTGCAAAGTAGATATAAAAACTTTCCCTGATCATATGAAATTTGTATTAAAGGAATTTCCAATCGTTCGGTTTCTTTAATTAGCTCCTCTAATAATTTATCTTTTGAAGCATATCGGTCTACAATATAATTATAAAGAGACTCGCTCATCTGAACAGATTTCAAAATAATATTAAGTTTAAATTACAAAATTGCATTCTAAATATTATAATCCAAAATCAAAACTCGGGATAAAAAATTTTCTTTATTGAAGAAGCTTTACCGGTTTTCGGATCTATTTCACAAAGCACCGCCGAAAATCTCAAATCTTCATCGGCTACTTCGTATTTTTGCGGAGTAGAGTAAATGAATCTTTTTATTGAACCTTCTTTTTTCATACCAATAACCGAATCATAAGGTCCGGTCATTCCTACATCGGTGATGTATGCAGTTCCACCGCTTAATATTCTTTGATCAGCAGTGGGTACATGTGTGTGAGTTCCGACAACCACAGAAGCTCTTCCGTTTACGTACCATGCGAACGCGATCTTTTCAGCGGTCGCTTCGCCGTGAAAATCAACGAACACCATATTTGTATCGTATTTTATTTTTTCATAAACCCAATCGAATGCTCTGAAAGGACAGTCAATGCTTTTCATAAATACTCTTCCCTGCAAATTTATCACTCCTATTTTAAGATCGGTATTCGGAATTTTAAAAATGCCAAAGCCGTGGCCATAGGCACCTTTGGGATAATTTTGAGGACGAAGAACATTATTTGTTTCATTCAAATATTTGTGAGCCTGGATTTTATCCATTGTATGATTGCCTCCGGTAAGAACATCAATGTTAAGTTCGAGCAGACGTTTGCCGTCTTTTTCAACTATGCCTTTACCATCTGTAATATTTTCACCGTTAGCTATTACGAAATCAACTTTGTATTTTGAAACATAAGTTGGCAGAAGTGTTTTTGTAAGATTAAATCCCGGCTCTCCGATGATGTCTCCGATGAATAATAATTTTATTTTGTCTGGCAAAAATTTATTTCTTCTTTCTAATTTTTTTATTTAAAAATAGTCACTCGTGCTTATTCCCTTCCACGCGCCGTATTTTTCAAGATCAATCTGTATTGATTTGAAAACTGTTGCAAAAAGCATTGCGTCATCTGCAATACCGAATAGCGGAAGCATATCGGGAACCATATCGAAGGGGTTTATAAAATAAAGAACTCCTGCTGCAATCATTGCAATTGATCTCCACGGAATATCAGTGTATCTTTTTGCCTTGAAATCTTTTAATAAGTCAATCGCGAGCTTTATTTGTTTAATAAACCGACTGAACCTGTTCATTTCTAATTTTGAAGACTTATCGTAAATTTTTTTTTCGCTGGGTATTATTTCCCCAAGCTTGTCTTTATTAATTTTTGAAGATCCTATTTCGATTTCCTCGAAAATCTCCTCTTCAACTATATTATTATTTTTCATTTTTATAAAATTTTTTCCATACAATATATTATTATTCGAGTTTTAATTCAATCCTTTATAATTACGAAATTAGATATTCAAATTTTTTTGGTAACAGTAAAATGATATTAACACATCTCAAGGGATAAATCAGATTTCACAAATCAAAAATTTTACAATTTGGAAGTTTGAATAAATTTATTTAAGTTGAATAAGTTTTGAACTATAATCCAAAAGATTTAATGATTATTATGTTATCTTATCTTATAAGGTATAAAGCCAAGAATATTGTTTTAATTTCAAATTTTCAATAAAAGCTGTACTATAAATGTATCAAAGCATTCATTAAATCATTTAATCATAGTTTAAAACTTGGAAAACATTGTAGCAATTGTAGGAAGACCAAACGTAGGCAAATCAACTTTATTCAACCGTCTTGTAGGAAAACAGGTCGCGATAGTTCATGAAACAAGCGGTGTAACACGCGACAGAAATTACGGTGAAGTCGAATGGACCGGGAAGAAATTTTTTTTAATTGATACAGGCGGGTTTGTTCCCAATTCTGAAGAAAGATTTGAGAAGGTAATCAGAACGCAGGTAAAGCTGGCAATAGAAGAAGCAGATGAAATTCTTTTTGTCGTTGACGCGAAAAACGGACTCCACCCGCTGGATAATGAAATTGCCGAGATGCTCAGAAAATATTCTAAAGAAAAAAGAATCATTTTAGTCGCTAATAAAATTGATACTGTAGAAAAAGAACTAACTATGCTTGAGTTTTACTCTCTTGGACTGGGTGAGCCGTTTCCCTTGTCGGCAATTAACGGTTTCAACTCGGGAGACTTACTCGATGAGATTACAAAAGATATCGCAATTAATGAAGAGAAAGAAGATACGAGAATGAAGTTTGCAATAATTGGTAAACCGAATGCAGGAAAGTCTTCAATTGCAAATGCATTATTGAATGAGGAAAGAAATATCGTTACCGAGGTTCCGGGTACAACACGAGACACCATTGATTCAACTCTGAAGTATTACGGGGATGATATCATATTAATTGATACTGCCGGTCTTAGAAAGCAAAATAAAATCAAAGAATCAATAGAGTTTTTTTCAACACTGCGGACCTATAAAGCTATCGAAAGATGCAACGTAGCAATACTTGTATTGGATGCAGCGGATCTCCTGGAAGAATTAAATAAATCTTCGGACATCAAGCTTGCAACTTTTAAGCTTGATAAACAAGATGTTAGAATTATTGAAGATGTTATAAGAATGAAAAAAGGATTATTGATTGTCATAAATAAATGGGATCTTGTAGAAAAGGCTTCAAACACTGCAAAGATCGTTGAGCAGAAAATTACAGAACATTTGAAAAGCTATACGTATCTTAAATTCATTTTCATCTCGGCTCTCACTAAACAGCGGATTCACAAGGTTATTGAGGATGCAAAAAGTATATACGATGAAAGGAATAAGAAAATTAAAACAAGTGAGCTGAATGAAATATTATTAAATGAAATTAAAAGCACCCCGCCTCCTTCGATGCAGGGAAAGGAAATAAAAATAAATTATATCACTCAATTAAGAACATCTCCTCCGGTGTTTGCTTTTTTTGCAAACGATCCGGATGGAATAGCCGACAATTATAAAAGATTTCTTGAAAAAAAATTAAGAGAACAATTCGGATATAAAGGTGTCCCTATTGAATTGGTCTTCAAGAAAAAAAACTAATAAATCATTTTAGTAATCTTTGCTTTTTATATACTCTCCGGGTTAAATAAATTAATTATACTATTTGATTGGAAACTTTAAATAATATTTAATTTAATCTCAAAAAATATACCGACGTTTTAAATTTCTTTTATTAATTTTTCATTATTAATCACAAATTATGATTACAGAAGTATTTTCTGCATCTACATATGGTGTCGATGCTTATATAATAAGGGATGAAACGCATATCGAAAACGGCTTATTTGCTTTTACTATTGTTGGATTACCCGACTGTGCCGTAAAAGAATCGAAGGAAAGAGTTGCTGCTGCAATAAAAAATTCTATGTTTCATTTTGCTATCAGGCGATACACTGTAAATCTTGCACCTGCTGATGTGAAGAAGGAAGGTTCCGGATTTGATTTGCCGATTGCTATCGGGATACTTTGTGAAACTTCTCAGGCATCACCTGTTAAAGTAAAAGATTACATCTTTATCGGTGAACTTTCATTGGACGGTAAACTCAGACCTGTGCCGGGAATTTTGCCTATTGCACTCGAAGCAAAAAAAAACAAATTTAAAGGAATAATTTTACCGCTTGAGAATGCAAAAGAAGCAGCGATTGTAGAAGACATTGATGTTATGCCGTTTGAGACCTTGACCGAGATAATTGATTTTTTGAACAATGAAATTTGTCCGCAGCCTTTTAAAATAAATGTTAAACAATTATTCGAGCAGGATAAAAACTATCTTGTCGATTTTGCAGACGTGAAAGGTCAGGCAGAAGTAAAACGCGGGATGGAAGTTGCAGCAGCAGGATCACATAATATTATTCTGATCGGACTTCCGGGATCCGGTAAAACTATGCTGGCAAAACGTTTGCCGACAATACTTCCGCCGTTGTCTCTAGAAGAAGCATTGGAAACAACCAAGATACATTCCATTGCGGGAATTTTACAAACCGGCTCGGCAATAATTTCGACCAGGCCATTCCGTTCACCCCACCATACGGCAAGTGATGTTTCTCTTGTCGGGGGAGGACCCAATGCAAAGCCGGGGGAAATATCTTTCGCACACAATGGAGTTTTATTTCTCGATGAGCTTACTGAGTTTAAAAAAAATGTTCTGGAAGTTATGCGGCAGCCGCTCGAAGACAGAGTTGTTACAATATCCCGCTCGAAAATTACAGTTCAGTACCCATGCAATTTTATGTTAGTTGCTGCTATGAATCCGACTCCGGCAGGTTCACAAAAAGAAGCTTCCATGTATTCCGAATTTGATGTTCAAAAATTTCTTTCAAAAATATCCGGTCCAATACTCGATAGAATTGATATCCATATTCATGTTAACCCTGTTAAATACCATGAGCTTTCGAGCAAAGCAGAGCACGAGAAATCCGAAATAGTCAGGGAGAGAGTAATACAAGCAAGAGAGATTCAACTTTACAGATTCAAAGAACGGAAAGGAATTTATTCAAATTCAAATATGAATTCAAAGGAGATAAAAGAATTTTGTATAATAGATTCCGATTGCGAAAATTTAATGAAGATGGCAATCACAAAGCTCGGACTCTCGGCAAGGGCTTATGACAGGATACTAAAAGTGAGCAGGACGGTTGCCGACCTTTCGAATGAAAAAAATATTTCTACAGCACATATTAGTGAAGCTATACAATATAGAAGCCTTGATCGTGCCAGCTGGATGTGACCGGGATGGAATGAACGTTTTTGTCTGAACTATGATACTAATGATGTACTGATAACTATGATTCTTCTAATCTGAACTATGATGATAATGATGAAATGATATCTATGATTTATTGTCTGAACTATGATGATAATGAGGTATTGATAACTATGATTCTTTTTTCTGAACTATGATGATAATGATGTATTGATAACTATGATTCTTTTTTCTGAACTATGATGATAATGATGTATTGATAACTATGATTCTTTTGTCTGAACTATGATGATAATGATGTATTGATAACGATGATTCTTTTTTCTGAACTATGATGATAATGATGTATTGATAACTATGATTCTTTTGTCTGAACTATGATGATAATGATTGAATGATAACTATGATTCTTTTGTCTGAACTATGATGATAATGATTGAATGATAACTATGATTCTTTTGTCTGAACTATGATGATAATGATTGAATGATTGCTATGATTCTTTTGTCTGAACTATTATGATAATGATTAAATGATTGCTATAATTTTTTTCTGAACTATGATGATAATGATGTATTGATAACTATGATTCTTTTTTCTGAACTATGATGTTATGTTTAAATGATAGCTATGATTTCTGAAATATTTTATAGTAATAAATTAATTCACAATTTAAATTGACAACAGTTTACAGTAATGGAAACATAAATAGAATTATTAGAAACTGCTTCAAAAAATTCATAGTCATCATTCAATCATTATCATCTTAGTTCAGACAAAAGTTGACAAAATAAAAATTTATAACACACAATCATGATAAAAGAAGAATATAAATATTCAGAGCTTACCAGTCGTATAATTAAGTGTGCAATGGCGGTTCATAATTACTTGGGAAATGGATTTCAGGAGGTCATATATCAACGTGCATTAGCTTATGAATTTACCCTTGAAGGACTTTCATTCGTTAGGGAATTAGAGATGGATATTTTTTATAAGGAATTACAGAAACCAATCGGAACAAGAAGAGTTGATTTTTTAGTTGAAGAAAAAATTCTTGTTGAACTAAAAGCAATTATACTATTGGAAAAAGTAAATCTTGCTCAGGCAATAAATTATCTGGAAGCATTCAAACTTGAAGTTGGGTTACTAATTAATTTCGGTTCATTAAAACTTCAATTTCGAAGATTAATGAAAAACGAAGAACAGCTTAAACGAAATCGTCATTTGCCAAATCAATAGTTAATATCAATTACAGTTCAGACAAAAACAATCATAGTCATCATTTCATCATTCACAGCATAGTTCAGAAAATCATAGTCATCATTCCATCATTCACTTCATAGTTCAGAAAATCATAGCCATCATTGAATCATTCACATCATAGTTCAGAAAATCATAGCCATCATTGAATCATTCACATCATAGTTCAGAAAATCATAGCCATCATTGAATCATTCACATCATAGTTCACTTCAGAAGCAGCATTTCCCTGGTCTTAACAATTCCCCCCGCATCCAGTTTGTAAAAATAAAATCCGCTGCTGAAATTTTCTCCATTAAATTTCACTTCGTAAGTTCCTGCACTTTGTTTTTTATCAATTATCACTGCAACCTCTCGTCCGAAACCGTCATACACATTCAGCTTTACATTTGAATTAACAGGTATGGTATAAATAATTTTAGTAGATGGGTTAAATGGATTGGGATAATTTTGCTGAAGTGAAAATCCGTCAGCTTCTTCGGTCATTTCATTGATTCCTGTTGGAGCATTTATACCAATTGTATATGTTCCGACATATCCACCTGATGCATTGGGAACTGCAGTCATTACAAGAAATTCCGGGTTTGCATTGTTGAAAATTCCATCCTCTGCATTTGTAGTTGGATTCGGCCCTCGCCCTGAATAAAGCGGAGTTGCATATACAGCATTATTAACGCTATCAAGAAAACAATATTGAGAAGTAACATAAGTAGAAGAAGTAAGCCGTACTTTAAAATGAATATGAGTTGCCCTTCCCGGATACCAGCCGGGATAAATTGTATCAAACACAACTACACCATTATTATCACTTAGCTGTGTTCCTCTTAAAAAAGTCTGTCCCACAAATGCACCGAATGCTGAATAGTTACCGTCCTTATCAGCGTGCCAAACATCTACAAGTACATTAGGTATTGGATTGCACTCGAAATTAATAACATTGATCGTCATATGAAAAGCTATACCCGGTCTTCCTTCAGTTATGTTCTGCCTTATAAGATTTCCGTTTAAATAAAATGGTCCTTCAGTTAAAGCAGGTGTTAGCCAACAGCCGGCAGCATCTTCAAGAGCTTCATTTCTTATTGATTTGGAGGCACGTTTTATTGTGCTTGATACATTTGGTATGGGTAGCAAAGTACTCAAACCAATTGCTCCGAGACCTTTTAGAAGATTTCTTCTTTTCATTATTTAACTCCTTAATTTTTATGGAAAAGGTAATTATTTTTTTATTCCAAAAATATATAAAAATGTAAGCTTGAAATGTAAATCTTTGTAGACGTTTTTTAATATCCGGTATTTACAAAATTATTTTTTTCAGTCATCGTTAGTTGTTTTCGGAAGTACCACTTTCTCATATTCACTTATCTTATCAAGTTCAATCAATGTCATTCCATCATCCGCTCTTCCGTAAACGCTGATAAATCTTGCACCCCACTCGATCTCCGTATATTTATATGAAGACCTTGAATGAACAATCTGCGCAAAAGTATCATCGAATCCTTTTAGTAAAACAAAAAATTCCGCATCCATTTCTTTTAATTCCTCTCCGGTCATTCTATATATTGGACTTTCTTTATCAATAGGGTGATTAACTGTCCATGTCGATGTGAAAAAATTTATTTTCGGATATTCCAGTTTGAGGAGATAAAAACTTCTTAACTCGTTTTTCACGTGGGACAGCATCACCTCCACTTCTACATCAACCATCTGATGATCGTAGCGCTTGTTAGCAATTCTGAATTGAAACCCCGTAATGTCATTGAACGGTGCAATAACAGCTTTCTCACTGTAAATTATTTTTGCTACTGGTTTCACAAATCTACCGTAAAGCAATCCCGTTGCCAGTGCAAGTGAAAGTAATCCCGCAAGTGATTCTATGGAAGAAACAATATTTGCGTAAACTCCTACAGGATTTATTCTTCCGTAGCCGACAGTTGTGAAAGTTTGTGTACTGAAAAAAAAATTATTCAAAAACCTGTCAAACTCATTTGTAAAAACCATCCCCTCGAAATTAGAATCTCCACCAATAAAATAAAGTGTTGCAAAGAAAATATTTACGACAAGGTATGCGGCTAAAATCAATAAGCAGAACTTCATCCATGACATAGAGATGAGCCAATGATAGACACTGAATGATTCAAAAAATGGAAGACCTTTTCTTCTGACGTTGAAGCTCCCGTCTCTGTTTATTACTCGGTGACCTTTATCCAATACTTTATTACCTAAACCAAGGTCAGTAACTTCTGTTTCTTTTGGTGGGAGATTATTCCGTTTTGTAAATTTCATACTTCTATTGATTTTTTTGCAAAAAAATTATTTTCTGCTTATACTTTTTTCTCTTAGAATTTTTGACGGACGGTGAACCCTTTTTATGAGTTTGTATTTATCAATTGTGTTTTTTTCGATATGGTCAATTGCTTCATCTACTGAGTCGGTTAAAATAAACAACTTAAGGTCTTCTTCACTAATTGTCTTTTGCTTAACGAAGTCATCCAGTAATTCTACAAGGTTATTCCAATATTCTTTTCCAATTATAACAACAGGAAAATTAGAAATCTTTTTAGTCTGAATTAAAGTAAGAGCTTCGAAAAGTTCATCCATAGTGCCGGCACCTCCCGGCATAACAATAAAAGCATAGGAGTATTTCATCAGCAAAACTTTTCTCACAAAAAAATATTTAAAGGTAACCCATTTATCCATATATGGATTTGGATCTTGCTCAAATGGAAGCATGATATTACAACCGACAGACTTACCACCGGCATCTTTTGCACCCTTATTAGCAGCTTCCATAATTCCCGGTCCGCCTCCGGTCATTACTGTAAAGCCCACACGGCTGAGACGTTTGCCAAGATTGTATGCTATTTCATAATATTTGTGTTCGTGTGCAATTCTTGCCGAGCCGAAAATTGTAACACAAGGCCCGATAAAATGAAAAGCTCTAAACCCTTTTATGAATTCGAGCAAAACTTTAATTATAAATTTAAATTCTTCTAATCGGGAGCGTGGTCCTTCAAGAAAATATCTTTCCTCTTCAGAAGGAGAAACATTTTTTGAAAGGGATGTAATATCAGGTTTGTTTCCGAGAATGATCTTTTCTGCCATAAATTATTTTATTTCAAAATACTTATTTATCAATTTAAGAATAAGTTATAAAATAATTTTTAAAATGCTAAAATATATTACAGCATTTCTTTTAGAAAGTCGAAGATTAATTGCCGGTTGGAATAAAACGATAATTTTGATTTAAAAATTTATCAAAAATCAGTTTAAAAATTTAAGCCTCATGTAATATCCTTTCGTCACGATTGATCACATGTTCGTGCATCATACGTTCATCTGAGCTTGCGCTCCATTCCATAATTTGCGCTTCCATTTCATCCATTGAATTAAAACGTGAAGGGTCATAACAGCCTAGAGGAAAACCCGGAGTTCTTCCGGGGCATCTGTTGCAATGTGTGCAGGGTTTTTCAGGAAGGTTAATTCCCTGTCTGAAGAGATCAATTAAATTTATATTTGCCAGCAGAGGACGTGCCATTGCTATCATATCAGCTTTACCGGATTGCAAAGTTTGTTCTATGAAATTCATTTCCTGAAAACCTCCGTTAGCAATAACAGGTAATCCCGTTTCTTCCTTAAAAAGTTTTGAGTAATCGGCAGAGATTCCCGGAACATATTTCCATCCTATATTCATAATTGAATTTAAAATAAATTCAGGAATAGCATTTAATAATGCCGCCCGTATCCATGCTTTTGTTGAAAGATGTCTGTTCGAATTATAAAACATTTTCATTTCGTGTAATGGAAAGTCTCCCGGATTACCCTTAGGGTTAAATAAATCCAAAGCCCATATCAATATGCAGATAGTAAATATCAAGTGCTTTTAATTTTTTTGCTATTCGATTTTTTTTTATGCAGGATTGGCAGTCTAACTTTTAATTCAATTCTCTAAAGAATATTTTATATATATTTTTTAAAATAAAATAGGATTATGGAAAAGCCTGATCTGCAAATCTCTATAAGTAATGTCAAAGGATATGAAACAGAAATTAAGTCGCGAAATCATTTTGTAATTGCAGATGAGTCCACTCTTACAGGAGGATCCGATAAAGGTCTCAATCCTTACGAGCTTCTTCTTTCAGCACTTGGATCTTGTAAAGCAATTACGATGAGAATGTATGCTCAAAGAAAGAATATTCCACTCGGGAATATTTCAATAAATCTTTATCATGAAAAAATTCACGCAGAAGATTGTCTGCAATGTGAAGCGAAAGAAGGTAAAATTGATAAAATTGAAGTTGAGATAAACCTTACAGGTCAGCTTAATAATGAAGAAAGAAAAAAATTGCTTGATATTTCTGAAAAATGTCCTGTTCATAGGACATTAATATCTGAAATAAAAATTAACACAAGTTAAAGTAAAGGTTATCAATAAACTAAAAAGATTTCATTTTTATAAAAAATGAAATCTTAAAAAATACGAAGTTAATTTCTGTTTATGTATATCTGAAAACATCCTTAAATTTAGAAAAGTACTTTACAAAATCGGGTCTTCGGATTCAGTATTAAATTTAGTATTACTAATAAAAAGTTCTTGAAGATTTGTTAATATTTTATATACTAAGTTCCACTTTAAAGAAACATCCCTGAATCCCCTCCTTTCCCTGAGAGGGGATGTTACAAGATAAGACCCAACCCTCATTAAATCTTACTTGCTTTTCAAGGACGTTTTTATTTTAATAGCATCATTTTTTTTGTCTCAATGTAATTTCCTGAGGTCAAACTATAAATGTAAATTCCGCTCGAAAGACTGCTTGCATCGAATTCAAACTCATTAAACCCTTTTCTAAGATTTTTATTTTCCACTAAAGTCGAAATCACTTCACCACTCATATTATATACTTTTAAAGTAACATTTGATGACTGTGGGAGTTCAAATCTGATCAATGTCGTCGGATTAAAGGGGTTTGGATAATTTTGTAGTAAAAGTTTATTATTCATATCTGTCGATTTTCTCGAGCCCCCGGATTTATTTAATTTATCTTCTATTCGATTAACTTCAATTGTTAAAAGGTTTTCATTTTTAGGATTTGAAAATATTCTACCTGCATTAATGACTTTTGGCTCAAATGACTTTCCACCGACATCAAGGTCATTTGGATAAGCCATCAATTCTCTTTCGTCAAGTATTAATTCCGGCGGGACCAGTAACTTAAATTCCCCATTAGGCTCAATGGTAGTTGATTCCAAAATACGGCCCTCCTTACTCTCATCACTAATTATAAAAACTTTTATAAACCCGTCACTTACCGGACTTCTGTCATCCGCATAAACAACTTTTCCATATATATACTTGGGCTTGGTGTCATTTGCAAAATTTTTTTCAAAGCTTGCTATCAAAGAAATGTTAACAAATAAAATGATAAATAATAAACATTTAAAATTAATTTTTTTCATTTTAGCTTCCCTCCTTTATCTGTGATAAAGAGTTTTAATTTAAAATTATTTTAGTGTATTGTTCTTAATCTTCTTGGTTTTCTTAGTTCGTTTGTTTTTGGCATACTGAATTGCTTAATTTCATCCGCTGTATTCGATTTCTGCCAGTAGAAGTTAAATAAGTCTATCATTCGACTTGCAAACGCTTCATTTTTAATTATAATATCTGCCTTATTGTGACGTGGAACTGTGTTGTCCTGAATATTTATAAAAACTATTTTTCTGTCAAAAATGGTCATGTTTGGTAATTCTGATTTTGAAATTCTTATTTGTTCCCCGGAGTTTTCAAATCGGCTGCATATTCTTAAGAAATCTTCTAATGTTGCATCCAGCCTCGAATTATCTTTAATGATTTTAAAATTCAGACTTGCTTCATATATTGATTTTATTATACCGCCTCTTTTAACAAAAACATTTGCTCCCAAATCCAATTCCTCTGAAACATATCCTTCAAGACGTATCATGCTTAAAATTTCCTCTTTTGATTTATCAAGTAATTCAATAAACTTTTCTTGTCTGTGTTGATTAAATCCTCTGATTAACTCAATGTTTACATTTTTATTATCTGATATTTCCTCTGTTCTATGTAATACTTCAAACTCCTTAAATGTTTCTCGTACATTTTTTATTTTTGAAAGATTGTACTGGTCAATTTCTCTTTCGATCTTATCACCGATAACTCTTGGATCAATCATCTCATATTTTAAAATAGTATTCGTTTCTATTTCATTGCAAAAACCTTTTGCAGTAAAAGATTTTAATATCTCATAAACAGCAGTTCGTCTTATATTTGCTTTTTCCGCAATCTCAGATGCACTCAATGCTGAACCCTTTAAAAGAACCAGGAATATCTTTGATTCATATTCTTTAAATCCAATTTGTTGAAGCTTTTCTATTAATTCTTTGGATTGCAATATTGTTGTCTTTTTAAGTTAATGCAATATTGCATTAAATATTATTTTATGTCAATAGCTAATTTTATGACCTTAAATTTTTTTTCCTTTCAACAAATATTCTTTTATTAATATTTTTTTAATTAAAATTAACTTCTATTAGTAAAATTAAATAAGGTACTTGTGTAATTACAAATACCTTATTTTAAATAAACCTTAAAAAAAATTAATGCTGAAATTACTTTACTACAATATTTACCATTTTATTTTTTACGGTTATAATTTTAACAATTTCTTTTCCAAGAGTATATTTTTTGACGTTCTCGTTATCAAGTGCTTTGTCTTCCAATACTTTGATCTCAGAATCGAAATCAAAATCATGCTTCGATCTTATCTTTCCATTAACTTGAAATACTACTGTAACTGTATGATCTTTTACTAAAGATTCATCATAGTCAGGCCAAGGCATAAACTGTATACTGTTTTTATTTCCAAGTTTCTCCCATAACTCTTCTCCAATGTGCGGTGCAAAAGGAGATAATAAAAGAATTAATTTTTCTAAAACTTTTTTACTTATTTTATCGAGTTTATATAATTCATTTACCAGAATCATAAGATAGGATATTGCTGTATTGAATTTCATATCCCCATCGTCTATATCTTCAGTAACTTTTTTTATAGTCTTATGTAAAAGTTTATTTAATTTCTCCTCCGGCTCTTCATCTAAAATATTCGATCTTATCTCTCCTGAATTTTCATCAATTATTAATCTCCAGACTCTGCTCAAAAATCTGTTCAATCCCTCTATTCCTTTTGTGCTCCATGGTTTAGTAGCATCAAGTGGTCCCATGAACATTTCAAACAACCTCATTGAGTCAGCTCCGAAATCTCTTATTACATCGTCCGGATTTATTACATTTCCTCTCGACTTGCTCATCTTCACTCCATCTTCACCCAAAATCGTTCCTTGATTATATAATTTTCCGAACGGCTCTTCGTAAGAGACATAGCCAAGATCATACAATATTTTAT
Source organism: Bacteroidota bacterium (assembly GCA_030855105.1). Taxonomy (GTDB): domain Bacteria; phylum Bacteroidota; class Ignavibacteria; order Tepidaquicellales; family Tepidaquicellaceae; genus JAGPCH01. The sequence continues at coordinate 32,374 of JALYRX010000014.1, read as the reverse complement.
ACCAAAACCTTGCATATATTAAATGTAAAACGGAATGCTCTGCACCTCCGATATATAAATCAATCGGCATCCAGAATTTTTCTTTCTCCTTATCGAAAAATTCTTTTTCATTAAACGGATCAAGATACCTTAAATAATACCAGCACGAACCTGCCCATTGAGGCATTGTATGTGTTTCCCTTCGGGCTTTTCTTTTTGTTTCTTTATCAATTGTATTTACCCAATCTTCAATATTTGCCAAAGGCGATTCGCCCGTTCCGCTTGATTTATATGATTTGGCATCAGGTAAAGTCAGTGGCAGTTCACTTTCATCAAGTGCTTTAAATGTTCCGTCTTCAAAATGAACTATAGGAAATGGCTCTCCCCAAAACCTTTGACGCGAGAATAACCAGTCTCTTAATTTATACCTTATAGTCTTTCTGCCAATTCCTTTTTCTTCAAGCCATTGAATGATTTTTTTTGTGGCTTCTAATGAAGTCAGTCCGTTTAAAAAATCCGAATTGATGGAGTAACCTTCTCCGGAAAAACATTCTTCACCTTTCTTTGTCTGCTCTAAGAATTTATTTACTTCATCTTCTTTATAATTCGATGGAACAACAACTGGTGTTATTCTCAATTTAAATTTTATTGCAAATTCATTGTCTCTTTCGTCATGACCCGGTACACCCATGATTGCTCCTGTTCCATAACTCGCTAAAACATAATCTGCAATCAATACAGGTATCTCTTTTCCGTTTACAGGATTTATTGCAAATGATCCTGTGGATACCCCTGTCTTTTCTTTAGATAATTCGGTTCTCTCCATATCCGACTTTTGTGCGGCTGTTTCAATATAAGATTTTACTTTATGTGAGTTTTCATCCGTTGTAATTTTTTTTACAAGAGAATGCTCGGGTGAAAGTATAATATAAGTTGCACCGAAAATTGTATCCGGCCTCGTTGTAAAAACTTCTATAAATTCATCGGCATTCTTAAAATCCTTAATTTTAAATTTTATAACTGCTCCTTGGCTTTTTCCAATCCAGTTACGCTGAATCTCCTTCACATTATTTGGCCACTCGAGCTTATCTAGGTCCATCAATAATCTTTCTGCATATTTTGTAATTCTTAAATTCCATTGTCTCATATTTTTCTTTATTACTGTAAAACCTTTTTCAATCTGTTCAGGGACTTCTTCATTTGATAAAACAGTTCCTAGTTCAGGACTCCAATTTACAGGAACTTCAGCAAGGTATGCCAGTCTTTGTGAATTAATAAAATCATATTTTTCCTTTCCGGACAAGCCTTCGGGAATTTTTAATTCAGATATTGGCTTGGCTTTGTCTTCGGCTTCATCATAGTAGGAATTAAAAATTTTTAAGAATATCCATTGTGTCCATTTAAAATAATTTTCATCTGAAGTATCAATTTCCCTATCCCAGTCATAAGAAAATCCCAGAGATTTTAATTGACTTTTGAATCTGTCAACAGATTCTGCGGTTCTGATTTTGGGATGAATCCCTGTTTTGATTGCATATTGTTCTGTCGGCAATCCAAAAGCATCCCAGCCGATAGGATGCATTACATTAAATCCTTTCATCCTCTTAAACCTTGCAATAATATCCGTAGCCGTATAACCTTCAGGATGACCTACATGAAGTCCATCCCCGCTTGTATATGGCAGCATATCAAGGACATAATATTTAGGTTTAGATTTATCGAGTTCATTTATATCAGGAGTTTTGAAAGTTTTGTTTTCATCCCAATACTTTTGCCACTTTTTTTCTATTTCAGTAAAGTTGTATTTCAATTATTTTAATTTCTGATTATTAAAAATTATTACACCAATTCGGAATTTTTATTTCTCCAAATCAAAAATAGATTTCTTTTAAAGTATTTTATTTTTATGATTCCGGATTAGCTTAAGCTTTTCGGTAGTAGTCTTTAAAATATCGTGGTAATGAAGTCTTGATGTCCATCAATTTCTTCGTTCACTATTTCACAAATTTAAAATCAATATTTTTTTTATCAGGATAAAAATACGTTAAAATATTTTTAGAATCAGTGGAATTCCTGAACAAAAAATGTTTCTGTTTTTAATCAGATAAAAGTTTTCGCCGTCTATTTTAATGTTTATTAAATTGAAAAAAGTTTATAATAAAAGTATATTAACAACATAAAATATGTTGTTAGAAAAAAATTATTTAGAAGTAAAAGAAAAAATCAGGGATGTTTGCAATAAAGTTAACAAAAATCCGGATGATATTAATATTGTTGCCGTAAGCAAAACAATTTCGTTTTCGCAAATAATGGATCTGAATAACCTCGGACAGTCCGACTTCGGTGAGAATAAAGTTAAAGAGTTAAGAGAAAAATATTATAATATTTCATTTCAACATGCCGGAAAAATAAAATGGCATTTGGTTGGTCATTTACAGAGCAACAAAGTTGCAGATGTGATTGCTTTTGTTCATTTAATTCACTCATTGGATTCCCATAAGCTTGCAGAAGAAATAAATAAAAATGCTAAAAAAATAAACAGAAAAATTGATGTCCTTGTCCAGGTAAATACAAGTAATGAGCCGCAAAAATATGGTATGTCTCCCAAAGATGCCTCAATTCTTTGCAGTGAGATTTCAGCTTTTGAAAATGTAAGAGTAAAAGGAATGATGACAATTGCAAAACTTACAGATGATAAAGACAATATTAGAGAAAGTTTTAAAACACTAAAAAATTTATATGAAGAGCTTAAACCTGATATGAAAGACTTTAAATATCTTTCGATGGGTATGTCAAATGACTATGAGATTGCAATAGAGGAAGGTTCTAATATGCTGAGAATTGGAAGCGCAATATTCGGCAAAAGGAATAATTAAAAGAATTTCATATTTGACAAACTGTGGAAGAAAATTATTTGATTTATTTTTATTTACTCAAGTTGACCTCTATGACTATATGGTCTTATTTGTGCCACGAATTTTGCAATTGAATGAATACAGTTGAATTAAATTTTTTAATAAATATTGAGGATTCGTGGCACAATTAACAACTTGTACTTTGAAGCGGTCAACTTGAGTTATTTACTTAATCCCAAATCAATACAGGTGTTTATAAAGAGTTTGTCAAATTTATTATTACAATAAATCATTCGCTATTTAAAAGTTTTACTAATTAAAATACATTATGAACATAATCTCTCCAAAAGATATTAAGAAAAATGATTTCAAAAAAACATTTCGTGGGTATGACCCGAATGAAGTTGATGCATTTCTAGAAACTGTCAGTTTAAAGTACGAGCGGCTAATTGAAGAGAATATAAGTTTTAATGAACGAATAAAAACCTTATCGTCGGATGTAGAAGTTTATAAAGAAAATGAGGCAACACTACAAAGAGCCATAGTTAAGGCACAAGACCTGGCTGAAGAAATATTGGAAAATGCAAAGAAGAAATCCGAAAACATAATAAAAGAAGCTGAGCTGAATGCGCAGAAGATTTCACAGGAGACAGACAAAGAGATTATGACAAGAAAGCACGAACTTGATGAATTGAAATTAAGAAACGATAAATTGGTGGAAGATGTAAAATTGTTCTTTATGGAAAAACTTAACGAGATGGATGAATTCATTAAATCAAGGAATATTTATAAAATGGAATTAGCAAAAACATATAATTTGGAAGAAGATAACGAAACGGCAGAAGATGTTACAATGAAAAAGATTTCAATCAACACTGCTAATTCTAATTATTCTGAGTAAGACCTGAGAAACAAGATGACAAGCAGACATAATGAATCCATTGATTTTTTAAGGGAGCAGCGCAACGAAGAATATAAGATAGGAATAATTTTAGGAACCGGGCTTGGCGGCTTAGTAAAATACATAGATATTAAATTCCAGATAGATTACTCACAAATTCCCAATTTCCCAATCTCAACAGTTGAGTCTCATTCTGGTAAATTAATTTTCGGATCGTTATCAGGTAAAAACATTCTCGCTATGCAGGGAAGATTTCATTACTACGAAGGTTATGAAATGGAGCAGATTACTTTTCCGATTCATATTATGAAATCACTCGGTGTAAAATATTTAATAGTTTCAAATGCTTGCGGTGCATTAAATCCCAATTTCAAAAAGACGGACCTGATGATTATGACATCACATATTAATCTTCTTTTTGATAATCCGCTAAAAAATAATTCTAATCCATTTTCAGAATTTTCTTCAGAAAATATTAATACTATTTATTCCAAAAGTCTAATTGATCTTGCTGAAGAGACTGCACTCGAAAATCAAATTCCTATTCAGAAAGGTGTTTATGCACCTGTACAGGGACCAAATCTTGAAACAGTTGCAGAGTACCGTATGATAAGAAAATTCGGAGGTGACGTGGTGGGAATGTCAACAATTCCCGAAGCATTGATTGCAAATAAGTTAGGCATGGAAGTTCTCGGACTTTCAATAATTACGGATGAAGGATTTCCCGATACTTTAGGAGTTGCTATGCTTTCGCATATACTCGAAGCTGCAAGCATTGCTGAGCCGAAACTAACTTTACTTATTAAGAAATTGGTGAGTAAGCTAACCTAGTGGAGTGTATTGAGTGTATTGAGTGTATTGAGTGGATAAGAGTGAGTAGAGTGAGTAGAATGAGTAGAGTGAGTAGAATGAGTAGTGTGAGGTCAGTTAGGTGAGTGCGTTGAGTAGATGGAGTGTTCGGTATTATTAACAAATATAAGATAAAGTAATATTTTGAGTTTAAACAATGCATGGGATAGTGGGTGTGAGGAATCGCTTCACAATGAATCTATACTTTACAAACTTTATGAACTTTAAAAACTCAACTGACACAACTAACTCAACCAACTCAACAAAACCATGAGCAGGCAATTAGAAAAAATTATTCAATCTTCTGATTTTATTAAAAGTAAATTTCCGAAAAATTTTAATCCGGAAATTGCATTGATAACCGAAAAGAATTTTGAAGTGCTTAAAGACTTTAAAATTTTTGGCGAAATAGATTATAGAGAAATTCCAAACTTTTGTCAGACAGGGAAAGAGAGCTGCGGAAAAATTTTATTTGCAAGGACTGACGGGAAGGATATTTTAATTTACAGCGGGAGATATCATTATTACGATGGAATTTCCATGAGAGACATCGGACATACAATTTATGTTTTGAAATATCTCGGGATAAAAAAAATTATTTCGATTGATGAAGTTGGTCATTTAAATCCGAGATTCAAATGCGGTGAGATTGCTTTAATATATGATCACATAAACCTGATGGGTGATAATCCTTTAATCGGGGAAAATGAAAATGAACTCGGATTAAGATTTCCTGATATGAGCAATGCTTATGATAAGGAATTGTTTGAAAAAGTTTATGAAGTGCTGCAGGAGAAGATGCAGAAAACAAATGACTCGGTTTATCTTGGAATTATCGGTCCTGAAAGTGAAACCGATGCGGAAGCCAGATTCTATCGCGATATTGGAGCAGACGTTGTCGGATATTCTATCGTTCCCGAAAACATAACTGCAGTTCATTGCGGAATAAAATTTATTGCAATTGGATTAATAACAAGAGAACTTGTTGCCGATAAAATGATGGAAGATCAGAGAAGCGAGAAACAAAAAAATAAAGATCAGAAAGAATTTTTGAATACAGCTGAGAAGAAACTAGGGAAAATTTTAGTAAATATTATTAAAAAAATTTAATGTTAAAAATAAAATTTATTTTTTTTTATATCGGTTTAATTTTACTTTCGTCAATAACAATAATAAATTGCTCGGATGATAATATCGTTACTCCTTTACCTGTTGACAGTTCAGACTTCCGTTATCCCTTTAAAGACGGCAGCACCTGGAATTATACAATAACAATATCTGCCTCCGACATACGTCCGGATTCAATCCTGCATTATTTTACCGACTATCCTTTTGTAACAACCGGCACGGCAACAATCTTATATGACACTGTCATTAATTCAATTGTCACAAAATGTTTTCTTGATGAATTCGTAAGCAACGGTATCATTCGCTATAACAGATACTATTATGTAAATAATGATACTGCAATGATCTTATATGCCCGTCGCCAGCAGGGACCCGCCTCGGGAATATTACCTTTAAGAAAAACAAACAATGTTTTGAATGGTACTGACGATAATAATGTGAATAACCTCTATAACAATGAATTTGAAATATTAAATGATTCATTATACAGCACATTAAAATACCCAATTGTCACAGGAACAGAATGGTCTTATACTCCAACACCTGGGTTCACGATCAGCAAAAAATATTTAGGTTTTGAAAATATTGCTGTTCCTGCCGGGACAATTAGTTGTATGAAAGAAAATGTTGTTTACAGCTACGAACCAACATGGTTATATGATTATTATTATTCCAGGTTTGGTTTGATAAAAGCTTATTCTTTTTTTAATGATATTACCTTTATCCCAATTGAGGGAACATATGATTTGACAGGTGAAACAGTAGTAACGTCTTTTAATATTCCTTCTGAGTAATAAATAAAAGTTCTTTAGAATTAGTAGCAAACAATTACTCGAAGACAAAAAAAGAGGGAAACCAAAAAATAATGGACAGAAAAAAATTTTTAAATAGCCGGATGAAACTGGAGAAGTAATATAAAACAATTAAAAAATTTAATGTTAAAAATAAGATTTGTATTCATTTATATTGGCTTAATATTAATTTCATCGGTAGCAATAATAAGTTGCTCTGATGATAACATTGTCACTCCTTTGTCTGTTGACAGTTCAGATTTTCGTTATCCATTTACAGACGGAAGCAGTTGGAATTATACTATAACAATATCTGCTTCAGATATACGGCCCGATTCGATACGGCATTATTTTGCCGCCTATCCATTAGTTAAAACTGGTACAGCAAAAATTTTGTACGATACTATAATTAATTCAGTAGCTACAAAATGTTTTGTTGATGAATATATAGACAATGGTTTTTCAAATTCGAACCGGTATTATTATATAAATAATGATACAGCTCTAATCCTTTATGCGCGTCGGCAAAATGGATTGGGAAACGGGGGCATGTTGCCTTTAAGAAAAATTATTAATGATTTGATTGACTCGTATGATAAATTGAACAAAATCGCCGGAAATGAGCTTGAAGTTTTAGATACATTGTACAGCACCTTGAATTATCCCATGGAATCAGGAAGAGAATGGTCTTATACTTTGAATGGGACTACAACCAATAAAAAGTATCTAGGATTTGAAAATATAATTGGCCCACTCGGTACAATCAGTTGCATGAAAGAAAATGTTGTGTATAGTTATGCTCCATCCTGGCTAAATAATTATTTCTATTCTAAGTATGGGTTAATAAAGACGTATACATTTATTAATGATCTTGTACATACCAGTATTACTAATCCTGATGGTGATGGAACATTTGATATTACTGAAGAAACTATAGTAACATCATTTAATATTCCTTCGCAATAAATAATAGTTCTTTACTTTTAATCATATAATATTTAGTTTAAAAGAAAACCATTATGAATAAAAAAATAAATTTAACTTCTGTTTTTGAGAAAGCTGACGAAGGCGGATACATTGCATACATAGAGGAAACACCGGGTGTTAATACTCAGGGAGAGACACTGGAAGAAGCAAAAGAAAACTTATTCGAAGCTTTGGAGTTGGTATTGGAAGTCAATAGAGAAAGAGAATACAGAAACCATTCTATTTATCGATAAAAATTTCTAGTTTATAAAAAAATATGGACAGAAAAGTAAGCGATTTATCAGTCACAGAATTCAAACATCTAATAAAAGAAATAATTCATTCTGAATTGGAAAATTTTGATCCGGATGAAGGATTAGAATTACGTGATGAAGTAAAGAAGGAATTAATAAAGCATAATGCAGAAAAAAAATCAGGTGTCTTAAAACTTATAGATTCTGAAGAAGTTTTTAAAAAATTTGGTGTATAATTTCGCAACCCCGATTTTTTATCTTATTTAATTATGTATAAGATTAATTTCACAAAAGATGGTAACATTTCTCTTTCGAAACTTCCTATAAAAATAATTTCTCAAATTAAAAATAAAATTATTTGGTTGTCTGAAAATGTCGAAAGGATTTCCCATTTAATGTTAAAGGGAAATCAATTTGAAAATATCTTTAAATTGAGAACGGGAGACTATAGAATTCTTTATGAACTTGATAAAAGGAATAAAATTGTTACGATAATAAAAATAGGACATCGAAAAGATATATACAAAATCTGAAAATTATTTCTAATAAAAATTTACCTAAAAATGTCAGCACGACTCGAAATTCCAAAAATGTATAAGCTCTTTATCGGAGGTAAGTTCACCCGTACCGAATCCGAGAGATACCTCGATGCAGTAAATCCGAAAACAAGTGAAAAAATCTGCAACATCTCGAGGGCATCGAGGAAAGACTTAAGAAACGCTGTAGTTGCTGCAAGGACGGGCTTTAATGAATGGAGCAGTAAGACTGCATACGAGCGGGGACAGATAATGTACAGACTTGCTGAAATGCTCGAAGGAAGAAAGGAACAGTTTACAGATGAAGTTTTTACTTCGACAAAGCAAAGCAAAGCCGAAAGCATAAAGGAAGTTCACAAGGCAATTGACAGGATAATTTATTATGCAGGGTTTTGTGATAAATGGATGCAGCTTGTCGGAACAGTAAATCCCGTGCAGGCAGGATATTTTAATTTTTCAATTCCGGAACCCACAGGAATAGTCGGAATAATTTTACCTGACACTTTAAGTTTTCTTCCTTTGATTTCCAGAGTCGCTTCTGTTTTAACTTCAGGCAATTCATGTATTATACTGGCAAATGAAAATTCTCCGCTTCCTACTTTATCTTTTTCCGAAGTGATTGCTACAAGCGACTTTCCTGCGGGATCAATAAATATTTTAACGGGACAGAAAAAAGAAATCATTTCACATCTTGCAGGTCATTTCGATATCAATGCAATTGATTATTGTGATGATAATATTGAAATGAAAAAAAATATTCAGGAATTATGCGCTAATAATGTTAAAAGATTTCATTCATTATCAAAAGACTGGAACTGGTATTCGGATGAGATAAATGAAAATTTAAAAGAGATTGAAAAGTTTGCCGAGATAAAAACTGTATGGCATACGATGGGAATGTAGATTGCAGTTAACAGTTAGCAGTTAGCAGTTAGCAGTTAACAGTTAGCAGTTAGCAGTTAGCAGTTAGCAGTTAGCAGTTAACAGTTAACAGTTAACAGTTAGCAGTTAACAGTTTAATATAATAACCATCAACAATTAACAATTAACTATTAACTATTAACTATTAACTATATTAACTATTAACTATTAACTAATTAACTATTAACTATTAACTATTAACTAATTAACTATTAACTATTAACTATTAACTATTAACTATTAACTATTAACTATTAACTATTAACTATTAACTATTAAACTAACAACTAACAACTAACAACTAACAACTAACAACTATTTTAAGTGTCAAATTTTATAAAACTAATAATCAGCATTGTTATTTGCCAGGCAGCCGGATTGATCGGGACAATATTTACCGGTGACGCAATTTTAACCTGGTATGAAGCTTTAAACAAACCATCATTTAATCCTCCTAACTGGCTCTTCGGACCTGTGTGGATCATTCTATATTTAATGATGGGATTATCTTTATTCCTCATATGGAAAGAGGGTTTAAAGAATAAAGAAGTAAAATCTGCTTTTAGTCTTTTCATGATACAGTTATTTTTCAATGCTCTATGGTCGGTGATTTTTTTCGGAGCACAATCTATTGTGGGCGGATTAGTAGTTATTATCATTCTCTGGATTTTAATTTTAATTACTATTTTAAAATTTATGAAGATATCCCGAACAGCAGGTATACTTTTAATTCCGTATTTGTTGTGGGTTTCATATGCAACTGTTTTAAATTTTTCTATATTTAAATTAAACTGATTTATAAAAATATATTATGCAAAATAGATTGAACAGGATTTTATTTTTAATTTTCATTGCGCTTTTTACAAGCGGATCAACTAATATATATGCAGAGGACAGTCTTGAAATTTTTCCCAAGTACGATAGCGTCATAACTAACGAAAGACTTTATTTCGAAACAGAAAATGTTGAAGCCAGTGATGATATAATCAGGCAGCATCTTGTTGAACAATTTTCTATTATATCAGAATCTGAAGTAAATAAAATACTTTTAAGTAAAGTCATTCGTCAAAATTCTTCGGAAAATTTTGATAAGAGTACTGACAGCACTTTAAGCTCTGCATCAGAACCCGTTTACAAAGTTTCGTTTGAAGTTCCGCAAAACTATCTTGCCGATACTGCAAAAATTTTATGGGAGCTGAACATTCCTAATTTTGAATCAAAGATTTATCAGCTTTACAACGGTAAGCAAATCTATATAGATACATGGCCTAATGTTGTGGGAACAATTAAAACCAAAACATACACAGGAAATTTTCAGGCATACAAAATAAGAAACTGGCCTTTCTACAAAGACCCTGAGCCATCCAAAGCCCATCTGCCGCCGACGAAACCCGGTACGGAAAATCCTCTCGGTCTGTTTGTAGTTCATTATGATGAAAATTCCTTGCGGTATTTTCACGGAACAAATACGAACAATCTGCTACAAAGTAAAATGAGAAATCTCTCACATGGATGCGTAAGAAATGATAATGATAATATTGCGAAGATGAAAGAGTTCATCATAAAAAGAGTAGTAAAGTCAGAAGATCTTTCCTCATGGCTTGACAGTAAGAAGACTTTGATATATGATTTTGAAGAGCAGGATAAATTTCCTGTAAAGATAATTTATAAAACTTATGATATTAATAAAGACCTATCAGGAAATTATATAATACTTTATAAAGATATTTACAATTATAACAACTCCGGGAGGATAGATACAGAGCTAAACGACCTTGGTCTGATAACTCTGACAAACAAAGCTAACTTGATTTCCGAATACAGGGAAAAAATCGGTAACGATATTTCTGATGATGCTTTGGAAATAATAATCGATTACCTGATTAATAACGGTGAGAAGTATGAGAAATATTATATCAATGATTTGAAGGAAAAATTTATGATACAGAATTAGAAGCTTTCATCACGCCATATGAGGATTTTCCATATATCATTTACAGAATTTCTGCGAAAGTTCATGTCAACGAAACCGTTTAATCTTGTAATGTCACTCGGATTGAATGTTATAGTGAGATTAAAGCTCCGCTTTACATTTTGATTTAAAGAGTCTCCACCCTGAAAAATAATGTTGTTCCAGACCACTTCAAGTTTTTGCGCCGTTTGAAAGAGCCCGTTTGTTGTTCTCATTTCCGTCGCTCTGTCCCATGTGACATCGAAACCAAATTCATAATCACGATATGTAAAAATAAAATCTTCCGCAAGAAGATTTCCATAAACGGTTGTGTCTTTAAATGTATAAGCGAATTTGAAATTTTGAAACAATCCTTCGATAGTTTTTTGGTCGGTTAAAATAGAAGTCGGTGTATTGTTATCTAATTTTGGAGAGAAAATATTTTCACATGAAGATAATGTAATGATTAACGGGCAATTAATAATAAATAATAAAAAAATTTTAACTGCCTGAATTTTATTAATATCTTTCACTTTTAACATTAACTAATTTACAAAATTAGCTTTGATTACACTCCATGTCGTATCATTATTTGCATCCAGGAAGTCATACCAGCTGTGAATAGACCAAAGACCTCTGCTGTCGGTTCCCATAATAAATCTAAGTTTCCCTTTTGATTCCACAGCAACCGATTGCCGGTTATGATTGAAAACAAAAATATAATCGAGATCAATTATTGCCGAATCAATAAACGAATTATTTATAACATTGGATCGAAAAAGATTTGATGGAGCATCAGGATTTGTAAATGAAATCAGATTATTGTAATATGCTTTTTCATTATTCATATTCCAGCCTATGAACACGGGATACGATGCCTGTGACACTGCGTCAGGAAAATATCTGAATCTTCGCGGAGAAAAATTTGTATCCACGAAACATCTTAAATAATTATCCAGATTTTTTTCAACGATAGAAAAATTTAGGTTATCCAAAACAATATTTGGAGTCGTCGGCTGCTCAAAGTTAGAACGGGATTCTGTCGGGGGCTCAACGCTTCTTGAATCAAAAAGTCCGCAGCCCTGAATTAAAAGCAAAATAATTAATAATATATGACTAAGATTTTTGTGCAATTATTATCAAACGGTGAGATTTATTCTCATTAAATTTATTTCCGAAGTAATCTCCGAAAAGGTTTTGAATTTTCAGGTTATAACTGCTGAAGACTTTTTTAAATTCATTTAAGGAATAAAGCTTTAATACTTCACTAAATTTAAATACATCTTTATTCTTCTTTATTACGATATCTTTTACTATAAATTGATTTTCAATTTTTCTTTTCTGAGTTACAGTAAAAAAACCTTTCTTCGTCTTCGAATACGGCACTAAATTTTTTTGAATATATTTTTTATTCAGGAAATCAAATACAAAATACCCGCCGGTTTTTAATGAATTCGATGCATTCTCAATTACCTTAAAATTTTCCCTGTCATTTTCAAAATATCCAAAGCTTGTAAAAATGTTTACCGCGATATCAAATGAATTTTTAAAATTAAAGTCTCTCATATCCCTGATGAGAAACTTCACCTTAAGATTTTTTTCTTTGGAATTTTTTAAATCTTTTTTTGCTTGGCTGATTAAAAATTTAGAAAGGTCAAACCCCGTCACATCAAATCCTCTTCGTGCAAGCTCAAGTGAATGTCTTCCGGCACCGCAGGCAATATCGAGTGCGTTTGATTTTGAGTTCACAGAGATATTTCGCTGCAAAAGATTTATCATCAATCTCGCATCCTCTTCATCCCTGTGCTGATAAAGCTCGAGATAAAACTTATTTGAAAACCATTCCTCGTACCACATATTCAATTACAAATTTCAAATTACAAATTATAAATTATAAATTACTGAAAATTAAGGTTAGAAGAAATTTGTAATTCAGAAAAATCCCAAATCCGATATTCCAAATTCCAAATTAAACAATGACTCTTCCTTCAAGTGCTTTTGCCAGTGTGACTTCATCAGCAAATTCAAGGTCTGAACCGATTGGAATTCCTCTGGCAATCCGCGTAATTTTTATTTCAAGAGGTTTAATTAGCTTGGATAAATACAGAATTGTAGTTTCACCTTCTACAGTCGGGTTCAATGCAAGTATTAATTCATCAACTGCTTCTCCGTTTTCTCTTCTTAATCTTACAAGAAGTTCATGAATGCGGATGTCATTTGGACCTATCCCGTCTAGAGGGGAAATTATTCCATGCAGGACGTGATACATTCCCTTATACTCATTAGTCTTTTCGACTGCAAATACATCCTGAGGTTCCTGCACAACACATATAACTCCTTTATTTCTTTGCGAAGAATTGCAAATCCGGCAAACTTCAGCTTCAGTGATATTGCAGCAAACATTACAAAACCGGATTTTATCTTTTGTCTCAAGCAAAGCCCTGGAAAACCTTTCTACATCATCTCTCGGCTGACGAGTGATGTACATAGCAAGGCGCTGAGCAGTCTTTCTGCCGATTTGCGGTAGCTTTGAAAATTCCTCGATTAAAGATTCAAGTGCAACTGAAGTGGTTAGCATTAAGATTCTGAAATTATAATTTTGGTAGATTCAATCCAGGGATATTCGGAATCATACCTGAGGTTGCTTTAGACATTTCATCGTTTGCCATTTTCTGCGAGCTTTCAAGAGCTTTATTTACTGCAGCTATAAGAAGATCTTCTAGCATTTGCGGGTCCTCGGGATTAATAATTTCTTTTTCGATCTCGATCTTTGTAAGAACGTTTTTTCCGTTGACAGTAACTTTGACCATTCCGCCGCCTGATTCTTCGGTAATTAATTTGTTTTCAAGCTCTGCCTGGATTTGATCCATCTTTTCCTGCATTTTTTTTACTTGTTTTAACATGCCCTGCATTTGTCCGGGATTCATTTTTTATTTCTCCTTATTGATTATGAATTAGTTTAGTGCAAATTTTGTATAATTAAAATTGAATTCCAATGTTTAAATATGAACACTAAATACAGTCTCAAAAACACCGACTCACTTCGAACCAAAAAATCCGGTTAAGAAAGCCAAAAATCGTAACAAAGTTTTAATTTGCGAGCTGTCGGTGAATTTTTTTTCCCCTCTTACTGAGAAGTTGATATGGATGCTTGAGGAAATTAAACCGGTGCATCACCCTTGCTGCTCTTCAACAATACCAATTGATTCCTCAGCTTAGATTCCCTTCGATTCCGTCATCCATTGTCTTTCCTGTCAGTAGTGAAGCTGCCATTTTTGTCAGTTGAACTATTTTTCCGTGCTTTGTATCCCAGTAATGACCATCTTCAAACATTACTTTTATCACACTGATTCTGGGATCATCCTCTCCTTCTGTAAACCAGATCTTTGCGTGCGTTTTCCATAATTCCTTTATTTTCTGTTTGTCATATAATATTTCCGCTTTGCCATGCAAGACAAGATATTTTTCATATCCATGTGCATATAAGAGTTCCACTTCACAATCCTGTTTGATCTCCTGGTTGGTATGACTGTCTTTATCCGACAGAAACCAGATAGTTCCTTCATCATCAACCTTTTGTGTGGACATTGGCCTGGCTTTAAGCTTATCCCCATCATAAGTGCAGAACATGCAGATATCGATTTCCTCCGCCAGCTCTTTAATTTTTTTTATTGCTTCGTTATTGCTTAGATTTTTTGTGTCTCCCATGGTTAGGTATTTATTAGTTTTAAGTTTGGTAAATTATGATCTTGAAATAATTAAGCAAGTGTTGTGCCATATAAGAAATACAATTTTAAGTAGAGAGAATGACACTTATAAATTAGGGTACATACCGGTTAATTATATTGGGAATGATTATTCAAAGGCGTGTGCGTATTTTATTACGATTTGTTGTGAGAATAAAATACATAGATTTGGTAATGTAGAAAATGAAATCTGTAACCGGAAATAAACAAAAAAAGCAGGTATTAATAATACCTGCTTTTAAAATTATCTGTAAGTTAAAGCTTACTGAACATTTGTGTCAATGTTGCAAGAAAATTTTATTGCTTTTTGAGGAGCGTCGGGATCATTGGTGAATACTAAAATTTGTTTTTCCTGCCTTCCTTCTCTTCCCTGAGTATTGAATGTTACTTTGATTTCGCCGCTTTCACCTTTTGAATATTCATTCTTACCGTCAGTTGTCGCGCCTGTACATCCGCATGAGGGCTGAACTTTTTCGATGACCAAAGGTGATTTACCTTTGTTGATAAATTTAAAAGAGTATTCAAGCTGTGGTCCTTGTGGAACAGTTCCAAAATCATGAGCTTCCTCCTCAAACATTATTTTTGACGAGCTGATAGAAGCTGCAATCTTTGAATTGTTTACTAAAAAAAACATTACTGCGCAGATTGCCAGCATACCTAAAACAAAATAGCCGGCTTTTGCAGTTTTGGATTGAATGAAATTTTTCATTGTGGTTTCTCCTTGTGGATTATTATTTTTGATTTAATGTAAATTATTATTGAAGCAATTAATAATAGAATATCTTCGATTATTCTGAGCCAAATATCACTCTTTTGATTTACTGTTTCAAGTGAAAAACATGCGCAATTGATATCGAGCCCTCTTGCTGCTGCCTGTCCCAAAGCTATGATAAAAACAATTAACAGAAAAGAAATTATAAATGAACTTCCTCTTTTATAAATACCGATAATTAAAAGCAAACCCGATATCAATTCTATATACGGGATTACAATTGCAAAAATGTTAATAAAAATTCCCGGAAGAAATTTATAATTGTAAATGGCTTTTGAAAACTCTTCCTGGTTCATCAGCTTATCAAGTGATGCATAAATAAAGACGGCTCCGACTATCAGTCTCAGAACCAAAAGAAAATACTTATTTGATAAAAACCTCATACATTAATTTTATTTTTCAGATGGATACCCAAGTTTATTCCACTCTTTGTATCCGCCAAGGTAAATTTTAACATCGTCATAACCTGCCTTTGCCATCTCGTAAGCATTGTCAATGCTGATCTCACAGGAATCACTCCCGCAATATGAAACCAACAATTGTTCCTTTTTTATATTTTTCATAATCTCGAGCTTTTCTTCTTTCGTCTTATCTTTAAATATTTTATAGTCGATATTTATAGCTCCTTTAATATGCCCTGTCTGAAACTCTGCAGGGTCGCGCCCGTCAACAAATATAACACCTTCATCAAATAATTTTTTTGCAGCTTCTACGGGAATATTCACCGGCTGGTAAAAACCTGCTTTGTTGAGTTTTCCTCTTTGCTGTTTTAAATCAGTGACATTTATTTTTGAACTGTCTATAGCAAATCTTTCACTATCGTCTCTGACTATCGGGATTCCTTTCGAACTTATAGCATTCGCTATCAATCCGATTATCAAACTTGCAAACAGTATTATAAAAACTTCTTTAAATGTTTTTTGCATTATTTTTTTAAATGAATATTCTATTTTTTTGTTAGTTTATACTAAAATTTTTTAGATTTTATCTATAAACATCTTTTCGGTGAGCAATATGATAAACAATTATTTCTTTTTTTTTATCTTCAATTTCATATAATATTCTGTAATTACCTAATCTTATACGGTAAGCATTTTCACCTTTTAGTTTTATAGAACCAAACGGTCTAGGTTCAATTCCAAGAGATTCAATCTTATTAAAAATTCTTTTTGTAATTTTATAGTCAATCTTATCGAGAATTTTTTTAGCATTATTATCAAGTTTTATCTTATACACTCACTTTATTCATCTTAATTTTTTTTTGTTTCAACATAGATGTATTTTGTTCCATCTCCTCTCTTTCACGCATATAATCATGAAAGTCAACAAAACCCTTTGATTCTTTTTTAGTTTTTTCAAGTAGTTCACTATCTTCAAGAATTTCGATTATTTCTTTTAAGTAAGCATCTTTTTTTAATTCATTCCAGATTGCAAGAGGAATTATAACGTTTTTTTTTCTTATTTCAATCATAATATATTTTTATTAAAGAAATTATTATTTGAATTCATTTTTTAATATTTTATTCAAACAAACTATTTTCGATTTGAGCCTTGCGTTTTCCGGTAATTCCAAGATGTTTATATGCGATGTTAGTTGCCTCTCTGCCTTTTGGCGTGCGTTTGATAAAACCTTCGATCATTAGAAAAGGTTCATAAACATCTTCAATCGTTCCCGGATCTTCACCTATGGAAGCTGCAATGGTTGAAAGCCCTACAGGACCTCCGTTATATTTTAGAATTATTGTCTCCAAAATTTTCTTATCTATTTTATCCAAGCCGTATTCATCTACATCAAGTGATGACAAAGCATAGTCTGCAATTTCTTTTGTTATACTTCCATCTCCTTTTACAATGGCAAAATCCCGTGTTCTTCTCAAAAGACGGTTGGCAATTCTCGGTGTTGCCCTGCTTCGTTTGGCAATCTCATTCGCGCCTTCTTCTGAAATTTTTATTTTCATGATCATTGCGGAGCGCTTTACGATTTCAATAAGATGTGAAGTTACATAATAATCAAGATGACAATTTATTCCGAACCTGTCCAGCATTGGTGACGACAGCAATCCCTGTCGTGTAGTTGCTCCGATCAATGTAAACTTCTCAAGCTTAATAGGAATGCTCCGTGCTGCCGGTCCCTGATCTATCATTATGTCAAGCTTGTATTCTTCCATTGCCGAATACAAAAATTCCTCTACGACTTTCGGTATCCTGTGAATTTCATCAATGAAAAGTATTTCACCGTTACGTAATTTCGTCAGCATTCCCGCGAGGTCACCCGGCTTCTCGATTATCGGACCTGATGTCGTGACTATGTGTGTGCTTAATTCATTTGCAATGATGTTTGCTAATGTAGTTTTACCAAGCCCGGGCGGTCCGGTAAATAAAATATGGTCGAGAGATTCATTTAACATTTTTGAACTCTCGATAAAAATTTTTAAATTATCTTTTACTTTATCCTGCCCGATAAATTCATTGAACCTTTTAGGACGGATTAATGAAGTAAAATCGCTTTCTATACTTACATCTTCTGCTAATTTTTCTGAAGTGATTATGTTGACTTTACTTTTCATTTTTGTAAAAATAATGTTAATTTAGAACACAAACAATTTTGAATCAGAACTCCTTATATTAAAATATTAATTAAACCCTCATGGCAAAAGATTCTCCAATGGTAAGGCAAATCAGTTTTATTATTGTAGTCCGTAGAATAAAAACTCTCGGGATAGCAATAACTGTCGGTATCGTTGCGATCTATGCTTTCGGGTTGCTTGTTGCAAACAATAATGTCAAAGAAAATTTCGAGAAAGTAAATCTGGGGACTTTAATTCTTTTAATTCTTACAATTCCCGTGACATTGTTTATTAAAAAACTAATGATGAAAAAGGTTAATATTACAAATTTTGAAACCACATATTTCAATGCACATGTAATTCCTTTTTCAATTATGGATCTTGCAGCTTTGTTTTGTATTACTACAAATTTGTTTGTGAACGGGAATATCTTTTATGCGTCTATTGGTTTTGTGATTTCTGTTGCAGGAATGATACTTAATTTTCCTAAAGAAGAAGATTTTCAAAAAATAAATCAGGAAAATTAATCAGGGAGGAATAAGAATCTCATCAGTACAACTAAAGTAAATCCGTCCTTTATTGTTCCGTCAATGATCATTGTTTTTATCTCATCTTTTGTAAACCATCTTGCTTCAAGTATTTCATTTTTGTCCAGATCGGTTGATGTTTGGTTTACATCTTTTGCATAGTAACAGTAAAAAATCTGGCTGCTTGAACCAATTGAAGGAAAATAATTGCCTACATAAAATAAATTTGTTTTTTTCACTTCACATCCGGCTTCTTCTTTAAGCTCTTCGATCACACAATCTCCGGCTTCTGTGCCCGGCGGAATTGTGCCGGCAGGAATTTCCCAGCTGTAGTTGTCATTAATATATCTGTAATTTTTTACGAGGATGATTTCTCCATTATTATTTTCTGCGACTACTCCCGCCCCGTTCCTTTGAAATTCAATCGCTTCAAATTCTATAAGCGATTTATCGGGCAACTCAACCTGATCGAGATTTATGTGAATCCACTTGCCTTCAAAACCTTTCTTAGTTCCTCTTACTTTCCAGAATTTTTCTTCTTGCATGATTAAATTTTATCCACTTTAAATTTGACAACTCTTAAAGCAAAAAAATAAATTTGATTCGATTTTTGTTAACTTAACTCAACTTGACCGTTCTATAATCAAAAGCAAAAGATAGCCACGAATTAGCACTAATTTACACTAATTAACCCAGATTGTTCAATAGAAATCAAATATGTTTTTTAACGCAAAGTGCGCAAAGTTTTTCGCAAAGTACGCAAAGAATTTTTTCTTACATGTTTATTTATTCTTAAGTGCTTTGAGTCTTTGAGACTTAGAGGTAAATAAAATATCCTATAGAAAAATCTGAGATTAAAGGTTATAATTCATTTTTGTAAATTAGTGCTAATTCGTGGCTATCTCTTACTTTCAATAATGGAGCGGACATCTTTAATAATTTAAATTAAAAAAAAGCCCGCTTCATAACGGGCTTCTTTGAATTTTACCAAATTTAAATTTAATACTATTCGTTACCGGATTCACTTACCGGATACAAAATCTTGATTCCCATGGCTTCTATTTCGTAAGCGTTCTGCGGCCCGGAAATGTTTTCTGTTTTCACAGTTGGATTTTTAGTTTCCTCATTGTAATGCTTTGCCTCTTCTTCGGAAATTTTTGTTGATTTGAATGTTCCGATCACAACTGCATTACTGCCTGCAATATCCTTCGGGAGGAAAAAATTGTGACCAGTTTTTACTCTTACATTATTTTTTCCTTCTGACATTATCATCCAGCAGCCCATTGCCTGGCAAACTTCCGTTACATTCCCCTTAACCAAAATGGTTTTTCCGTCATTGTCTTGTATTGCAGTCATTAAGTCACCAAATTCTATTACGGTCATACTGGGATCAAAATCCTTACCGTATAAAACTCCGTCTGACATTTTTATTCCGGCCGGTTCATCGGTAGAATGCCCGTCCGTTTCTTTCTTCTTCATATCGTCATGTGATTTCGTATCATCCTGTGAATATGATACCGATGAAATCAAAATTATTGCAAATGCAAATAGTGTAATTCTTTTAAATAAGTTTAACATTTTACTTAATCCTTTTTTAGTTTTAATTTTTGTTAGTGTGAAAATAATAAATCTAATCTTTAACTTAAATCTATTTTGAAGATGAAGTTGTATTGAAGGCACAAGTTAATGGATGAATAATCCTCATTACAAAAGCTATTCTGAACAATTAAAAATTTTTCACAATTTCTCTTCCGAATTCCGAACATTTCAATTCCGTTGCGCCGACCATCTGTTTCGCAAAATCAAACGTAACCCTTTTGCTTGCTATTGCGTCACGCACTCCTTTTTCAATTAATGCACCCGCTTCTTTCCATCCGAGATAATTAAGCATCATCATTCCCGATAAAACCAAAGATGAAGGATTGACTTTATCCAGTCCTGCAAATAAAGGTGCAGTGCCGTGAGTTGCCTCGAATATTGCATTCCCAAATATGTAATTTATATTTCCACCCGGGGCAATTCCGATTCCTCCTACCTCAGCAGCTATTGCATCCGACAAATAATCTCCGTTTAAATTTTCAGTTGCGATGATGTCAAAATCTTCCGGGTCAGTCAAAACTTTTTGTAAAGCATTATCGGCAATTGCATCCTTTATCAGGATCTTTCCCTCTTCAATTGCTTCATCACGCTCTTTGTCTGCTGCTTCTCTTCCTTTAGTCTCAAAAGTTTTTTCCCACTGCATCATAGAATAAATCTTATCTCCATATAATTCTCTTGCGATTTCATAACTCCAATCGCGGAAAGAACCCGAGGTAAATTTCATAATATTTCCTTTATGAACTATAGTGATTGACTTCCTGTCATTTTCGATTGCATAATTTAATGCTGCTATCATTAGCCTTTGAGTACCGACTCTTGAAATAACTTTTAATCCGATACCTACTTCGACTGTATCGGTAGTTGGCATGTTTGAAGCTTTCAAAAATTCATTTGTCTTTTCGAGAGTTCCGAATCTTATTTTTTGAAATCTTTCAGGAAATTTTTCCTTTAGAAAATCCATCAATATTTTATTATCTTCAGTGTCTGCTTTAAATTCTATTCCCGTATAAATGTCTTCAGTATTTTCCCTGAATATTATCATGTTTACTTTATCCGGCCGTCTCATCGGTGTTTCAATTCCGCCGTAATATTTGACCGGACGCAGGCAAACATACAAATCCAGTATTTGTCTTAGCGCCACATTAATTGAGCTGATGCCTTTTCCTATTGGAGTTGTGAGCGGTCCCTTTATTCCTACAAGATATTTTTTGAATTCAGAAATTGTTTCATCCGGAAGCCAGCTGCCTGTTTTTTTAAATGCTTTTTCGCCGGCAAGAACTTCGACCCATTCTATTTTCCTTTTTCCATTGTATGCTTTTTCAACTGCCGAATCAAAAACAAATCTTGATGCATTCCAAATCTCGAAACCTATACCGTCACCTTCTATGTACGGTATTATCGGATCATCAGGAACATTTAATATTCCTTTTTCTGCTGTTATAATGTTTCCCATTTTTGTTTTTAAAATTATTAATTTTAAATTTACTCATTAAAAGTCAGCTGTAAAATGCTATATGTTGTCCTGATTAATAGTTAATAGTTAATAGTCAGTGGGGATACTGTGAGTATTTTAAAATGTCGGGTAACTTTTAATCTTAAGCTACCTTAACTACAATTTCAATAGACTCAGCCTCTGGATTTGGTATTTTGTAGCCAACTAATTTCATTCCTTCAAGATGGATTTCAATTCCTTCTTTAATCAATTTTTTAACTTCCGGTTTTGTTTTTGCAATTGCAACTCAACCTGGTAAATCCGGGACATAATTTTTCTAACTCAAAATTAGTAAAATACTTTTCTATAGTTTCAGAACCTCATCCTGACGTAATTAATTAATACTGAAATCGAAAATTCTCATCCGGGATTGTAATAAATTATGATGGCATTACATTTTATTCATAATTTTCTTTGAATAAGTTTATAAAATTAATTCTTTTAGTCTCCAAACTCAATATGAATACACGGCTGTTAAAGGGTTATAACAAAAATTTATTTCATGCGTAAGAGTAACATAAAGTAAGTTAAAATTAATTGAAAAAACATTTTAAAAAATTTTACTAACCCTCAAACACCTAAACAAGGATTAAAAATGAAAGACAAAATCAAAAAGTTTACTCAGTTATTATCTTTATTTGCTATGTTTATTTTTGCTTCCGGCAGTTATCACGAAAGCACAGCATCAGTTCCCATAATCCCAGACTATTCAGGAAGCTGGGATTTTACATTTTATGACTCTTCCGGTAAATTGCAGGGAAAAAAAACTATTGTTATTTCCGAGGACGGATCTTTTTCGGAAAAAGCAATTATGGAAATTGATTATACGGCCTACCTCACAAAACTATCCGGATCCATATCATCTAAGGGAAAGTTATTGGACGGGACGCTAACTGATGCAGACACTTTTAAGATGGAAGGAGTTTTAACAGGAAACTTTACCGACTCGGAAGGAAGCGGAGTGTGGAAAAATTATTATAAGAAAAGCGGGACATGGAAGGCGAAAAGATCTACAAAAGATGATAAACGCGGGTAATATTAAAAGGCAGAAATAAAAAGTTACTTCAATTGGAATCGGAAAATTTTTATAGTGGCGTCAGACCTCCCGCCTGACGCTATTTGAATTTATTTTTGCAAAGTCGGGAATTCCGTTCTGACTCTATTAAATTATTCCTGATATTTATTTTTACAATTCTTTTATCATCCAGATATTGCAGGATGTATGTCCAGAGCTTCTTTTAAATTAAAATCATTTAAATATTATGATACCCGCCTGTGATAAATTGCCGAAAGAAATTCAGAGTATTGGCGAAGAGCAAAAATTTCCTGTCTGAACCACACGTCAGTGTTTTTCTGACGTGTGGTGAGTTGAAATTTTTGCCGCCAATACGATTGAATTTCCGGCAATTTATCACAAGCGGGAGATTTTTCTTTGCTTCTTTCTTTTGATCTATCAAAAGAAAGAAGATCAAACTGTATGAATTTTAAAGAAAAAGTAATATTCATAATCTGTATTAGATAATTTATGAATATTAATATAAAACTAGTGAAATAAATATCAATAGTAATTCACAGTATTTCATATAGTACCATTTTTTCCGATAAGTCTATCCCTGTAACTTTCGTTCCTTTTTCCCAGAATTTTCTGGATAAATATCCTGTTCCGCAACCTGCATCGAGAACAAACAAATCCTTTACATCTCCGGCAAATTCCCAAAGAACAGGATCAGAATTTATTCTTCTATTTGCATCTCCGTCTTTTCCAATATGAATCTCCCAATCTGCTGCTAATTACATTATTAATTTCTTCAATTTTATTTTTATTCATTTTAATTTTCGTTATCGCAATCGATTATAAATTTTGTTTAGAATTGAAATGAAAATAATTTTTTTTTTACAGTAGAGTTCGGATTGCCGCGACATCACTCATAGTTTCCTTCCTTGAAGCTGAACAGATGAAATATATTAAGCATTCTGAGACAAGTATTCTCAAATCCGTTTACAAAATTATCACTTGATTTGTAACGGACATTCTATTCATTCATACTCCTTTTCGTAATTAATGCAAATTAATTCTTTCCGTTTCCAAACTCAATGTGATATGAGAAAGTTTGCAAAAATCAGTTTGTCACAATCACCTACCCACTGTGTCGTAATATCACTTTGTGAAATCATCGGAAAAATTGTATTTTTGTAAAGATTTTAATTTCAGAACCAAACTTTAACTTAGCGTTGTGAAGTTAATTCACATACAACGAAATTTATAAATCAAAAAAACAAAATACAACAATGAGCAAAAAAATGAATCCAGTAGTACATTTTGAAATGCCATACGAAGATAAAAATCGTGCGGCTGCTTTCTATGAAAAAGCATTCGGATGGAAGCCGCAGATGCTTGGTGCTGAGATGGGTAATTATGTGATAGTGAGCACATCTGAATTGGATGAGAAAACAAAATATCCAAAAAAGCCCGGGATGATCAACGGAGGTTTATTTGAGAAGACAAATGACAATCAGTATCCGTCTGTAGTCATAGCTGTTGATGATATCAAAGAAGCGATGAAAAATGTAACCGATGCCGGCGGCAAATTAATCGGAGGTATGAAAGACGGCGAGCCTGACGATATTCCCGGTGTAGGTCTTTATTGTGCTTTTACAGACAGTGAAGGAAACCGCGTAAGTATTTTACAGCCGAAAGGGATGTAATATAATTTTATTTTCATTTTAAATTTTAAATGCAGAGACAAGAAATACTATGTCTCTGCATTAATTGTTTATGTTTTTAAATTCAATAGATTTGTTCACAATATTTTCTAAATAAGTAAAATGGCTCATTAACTACAGTAACAGTAAAACCTTCGCCGGTTGCCCTTGTCCAAAACCCGATTCTGCATTACCATAATTCAAATGCAGTCAGCTGCATTTCAATTTGTACCACTTGATGTTAGTTTCACACTTTGATGTTATAATATTTCCCATTTTTGTTTAAAATTTTTAAACTTAAATTTACTCAATTTTAATTTTGTAAAATACTATTTCATAACCTGGTAACACTAAAAACTAACAATGTCCTTTTTTAAAGATGAATCAATTCTTCCAAAAAACCGTCTTGAAAATTTATGCGATGGTATATTTGCCGTAACTATGACATTAATGATTCTCGAGTTGAAAACTCCACAAAACATTCCTCAGAATCTTGAAGCACAGGAACTTCCGGATGCGTTGTTATCTTTGTGGCCAATTGCCGAAGCATACGTCCTGAGCTTTATTATACTTGGCATCTTTTGGCTGAGACACCAGGTTCAGTTTAAATATCTAAAATGCGTTAATATAGTTATTCTTTCTACCAACATTTTTTTTCTTTTGCTTACAGGTTTTGTTCCATTTTCAGTCGAAATGATGAAACAATACCCTGATTACAATCTGCCTTTTATGATCTATGATATAAATCTTTTGCTTATGAGTATATTGCTTTACTTCCAATGGTATTATATTTCAAATAATGATAATATTATAGAAGATAATGTTCTGCCTGAAATGAAAAAAAAACTTTTGGATTTGTCTTTAGTGCCAATTATTATTTTTACTGCTTCCTTTGCAATATCTTTTTTCAATACAAGAATAGCTTTTTTTATTGTTTATTTATTGCCGCTTTTTTATTTACTTTATAGTAGATTCAGCAAAAAAATATCTTAACAAAATAGCACATAAAGAACTATTCAAGCAACGATCTTTAGGCTTGGATTAACAAAATTCAATACATTCTAATTGAAACAGTTGTAATTTTTTTTATCAAAGAGTAATGCTTCATAACTTTTTACTTAAACTCAAATAATTTATATTGCATACGATTCTAAAATTTAAAAAAATAAATGTCGAAATTACTAAAAGAAAAACTCTTCTCACAAATTCCGTCCTTAAAGGAAGAAGCAAAATCAATCGTAAAAAACAATGGCACCAAGGTCATTGATTCTGTTACTATTGACCAGCTTTACGGCGGTATGAGAGGAATAAAAGGACTCATTTGTGATACATCTTCCGTCGGATTAGATACAGGACTTATTATTAGAAAAATTCCGATATTAGATCTTACGGATAAATTGCCCGAAGAAATTTTTTATCTTTTATTAACGGGGGAAATACCTGACGAAAAAGAACTGAAAGATTTACAGAATGATTTACACAACAGGGAAGAAGTGCCGTCTTATGTTTGGGACGTCCTGAATTCAATGCCAAAAGATTCGCACCCAATGGTAATGTTTAGTACAGCAATTCTTTGTATGGAAAAAGAATCCGAGTTCAGAAAGCTTTATGATAAAGGTGCGAACAAAGATAAAATGTGGGAAGCGATGTTTGATGACTGTCTGAATATAATAGCACGTGTTCCGCAGATTGCTGCCTTTATATACAGGAAGAAATTTAATAAAGGCGATATGATTGCCTCTGACAGGAATCTTGACTGGGCTGCGAACTTAGCCAAGATGCTCGGAGCAGAAGATAAAGACGGTACATTCGCAAAGTTAATGCGGCTCTATATGGTTCTTCACACTGATCACGAAGGCGGCAACGCAAGTGCCTTCACAAATCTTGTAGTCTCATCAACATTGTCGGATGCTTATTATGCATTCAGCGGAGCACTTAATGCTCTTGCAGGACCTTTGCACGGATTAGCAAGTCAGGAATGTCTGAAGTTTATTTTAAAAATGAAAGAAGAGATTGGTCATTCACCTTCAAATGAAGAAGTGAAAAATTATTGTCAGAATTTATTGAATAAAGGCGGCTTGGTAATCGGTTACGGTCATGCGGTTTTAAGAATTACGGACCCCCGGTTCAAAGCATTTCTTGATTTCGGAACAAGTGTTATTCCCGGTGATGAGATGTTCAAAATTGTAAAACAATTATTTGAAATTGTTCCCGATCTCCTTTTAGCACAGGGTAAAGCAAAAGATCCGTGGCCAAATGTAGATGCGATAAGCGGTTCAATGCTTTATCATTACGGAATAAAGGAATACGAGTTTTACACGGTTTTATTTGGTGTATCGAGAATTCTCGGCTTTGCATCTCAGATAATTCTTGCGAGGGCATTGGGTGCACCGATTATCAGACCTAAGTCGGTTACTACCGAGTGGGTGAAGTCGCAGATAAATAAATAAACATGACAGTTTATAGTTATCTAATTAATTAAAACTATAAGTTTACGGAAGACAAAGAAAAAAGAAAAAAATTAGAGGAACTTTGTTATTTAGAAATTTTCAGGGAAAATATTTCAGATTTTCCAAAGGGTAAGTTAAACAATTTAAAAACTTAAATTTTTTTATAGCTTAATCTTCCATTTCTTTAGTTCATCCAGCATTTTATAATCCGTCAGATCATAATGAATCGGAGTAACGGATACATAGTTATTTCTTACAGCGATCTCATCAAATTCTATCGAGTCATCCATTACTGCCATCTTTCCCGTGAGCCAAAAATATTCTTTCTTATTCGGATCTATTCTCGATTCATAATAATCATCCCAAAATGACTTCCCCTGCTTCGTGATAAGAACTCCTTTGATTTTATTTTTTTCTACAGGAGGAATGTTCACATTAAGAAGTGTTCCTTTAGGCAAGCTGGTTTTTAAAACAAACTTTGCGATCTTAGAAGAAAATTTTGCC
Source organism: Bacteroidota bacterium (assembly GCA_030855105.1). Classification (GTDB taxonomy): domain Bacteria; phylum Bacteroidota; class Ignavibacteria; order Tepidaquicellales; family Tepidaquicellaceae; genus JAGPCH01. Next base: position 4,883 of record JALYRX010000014.1, on the reverse strand, counting down.
GCATAAGAAAAATCATTATAAGTAAAACTTGCCAATGAAACTGCAATAGACGGAATGCCGAGTATTGTCCCTTCAGTAGCTGCAGAAACTGTTCCGGAGTAAATAGTATTTATTGCAGTGTTAGAGCCGTGATTAATTCCCGACATCAGCAAATCAATTTTTTTGCCTTTCAAAAGATTCCTGACTGCAAGTTTTACAGAATCAGCAGGAGTTCCTTCGACTGCATACCCATAAAAATTTTTATCTATTAAATTTTTTCTAACACGAATCGGGTTTGCAATTGTTATCGAATGCCCGACAGCACTTTGTTGTGTATGAGGAGCCACAACATAAACTTCGGCAAATTTTTTAATCTCACGCCATAATGCTTTTATTCCATCAGATTCAATTCCATCATCATTAGAGATTAATACTGTTGGCTTTGGCATTCTTTATTGAGTATAGGTATTGAGTATTAGGTATTAAGTATCGAGTATTAGTTTTAATAATATGTATTAAGTATCAGTATAAAGGATTTAATAATATTTTTAACTGCTAACTGCTAACTGCTAACAGCTAACTGCTAACTGCTAACAGCTAACTGCTAACTGCTAACAGCTAACTGCTAACAGCTAACTGCTAACTGCTAACTGCTAACTGCCAACTGCTAACTGCTAACTGCCAACTGCTAACTGCTAACTGCTAACTGCTAACTGCAAATCACCAGCTGCCGCTTGCTCCTCCACCGCCAAAAGATCCGCCGCCACCTGAGAATCCACCACCGCTGCTTCCTCCGCTTCCTCCTCCACCAAAAAAACCGCCCCCGCCCCATCCGCCATTATCCCATCCTCGTTTACTTGTATAGAGTGATCTTCCTGCTCCAAATACACTTTTAATAATTGACATGGCAATAAAAAGAAAAATAAATCCGAAAATAATTACAATAAATATAGGTACCCCGAAACAACATACTGTATTACTTTCGTTATTAGTTTCGGTCGAATTTTTATCTGCGGAGTATTCACCTTTGATAGCTGAAATTATTGCATCAACGCCTTTATTGATACCTTCATAATAATTTCCGGTTTTGAAGCTCGGTGTTATTTCATTTCTGATTATCTTTGAACTCAATGCATCTGTCATGACTCCTTCAAGCCCGTACCCAACTTCCAATCTAATTTTTTTATCATCTTTCACAACAAGCATGAGTATTCCGTTGTTTTTATCTTTTTTTCCGATCTTATTTTTTTCAGCCAATCTGATCGAAACATCTTCAAGCGATTCTCCGTTCAAACTTGAAATCAGATAGACTATTATTTGATTAGTAGAAGTTTTCTCTTCGTTTCTTAGCTTATCATTCAAACTTTTAATCTGCGCCGAAGTAAGAGTTCCGGTTTCGTCTGTAATGTACTGTCGGAATTGGGTCGGGTTTTCTGATAAAATCTTGTCATTACTATTTTGAGTAAAAGAAAAAGAAGAAACGATAAGACTAATGAGAAGAAATAAGTATATTAAAAATTTATTTATCAAACGAATTTTATATAATTTAAAAATTTTACGGATCTTATAATAAAAAAAGCGATCAGAAATATTCAGACCGCTTTATAAATAAAATAAAAACTTAAAAGTTATCCTCCGGCAGCCTTTACGATTTCTTTATCAGGGTCTTCCATTTTCAGAAAGCTGTATCTCTTTTCGATAGCAGCTTTATTAATTTCATCGAGAATGTCCACCATCAGATTATATTTCATTTTCCTGTCAAATTTCAGAAGAATGATCAGGTTGGGATTAGAGGCATAATATGCTTCTATTTTAGCTTTTACATCATTGAAATTAATTTTTTCGGGAACATCTTCAGTTCCGTCAGATTTGCCTTTTGAAAAATAAACATTTCCTAATTCAGAAACCCTTAAATAAAGTACGTCACCCATATCCACTTTTATCTTGTCACTATCATTTCCTTTTGGGAGATTTATCTGCATTATCTGTGGAGTATTGAGAGTAGTTGTGAGAATGAAAAAGGTAAGAAGAAGCATAATAACATCTACCATCGGAGTCATATCAATCCTTACTCCGATCTTTTTTCCCTTTTTATATTTCTTCTGCTTGTGTCGCCCGCCTCCACTTTCCGGGGCATCAAATCCGCCGCCTGCCATAATTTAATTCCTTATGATAAATTAAATTTTAAAATAATTTTTATTTCGGAGTATCCGATTTAATATCTGTAACCAAAGCAAATCTTGTATTATTGGTAGCTTTAAAAATATCCATCAGGTCTTCTATTACTCCAAAATCGGTTTGAGTGTCGCCTTTGAGTACTATTCTAAAATCAGACTTTCCTCCGGTTTGATTTTTTAAAGCTAATCTCAAATCAGTAAGTGTTTTTTCAAACTCGGTTCTGTTCATTGTTACTGTTTTTCTTGTGAATGGCTTACCGTTAACTATGCCGCCTGTCATTTCGTATTCACTTTTGGAGGTACTATCAGGGTGGAACAAACCGACACCAAAGGCATCACCAAAAACTTCTTCCCTTACTTTATAATTATCAACATCCAAAAACACATCTCCGGATTTTGTAATTGTCAAAGTCATGATATCTTTCTCTGGTAATTTGGTTGTATCGGTTACAACAGATTCAGGAAGTTTAATCTCGATTGCTTCCGTTGACTCTGCTTTAAATGTAGCAACGAGCATAAAGAATGTAAGCAGCAACATTATAACATCAACTAAGGGTGTCATGTCAATATTTACGCCGGGTTTTTTTATTGATCGTGCTTTCTTCATATGTTTCTAATAAAAATTTTTTTTAAATTGTAGGTCTTATAAAATTAAGCTGTCTTCTTTGATCCTTTTAATGTAAGGATCTGAAGCATATTGTAGGTTGCTTCATCTATCATATAAGTAATGTTACCGACTTTGGTAACGAAATAATTGTATGATATCGTTCCTACTATAGCACCAAACAATCCGCCAGCTGTATTTATAAGAGCTTCGGAAATACCGGATGAAAGTTCCGCGGCATTAGGTGTTCCGGCTGTTGCAAGCGCCTGAAAAGCTCTTATCATACCTACTACGGTTCCGAACAGTCCGATTAAAACTGAGACCGATGCAATGGTAGAAAGTACAACTAAATTTCTTTCAAGAAGAGGAACTTCCAGCATCATTGCTTCTTCAATTGCTGTTTGCACTTCCTGAATTTTCTTATCAGCTTCGAGCTTGTTATCCGAAGCCAGCATCTGGTATCTTTCCAGTCCCTGTCTAAGGATATTTGCAATCGACCCCCGCTGCTTGTCGCACTCGGCGATTGCTTCCTCAATATTCCCATCCAGAAGTGCACTTTGAACTTTTTTCAGAAACGGCTCTATCGGACCTCTGCCTTTTGCTTTTGAAAGTGAAAGTTGTCTTTCGATAGTAAAGGTAATAACCATAATGCTGAGTGTCATTAATATTACTACTATTGGCCCTCCTAAATATATTGCTCCCATAATGTTTGCCGGTGTATTTTTTTCCGGTGTCTTAAAGTTGGCTGGATTTCCGAAGACGCCATAAAAAATAACCGCAGAAACGATTAACGCTACTACGATAATTACAGTCATGAAGACAGATTGTTTCATTAAATTTTACCTCCATTAACCCCTGATAGAGTTATATTTTAAATAAGTTTATAAATGTTTTTAAAATGATTATTCAAAGCTTTTAATCGCTTCTACCTCTGTAGGGTAGGAATCAAAAATTAAAGCCAGTTTTGTAATTACAAATAAATTTTCAAGATTTTTATTAAGCTGGCAAAGTTTGATCTTGCCTTCCCGTTTAGAATAGTTTGCATGTGCAGAGATTAGCACTCCGAGGGCAGTACTGTTAAGATATAAAACATCTCCCAGGTCTATAATGAGTTTCTTATTTCCTAATTCGGAATATTTTTTTATTGTATCTCTTAAATCGTCCGTTTCATCGCCTCCGACAAAATTTCCTTTAGGTCCTATAATTACTATACCTTTGTCGGATAGTTCCTTTGCTTTTATTGATGCCATGTTTAGAAATTTTTGATTAACAAAATATACGATTAATATTAAAATTGCAATTATAAAAAGGGATTTCGAAAAATTAATTTTGATTTATATTAAAATTGTAATATCGTGATGTCAACCTTTCTGTAAAATATTCAAAATATTTATATTAATCTCGTTGATTTCACTTGCACCGTTAACTTCTTTTACCAATCCCAGTTTGTCATAATAATTTTTTACAGGGGCAGTAGAATCAAAGTAGACCTTTAACCTGTTTGTAATAGTCTCCCTCGTATCGTCACTCCTGCCTCTTTTTAATAATCTTTCTATAATTTCATGTTCTTCTGCCGTGAGATTAATTACCTGTATATTATTAATATTTAATTCCTTAAATATTTCTGATAATGCTTTAGCCTGCTCAACAGTTCTTGGATACCCGTCAAGTATAAACCCGTCTTTGCTTAATTTTTTTAATGTGTCCTTTACAATTCCATTCATAATATCGTCAGGAACAAGATTACCTTTGTCCATGATTTCTTTTGCCTTCTTTCCAAGGTCTGTTCCGTCGTTAAATGCCTTTCTTAATATATCACCGGTTGAAATATGTTCTATATTTAGATTCTTTGCTACAAGATCTGCCTGTGTTCCCTTACCAACTCCCGGCGGTCCGAAGATAATTACCTGATACATTAAAAGGATTTTTGGATTTTAGATTTAGGATTTTAGATTTTTAAATCATAAAATAATATTAATATTTCATTATTCATTATTCTGTGTCGTCCTGAAAATAGTTGACAAAAAAGTAGTCGTAGTAGCAGTAATTTTTCTTTTCTTTTTTGCTTCTTTTTTCTTTTCTTTTTGTTGACATGTTCATAACTTTTTTAGGCTGCACACTTT
>JALYRX010000062.1 GCA_030855105.1 Bacteroidota bacterium | reverse complement strand
TCATGTTAATAAAGTTTATATCCTGGCTGACCCAATTCAATCCTCCGTCTGAAGTCTTTATTACTTTTCTACTTCCGCTTGCAACTCCATTTAGTGAATCAAGAAAACTTACGCTAAATAAACTTGCAGACGTTCCGCTTGACAAAGGCAGCCAGCTTATTCCTTCATTTGTCGATTTTAATACAACTCCATTCAGTCCAACAGCATAGCCAATATTTCTTGTCGGAAAATCTATTGACCACATTGAAGTTGTTGCTCCGCTGAAAACCTGAGTCCAATTATATCCTCCGTTGTTAGTCCTTAAGATTGTTCCATTATTACTACCTACTGCAAACCCTAAGTTTGCATCAAAAAAGTTTGTACCAAGCAAGTTTGAAGTAAAACCGGAATTTTGTACTTCCCAATTCGTTCCGCCGTTAGTTGTCTTCATTATTGTCCCGACAGTTCCAACGGCATAACCGGTATTTGTATTAACGAAGTCAACTGAGTACAAATAATTTCCTGTTGGCAGCGGCTGCTGCCAGAACCAGGTTGATTGCGAATGAGCTGAAAAGTTGTTAAAAAGTATTATTAAAGAAAGTAATATAATTTTTTTCATAATTATTTTTGTTTTGTCAAAATATAAACTAAGTTTGAATTAATTTAAATCCAAACTATTTCCATTTGTCGGCTCACGAATTTTTATTTTTTGTATTCATAATATTTTTAAATTTGGTAAATCTATGAAATTCCAGCCATTGTGGCAAGTTGTAAAAAATGCGATTTGTGAAAATGGAAAAAGTGACAGGTGTCAAAGCATTGCCGGGAATGCGTTTGCGGAGATTGCTCGAATTTAATTTTGTTGAAAATTACCTGTTGAAAGGTAAAATTTTACTTGTAATTGGAAAATTTCTAAAATAAAAAAGCTGAGAAAATCTCTTCTCTCAGCTTTTTCTAAAACTTAATATCTAATACCATATCTAATACCCTACTTGATCAAAAGCATCTTCTTAGTATCAGTAAAGAATTCAGTTTCTAATTTATAATAATATGCTCCGGACGAAAGTGCTCCTCCGTTGAATTCAACAATATAGCTTCCGGGTGATTGAACACCTTTTACAATAGTTTGCACAAGTTTTCCACTCACATCAAATATACTTAGCTTCACGTCGGTCTTATTTTTCAGTGAATAATTTATCTTAGTTGACGGATTAAAAGGATTAGGAAAATTCTGTGATAACTGATAATTATCAGGAATTTCGTTTATCAAACTTACTCCAACCAATCCCACTGTCAAAGCTACTGTTCTGACATGCACAGGTGTTCCGTTAGGTCCTTTGCCTGTAACGGTGATTATATAACTTCCGGCTGTTGTCAGAGGTGCTGCATGAACACTTGCGACTAATGAATCGGGAAATGAACTCATTTTATTTCCACCCGGAAAAGTTACAGTTATTGCACCGCTTGCCGGCGGTGGTGTAACTGCGGCTGTGAATACTACCGTGTCTGTATATAACTTTACTGCCGGAACTACAGCTCTGAATGTTATGGTGTTGCCATTGTCAATACTTATTGCGGGTGGATTAACTTTCATTGCATAGTCGGGAAAATATGCACCGATATTTTTGTAACTTCCTGATCTTCCGTCATACCAAACTGAAAAAGAAGATTTCGGATTTGCAGTCATTCCGTCATAATCACCTCTGTAGCAATTTTGATTTGCACCGCAGGCAGGACTTGGATATGTCCAGAATTGTGTAGTAAGTTTTTGGTTAGGCGCAAATGTCAGGCCGCCATCGTCGGTATACGTTGCATAAACATTCACACCGTATGTTGCGGGATTGTCTCTTGTATCATACCATTTTATATAAAGTCTTCCTGTTTCTTTTTCACACCATATCGCGGGAAACCATTGATCACTCAGTTCAGGATTAACATTATCATTAACTGTAATCCGGCTCGACCATGTTGCTCCCTGGTCATCGGAATATTGTAAAATGATATCGGGCTTGTTGCCATTTCCAGCCGGCTCGTTGGAAGCATACACTAAATAAAATCTACCTCTATTTGGTCCATAACTGTTATCCAATGCTATCATAGGGTAAGGGCGGGTTCTGCCATTATTGATGACAAGTCTATTAACTGAATTCAATGTCCCGACATAACCTGCAACATTGAGTGATGACACCGGTGTAAACGAAGCTCCACCGTCATTAGATCTGTGGAATGTGTAAGTGACAGCAGCAGTAGAGCCCGTATTTGTTACATACATAACAGTTCCTCCCTGAACACTTCCGTTAGGACCAACTGCTATCATAACCCCGGGTATATTATTTGACGCAGTATATGTTTGTGCCCAGGTTGCTCCTCCGTCTGTACTTCTTGTAAATGGTCCGGTAGAACCGGCACCGGTAATCGCAGCGTAAAGATAATTGGAATAAGGTCCGTTAGTCTGATCAGTAGCGATTGTGTTTCTGTCAGCGCCATTTACAGAAAGAACCGGAGGTCCGTAAGTTTGACCGCCGTCAGTGGAATTATAAACATATTGACCGCTGACACCGGAAGCGTAATGCAAAACTCCGAGACTGTCCCACGCTGACCATGGATCGCAGCAAATCGAAGGATGGTAACTTGGATTGCTTGTAAACCAATCATGCCCGTTAAGTGTATAGTGAGCGTTTTGCCCGCTTGAACTATTTACACCAAACTGCATATTAGCAGGATTTCTGGGATTTGAAACGAGCATTTGCTCTGCAAAGTCATTACCAATTTCGAAATTATCAAAACCTAATTCATCTGTAATAATATCAAAGTTACCGTCGCCTTCAACAACATGCTGCAATGCTTCTCTTGTAGGTCTGTCAATGTATGGATCACTTTCGTCATAGTTGAACATATTGCTGGTTCCCTGTCCCTGAAATACCTCAATTCCGATAACAGTAAAAATGCTTACGATAATTAATCCCTTGAAACTACTTTTAAAAAAGTTAAAGAAGTTTTTCATTATCTGTATTTAATTTTTTGAAATTTTTTTTATGTTGATAATATATAATTAAGAGTTTTCTGTTTCAACTGTAAAAAGCTTCTTACCAAATTAACTCAACATAACCGCTTGATTATTAAAAGTAAAACATTGCCACGAATAATCACTAGTTAACACTAATTAACAAAATGAATTATGAGTATACCAGTATACAGTCGTACCAAATATTTCTATTTTAAATATAATATTTACATGTTTGAAATCCTTTTTCAGAAGACCTAAAAAAATTTGTAATGATATTTTTTCGTGACAATTCGTGGCAGGTTTTTTATTTTGATAGGATATAATATAAAAATTCAGAATTTAATTTCTAAATTCAAAAGTTCTCTTCTTAAAATTTCCAAAGCTCTCTGTGATGCTCTTTGAATATTTCTTTGCCTGTTGTCACCAAATAAAAAATCCTTTGCATAAGTTTTTTCTTTGCTTGAAAATCCTATCCACATCAACCCAACCGGTTTTTTCTCAGAGCCGCCTCCAGGTCCTGCGATCCCTGTTGTAGATATTGCAAAATCTGTTTCCATTAGTTCCCTAACTCCCAGTGCCATCTCTGTAGCAGTTTGCTCGCTTACCGCTCCGTATTTTTTTATTGTTTCTTCCCCGACATTAAGCAATTTGAATTTTTCTTTATTGGAATACGCACAGACACCTCCGGCATAATAATCCGAGCTACCGGCAACACTAACTATTCTCGATGAAATTATTCCTCCTGTGCATGACTCTGCTACGGATAATGTTTGTCTTCTATCTCTTAGAATATCTCCAATAATTTTTTCAAGCTCCTCATCATTTACCCCGTAAATGTATATTTCAACTTTTGCTCTTATTCTATTTTCAATTTCATACATCTTCGTTATCGCTTCTTTCTCATTTTCTCCTTCGACATTTATTCTTAATCGAACTCCTGTTGCAGAAGGAAGAAAAGCCAGTTTGCTGCCGCCAATAAGTCCTTTAATATCTCCAAGCATACTACTTAGTGTCGATTCTCCAAGACCGGTCGTAAGTAAAGTTTTTTGTAACAAAACGGAATTAATTTTGCCGGTGAAAAAAAAATTGAGACCGGGTATGATCTCATTATCAAACATAGATTTCATTTCATAAGGCACGCCGGGCATAGCTATAAAAATTTTATTATTTTTCTCTATCCAGATCCCGGGAGCAGTACCGTTAGTATTCCATATTACCTTTGAATTTTTAGGAACTAATGCCTGTGCTTCATTCACAACCGGCATTATTAAATTTCTTGAAGAAAAAATATTTTTTACATGTTTCAAAACTTTTTCATCCGTTATCAGTTCATCATTAAAAAATTTCGTTAAAGCCGGCTTGGTAATATCATCGTGTGTTGGCCCTAATCCGCCAGTAATAATTGTAACATCATAATTCCTGATCGAGTCTTCAAATTCAGAAAGCAGCATACTCTCTACATCCCCTATCACTACAGTCTTTTCTACAGGTATTCCTATCGAGAAAAGTTTGTCTCCTAAATAAGCTGCATTTGTATTTACAATCTGTCCAATTAGTATCTCATCACCGATTGAAATTAGCTTCGACCTCACTTCGATTTTAGATTTTAGATTTTAGATTTGATGTAACATTTAAATTTCACATCTGATGTTTCACATTTGACGTTTGACATTTCACATTTAAAACGGATTATATCTTGAAAGAGAAATCAGATAAGCCAATACTCCCGCATAGACCGCAGCTATAATATCATCCATCATTATTCCATATGCTGTTTTTAAGTTATCATAATATCTTGCGGGCTGTAATTTTAATATGTCAAATATTCGGAACGAAAGAAAACAAACTAAAATGTAGAACCAGCTTAAATCCGTGCCAGGAAAGGATATAAAAATTAATATTGTCAGCCACATTCCGACTGCTTCATCTATTACAATAACAGATGGATCATCTCCATATCTTTTTATCATTCTTTCTGATGTATAAATTCCTATAAAGAAAGTAAGCAATATTAAAATCAAAAGCACAACCGGATTATAGAAAATATCAAAAAAGAAAATTATCAATGATGCCAGACTCCCGATCGTTCCGCTGATCGTTGGAAAAAATCCCGAATAAAAAAAACTTGAAAATATTACACTAAAAAAATCTACCTTTGCATCGGCATCAACAATTTTTTTCTTTTTAATTATTGCTCTCAAATTTTATTACTTTTCCTTTCAAAGAAATACGATACTCCTGTGTAAAGTGTTATCAATGTTATAAAAAGCATTATAAAATAATTTACTTTAGAATTTAGTAAATCCAATACTGAAGTTTTTAAATCCGGGCTGATATTAAATGTCGTCATGCCGATTAAAATTACAATCAAAAAAATATAAGTCATTTGCACAAAGGTTTTTGTTTTGGCAGTAAAAGTTGTTTTCATTGTCCTGCCTTTTATTTCTTCATACGAACGAAGCAAAGTTATAATAATGTCCCTGACAACGATTACTACTACCATCCAAAGCGGCATTATTCCTATCATATAAAAACCAATGAAAGCAAACGACGTAAGTATCTTATCTGCAAGCGGATCAAGGAAGATTCCTACTTTGCTTACCAATCCGTATTTTCTCGCATGCCAGCCGTCATACCAGTCAGTCGATACTGCAATTAAAAAAACTAAAAGTGAAATTTTTTTGTAAAATGAATTTTCAGAAAGAAATAAAAATAAAAATACCGGCGACAAAATTATTCTTAACAGCGATAATTGATTGGGGAAAGACATACTCAATTACAAATTACAAATTACAAATTACAAATTACAAATTACAAATTACAAATTACAAATTAAAATATGATTCGTAAATTCAACTATCAATTATCAATTATCAATTATCAACTATCAACTGCTAACTGCCGAAAATGTTTTACCTCTTTGCGTGTGTCTTGTCTGAGAAGACAACATTCCTTTTCTAAGCCGTATGCTTTTTGGAGTAACTTCAACAAGCTCATCATCTTTAATAAAGTCTATCGCTTTTTCAAGAGTCATCGGAACAACAGGAGTCAAAATCATACTTTCATCTTTTCCCGAAGCACGCATGTTGGAAAGCTTTTTGCCTTTAGTCGGATTCACATCGAGATCATTGTCCCTGTTATGCTCACCAACAATCATTCCTTCGTATACCGGATCATTCGGGACACTAAACAATGTTCCTCGCGGCTCGAGATTATACAAAGAATATGAAAGCGCTGTACCCATCCGGTCGGAAACCATAGAACCTGTCAATCGTGTTGGAAAATCTCCGCGAAATTCTTCATAACCCTGAAGATATGAATTCATTATTCCGGTGCCTCTTGTATCGGTCAGGAATTCATTTCTATATCCTATCAGTGAACGCGAAGGAATTGTAAATTCCATTCTCACGCGGCCCGTCCCGTGATTTACAAGGTTGATCATTCTTCCCTTTCTTCGTGAGAGTTTTTCGGAAACAATTCCTACAAAACTTTCATCACAATCAATAAATAAATGTTCTATCGGCTCAAGCTTTTTCCCGTCTTTCTTTTTGTAAATAACCTGCGGCCTTCCTACACTAAGCTCATATCCTTCTCTTCTCATTGTTTCAATTAATATTACCATCTGAAACTCGCCTCTTCCTTTCACAACAAAACTTTCACCGTCCGGAGAATCTTCAACTTTCAATGCAACATTACTTAATGTTTCCTTATGAAGCCGATCACGTATTTTATTTGACTGAACTATCTTTCCTTCCTTCCCCGAGAGAGGAGAAGTATTTATAAAAAACAACATTGAAATGGTCGGCTCATCCACGGCAATTCTTTTTAATGGTTTCGGATTTTCTTTATTGCAAATCGTATCACCGATATGAACGTCTTCGATGCCCGCAAGTATTGCAATATCTCCTGCCATCACCGAGTCTGCATCTTTGAAATTTATGCCGTCGTATATCTGCACTTTCGAAATTTTCAAAGGCATTGCAACACCTTCCTCATTTATACATACAAGTTCATCGTTTTGCTTAATTGAGCCGTTTGCAATTTTTCCGATCGCAAGCCTGCCGACATAATCTGAATAATCAAGATCAGCGACAAGCAACTGAAACGGCTCATCCGGATCAAAAGAAGGTGGAGGAATTTCTTCGATGATAGTTTCAAATAACAAACTCAAATCTTTGCCGTTTTCTTCCAGAGTCTTTTGTGCAATACCTTCGCGACCTATTGCATATAGAACCGGAAACTCTATTTGTTCTTCATTTGCATCGAGATCAATAAACAAATCATAAACTTCATTAAGCACTTCCTGAGCCCTTGCATCTTTTCTGTCAATCTTATTTATGATGACAATTATTTTTAAATTTGCTTCGAGTGCTTTTTTTAATACAAATCTTGTCTGGGGCAGCGGACCTTCGGATGCATCGACAAGAAGTATTACGCCGTTAACCATCATCAATGCACGCTCTACTTCACCTCCAAAATCTGCGTGACCGGGAGTATCCAGGATATTTATTTTTACATCCTCCCACTTTACGGAACAGTTTTTTGCAGCAATTGTAATTCCTCTTTCCCGTTCGAGATCCATATTATCCATTACGCGCTCGGCAACTTCCTGATTTTCCCTGAACATTCCGCTTTGCCTGAACATATGATCAACAAGTGTTGTCTTTCCATGGTCAACGTGTGCAATGATTGCAATATTTCTTAACTTTGTATTATATGACAAATTTTTCAATGATTTTAAATTAAATGTAATGATTATTAAAATACTTAGGCAGGACTTTAAGAATTTTTTCTGTGTTACAAAAATAACGTTATTGGAGTTGGATTACAAGGTAAGAAGTGGGTAAAAGAAAGAATACTTCTATTAATTTTTATTATAGTAGCGTCCAAAACGTTTTTCTTATTTTAAATATATTAATTAAACTTTCGAAAATCCAAATAAATAGTACTCAAAAAATTATGACCCCTCCCGAACCCTTCCCCAGAGTGTGTCTCAAAACTATATTTTATTGAACCACATAGACACATAGAAAATAGAGAAGTGGATTTTTATAACAAATTAAGCTATGTGACCTCTGTGTCTATGTGGTTAAAAGATGTTTTGAGACAGACTCCCCAACGGGGGAGGGTTCGGTCAATACAATTAAGTTAAGGAATGTCAAACAGTTTATCAATCATACCCTCTCCCCTAACCCCTCTCCCAGTGGGAGAGGGGCAGGGGTGAGGGTTAGAAAAAGCTCCTTAACGTAATGGAATTGAGGGCAGGGTGGGGGTTGAAAAATTGCTAATTACAAAATGTATTTAAATATTTTATTAATCTTAGTTAATAATTTTTTATTTTATGAAAATGTTTTGGACGGTAATGATTTTTATTATCGAGCGAAAATTGGGTTTGAATTTCTTTCTTAAACGATATAATCTGAATTAACTATTTAAGTTAAAATTAAATAAGTTCATATGTCCTCAGAAGAAATTAAAAGCATTTTACACGAAAGTATTGAAAATATTAACGATGAAGATTTTTTATTATCGGTAAAAGAAATAATTGATAATAGATATAAACTTTCATCGTTTCCTAAGTTATCAGATTGGCAAATGGAAAGAATTCTGGAATCTGACAAGCAAATTGAATCTGGAAATTTTCTTACTAATGAGGAAGCCGACAAGTTAGCAGAAGAATGGGTAAAAAAATAGTATGGCCTTGTCATTCTATTGCAGATAGAATTAGTATTATAGATTATTGGCATAACCGAATTGGAATAAAAATTACAGCATAAGGTTGGACAAGTCCTTGTAGAAAGCTGTTAAGTTAATCAGGAAGTCTCTGATTGGTAATTCTTAATTCTTAATTCTTAAACTGGCATAGCCAGAACCAAAAAGTTCAACTAAATAATTTTCTTACCATTTTGAAATTAATTTAACTTGTAAAAGACTAATTAAATTTACTATCATCAATACTTTCCAAATATTCATCCACTTCATTAGCCAGCTTCCGGATCACCTCTTCATCAAATGGAGATTCAAGATTTGCTTCTTTCAAAAGTTCAAGAAATGATTTACTGCCTCCGAGTCTGCACAAATTAACATAGTCATTCCAGGCTTCCTTAAAATTTCCTTTGTCATTTTTAATTGCTTTACTCCAGAATTGCAGTGCGCACATTGATGCAAGATTGTAATCTATAAAATAAAAAGGGTAATGAAAAATATGAAAAATATCTTTCCACAAATTTCCATTTTCAAGAAAAGATAATCCGTCGAAATCCAAAGTCGGTAAATATTTTTTCTTGAGTTCTTTCCATTTAAGATTTCTTTCGGGCGGTTCAATATTCGGATTTTCATAAACCCAGTGCTGAAATGAATCTACCATTACACCAAATGAAAGTCTTGAAACAAAACCTTCAATGTGTGAAAATTTAAACTTATCCGTATCCTCTTTAAAAAATAATTCCATCCATGGGTAAGTAAAAAATTCCATGCTCATAGAATGTATCTCTGCCGTCTCTGTATTCGGATGAGTATACTCCGGGAAATAAAAATTATTGCTCATATATTTCTGAAATGCATGACCTACTTCATGTGTCAAAACCATTACATCATTTGCGGTTCCGTTCATGTTTGCAAAAATAAAAGGACTTTTATAAAGTTCTATATACGAGCAAAATCCTCCGCTCAGCTTATTTATCCTGTTATATAAATCCAAAAGATTATTATCAGTCATGAATTTAAAAAAATATTTTGTATCTTCTGAAAGTTCATTATACATTTTCTGACTGTTTTCAACTATCGATTCCGGATCACCCTTTGGTTCAGCATTGCCTGATTTGAATTGAATCTGATCATAATATAAAATCTTATCCAGACCAAGCCGGATTCTTTTTCTTTCTTTTAACTTATTGCTTAACGGAAGAAAATATTTAAGTATATTGTCACCAAACTTTTTTACCATTTTAGAATCATAATCAGTCCTGTATAATAAATGATAACCGAGGCCTACAAAATTCTTGTATCCTAATTTCAATGCCATATTGTTTCTCAATTTTACCAGTTCGTCGAAAATTTTATCAAGTGTCTCTGAAATTCCGGAATGGAAATCCCAGTAAGCTTCATTTGATTTCTTTCTGATCCCCCTGTCTTTTGAAACAAAGTAAGGAAATAATCCTCCTGAATTCATTTCTTTTCCATCAAACCGGATTATAGCAGACGATATCAATTTTGTATATTCACTGCATAATAAATTTTCTTTCTGTTTATCTTCAACTATTCCCGAACTTACACTTTTGACTTCCGTTTCTGCAATATTGATTATCTGTCTTCCGTATTTTTTGGTAATATTTTCTTTAAATTTGGATTGTAAAATGGCTTTATAAAAGTTTAAATAAATATTTGTAACAACAGGACCATGAGAATCAAAAAATTCCTGCTCCAGCATAAATTTTTCGTCCTTTGTATCAATATAAAATTTCAGGTAACATAATGTGCTCATTGTATCAAATTCTTTTTTCAAATTTATTATCGTATCCATTTCTTGTTTTGCCTCTTCATAACTTTTTGAATTAATGAAAACATTCAGGGAAATTTCAAAATTTTTTTTGAATTCTTCTATATCGGGTCTGAGGTATTTCATTTCAGAAAATTTCATAAAAATATCTTTTTGATGTTAGTAATTTATAATTAATTAAACTTACCGTCATCAACACTGTCAATGTAAGTCACAATCTCGTTCGCCAGCTTCTTTATCACACTCTCTTCAAACGTTGATTCGAGATTTCCATATTTTACTAATTCAAGAAATGACATGCTTCCACCGCTTCACAAAGTTTTATATAATCACTCAAAACTTTTTCAAATTCTCCGTTGCCGTTTACAATTGCTTTGCTCCAATACTGAAAAGCACATATGTGAGCAAGACAATAATCGATATAATAAAAAGGATGTTCGTAGATAAGTGTTTGCTTTTGCCATCTACCGCCGTTTTCTAAAAATTCATTATCACCATAATCAAGATGAGGCATATAAATTTTCTCAAGTTCTCTCCATTTTGATTTTCTTTCATCGGGAGAAGCTGCTGGATTTTCATAAATCCAATGCTGAAAGTGATCTACAAGGACTCCGGAAGGAAGGAATGTTACACATTTATTTATGTGGGAGAATTTAAATTTATCGGTATCATTTTTAAAAAATAAATTCATCCATTGATATGTTAAAAATTCCATACTCATTGAGTGTATCTCACATGCATCGTGGGTTGGCCATTCAAATTTCTTTCTTTCCCTTCGAAGTTAATTTTTGCTGAAGCTAAAAGCCGTAAATATTCACTGATTAAATGATTTTCCTTTTGCAGGTCTACAATAATAGAATTATTCAGACATTTATTCTTAAGCTCTGCCTTTAAAAATAAAAGCTTCCCGTATTTTTCAATAAGGAGATCTTTGTTATTGCAGCTTGCCAATCCTTTGTAAAAATCGTTTATATAATCCTCAAATACCGGTATGCAGTCATCAAAATAATCATATTCTTTAGAATAATATTCATTTGTAGTATCAATTTCATGATTTACAGATGCAATCACGCTCATCGAATTAAATTCATTTTTTAAATCATTAATCTTTCCAATCACTGAATCTTCTTCTTCAAAGCTCTTTGCTTTTTTAAAGTCATTTATTAATTGTGTAAATTTTTTACCGACTTCATTTATGTCAGGTCTTACATATTTCATTTCGGAAAATTTCATAATACTTTCATAATTTTAAATTTTTAATTATTAATTCCTAATTTTTTAATTCTCAATTAAACTTCCTTGTCCACAGTCAGAATCTCGTGCCTTTCGGACTCTGACGGAAAGACAGTCTATGGTAATTTGTGATTTGTGATTTGTAATTTGTAATTTGTAATTTGTAATTCGTAACTCGTAACTTGTAACTCGTAACTTGTAACTCATAACTCGTAACTTGTAACTAATTAAAATTACTATCATCCACACTATCAATATAAGCCTCAATTTCATCCATTAATTTCTTTATCACTCCTTCTTCAAACGGTGATTCGAGATTTGCATATTTTACCAATTCCAGGAAAGACCTGCTGCCTCCGGCATTGCAGAGTTTTATATAATCGCTTAATGCATTTTTATATTCACCGTTTCCGTTGTGAATTGCCTTACTCCAAAATTGAAACGCACAAATTTGTGCAAGACAATAATCAATATAGTAAAACGGCATTTCATAGATATGGCTTTGCCTCTGCCATCGTCCCCCTTTTTCCAAAAAATCATTTCCTTCGTAGTCAAGTTGAGGCATATAAATTTTTTCAAGCTCTCTCCATTTTAATTTTCTTGCTTCCGGAGAGGCATCCGGATTTTCATAAATCCAATGCTGAAAGTCATCTACCAATACTCCGTATGGAAGAAATAAAACCGATTCAATCAAATGTGAGTATTTAAATTTTTCCGTATCCTCTTTAAAAAATAAATTCATCCACGGGTGTGTTAAAAATTCCATACTCATTGAATGAATTTCACACGCTTCATTCGACGGAAAATTGTATTCCGAATTTTCAAAATGTCTGCTGCAATATGCCTGGAATGCATGTCCGGCTTCATGAGTCAATACAGTAATGTCATCTTCAGTTCCGTTCATATTTGCAAAAATATACGGGCTCTTATATTTTGAAATATAATTGCAAAATCCGCCGGCATCTTTTCCTTTCCTTATAAATACATCCATCAAATCGTTTTTCATCATAAAGTTATAAAATTCCCCGGTCTCGTCGCAAAGTTCTTCATACATTTTTTTTCCGTTATCCATTATCCACTCGGGTGAACCCTTCGGAGTTGCATTTCCGTTTTTAAATAAAACCTTTATGTCGTAATACTTTAATGAATCCAATCCCAAACGTTCCCTCTGCTTTTCTCTTAACTTATTTGCCAATGGCACTACATATTTTTTTATATATTCTCTGAAGTCAGCAACTTCTTTTTCTTCATAACCCAATCTTTGCATCCTTTGATAACCTAATTTTACAAAATTTTTATAACCTAATTTTTTTGCAATAGAATTCCTCAACTGTACAAGCTCATCATATAAAGAATCAAACTCTTTTGAATTTTCAGAAAAGAAATTCCAATAAGATTCGGAAGCATTTTTCCTTGTGTCACGATTTTCCGATTTAGTGAAAGGTTCAAGCTCCTGAAGGTTTTTTTCTTTGCCGTCGAATTTTATCAATGCGGAAGCCTTTAATTTCGTATACATGCTTTTAAGATGATTTTCTTTTTTTAATTCTTCAATTACCTCAGGGCTTATAACACTTAGTTTAAAAGCTGCGATATCAAAAAGCTGTTTCCCATATTTCTCTTCGAGCTCTTTTCTAAACTTTGAATCAACAAGTGATCTATAAAACTCGTTTAAGTAATCGTCATACAAGGGAGAATTATTATCAAAATAATCCTGCTCATCTTCAAAATTTTTATTGGTAGTATCATTAGAATAATTTATACTAGCTATTGCATTCATAGATTCAAACTCAGTTCGAAATTCATTTATTTTTTTTAATACTTTATCCTGCTCACCAAAACTCTTTGACTGATTAAATTTAACTAACAATTGTTTTAGATTTTTACCGACCTCATTAATATCAGGTCTTTGATATTTCATCTCTGAGTATTTCAATGTATGTTTCCTTTCGTTATAATTTTATTTTACTTAAAATACAAAAGTATATTTTGCTTTTGTAGTCCTTTTTTTCTTAAATCATTATCAATCAGTTACCGGTTTCAATATTCATTGGAAAGAGCCATATACGGAAACTTCTGCGCCAGCTTGGTGCTTTCTTGAATATCGGTAAAAAGAAATGTAACCGTTCCGGTAGGAATGCTCATTAAATTATAAATTACAAATTACAATAATAAAAAATCGTTAATTGCCGATTGATATGGCAAGCTCAATAGCCTGTTCGATTGTCATTGATTTCCCTTTATTAAAATTAAGATTAAATTTTTCTTCACCCGATAATTTTTTCAACTCATTTAAAACATTGTTGATTCATTTAAACGTGACTTTGACAATTTAAATTTTATTGTTTCATAAAGACTTTCGGTTATTCCAAAATTTGGACGACGTTTCAAAATCTTTGACTGTAAAGTTATAGTTTGCCAATCCAAAGAAAACTAATGCCAGTTTATGCTTGTCCGATTTTTTGTTTAGAATGTTTATACACTCCAGATAAATCTCTTTTGCTTTCGAAACTTTGTTCTGTATTAATGCTATATCCCCCAGCTTTATAAAAGACCGGTCTAAGATATTAGAATAACCGTATTCCTTTGAAATTGAATACACTTGTTCGTAAAGTTGCTCTGCTCCGGAATAATTAGCTTGGGAATACCATAAATTCGCCAGATTAAAAAGTGTAATTGCCATTGCATTATGATCGCCTATCTCCTGCGTTACTATTAATCCTTCTTCAAGATATTTTCTGGCTTTTTCAATATCTCCATTTTGATAATAAGAGCTGCCCAAATTTACAAGCATTCTTGCTATTAAATTTTGATTTTTATTTTCACGGTATACCGATAAAGCTTCCTCAAAGTTTTTAATAGCAGTATTAAACTCACCGTAGGCAACTTTTATTGTACCTAAGTTACTCAGTATGTCTGCTATCGTTTGTCTTGAATTTGTTTCTCTTGCAATAATTAAGCCCTCTTCATAATATTTACTTGCAGTTCCCCATTCCTCTTTACTAAAATACAGAATACCAAAAGCATTGAGGCATTCACTCATGCTCCCTCTATCTTTAGAAACTTTATAATATTCCAGACTATCATTCAAGTAGTTTTCCGCGGACCCATATTCACCGGTCTGGGTTGCTAAATAACCGCAAGCCATTAATGCGTCTGCTTTTAGCTTCTTATCAAAATCTATATTCTTTTTTAAAATTTTTTTATATGTTTCCAGTCCTTCCGAAAAATAGATACCATTTGTAAAGTTATCAATTAATTCAGCCGCTATTTGTAATGAGAGCCGTGTTTTACCGGTTCCCGCGGATCCAAGTAAAGTAAGCAAATGTGTATTTTGTAAAAGTTCTTTTATCTCTTTAATTTCTTTTTCCCTTCCGACAAAACTTGTCAACTGCACCGGCAGATTATTCCGTTTTGCATCAAGTAAATCTAAAGCCGGAAACTCCGACTGAATACCGGGTGATAATACCTGATAAAGTTGTATCGGACTGAAAATATCTTTTAATTTTCTTTTGCCCAAATCAAGGAATGAAATTTCATTTTCCTCTCTGTTCTTTTCGGAATAATTGATATCCTCTACTTCAAAATAAACATCCTCCGAAATTAGTACCTGCCCCCCGTTTGCTGCTGACATTATTCTGTGAACCCTGCTTAAAGTAAGATAGCTCCTGTAATCATCTCCGATCCATTCAGCTTCACCTTTGTGGATTCCCATTCTTACTCTCACTTTATGCTCTTCTAAATATTCTTCTAAAAACTTTTTTTGAGATTCAACAGCTGCAATAATTGCATCATTCACATTTTGAAAACTTATACAAAAAGCATCCCCGACTGTTTTAAAAACAAATCCATTATATAATTCGGTTACACTTTTAAGTATTGAATCGTGCCGCTCTAAAATTTCCTTTCGTCTTTCAGGAAATTTATGAGCCAGATTAGTGCTGCCTTCGATGTCTGTGAAAAGGAATGTGACTGTTCCTGTTGGAGGCATAAGTTAAAAGTTAAAAGTTGAAAGTAAAAGTTTCTATTCACCCAGTATTCATTAATCATTATTCATTACTCATTATTCATTGACAGCACCAGCTCCGCCGCCTGTTCGAATGTTAGCTTCTTTCCTTCTTCAAAGTATTTCGAAAATTCTTCATCACTTAACTTTTCATGAAGCTTATTGATTATTTGTTCTTGAAGCTTTTGTCCATCTTTATGTAAAATTGTGCCCATAAATTTAAGTGCTGCGTCTACGGCACCTAGCAGCATTACTGCCATGGACAGTTTATTAGCAGCACACAAAATCCCGGCGAATCCTAATAGATTATGGGATATTTTATGTTTATATCCGGTCTCAAGCCTCAGGATAAGGCTTTCTTCATAAAACTTCTGGGCACTCTCATAATTTCCTTGATTAAGTGCAAAATTACCCAAGCTGTTGAGAGACTCAGCAATGCCACTGTTATCTCCAATCTCGTGTCTTAATGTCAGGCTCTCTTCATAGTACTTCTGAGCCTGTTCATAATTCCTCTGATTATGTGCAACATTTCCCAAGCCTTTGAGAGACTCAGCAATTCCAGTTTTATCTTCCATCTCAAATCTTAAAGTGAGGCTCTCTTCATAAAACTTTTGAGCCTGTCCATAATTTTCTTGATTACGCGCTACGTTACCCAAGTTACTTAGAGATGCAGCAATACCTCGTTTCTCTCCCATCTCCCGAGTTAATGCGAGGCCTTCTTCAAAAAACTTCTCAGCCTGTTCATAATTTCCCTTATCAAGTGCTACATTTCCCAGGTTATTGAGAGAGTGAGCAATGCCGCGTTTTTCTCCCATCTCCCTAGTTAATGCAAGGCTCTCTTCATAAAGTTTCTGGGCCTGTTCATAATCTCCCTTATCAAGTGCTACATTTCCCAGGTTATTGAGAGAGTGAGCAATTCCACCTTTTTCTCCAATCTCCCATGATAATGCAAGGCCCTCTTCATAAAGCTTCTGTGCCTGTTCATAATTTCCCCAATTATATGCTATATCCCCCAGGTTATTGAGAGGGACAGAGTCAGTAATGCCGCGTTTACCTTCTCTCTTAAATGATATTGTCAGGCTCTCTTCATAAAATTTCTGAGCCTGTTCATAATTCCCCCGATCAAGTGCTACAATTCCTAAGCCGTTGAGAGATGTAGCAATGCCGCGTTCTTCTCCTACCTCACGTGATAATGCGAGGCTCTCTTCATAAAGCCTCTGTGCCTGCTCATAATTTCCCTGATGAAATGCTACACCTCCCAAGCTGTTGAGAGAGACAGCAATGCCCCTCTTATCTTCCATCTCTCGTCTTAGTGAAAGGCTCTCTTCATAATACTTCTGAGCCTGTTCATATTCGCCCAGATTCATGACAATTGAACCTAATCTATTCAATAGTTTCGCCAGTAAATTTCGACTAACTCCTTGCGCTTTATCCAATATGCTTTCCAGCAGTCGCCTACCGGTTGAGTAATGTCCACGTATGATCCAGAAATATCCTAATGCTTCTGCAAGGCGTGAACCTTCCTCTTTGTTGCCATCCCTGATTGACCATTCAATTGCAGATCGAAGATTAATATGATCTGCTTCCAGTTTTTCCAGCCAAATCTGTATTTCACTTCCGTTTAATTTGGGTTCTGCTGTTTCAGAAATCTCGACAAAATAATGCAAATGCTTTGATAATATCTCCTCCTCCTCGTTTGCTTCTCTAAGCTTTTCTTCACCATACTGTTTCAAAGTTTCTAATACCCTGTATCGCTCTTTCTCTCTCTCAAAAATTATTATTGACTTCTCCGTCAATTGATTTAACAACTCAAGCACATCTTCTTTTTTTATTTTCTCATCAAAACAAACTTCCTCCGCTGCTTCTATTGTCCATCCACCTGCAAAGACTGTTAATCTTCTCCATAATATTTTTTCTTTTTCAGTAAGTAAATCATAACTCCAATCTACTAATGCTTTGAGCGTCTGCTGCCTGGGCAATGCTGTTCTTTTTCCTCCGATTAATAAATTGAATCTGTCATTTAATCTTTCACAAATTTTTTCTACTGATAAAACTTTTGTCCGTGCGGCGGCGAGTTCAATTGCAAGTGGAATTCCGTCGAGCTGATAACATATGTGTGCAAGTGCATGTGCATTATTATTATTCACATGAAATGTGGAATCAACTGACATTGCTCTTTCTATAAATAGTCTCACCGCTTCATATTGACTTAATTTCTCCGGAGATATTTTATCTTTTGGATTTGGTGTATCAAGGGATAATACTCTGTAAGTTTGCTCGCCGGAACAACGAAGAGCTTCACGGCTTGTTGCGATGATTTTTAATTTCGGACTAGTGCATAAAAGTTTCTCTGTTAACTTAGCACACTGCTCAATTAAGTGTTCACAATTATCAAGTATGATTAAAATTTCTTTATCCTTTAAGTAATCACATAGCGTATCTTCCAAACTTCTTTTCGGTTCTTCCTTCAGTCCGAATACTTTCATTATTGCCTGTGGTAAAAGCGCCGGATCGAATATTGATGCCAGATGAACAAACCAAACTCCATTTGCAAAGTCATCTATCACACCCGCCGCAACCTGCAAAGCAAGACGAGTCTTACCTGAACCACCCGAACCTGTGAGCGTCAATAAATGAGTTTGTTTTATTAACTTCTTAACTTGCATCATTTCTTCTTCACGTCCTATGAAACTTGTGAGTTGAACAGGTAAATTATTCGGACTGGCATCCAGAGTTTTTAATGGTGGAAAATCTGAAGGAAGTTCAGCTGAAATGATTTGATAAATACGTGTTGGATGAATCAAATCTTTCAAACGTCTTTCACCTAAATCGCGGAATGAAATCTCACTTGGAATTTTTTCTTTAGCAAGTTCATAAGCATTATTCGAAATGAGAATCTGTTCACCATAAGCAGCAGACATGATTATCTGAGTTCTTGAAAGAGTCATATATCCCACATAATCATTTTCGTTCCATTCCGCTTCACCGCTGTGAATTCCCATTCTTACTTTAATCACTGCTTCATTCCATTTTTCAAAATTAACCATCATCTGAGCATCATACGCAGCTCTAACTGCATCACTTGCATTTTCAAAAGCACAGCAAATGGAATCCCCGATAGTTTTAAAAACAAAACCATTATTGGATTCTACTGCTTTATATAATATCTCATTGTGTTTTTTAAACAACCCGATATGTAAATCATGAAAATCCTGTGCAAGCTTCGTGCTGCCTTCAATGTCGGTGAAAAGGAATGTGACTGTTCCTGTTGGGATATTCATTCAATTAAGAAATAAGAATTAGGAATTAGGAATTACAAATTACGAGTTACAATTTATAATTCGAGACAAATTGATATTTGACATCTGCCGTTTGACATTGATCATTGTTCATTGATTATTATTCATTAATTATTATTCATTGAAAAATGCAAGTTCAGATGCCTTTTCCAGTGTCATTGATTTCCCTTCATTGAGCCGGATTGAAAATTCTTCTTCTTTTAATTCTTTACGCAAGGATAATAATGTCGCTTCATATTTAATTTGAATTTCCGTATCGAATACAGCACCGATTGATTTCATGGCATTTTCAATTACACCCAGGAGTATTACCGCATTATTGAAATTTTTTTTATGAATGGCTATTTGAATAAATTCAAGAAGGTTGCAGGATATATAAAGATTATTTCTTAATTCAAGCAGCATTGTCAGGCCTTTCTTTAAGAAAGTGTATGCCTGGTCATATTCTTTTTGATAAATAGATATTTCGCCTGAATTAGTTAAGTTCATTGCAATTCCGAATTTATCACCTGAACTTTCGGAAAGAGATAAGCTTTCTTCAAGCAATGTCTTTGCTTTAAAAAAATCCCCCTGATTTTTAAAAAGGATAGCCAAATTTCCCAGACAGAATGCTATTCCGCGAATGTTTCCTAATTCCCTGAATAAATCAAGACTTTCTTCGTAATGAGATCTTGCATTTTCGTAATCATTTTTATCCAAAAAATCATTCCCGAGAAAATTAAGGAATGTTGCAATGTTTCGTGTATCTCCTAATTCTCTGAAAATTTTTAACCCTTCTTTGTAAAGAGGTTCAATAATCTTTTCATTTTCTTTGATCTTAATATTCTGAAAAACAAGCCCGAGATTACATATGCTCGTCGCAATTCCTGATTTATCACCTATCTCCCTCTGAAGCCTTAAACATTCTTCATGTAATTTTCTGGCTTTCTCATATTCACCTTTATCATAAGCAAGTAATCCTAAAATATTCAGTCCGTCTACAATACTTTTATTATCTCCTGATTCCCGTCTCACTTCAAATGCTTCTTCAAGCTCAATCTGGGCACGGTCATATTCACCCTGTGCATAATCAAACACACCTAAGTAATTCAAAATACTTGCAAGTGCAGGTTTTGGTATATCATTTCTTTGCTGTGATACTGATGACAGCCAGCGTCTTCCTTCGGAAATGTATCCGCGTATATGCCAGTATTTGCAAAGTGCTACTGCAAGGCAGAGACCTTCTTCTCTTTTATTTCCTTCTAAAGTCCATGTTAAGGCTGACTGATAGTTGGAATAATCTTCATCTAATTTATTCAGCCATTCTTTTAAATCCGGACCGATCAATTTTGGTTTTATGAACTCTGCTCTTTCCATAAAATATTTCAAATGATTATTCATCATACCTTCAAGTTCATTTGAATCTTCTAATTTTTCCTTTCCGTATTGCCTGATCGTTTCCAGCATCCTGTATCTTTCCTTGTCTTCATCAAAGATAATAATTGATTTTTCAATAAGGTTGTTTAAAAGATCCAGAATGTCATACTTATCAATATTAATGTCTCCGCAGATTTCTTCAGTTGCTTCCATCGTGCATCCTCCGGCAAATACAGATAACCTTTGCCATAACTTTTTTTCCTGTTCCGAAAGCAAATCGTAACTCCAATCAATCAATGCCCTGAGTGTCTGCTGTCTCGGAAGTGCCGTTCTCTCTCCTCCCGTCAGCAATTTAAACCGGTCATTAAGACGTTCCCTGATTTTGTCCAGCGACAAAACTTTTACACGTGCTGCTGCTAATTCAATTGCAAGTGGAATCCCGTCGAGATGATGACATATCTCTGCAAGGGCTTTGATGTTTGATTTTTCAATTTTAAAATTTTGATTCACTGCGAGTGCCCTGTCAAGGAATAATCTCACCGATTCAAATTTCTTTAACTTCTCTAAAGTATTATTCCCTTTTGGATCCGGCAAAGAAAGCGAAGCTACACGCAGTGTTTGCTCTCCCGGAATTCTCAATGCCTCACGGCTTGTTGCTAATATTTTTAGTTTCGGCGAGCTTTGTAAAAGTTTTTCCGATAACTTTGAACAGGCTTCAATCAATTGTTCACAGTTATCGAGGATAATCAGCATCTCCTTTTCTTTTAAATAATCCCTGATCGTTTCCGTTATTTCTCTCTTAGGATCTTCTTTAACACCCAATACTTCTGCTAAAGTTTGTGGAAGCAGCTCCGGTTCCATCAACGGCGCAAGATCAACAAACCATACACCGTTAGCAAAATCATCTATCACATCGGCACCGGTTTGCAGTGCAATTCGTGTTTTTCCCGTACCTCCCGCACCAATCAAAGTTAAAAGATGTGTTTTAAATAACAGAGTTTTTATATCTGACATTTCTCCCTCTCTTCCTATGAAAGTTGTAAGCTGTATCGGAAGATTATTCGGTCTTACATCTAATGTGTGTAATGGTGGAAAATCAATCGGAAGCTTTTGTGATGTAAACTGGTATAGGTGTTCGGTTTGTCTTAAGTCTTTCAGCCTCCTCTCACCTAAATCACGAAATGAAAAATTATCTCTGACCTTTTTAAAAACATCTTCCGAGATTAAAACCTGTCCGCCGTTGGCAGCCGACATTATCCTCTGAACTCTTGCAAGAGTAATGTATCCGGAATAATTTTCTCCATCCCATTCAGCATCGCCGGAATGAATTCCCATTCTGACTTTAATTAAAGTTTCATTCCAGTTTTCTGAATTTAGTTTCAGCTGGGATTCTAAGGAGGCATTGACAGCATCATCAGCATTTTCAAAAGCTGCGCAAAAAGCATCACCAACTGTTTTAAATACAAATCCATTATTGTTTTCTATCGATTCTTTTAATATGGAGTTATGTTTGTTTAATGCAATAGGAAGTATATCGGGAAATTTTTGAGCAAGCTTTGTGCTGCCTTCAATATCAGAAAAAAGAAATGTTACTAATCCGTTTGGGATTTTAATCTTTTGCACTTTTAAAATATCACTCAAGATTTTTTATTAATTAGTTTTTTTGCTGTCAGAATTTCACGAGGCGGGTTAAATATAGCACAATCAGCAGATTAATTTAATTTTAAATTATTTCTCTATTTTTAATTGTGATATCACATCATCATCAAGAGTATCTTCAGTAAGCTCAAATCCAAAGCTCCTGTAAAGTCTTATTGCAACTTCGTTATCCGGCTTATGAATGATATCGACGGATTTAATTCCAATTGCGCATAATTGATCAATCAGAATCTTTAACGCTGCTTTGCCATAGCCCTTGCCCTGGTATTTTTCATCAATCATAAATCTGTTAATATAATATACACCGTCATCAGGATCACGCGCATACATTATAAATCCCACAATCAAATCGTCATTATAAATTCCTCTTGGATTCATTTCCTTGTGAGCATAAGCAAGTGCAAGTCCGTTTTCATTCGTAGCAACAAATCTCTTTTGCTTTTCTGAAACTTTGAGGTGGATGCATTCTCTCCAGTTGTCTTCGTTTATTTCACTTAATACTATGCTCATTTTCAGTTAGAAATTAGTTTGTCGTGAATCCTTAAATATTTATATCCAAATGTCCTTTTCATCTAAGAATCTATACATTGAACATTCATCGATACTTTTTTTATCATCGGGCTTAAAATCATTGTAAACGTAAACAATGCTGTACGTTAAAAAAAAACCCTGCATTATAGCTGGGTTTCAGTTTACAAAAAAAATGATAAATTACCTTAAACTAATTCCTAACCCACTCGGCAATTTTATCTTTAATCCTCTTTAATCTATCACCTGAAATTTCTCCTATACTTCCTAATAAAATTTCTTCACTAACTACTGCAAGTCTAAATATTCTTATAACACTTTCTGACTTCAAACCCGACATTTTAAAATCTTCCGAATCATTATTAATTATTTCATCAATCTCACTCAATAATTGTTTTTCCTTAGTTGAAATCATACAAAGAAGCCAATCCTTATAATTGCCCGGAACTTTCGAAAGCAGTAATGCGGGTCTTAATTTACCTTCTATAAAATCCGTTTGCGGGTATCTAACAAGAATTATCTGTCCGGTTTTTCTCAACTCCACTTTTCTTTTAAATCATCTAAAGAATATTTTGGCATATTATCATCTTCCAAACCTCGCATAGCATTTTTTAAAGAGAAATCGGACCAACTATTTTCATGCACTTCTACTGTATTAATATTAACCTTTTCAATTTTTTCAGCATTTTTCAGAAGTTTTTGAAAATCGTCTTCTTCCATTAAAACTTTCTTTTTAATTTTTTTTATGGATATTCTCATACTTTTATTTATCAAAATTCTATTTTAAAATAATTTCGTTGCTATATAAAATCAACGTATGGTAATGATTAATTTTCAGTTGAAAAAATAAATAGAGGCTCCTAAGTTTGTAAAATTAAGTTTTTGCAAAAATTAAATTAAAAACGAAGGAGACCCTCTAATGTTAGTTAAAGATAGAAAAATAAAAGAAGAAAAATTAGACTTTGTTTTATCACTGGATTTGGAGCTGAAACTTGAATTACTACAGAATCAAATTAAGTTAAGTCAGCTGCTAATAGAAAATATATTGGAAACAGAAGTACAGGAACTCTCAGGGGTAAGATATAGTCATGATAAACCCAATGAAGGCAGGTATAGCCGTTGGGGAACGAATGCCGGTAGCGTGCTCATAGGTGAAGAAAAAGTAAGAATAAAAGTACCAAGAGTTATAGATACCGAAGAAGAAAAGAATGTAAGTTTAAATAACTATAAGCTTTTAAAAAAGCTACCGGCTCCGAGTGAAGAACTGATGGAGAAAGTGATATTGGGAATAAGTCAGCGGGATTATGAAAGAGTAAGTAAAGATTGTATGGAGAGTTTTGGATTAAGCCAAAGCAATGTCAGCAGGAAGTTTATAGAAGCATCATCTAAGGCTTTGGAGGAATTTCAGGAAAGAGATTTAAGTGAGAAAGATATAATCGCAATACTGATTGATGGAAAAAGTTTAGCGAAACAAAGGATAATAATAGCCCTTGGAATATCAATGGAGGGAGAGAAAATAGTCTTGGGCTTCATTCAGAGTTCGAGTGAAAATAGCCGTTCAATAAAGCAATTTTTGAAAAGTTTAATAGCCAGGGGATTAAACTATAAGAAAGGAATATTATGTGTCACAGACGGATCAAAGGGAATAAAGAAGGCATTAGATGAAGTATTCACTAAAAAATATTTACATCAAAGATGTCAATGGCATAAGCGAGAAAACGTTGTAAGTTATCTCAAAGAAGAAGATCAAAAGGAATATAGAAAGAGGCTGCAGAGAGCATATAAGGAACGAACTTATACCCAGGCAAAGCAGATGTTAATGGAAATCCGGGAAGACTTAAGGCAATTAAATCTTTCAGCAGTAAAATCACTGGATGAAGGAATGGAAGAGACATTAACTTTATTTAAATTAGGGATGTCGGAAGAATTTGGAATATCACTTGGAACAACAAACTGTATAGAAAATTTAAATTCTCAACTTGGAAGATATATCAACAAAGTAAAACACTGGAAAAATTCTGATCAGATATTCCGGTGGGTAGCATGTGGATTAATGGAAGCAGAAAGGAGGATGAAAAAGATTAGGAATTATAAGAGTCTATATTTACTAAGAGAAAAAATAATGCAAACACTAAAAATAAAAACAACAAAATCTTATATTAAAGCAGCATGAGTCTCTATTTAATTTCAACTAAAAATGACTTTACACCCAACGTATAAAAACATTCTATTCAACTCTCGCAACTCTCAACTGATTTATTTTTTTTTCTTCTTCGCATCAGCACTTACCTTCTTCCACTTCTTCTTCTCCGCCATTTGAGCTTTCACAATTTTCCTGTTTTCAAAATGAATTATTTCTCTTTGAAGCTTTAAATAATTATTAAATCTTTCTTCATCAAATTCACCATCATCGATCGCCTTCTTAATTGCGCATCCGGGCTCGGTCTCATGTTTGCAATCCGTAAACTTACACATACCAATATATTTTTCTATGTCCTGAAATGTTTCGCTTAGTCCACGGCTGCCTTCCCACAGTCTCATTTGTCTCATCCCCGGAGTATCTATTATCAATCCCCCGGTGGGCAAGACAATTAGTTCACGATGAGATGTCGTATGCCGTCCTCTGTCTTTATACTGGGCTATGTCGCTTACATCCATTACGGTTTCTCCGCATAAATAATTTATCAAAGTTGACTTACCAACTCCGGATGATCCGACAAAGCTAATAGTCTTATTCCCTTCAAAATATATTCTCAATTCTTCAATACCTGTTTTTTTAAAGGCGCTTAAAGCAAGTATCTCAGTATTTAAAGCTATAGTTCTTACTTCTGATATTTTTTCTTCAATATTATCACACAAATCAGTCTTAGTAAGAATAATCACCGGAGTGACGTTGTTTTCCAATGCAAGTGTGAGATACCTTTCAATTCTTCTGATATTCATTTCCATATTTAAAGAACTCATAATAAATACATAATCAATATTGGCTGAAAGAATCTGTTCATTTGTCTCTCCGTCTTCATCGTTAAATGCTTCTTTCCGGGAAAACTTATTTTTTCTTTCCAATACAAATTCGATTACGGCTTTCTTCTCCTTAGGTATTGGTCGTATTACAACCCAATCTCCTACAGCAGGATAGCTCCCTGCGTCTTCATTGTTGTAATGGAATTTGCCGGAAAGTTCAGCTGCCATCTCTCCAAACTCAGTATATAGTAAATAATTACTCTTATTCTCTATTGCAACTCTTCCGGCAGTGAAATCATCCTTAGAATATTTCTCAAACTGCATTTCAAAAAAATCGTCCCAGCCGTATTTCTTTAAGTTGTTAAAGTTCATAAAGTTTATAAAGTTTATAAAGTTAGCAAAGTTTGTAAAGTTTGTAAAGTTTGTAAAGTTTGTAAAGTTTGTAAACTTTATAAAGTTCATAAAAAATATTTGTCATTCCCGCATGTTTTTAGCGGGAATCCATTTATAAAGTTTATAAAGTTTGTAAAGTTTGTAAAGTTTGTTAGTTTTAAACTTTTCTAAATCATAACTATCACTCAATCATTCAATCATAGTTCAAGAATCATAGTTCAAGAATCATAGTTCAAGAATCATAGTTCAAGAAATCATAGTTCAAGAAATTATAGTTTTAAACATACAATTACAAAATCTTTTGAATCATTATTCAATTCACCTCTGTTAAAATCTCCGTACATTTTATCTAATTTAAATTTCGTCCTTCCGATCAAATTTTCCAGCTCATATCTGAAAAAATATCTTAATGAAAATTTAGAATCATCCTTTCTTTGCTCTCCATTCTCATCCCAGATAAATTTAAATGTAATATCAAGAATTTGTTCGATATAATTATGTTTTATCGTTGCAAATCTTTGCAGCTTCCTGCCCGGCTCATATTCTCCGTCAAATTCCGGTACATCATTTCTTTCTTTAATCAAATTTCCAAGATTAGGAACAAATACATCAAAAATAAATTTTCCGCCTTCTTCAAGATGTTCATAAATTTTATTCAATGCTTTAATCTGATCTTCTATACTATGCAGATGCTGAAAAACTCTGAATGGTGAAACAATCAGTTTAAATTTTTTCTTTAGCGATAACTTCCTTACATCCTGTAATGAAACTCTAAATGAATCTTCTTTAGAAATTTTCTCTTTTAACTTTTTGAGCATTAATTCACTTTGATCAATGCCATAAATATCTGCTCCGCTTTGAAGTGCAGGTACAAATATTCTTCCTGTTCCGGCACCAACTTCAAGTACTGCACCTCCGGCATTTGCAATCTCCTTGAGATAAAAATTTAATCCCGATTTATCTAAGATTTTATCATTAACCACATCATAAAATCTTACTACAGCTTCACTGTATTCATAAATGTCTTTCATAATATTTTACTATTGCCGTCCAAAATAAATTTATGAAGAATAATTTTTCTGTAAATTCATTTTTGTTTTCGATTTATTTTTACGAATCCGGTTTCGAACCATGATTTCAAAATATAATTTTAAATTTGAATCCGAAAATCCCCCCTTTAACTCCCCCCTTCATGAGAGTGTCTCAAAACACCCCTCATTCCCAAACCCTAGTTTGGGAATGCCAAATTTCTGTTTAGTTTTACTTACCAAACTGGGGTTTGGTAAGGAGTGATTGTGTTTTGAGACACTCTCCATGAAGGGGGTTAGGGGGATAAAACTTTGACTGTGCAATAGAAAAGATGTTTGATGCAACAAAATTATTCTGTTCAAGTGTAACTTTTAATTTTATTGCTTCCAAATAATTTTCTTTTGTTACTTCTCTTAGAATAATATTCATATAATTATTTTAAAAACTTTTCTAAAAATTCTTTTGTAAACTGAAATGTATATCCTTTCTGATAAGGTCTAAATCCAAATTCTTCATTGATTCTGTACATGTATTTATTCCAGGAAAATGTATCTGTTAGTATATATTCAAAATCCGGATAATCTTCCTGAATCTTCAGATACATTTTTGCTTTCAAATATTTAGCAAGATTTTTTCCTCTGTAATTTCTTCCAACCGAAGTATAACCAGCCCCTTCATGATCTATCCAGTGTTTGTTATTTTTTATGTCAATGAAGACCGAACAATGTCCGACAATATTCTTATTGTCAAATAACATATACATATAGAAAGGACAGGCATCTTCTTTAATATCCTGAACCCTATCCAATAAATCCTTCATTGTGTATTCTTTCATTATCTTTTTCTTTGGATGATAAAAATTAGAATCAATTGTTACTTCATTCATATATTTAACAAATCTGTCATGTATCTCTTCAGGAATTTCATGAAACAATTTTATTTCATAATTTTTCCCAATTTTATTACTATCAACTATCCTCCGGAGATTTGAAAAATCAATATTCGTCTTTGATAATCTCGAAGTTAATGTTTCATCATAAATTTCAGCACCGGTCTTCAAAACCGGTTCATAATGTCTTTCATAAAACGAATAGAAGAAAGCTTCTTTTTTATTTCTTTCTTTCAACAGTCTGTTAATGTCATTCAATATTATTTTTAAACTCTCTTCCGTTATAATTTCTCCGAAACAATTAAAATCAAAATACAGATTTCCTCTTCTTTCAAAGGATTTGATATATGCCACAGCATTGTTATCATCGAATATATAATAATCGTTTGAAAAAGAAACATCTGATACATTAATGTTTTTTAAAGAATTTTTTTTTAATTCTTGCCAATCAGAATCTTTGTCATCCCATTGCTGAGGATAAATTTTTCTATATAGAAAATTATCAAGCTTTGCAAAGGATTTCCATTGTTCATCAGACATCTCATTAGCCTGAATTGTTTTCATAATATTTTAAATAATTTTCCAAAATTCTTTTGTAAACCTAAATGTTAATCCTTTTTCGCACACTTTGAATCCCATAGCTTCATTTATCCTGTACATATATTTGTTCCACGGGTAAGTATCTGTCTGAGCATATTTGAAATCCGGATAGTCTTCTATAATTTTCAAATACATTTTCGCTTTTAAATACTTTGCAAACCCTTTTCCTCTGTAATTTTTTCCGACCCCCGTGAGACCGCCACAATGCTGAATGAAAAAATTCGTGGAATCTTTTTCGATATATACACGGCAAAATGCTGCTATTCTGTTTTTGTCAATAAGAACATACATATACATCGGATCACCATCTTCTTTATCCTGATTAATCATTTTTAATAACTCTTCCTTTGTAAATTCTTTATATTCCCTTTCTTTAGGATTATATAAATGTGATTCCTGAATAACATCATTCATTATTTCCGTAAAACCGTTGTAAAGCTCTTCGGGAAATTCATGTAGCAATTTTAATTCATAATTTTTTGCAAATTTATTTTCATCGATTATATCTCTGAGTTTTTGAATATCCATATCCTTCCTGGATAATTTTGACAGGAAAGTCTCATGAGTAATTTCAATTCCCCTGTATTTAAATGTTTCCATTTTCCTCTCATCGTGTGTCCAGAAAGATATGTCATTAACTCCCGCTTCCTTTAAATATATATTAACAGTTTCCGTTATTGCTCTGAATAATTCATTCGGAAATTTTTCATATTGTGAATCACAAATAAATTCATATCTCTCTCCTGAAATTCTCTTTAATGCAATCCAGCCGGCTGGTTTTTCATTTTCAAAAAATACAATTTCTTTTAATGAGTAATTTTTCCTTTCTTCAATTTTACTTAATTTGTCTTTTTTAAATTCCTCCGGAATGAAATTAATTTTCTGGTAGTCAATCTGATATTCACTCCAGTCATTATCAGCTATCATACTTCCTTCCTGA
>JALYRX010000013.1 GCA_030855105.1 Bacteroidota bacterium | reverse complement strand
TAATAAAGGGTAAAATAAAAACAGTGTAAAAATCACTAACAAAAAAATAAAGGCAGAATAAAAAAATTAAAAAAAAGTTATAGTGTGACTGTATAAAATTAAAAAGAGGTTTTTAGAGGAGCCCTTATGATAAAGGCGACAATTGGGTTTCATCGGAGTCCTTAATACTAAAAGAATTGTTGCAAGGTTTATTATCTGTTAACTTTTTTGATAACAATCGTGGAATCATTACAGGTAATTACGGCGTAACATACAAAACGAGTGATGGCGGTTCTAACTGGATCAAACTATTAATTCCTTCTAATTTTGTTACAAGGAATTCTTTTTTCATTAATGAAAATACAGGATGGATTATTGGAAATATCGGGGCATTTTCCAACTCAGCAATTTATAAAACTACAAACGGCGGATTAAATATCGCAAGCAAGCCACTGACAATATTCCCAACAGGAATAATTAATTATGATACTATAAGATTCAGATGGAATTTTTCTTTTTACACAACTTCCTATCATCTGCAAATTTCGACTGACACCAGTTTTACGAACACACGTGATTCTAATTATATTGTTAATAATTTTATACTTCTTAAAAATTTCTCGCCAAATACTACTTATTTCTGGAGGTTAAAAGCTAATGGTGCGCTTGAAAACAGCGAATGGTCGAATGTTAAAAGCTTTACAGTTCTAACATCTTCCATTGAACCCATAAATAATTCAATACCAACTTCTCTAAACTTATTTCAAAATTACCCGAATCCTTTTAACCCAGTTACCAAAATAAAATTTTCTGTTCCTGAAAATCAGTTAATTAAAATAAAAGTTTACGATATTCAGGGAAAAGAAATTCTGGAGCTGGTTAATGAACAAGTTCAGGCAGGAAATTATGAAATAGAATTTAACGGGAATAATTTTTCAGGCGGAATATATTTCTACACATTGGAATCTGAAAGTTTTAAGACGACAAAAAAAATGGTTCTAATAAAATAACAACAAATGTCCTTCAGAAATTTTAGTTTTAAAATGACATATAATACAGAAGTGGAAAAAGACAATGGCTTCGGGCAACTTCTTCAAAAAAATTTTATGAAAGGTTACTTTTACATCCAAGACTGAATTAACAAATAAAAACTTAATGAAAAAATTATGTCTATCCATTTATCTATTTTGTTTTTTCAAACAATGTTTCTTTAGCTCAATGGGTCTCTCAATATGTAAGTGATTATTCGTATTCAGATGCATTATTTCTAAATGAATCTACAGGTTTTATAATTTCAAAATTCCTTTCCAGCCCAACTAATGAAATTGGTGCTGTTTTTAAGATAACAAATGGCGGCATAAGTTATACTCCCAGCTGCAGAATTTCTTTTCCCTGTACAACTCAACCTGTATTTTCATTTATAAAAAAACTTGAAACATAATATTGAGCAGCATGACTTTTAACCTGCCAGTGTTTTCCGCTTGATAAACGAAAAAGTTCAGGTAGGAAATTATGATCGGAATTTAGCGGGAATAATTTTTCAAGCGGAATATATTATTATATTTTGGAATCTGATGATTTTAGCATAACTAAAAAGATCCTTTTAATAAAATAGTATCAAATGATACCAACTAAAAATAAATTTTAGTTCTTGCTGTTACTTTTACAAAATTTACGCAAACACCAGGATTTCTTGCGAACTAAATTTTTTTGCAATATTAATTCTAATATTTATTTTTGATTTAACTTTATAGATATTGAAAAAAAATTTAAAACCTTTTCATGAAAAAAATATTTTTATTTATTATGATTTCATCTTCACTTGCATTTGCTCAAAGAAACCGGTCGCAATATTATGGTACTATAGGATTCGGATTTCTTTTACCAAATACAGATCAAATAAATCAAATTTTAAATCATTACAATCAAACAAAAATAAATTTATATGAACCATTCGATGATTTTGAAATGATCTACGGACCTGATTTAGAATTCGGAGTGATATTCGATAAGCAAGAAAGTGCAATTGTTTTGGAATTCGGATTTTCAATAAAATTTTCCAGTACCAAATCCGCTAAAAATGTTGAAACAAACTTTGCACGCAAAAAGATTGATATCAATATGAAATTTCCCTCTCTGAATGTCGGGGGTCAATACTTGTATAAAGTAAGTAAATCTTTTGATATCGGTGCAGGAATTTATATTAATTTTGGTTCAATAAGTATACTTAACAGAAGCTATAATATCGGATCATCGCCGCCTGTGTATCGAAAATAGGGGATAATGATTTCTTATCCTCAATAGGAATTACTCCAACCGCTTTTTTCAATATTAAATTTAGTAAAAAAATTTCCGTTTCCGTCAGACCAAGCTATTATTTTATGGTGGCAGATCAAGATTTAAGTTCGCTCAATTCAATTTTAAATCCCGGGTATGCAATAACCGGAATTAATAGTGTAAATTTTAGCGGTCCCGGAGGAGCTCTGAATTTAATAGTTAATTTAGGAAGATGAATATAGTTGCAATATCTGCTTGTTCGATCTTAAGTTTGTTTTCACTCGATAAAAAAATAAATGCTCCAAGCAAATAAGCATTACCAATTGTAGCCGAAAGATTTTAAAAAAATTAAAAAATGGACAAATAAAAATGATCTCCTCACTATCAATAATTTCTCTTAATCGAATACTTTGGGCATTTTTCTTGCGGTTAAAAAAATCTATAAAAACAGAAGTATCGACTAAGATAATTTACAAGGAACGCATTTTCTTCAAATCACCTTCCCATTTTATTTTACCTTCTAATAGTAAAAGCTCTCTTCTTTTCAAAGTTTTTATATAATTTTCCAATGCCCGGTTAACAACTTCCTTTTTTGTTTTTGATTTGCTGAGTTTTTTGGCTCTGTTAATTAAAGAGGTTTCTATAAATATGTTTGTTCTCATATTGTTTTTAAGCAAAAATTTAACCTAAATCGTAAACACATTCAATTTATTAAACAAATCTTTTATTTGTTTTAATAAACACTGAAATTCCTAATTCGTAATTCTTAATTCTTAATGGAATCAGACCGGTTTGAACTGCTCAAAAGCCTGCAGACAGTTATTACAATAATGTATTGCTCTGCATTGAGTCGGACCGAAAGGAGTTTGAAGTATTGTTTTTTTGCTTTGACAGAAAGGACACTCTATATTGGAAAGCATTTCAATTGTGACGAATCCATTATGATGATTTGGTAATGCGAAGTCAGATTCTTTAAGCAATTCCCTCCCCCGCTCAGTTATCATATTCGTATTCCATTGAACATCAAAATTCACATCTACATTTACACCGGAAACAGGGAGCTCTGATATTCTTTTTTCAATATCACTCCTCATAACATTCAGAGCTGGACAGCCGGCAAACGTTGGAGTCATCTTTATACTCACAAAATCTTTTTCATTAACGGTTACACCAGTAATGATGCCCATATCAACTACTGAGACCCTGGGGATCTCGGGATCTTTCACATCATCTAATGCATCCCATATTTCTTTTTCACTAATCATAGTTTTAAAAATTAACCCTTTTATTCAAAATCCCAAATCTAACATCCCAAATCGTAAATCATCTTGATCTCCGGATCTTTTACATCGTCCAATGCATCCCATATTTCTTTCTCACTGATCATTATAAAAAAAATTAAAAGCTCATATTGTAAAATCCCAAATCGTAAAGTCTTTACTAAAACAAATCCCAAATCCTAATTCCCCAATTCCTAATCACAAAATCACCACTCCGCATTCGGATCAATACTATAAACTTCCGTCATTTCATCAATAAGCGGTTTCAAATATTCGGTATGATATCCTTTCCTCCCGCCATAAACAGCTTCAGCAGAGTTGACATCGGGAAGTTGTAAGTTAGCTTTTTTCAATATTGGCTTAATAGTTTCAATCCATCTTTCATATAGAATCTTTTCTCCCGGAAAAATATCAGAGTTAATTAATTCTTGTTCATAATCCCCCGGCTCAAAAATTCCGAGAGCAAGAGGAAAACACTCATTCAGTGAAGTTTGCATGAGTGATCTGCTTTCTTCATTTGCATTTCCAAGCTGGACAATCCATGTGTCAGCATGCATTGTGTGATATTTTAATTCACCGCGAAATTTTTTGGCTACATTAGCGAGTTGTTCGAATGAAGAATTTGAAAGCATATCAAATCTTATCGCCTGCGAAATATCAAATAAAAAATGTCTCATCAAACTAAAATTATAATCACCAATCGGATACTCAACTAAGTGGCAGCTTTTAAAATCCTTTTCATTTCTTGCAAAAGCAATAGTGTCAGGATCAGCTTCGCCAAGAGAATTCAAAATCTGATATAACGCAAATGCATGTCCGATCTTATCCTGAGCCATAGATGAAAAAGCAATGTCCTCTTCGAGTATCGGACCCAATGCTGTCCACTCAGAATTGCGGTGTCCAAGTATCAGAACATCATCTGCCATCCTGAAAAGTAAATCTTTCAGTGCAGTTTTCTTAGAGTCATTAAGTTCTTTCAACTTTCTTTATTCTCCAATTTAAATTTGTTGATCCTGTCCATTACTTTATAACCGCCGGCTTCCCTGTACATCTTTTCAGGATTGGTTTCAAAAATATCTTCATCGTCATAATCGGTGGTGAATACATCCGAAGTTTTTACTACCCAGATGTTTACACATTTATATCGTCTGGCATATTGTTCCTTTGCCAGGATCACAGCCATCTCAGGATTAGGAGCATGCAATGAACCTACATGAATATGCCTGTCTCCTTTTTTTACCTGGTGGAAAACTTCATAAGTCTGCCAGTGAATTAAATTTTTTATCGGGTTATTGTCAGGTTGTTCGGGAAGATTCTCTCTTGTTACTCGCGGGTCTAATGATTTGATGGACATTAATTTAAAATTTCAATTTCTAATTTTGTATGTGGTTTAAACTTCTTGAAATCTTTGTTAAAGGTTATTATCTCGGAATGCCTTTCTGCAAATTTTATGTGAATACAGTCATTGATGTTTTGGAAATAATCTAATTTTAAACTCAACAGTACAGCTTCTTCAAAAATATCTTTCGAAATATTATTGATTGCAAGTGATTTTTACTTATCGAAGTATCCTTTAATTATCAATTTATCAATGTTATTTTTTGCCAAAGCATATACAAGCTCCTGCAAAACTAAAGTTGAAATTATAAGCTCATTATTAAATATTGAATTATCTATTAATTTTGAGCTAATTTCTTGTTTTTCAATTCCCTGGTTTAAAAAAGAATAAATAAAAATATTTGTATCAAAATATTTAATCATTCATTTTGTCAATCATACGATCTATGTCCAAATCCTTGGGAATTTTAATGTCTTTGGTTTTTTTTCTTAATTCATTTAGGTGATTAATCATCTCTTCCACAGAATATTTTTCTCCATTATTAATTGGTTCGAATGTAACTTTAATATCTTTATCTACTAATTCTTTAGGAATGTCTAAAGTTTTATATTTGTCTTTTGCTCTGATTATTTTTGTAATAGTTTCCATTATATCAATTTTATGCCAGTGGCATTGTATATTTTTCTTCGGTGTTCATTAATGCTCTTCTCACCCATTCACCTTTTTCTTCGGCGCGTCTTCTTACTGCAAGTCGCTCTTTATTACAAGGTCCGTCACCGTTAATTACTCTTTTGAATTCTTCCCAATCCGGTTCTGTATAATCCCATTTGCCTGTCTCTTCATTTTTCTTTAATTTAGGATCGGGAATGTTCAGTTCTAAATCCCAGATTTTCGGAACATACATATCAAGAAACTTTTGTCTCATATCATCATTGGAAGCCATCTTAACTTTCCATCGCATTAAAGTTTCGGTATGAACTGAAATTTTATCCGAAGGTCCGAAGAAATGCATAATCGGGGGCCACCATCTTATCAGTGCTTCCTGCACCATTTGTCTTTGCTGGGGTGTTCCCGTAGCAAGAAAGACTACATTATCATGACCATACTTTAAATGAAATGATTCTTCGAGACAAATTCTTTCGAGCGCCCTGCAGTAGGGTCCGTAAGAACCTTTGGAATTTGCTACCTGGTTTATAATTGCGCCAGCGTCTATGAGCCATGCGATAACGGCAGTGTCTGCCCATGTCACTGCAGGATAATTAAATACATTTGAATACTTCGACTTACCTGTAATTAAATCATTGATCATATCTTCACGAGGTTTGCCGAGTGTTTCTGCAGCACTGTATAAGAGCTGTGCATGTCCTACTTCATCCTGAACTTTTGCCATCAATGCGAGCTTTCTTCTAAACCCGGGAGCACGAGTTATCCACGTACCTTCGGGTAATGCTCCGATAATTTCAGAGTGTGCATGCTGCTCGATCATTCTTATTAATTGCCTTCGATATTCGGCAGGCATCCAGTCAGAAGGCTCGATTTTTTCTCCGGCAGAAATTCTTGCTTCAAACTTTTCTAATTTTTTTTGATCTATGACTTCCGAACTTCCATTCTTTGACTCTTCAAAAATATATCCGCCACCGTACATAATTTTATTTGATTAAATTTAGTAGAATTGTTTAATTTAACTTACATGCTTCAATAAAAATTTCTTTGACAAATTTAGTACAAATAAATGTTTAATAATATATTGAAATTTATGGAATACTACACAGCGTCTTTCTTGTTTTCTTTATGGTGGTCTTTGAGCTTAACGGGCTTATCCTTCTTTTTTCTCATCCGTATATTCAGCATCTCTACAAGGAATGAGAAGGCCATAGCAAAGTAAACATATCCCTTCGGAACATCGACATGGAACGCTTCTACAAACAACAGCAATCCGATCATCAGCAGGAATGACAATGCCAGCATTTTTATCGTTGGGTGTTTATGAATAAACTCACTGACTTTTCCTGCAAATAAAATCATTATAATCATGGAGATTACGATTGCAATTATCATAATCGAGACATGCTGTGCAAGCCCTATTGCAGTTATAACTGAGTCTAATGAAAACACAAGGTCGAGAATTATGATCTGAACTATAATATTCCAAAAACCCGGCTTAACTTTTTTATCTAATTCACCCTCATCTCCCTCAACTTTTTCGTGAATCTCAAGCGTACTTTTAATTATCAAGAACAGACCTCCGGCTGCCAGTATCAGGTCGCGTCCGGAAAGAGCCAGCCCGAATATTGTTATCAGCGGCTGTACAAGATTTGCTATGTAAGATATTCCTAAAAGCAAAGCAACCCGGAAAAAAAGTGCTATCGTAAGTCCTATGATTCTGGCTTTCTCTCTTTCTTCAGCTTTAAGTTTTCCTGTCAGTATCGAAATAAAAATTATGTTATCAATTCCCAGCACGATTTCTAAAAAGGTCAGCGTAAGCAGACTTACGTAAGTGGACGGCTCAGAAAATATTTCCAAATTTCTTTTTTATTAGTTTAATTAAAATTAGTGCAAAGATAAACAAATGATGTGTAATGAGAAATGGACTTAATGGATTTCAAAATAAATTTTGAAATCCATTTTAAAAAAAATCCCTTCCTCCTCGTTCTGAATCTCCCCTCCTTACCGTCGGGCAGGTGATTGGTTGAGATTGATAATAATAGTAAATGCTTTTTTAAAATCCTAA
Source organism: Bacteroidota bacterium (assembly GCA_030855105.1). Lineage (GTDB taxonomy): Bacteria > Bacteroidota > Ignavibacteria > Tepidaquicellales > Tepidaquicellaceae > JAGPCH01. Next base: position 79,750 of record JALYRX010000013.1, on the reverse strand, counting down.
GCTATTGACTCTTTAATCATTAAAGTTTATTTTATAAAAAAATATAATAAGGAGGAAATCATGAAATACCCCATTATCTTATCAATGTTTCTGTTTTCTACTCTGTCATACTCACAACTGCCACCTAATCCAATACTTGGTTTCGGCGAACGCTGGACAAATCTTTGGTCAGTGTCTTATGATTATCAATCCAATGGCTCTGTAAGATATCTTGTTCAAGACCCTGCAAACTCTAACAACCTCTGCGCAATCATGATGTCTCAGCAAGACTCAATGACTCCAATAGGAGTAAACAGATATGTTTACTATTCATATTCGGATGATTATGGTTCTACATGGGCTTCGAATGTATTGGATGTTTCCGGCTCACAAGGATTTCCATCACTTGCACTGCAAAATGGAATTCCCGTTATAGTAACTCAGGGATTTTCCGGAGGTGTTTTTAAAGACCTTCAGTTCGGTGGATTTTCATATGAAAGAATAACGGGATCGCCTTCTCTAAATTATCCTCAAATAATAGGAACAACAAATGGAAATCTTGTTCTGTGCGGAAGTAATCCTCAAACTCTTCAATGCGGATATTCTGTATATTCAACAAGCTGGTCACCTGTAATAAACTTACCCGGTATTTCAGGACCGTCAGGTCAGGTATCAGTAGAAGCAGGGTTCAATGGAAATGTCAGTATATTCGGAACAAACTATAATGGGGACAAATCTTTTCACTGGTATCAATCTTCTGATAACGGACTTACATTTAGTGAACAGACAATATTTCCATGGATTGTAGACGGTGCAGATACTTTGTATGTAAATGTCCAGGGAGGATTTCAGTCGGTTTATGATGCAAGCGGAAACGTGCATGTAATTTTTTCTACATTCAAAGAATATAAAGTTGAGAATAAACCCCAGGCAACAGGATACAAAAAATCCGGAATTTATCATTGGTCGCAGCAAACAGGATTGAACTTAGTAGCAAGTAATCTAAACGTTCCTCTACTTGAAGATACACTTATTCAGTCACACGTTTCGCCGTTATGTCATCCGTCAATAGGAATTACAGCAAGCGGAAGAATTCAATGTGCATTCACAACATATTTAAAAGGTTTTAACCAAATCGTTCAGGATGGAAGTATTGTAAATGCAGGAGAAATTTTTATAGCATATTCAAATAACAACGGAGCAAGCTGGTCTACACCATCAAACATTACGAATACTCTCTTTATTGAAGAAAAACATCCTTCACTTTTCAGACAAGCTTCTTCAGATAGTTTTGTATTATATTTTGAGAGAGATATGCTTGCCGGAAACTGGGTGAACGTTCCTGCATGGGGTAAAGCTCCGGTCTATGGAATTTGGTCACGCCGTGTAATATTTTCCGATGAAAATAAAAACGATGAATTATTTTCTTCAACGAAAAATTATCCTAACCCATTCAATCCAACAACAGTTATCAGTTATGAGTTGTTAGTTGGCAGTCATACGAAACTGAAAGTTTTTAATATACGGGGAAATGAAGTGGCAACTTTGGTTAATAAAAAGCAAAATGCAGGAAGCTATTCTGTTGAATTTAACGGGAGCAATTATCCAAGCGGAGTATACTATTATAAACTGGAAGCAGAAGGTTTGAATGAAGTCAAAAAGATGATTTTAATCAAATAAATTATTGGAATTTAGTAATCGCGTTTTATAACAAAGTCAACAAACTCCATCATTGAATCTTTTACAGGACTTTCTTTAAAATCTTTGATGGAGTTTTTTGCAGTTACTCCGTAATCATTTACCTTTTCAATAGCATAATCAATACCGCCGTTTTCAATTACAAAATCAAAAACTTCATCAAACTTTTTTGTTCTGTCGCTTTTGATAAGCTTCATTATTTCATTTGACTTTTTCTTGGGCGCATTACGAAGTGATACAATTAATGGAAGCGTAAATTTTTTTTCTTTGAGATCATTTCCCGTAGATTTTCCAAGAAGTTTTTTCCTTCCGGCATAGTCGAGAATGTCATCCCTCAGCTGAAATGAAATTCCTATATTCTCTCCAAATACTCCGAGCTTTTCTACATCATCACTATGTTTTGCACTGCTCAACGCTCCAAGCTTGCAGCATGTCTTAATAAGAGAGGCTGTTTTATCTGAGATTACTTTAAAATAAGTTTCTTCTGTTGCATCGAAGTTTCTTGCCTTCTGAATCTGAAGCAGCTCTCCTTCACTCATTCGTCTTACTGCTTCCGAAGTCAACTGCAGAAAATCATATTCATTATTCTCCAGGGATATAAGCAGTCCTTTCGATAATAAATAATCACCTATCAATACCGAAGCTTTATTTTTCCAGACTGCATTGATCGAAGCAAGCCCTCTTCTCGTTTTTGCATCGTCAACTACGTCATCATGAATTAATGTTGCAGTATGCAGCAGCTCGACCAAGTTAGCAGCAATATAAGTCCTGCTGTTTACTTCGCCGCAAAGCTTTGCAGATAAAAGAACGAGAATCGGTCTGATCTTCTTTCCTTTTTGTTTTAAAATATATTTTGTGATTAGATCAATGAGTGCGACTTTAGATTTGAGAACATTCGAAAATTGATTTTCAAATTCTTTTAGCTCATCGGTAATCGGTTCGGATATTTTTTTTAGATTCAAACTTTAGATTTTCCTTTTCATACACCAATTTGTAAATGAATTAAATTACAACAACTATTAAAAAATGTAATCTTCCATGCCGACTGCCAATTAAATCCGATAGCATCATGAACTCCCTTCATTGCTAATATTATCCGTATTTTTCTTTTGTGCAAACTTGCAGATGAAAATGCTTATTTCATATAAAATAAAAAGCGGGCCTGCAAGCAGAAGCTGGCTTGTAATATCCGGGCTCGGCGTCAGGATTGCGGCGAGTAACAAAATTATTATTATCGAGTGCTTCCTGTATTTCCTCATAAACTCCGGCTTGAGAATTCCGATCTGCGAAAGAAAAAATGTTACCATCGGCAGTTCAAATACAACACCGGCTGCAAGCATCGAAGAAATTATAAAGCTGAAATATTCGTCCACTGCAATATTATTATCAATTATTGCCGAACCGAAGCTGGCGAAAAATTCCAATGCACTTGGCAGAATGACGAAGTATGCAAAAGTTATTCCCGATAAAAAACAAATGCTTGAAAAAACCACAATGCTCTTAATGTATTTACCTTCACTTGGTTTTAAAGCCGGCTCAATAAATTTCCAGAACTGATAAAAAATATTTGGAATACTTAAAATTATGCCGCCAACAATTATTACTTCCATGTAAAGAGTGAATTGACCAAAGGGCTTGATATTCTGAAGCTTTAAAGGCGGGTTTGTTCTTGTTGCCGGGAGAAGCAAAACATCATTCATTATCCAGTTAATAAATATTCCGACTACAATTGCTGCCAGTACTATTCCTATCGCTGATTTTATTATTCTCCACCGGAATTCTTCGAGATGTTCGAGAAAGCTCATCTCACCCGAACCATCTATACTATTTTCTTCAGGATCTGTAATCATAATTTATAAAATAGAATTTTTTAATTATCCTATTTTTAAATCATCATAAAGTTTGAATTTAGAAGTAAGTAATTTGATTTCTTCACTTACGTCCTTTTTTATCTTTTCATCCTTCGGGTTTGAAATAATTTTATTTATCATTTCCGCAACAATTTCCATTTCAACTTCTTTCATTCCGCGGGTGGTCAATGCAGGTGTCCCGATTCTTATTCCGCTTGTAATCAAAGGACTTTTATCATCGAAAGGGACTGCATTCTTGTTACAAGTTATTCCTACTTCGTCTAATGTTTCTTGCGCAGCTTTCCCGGAAATATTTTTATTTCTTAAATCAACAAGCATCAAATGATTGTCAGTTCCTCCGGAAATAACTTTATAATCATTGGAAATTAATTTATTCGCAAATGCCTGCGCATTCGTTATAACCTGTTTGGAATATTCAAGAAAATTATCTTCCATCGCTTCCCTGAATGCAACTGCCTTCGCGGCAATTACATGCATCAGCGGTCCTCCCTGTATACCGGGCATTACCATCGAATCAATCAGTTCACTCATCATCTTTATTCTACCTGACTTAGGCGCTTTCTTGCCAAAAGGATTTTCAAAATCTTTTCCGATTAAAATCATTCCTCCTCTGGGACCACGTAATGTTTTGTGTGTTGTTGTCGTAACAACGTGGCAATATGGAATAGGGTCGTTTAATAATTTTTTTGCAATCAGCCCTGCAGGATGAGCAATGTCTGCAAGAAGAAACGCACCGATTTTATCTGCAATTTCTCTGAATTTTTTGTAGTCAATATTACGTGAATAAGCACTTGCACCTACAGTAATCATTTTTGGTTTTTCCTTTACTGCAACTGTCTCAATCAAATCGTAATCGAGTAATTCCGTTTCAGGATTAATACCGTATTGAGTAAAATTATAAAGCTGTCCCGAGAAATTTACAGGTGAGCCGTGCGTGAGATGACCTCCGTGTGAAAGATCCATTCCCATAACTTTATCCCCAGGGTTTACCAAAGTAAAATAAACAGCCATGTTTGCCTGGCTTCCCGAGTGAGACTGTACGTTTGCGTATTCCGCTCCGAACAATTTCTTTGCCCGGTCTCTTGCAAGGTCTTCAACGACATCAACATATTCACATCCTCCGTAATATCTTTTTCCGGGATAACCTTCGGCATATTTGTTTGTAAGTGTCGAGCCGAGAGCTTGTATCACAGCATACGAAACAAAATTTTCCGAAGCAATAAGTTCAAGCTTATCCGATTGTCTTCGGGTTTCATTTTTTATTGCTTCAAATATATCGCCGTCGTAATCTTTTAAATTGTGCTTTAAAGAATCCATTAAATTATTTTTTAATAAAAACTTTTGTTATTGTTATTCCAGGTCTGCTTACTGAACTTTTAAATCTAATTTAAATATTAAAAATCTAAAATGCTTTTAAATCCCAAATCCCTGCCTGCAGCAGGCAGGCGAAATTCCAAATTCCCAATTCTACTGGTCTTCTTCTCTCGGCCTCAAAAACCAAAGCTCTCCGAAATTTATTCCGGCAGTAAAATTTAAAAACTCATCCTTTATCATACCATTCTCTGTCTTTCCTTTTATCGAATAGTTAATTCCAAAGTCAATTGAATTATACTGGCTGATTGGAATGTTAACTCCTGCTCTTACACCTATTGTATTTATGTCCTGTCCTGACAACCTATAAAATGCTTTTTCATAAAATCCTCCTGCTCTGTAAGTCATGGTTTGCCAGAATGATCCTTTGTTTGGCGTAGGCAAAATCTCGAGTCCAATACCTGCGCGGTAAGATTTTTGAAAATTTTGATTTGTTTGTCCAAATAACTTATACTTGCTCCAATCCTGTATCACCAAATCACCGCTCACTACATATTTATTTGCAAAAATATTTGTAATTCCAAAACCGTAGATCTCCGGAAATTCAATTTGACCTTCGTTCAATCTTACTGTATCTACACTCAGCGAAGAAGTGAATATTCCATCTCTTGTAGCATCTAGATTTATTCCCGATTGATAAACAAAACCGACTGCGAGTTCTCTTGCAGTAAAGCTGTTAATGATTTTTCCGACTTCAAAAACAATTCCGCCTTTTAAAAATGATTTTTGAAAATCATATTGGTTTTTAAAATTTGTATTTGTGTATTCAGGATTATTGAAGTTGATAAAATTCTGATTTTTTATTTCGCCGAAGCCATAATTGTATTCAAGACCTAAGCTGATTTTTTGAAACAAATTATAGCTCATTCCGATATTAATCCGTGAAAGTCCCCCTTTTCCCGAATAAGTTTGTGTAAAGCTCTGACCGCCTGTATTCCCGCTTTGTCTTATCCTATAATTGACAAGAGTCACCGGATTAAATCCCAACGCTAAAACCCATCCTCTCGCCTGGTCAAAAGGAATACCGATATTAAATCCGAGAACATTTCCGTTTGACACCTCATTTATATTAGCTCCGCTTGTAGATTTTAAAAATCCGTAATTAGCATCTACTGAAATAGTTGTTGCATTGAGCTTAGATATAGTAGCAGGATTCAGATTGTTTATATAATTACCGAATAACGATGTGCCTGTTATGCCCATGGAATAAGTTCTGGGACTTGAATAATAGATTAAGTCTCCGAGCCCGAATACAGAGTAAGGCGATCCTCCGGTATTAGTTTCCTGCGAATAACTTTTTATATTCGAAAATAATATTACAAAAAATAATATTAAAAATTTTAATCTAATCATTGATTAATTTTTGTATAAGTTATTTTCAGTCTCGGGCGTTTGGCCGAATCTGCCGCAGGAGAGTAGAATACAAAATTATCGAGGTTCTGGATCTCGGAAGAATTTTTCATTGTTATTCCAAGATTCTGCAATGCACCCGTATTCCATCTCTGGACGATCGCATTTAAATTAGCCGAATAAATACTTGAGTCAAGTGGAAATGAATTTGACAATAAACTGTCTGTCTTTGATACGCTGTCGACAACAGCTCCGATCACCATACTTCTATTTGTTGATGAAGATATAAAAGAGTTTGCATTATCAAGTGTAAATAATAAAGCAGCGTTGTTAATGATTACATTAGCCGGGAGTTTTGTCAGATCGAAATTCAAAATGTTTCTGTATGCAATTCCGTTTTGTAAAATAAATCTGTCCTGAGGAATTATCAATGAAGAGACATTCGAAAGAGAAACGAACTGTGAGGTTACTAAAGTGATTGTATCTTCAACATTATTTTTCGTGAATATTATAGTCACGTAAGGAATAATTCCTATATCGTTATTGTTGGAATAAAAACCTTTAATGGTGGTTGAGCCGGCTGATGGGAGCAAACCAATCCCGTAATTTTTATTTATATAATTTGTGTCCGCCGCATACTCGAGCCAGTCGTCTGCAGTCTGATTATCCATAGCAATATTCAGCGTAGCAGTATCCGCAACAACGCCTGAAAAGTTGCCAAGAGAAGTAGTTCCGAAAGTCGAAGAATTTACCGAATCAAAAGTAATCGCCGAATAATTAAGATTATTATTAACTTTAAAAAGATTGAATGCTGTTGTCCCCGTCTGATCTTCGAAATAATAACCGCTGGATTTCAATGTTAGTACGGCAGATAAAACATTGACGCTGTCGTAGTCAGGGCTGATTCCAATAAATTTTATCAGTGCTTGTGATTGATAATTCTGATAATTACCCACAAGCATATTTGCTGAGCCGGAAGTGTTGATAAATTGCTTGTAGTTATTATTAGTGATTTCAATAGTGTCAATTTGTGAATCGAGGTAGCTGACTCCGACAGTATCGTTTGAAGGAAGCAAAGTAAGTCCGAGATCGCTGGGATTATTCTCGCAGCTCTGGATAATAAGTGCTGTTAAAAATATTAAAAGTAATTTTATAGAAAAGATTTTTAAATTTTTTTTCATTAATTCTTTTGTTCTGTGGTGCATAATTTTTCTACAAATTTTGATGCATCGAATAAATCCTTGGCAAAATAATCAAGATTAATCTTTTCTTCTTTACATTTTATGTATTCATCCTCACCGCAGCCTGTCTTAACTAATATCCTCTTAATATGCAAATTCTCAGCACATTTCATATCCTTAAAAGTATCACCGATAAAAAATGAATCCTTTAAATTTATTCTATATTTTGATTGTGCTTTACGGATCATTCCTGTACCTGGTTTTCTGTCCTCACTATCAATTTTATATTCCTTCACAATTCCGTCAATATGATAAGGTGAATAATAAATATCATCAATTAATTCCTTACCATTTAATTTCAATAATGTTCTGAATTCATTGTGGATTTTTTCCAAATCATTTTCAGAAAGGTAACCTCTTGCAATACCGGATTGATTAGTTACGATGATGTTAAGAAACCCTAAGCTTTTAAATTTTTGAAGAGCTTTTATAATATTCGGAAAAATCTTTATTTCTTCAATTCTTATTAAATAGTTAACCTCTTCATTTATAGTCCCATCCCTGTCTAAAAATATCGCCTTTGACATCCTGAATAATTACGATGAAGCCACATCTTTGTAAAGCTTCATATATTTTGCTGCCGAAACTTTCCACGAAAAATCAAGAGACATTCCCTGCCTGACAAGCTTATTCCATTTTGGTTTGTCTTTATATAAACTTAATGCTGTCATAATAGCTTTGAGCAATTCATTGGCGTCGTATTTGTCAAACAAAAATCCGTTACCGTTCGGTTTTCTATAATCAACGATTGTATCAGCAAGACCCCCTGTATTTCTTACTATGGGAACGGTCCCGTATCTTAGGCTGTACATTTGATTCAGTCCGCATGGCTCATACTTGGATGGCATAAGAAACATGTCGGAAGCAGCTTCTATTTTATGTGCAAGAGCTTCGTCAAATCCTATATGAACTGCAAGCTTATTCTTATATTTTTTCTCCGCATTTTTTAAAAACTTATGATACTTTTCCTCACCCAATCCGAGAACAACAAGCTGAACATCCTCTTTCATAAGCTGAGGCAATATTTTCTCAATCAAATCAAAACCCTTTTGGTCCACGAGGCGGCTTATTACACCTATCAAAGGAATATCTTCATTAAATTCTATTTTATATTTTTCAAGAAGCTCCCTTTTGTTTTCATACTTGAGTGGAATTTCCTGGTGAGTATATCTGTAAGGAATCAGCTTATCAACTACCGGATTCCATATTGAATAATCAATTCCATTTAGTATTCCGACCATATCTTTCTTACGCGCTTTAAGCACGTCTTCCAATCCATACCCATAGTTTTTATCACTTCGTATTTCTTCTGCATATCTTTCACTAACCGTTGATATCTTATCGGCATAATTCAATCCTGTTTTCAAATAGCTGAATTGATCAAAGTGCAAACCGCCTTTTTCTGTTAATACGGAATCCGGTAATTCGGTCTTCGCAAAAGTTGATTTAGGAAAATTACCCTGGTAAGCAAGATTATGAATAGTAAAAACCGTTTTGATATCGGAAATGTAAGAATTATTTTTATATAATGTTTTGATAAATGCCGGAATCAAACCCGTCTGCCAGTCATTACAATGAATAACATCCGGCTTCCATTGAAGTATTTCAAGAATTTCAATGACTGCTTTGCAGAAGAATAAATACCGCTCATCATTATTCGGAAAATCTTTCTTCGTATTTGAATTCTGATAAATTCCCTTATTCTTAAAATAATCCTGGCTCTCCATCAAATACATCTGTGCTTTAGTATTCCGCCCGTGAATAAAAGAAGACTTAATGCTAAACTTCGTATCTTTCCCGTTAACATTAATCTTAAGTTCTTTGAGACGTTTAATCTCATGAATCTGAAGGCGTCTTTCATCAAGCTGTCCGTATTTCGGAGTTATAATTCTTATATCATTGCTTAAAGAATTTAATGCTTGTGGAAGGGAATTTGAGACATCAGCTAAACCACCTGTTTTAGAATAAGGAAAGACTTCACTTGTTACAAATAGAACGTTAAAACCTTTTGCCATTAAGGATATGTTTTATGCAAAAATAAAAATTGTGTGAATGATTAGCAATGAAATTAAAAAAGTGCAACTCTTCTTGGATAATACTATGCTTTTTAATGCCTTCAATTTATTATTATTCGTTTTGATTAACTGGACTTTATTATTAAATCTTTTAGTATTAAATTATTCGCAATTTCTTTAATGTTATAATTTTAAAATAAACATTATGAATATATTTAGTGCAAAATTCTTAAACCTGTTCGCTTTTTTTTTGCTTTTTATAAATCTAAGCTTTGTTAATTCACAGGTATCACGTGAATGGATTCACAGGTATACCGGACCGGAGTCAAGCACAGATTCGCCAAAAGATTTTTTTATTGATGACTCGGGAGATATTTACATCACCGGAAAAAGTATAATGGGCGGCGGATACTCTGATATTGTGACTGTAAAATATAATTCAAACGGAGTCAGGAAATGGATTGCAGAATACAACGGTTTATCAAATCAGAATGACGATGGCATCGCAATTAGTGTTGATGCAAATGATAATGTTTATGTCTCGGGCAATACATATTCTTCGGATCAGTATAATTTTGTTACAATCAAATACAATGCGTCAGGAATACAGCAGTGGGTGCAGCAATACAACGGAACGGGAAATTTTGACGATCTGGTAAGCAGTATTGCTGTTGATACTTCGGGAAATGTATATGTTGGAGGATCAAGTTACGGAATAAATACAAGTTATGATTACGTGCTGATAAAGTATACTGCTGCAGGTTCTTTTCATTGGGCGCAGAGATGGAATGGAGTTTCGAGCTCCGATGATTATTTAAACAAAATTTCGTTAGCATCCAACGCAGATATTATTGTTGCGGGTTCCAGTTATAATAATAATTCTTCTTTTAATTTCACTACATTAAAATATAATTCTTCAGGAAATTTGATCTGGACAAAAGAGTATAACGGTTTCTCTTCTTCTGATGACCAGTTAACTAATATAAAAATAGACCACGAAAATAATATTTATATTTGCGGGAAAAGTGTGGGAACCGGAGCCAGATATGACTATGCAACCGTAAAGTATAATTCTTCAGGAAATCAGCAATGGGCTGCAACATACAATAGTACTTTTTCAAGTGATGATGCTGCAACGTCTGTAGATGTTGATTTAAATGGAGATGTTTTCGTTACGGGCCACAGCTTCAGAGGTACCTCTTTCTATGATTATACTACAATTAAATATAACTCAAACGGTGTTGTACAATGGGTAAGAAATTACAATGGGGTTGAAAATTATTTTGATAAGGCATTTGGTGTTAAAACGGACGATAACGGAAATGCTTTTGTAACGGGACAAAGTCTCAAATCATCTGACGGAACCGGAGATTTTGTTACCCTGAAGTATAATCCATCAGGGGATGTCCAATGGACAAAAACTTATGATGGTCCCGGGCAGCTCGATGATCTTCCTGTTGAAATGAAAATTGACAAGTCGGGATCAATTTTTATAATCGGCAGCAGCTACAGTTATTTTTTCAGTCCGTTTTGCGGAACAAGCGATTATCTTATTTTAAAATATAATTCAAACAGTAACTTTGAATGGGAGACAAGATATGACGGTGCCGGCAGTGGAATCGATGAAGCAACATCTTTGACTATTGATGACAAAGGAAATTCTTATGTGACAGGGTTTAGCTTTGACAACATATCAAATTATGATTATGCGACTATAAAATATAATTCAGCCGGTGCACCTCAGTGGGCTATAAGATATGACGGTGGGTAAGGAATTGACAAGCCTTCATCTATAACTGTTGACAACAGCGGAAGTGTTTTTGTAACAGGGTCAAGCATTGGAATCGGAATAGGATACGAAATATCTACGGTTAAATATGATTCAAATGCAATTTTATTCTGGGAAGCAAGATATAATGGAACCGGTAACGGCGATGATTTTGCTGCAGCAATGACAGTTGATGCAGCGGGCAATACTTACGTTACCGGTTACAGCGATGGGATAGGTACAGGTAAAGATTACGTCACAATAAAATATAATCCCCTCGGAACTCAGCAATGGGCTGCAAGATATAACGGTCCGGGCAATGCGGAGGATTTTGCAAACGCAATCGTACTGGATACCATGGGAAATATTTATGTAACAGGCAAAAGCACCGGCACCGTAAGTCTTGAAGACATAGCAACAATAAAATATAATCCTGGCGGCACCATGCTTTGGACTTTGAGATATAATGGAAATGCAAATAATTCAGACGAAGGCAATACTATCGCATACGATAAATTAGGAAATATAATTGTAAGCGGAAAAAGTAAATCAGCAAGTTTGAACTTTGATATAATTACAATAAAATATAATCTCTCGGGCGCTCAGCAATGGGTTAAGATTCTGAATGGAAGCAACAATTCCGATGATGAAGCAAGCTCTGTTACGACCGATAATGCAGGTAATGTATTTGTTGCTGGAAGCTGCAATAATATTGTTACTAACTCGGATTATACAACTATAAAATATAATTACGCAGGAATTGAACAATGGGTTTGTAATTATAACGGTAGTATGAACAACACTGATAAAGCATCTTCAATATGCATTGACCCTGCGGGCAATGTATATGTAGCCGGATTCTGCCAGGATATCGGCACAAATATGAATTTTCTTACAATAAGGTATAATACCGGCGGAGCATTAGTTTGGCTCGACAAATTTAACCACATCGATAATGATTCGGATATGGCATTTATAGATAATGAAATACTTATTTTCGCATCCGGTTATAACTTAGCGGATTTGACAGGTGATGAGATAGTAGACTTAAGCGATATGAGCATTGCTGATAACAACTCGTTTGAATTTATAACCGTTATCCGACCATAGGATATATGCGTCAGCACAAGCTTCCTCATAATTCTTATCTTAATACAACAAGCTTCTGAATTGCAGTTTCTTTTTTAGAGTTATCTCCTGTTACAAATTTATATAAATAAGTGCCGTTTGCTATAGCATCACCGTCATTATCTCTTCCATCCCAATTAATCTGGTTGTATCCTATAGTCGCCGGGTGATTTATTTCCTTAATCAATCTCCCTGAAACTGTATAAATTTTAATCTTGCTGTCAATAGGAATTTCGGCACCTGATATGTTTACAATAAAGTCTGTTCCTTCTTTCATCGGGTTTGGGTAATTATAAAATTCTTTTATAAATAATTCATTACTTACGATGATATTGTATTGCGATGTGTCAATATTATCAAATTCATTTTTTGATATTATCTTTAACATGTTTTCACCATCATTCAGAGAAGGATAATAGTAAAGCATTCTCCCGCTGTTATCCCTTTCATCTGAATTTTCATTACCGGAAATTTTAAATAAAGTATTTACACTGCCATTTATATAATAAGGAACATAAGAGTTATTCAGCTGCAAAATTGCCATAGATGTATCCGATAATAAATCCTTATCTTTCAAAAGATTTTTAAATTCAATTTTCATTTCCGGTTTCTTCCTGACAAAATCGCCGCTCCGGATCAGTTGACCGTCAGCAAAAAGAGAGACATCCGAAACGGATGTAATAATATTTAATGTTAAATAAAAATCGATTGCATTATTGAAAGTGTAAAACTCATTGTTCTGTCCGAGAGGTAACAGTTCAGCAATAAGCCTGACTTTTCCGCCTCCATATCTTATAAAAGGAACCTGAAGTTTTTTGTAATATGTATAAAAACTGTCGACTTTTAATTCACTATATATCGTATCTCTTTCAAATAGATTCTGCGAAGCTACGGATGTTTTATAAAAATTTACTATTACACCCGGGAGACTAACATTACCGGAATTATGATAATCAAACTTTATCTTAAATTCCTGCCCCACGATTGTAACCGTATCCGATTGCCAGAACGAGCTTATTGAAGGTATAATCTCAGCAGGTGGAGTATAATTCAGCTTAAAAGAATTCAATACTGGTGATTGCAATCCAACCACAGTATCTATATTTAGTTTTGCAAGTAAATTTAAATTCGGATATTGATAGGCATTTATAGAAGTCAGGTTCACATTAGCATTCGTAGTCAGATTGGAAAGAAGTAAACTCTGAAGTCCGTTACGGTTTATACCATACACATCAAACTTAACACTGTTGCTTGGAAATACTGTGTTCTGCCACGAAAAATCTTTCCATCTGTCAGCAGGACCGATTATAAAAGAAACTGTTCCGTTTGTTTTTTTGAAAGTTCGGTTTAATGAACTTATCGATTCCACCCACATCAACTGAGTTTGATATCTGTGTATTGATTCTGAAACCTCTGACGGCGGCGCATTAAGATAACCAATAAAGCTCCAAGAATCGAAAAAACCTATTCTGATATTTTGCACCTGCGTACTTCCGAATTGAGCAAACTTATTTATTGTAGATGCATTAAGCAGATATGTACTACCGTCGACAAATGCAGCATTTAATCCCAATAACAGATGAGTAGAATCAAAAGTATTTAAATAATTCAAAACTGAATCAGAAGAATTTGGAAAAGTCATTTTAAAATTCTTATGCTGCAAAATTGAACCATCCAATTTCCTGACTTTCAATAAATTTAATCCTGTATTTCTACCGGCATCAATATGGATGCTTTTATTTAAGACACTGAAATATGATGCTTCCCCTCCATTACTTCCGTATGAACGAACATAAATATTTCCTGAAAATTCGTTAAGTCTGATTCCCCCTGAGCTGTAGTTTGTGTTGTTAAAATCAATGCCGGAAAATTGTACCGCATTATTTTTATATATTGTAGATAAGCTGTCTGTCGAAACATTATCCCTTTCCAAAGAAGGTATCTCGGGTATATATCTGAAAATCAGATATGATGACCAGCCTGAGCTGTCGTTATTTATTATAGAATTTGTTCTCCAGTAATATAAAATATTTGTATCTAATATTGGCAGTGTTGTTTTGAATTTTGTCGAAGTGCCGGTTATCGCTGAATTGACAAAAGACTGTTTTATTGCAGAATTAAAATTCTTTGTTGTGTCCAGTTCAATAAGAAGCTTAATTGTATTTTTGCTGATGTCTAAAAACGGATTCAATCCAATCAGCTCCACAGTGTCACTTCTTACAATAGAATTATTTATCGGCTTCAAAGGTAAATAAGCAATGTTCTTTGTAGATATATTAAAGTTAAGTACATTGTCCAATCTATATTCATTTGGATTTGAGTTTGTATAATCTAAAATTACTGTTGCATTGTAAGTATCATTTATATTTAACATAAAATCATATTTTACCGAATCCGAATACTTGAAATTTCTTAACACAGTATCTTTAGTTAAATAATTTGTAGAATTTCTATTTAACTGAAACCTTACTTTACATGAATCCGAATATAATCCAAAATTCTTCGGATATACGGTTAGTGAAACAGGTTCACCCACGATCGGATTATTAGATGATAGCCTGTAATCATTGTTGCTTAATGAATACTCGGGAATTTTAGGTAAGCGTAGTTTAACAGCAGGGTCTCCCTGAAGAGTATAACAATTGATTGTATGTCTTACCGTGAAACTTAAAGAATCGTGGCTCATGCTTTTCGTTGCATACGCAAATATATCACCTATCCTTCGAATAGTATCTTTTGCAATAGCTTTCATTAAATAATTATTCATAAGACTTCCCGCAAATGCAAATCCCCAACCGGAAGTCCCCACATAACCTATCGCACCCTTATTGTTCATGGTAACAAATCTTTCACCGAAAATTCTGGAATTGGGATCACCTACTTTTCCGGTGTAACATGTCATACTGAAGATTAAAGGAAACCTTCCGTTACTGTTGCTTAACACATTAGGATCAGACATTCCTATTTCCCAATCCTGGCTTCCTGCATGTCCTATGAAGTTTACTGTCATCGTTCCCCGGTTAATCTGGTTTTTAATTGAATCGGAATAGTTATATGTCAATCCTCCGTTAATATCATTTCTGTATATTTTTACCGGATTACCTGAAACCGGTGGAGGAATAATATAAGGATTAATCAGGGTGTCATTATATTGCATAAAGAAGGGATCTACTCCTCCCCCAATAAATGTAAATGATTTCCACCAGTCCTGAGGAATTTGTGTTTCATAAGTTATAATATTATTGACCATGGATTGCGCCTCAGTGGGAGTATAAGCAGGCATCCTTCCAATTGAGATTTGATTATAATAAGTAAATGATCCTGTATTAAAGTTTGAAAAATAATTATCCGAAGAAGGATTTCCTATGACCGGAATAAGATTATTGGCATAAACTGTTGTGCTTGAATTTTTCTTAGGATCGAGTGAGCCCCTACCCATAAGACAAACGTATTTTACTTTTGGCAATCGCCAGTTGTCATAAACATATTTTATAAAATTTTTCAACGCGACAGGATCTTCCAGTCCGTAATTAAATATATCATAGACGTTCTGCATGTCCACACTTGTAACTCTGAAATTATCGGAATTCTCTCTATGACTTTTCAGCTGTGATGCCTGGGATGCGAAAATAGTGTTATGTATCAAAAGATAATCAGCACCGTTAGAGTTGGAAACATAATTTGGTACCTGTTTTTGATTTATCCTAAATGGTTTTTTAGTGATATTTTTATTTATAACTTCAAACTTTGTGTTACTCTTACCTGTAAATTTTAAAGTATCAAGATTACTTGTATAAGCATTAATCTTAATACCGTTTGTGACATCATATATCTGAATAGGATTTGCCGGTACATAACCGGATAAGCTAAATTTCCTCGATGTAGAATCTGTCCCCGATAAAACGATCAGGCTCTGGTTATTTCTGAATTTAAAAAGCTTCGGATATTTGATTTCGAATAAATCAAAATTCATCCCACCGGCTGTTTCAAATCCGGCCGCAGGTTCATAAATAGCTGATGCGGTATTCATTCCCGAACTGAAAAGTATCGAGCTTGAGAAAGTTAAAGTTGTATCTATTTTTTTGAAATCGTTTACAGTTATGGTAGAAATTGTAATTCCGTTTACTTTTATATGCAGGTTATGCTCATTTAATATATTTTGACTTATGCTGAAAGGATAAGCAAAAATTCTGATCGTAACATCTTGGGAAACTCCGGATAACAAAGGAACCGAAAACGTATCCGAAACAGTAAGATTATTAATACCTCCGAAATTATTTAAAAGACTCCAATACCAGCCTTCTCCTAAAAATTTTTCATTTGTGAAGTTTCTGTAATCTATACCGGGTAATGCTTCTCCAATCCCGTAATATTTATCTTTTTCACGATGAATGAAATCGTATGAATATTGTAAGGAGTAAAGATTCGGAGAAGTATAATTGGAAATTTGCATTCTCAAGCCGTTTGCTCCACCCCAGTCAATCCAATAAACATTAGTGTCAGAGTATAGATTGTAAAATTCGTTAGTTGTGTATTTGAGAGAGTTGTTTTCGGAGTATGTTTTAGTAAGTCCTCCGTAATTTCTTGTTCCGTAAAAATCCAGATAATCGTTGACATCAAAAACTCCATCATTCTCACCTTCGAAATAAACCGGAATTTGTACTCCTTTATTATATACTTTTACTGTTTTCGGATTTACATCGTTTGTATTTATTCCAGCATTGACAAAATCTGCTCTATTAATTCTGTAAATCCCGTTGTCAGCAACAAACATTTTTAGATATGTCTTATTTGGTGTTATCCAATTGAAATTTTGAGATTGGGAGTTTTTAAAAAACAGGACAAGTATAATTACTAAGAATATTACTTTTTTCATGTAGTTTTAATTAGCGGGTTTCTGAAAATAAACTTCATCTCTTTCAATAAAATTTCTGCATAATCATAAAATATATCCGAAAACATTGAAAACAAATTTCACATTGATTCCCTTATACATTAACGATAAATGCAAAAGGCAGGTTTGTTTCCATCCTGCCTTTTTTTATAAAATAATTATGAAATAAATAACCACTTTTTTTGAATTAAGTTGACAGCTATTTTTGATAACCAATAATTATGGTACGAAATTTAAATTTGTTGATGATGAAAAATTTCTCCGAACAAATTTTGAGTTCGCAGCATAATTAAACTAAAAATTGTAGACAGTCAACTTTAATTACATAACATAAAGATTTAATTTCTAAAAAATATTTATAAAATTATTTATCAGCATCCTATTCCTCTCCTAAACGTGATTGCCCTTACTTCTAAATTCACAGGTTTTTACAACCCAACATTTTCATTACTCAGTCGAATGGATTAAGGCAAACTTATAAAAAAAAAAACTTTAATACAAGTTACCAAAAAAAAAGTCTAAATCGTATAGTCACAGATGGGACTGGTGAAAAAGCATTGAATTTTTAAAAATGATGTTGTATTATTTTTTTAAATTAGTCTATTGAAAAGTTTAAATATATTTCTTAAAATGACATTTAAAAATTATACGACTTAAAACATAAAAAGTAATGCGGAAAGGCAAAAAACATTTTCATTAGAATGCTTTCCATTTTAGTATAACCTCAAAATCCTGCTATGAAGAAAGTTCTTATTGTTGAAGATAACAAATTTTTACAATACACTTTATCAACATTAATTAGTGAATCGGGATTAACTACTGTCATTGCAGGTGATAAACAAAATGCATTAAAAGAATTTAATCTGAAAAGACCTGATTTGATTTTGCTTGATAAAAAATTACCTGATGGTGACGGTTTTGAAGTGCTTAAAGAAATTAAAAGAATGGATAAAGAGCTGCCGGTTATTATGCTTACATCTTACTCAGATTTAAAGGTTAAAGAAGAAGCAATAAGTTTGGGAGCCAATGCTTTCATCAACAAACCTTTCGATAATACAGAACTCATTTCGACGATAGAAAAACTTTTAAAAGTTTCTTAATTCGGATAAATAAACAAATCCATAATTAAAGTCGTCAAATTTACAAATTAAGTTAATGTGAATCTGCAAAAGTTTAGATTTGAATCTGTAAATTAGATTTAACAATTTTCTTTAAATGAATAGAAAAAAATTGATTTGATATGGAAAATAAAATTACTGACACCGACTTAGCTCATTTAAAAGCGGCTAAATACAAATTGGAGAATCCCGCATTCCTCATTGAATTGTCTAACACCATAGGAAAGCCAATCGAAAAAATATATACTTCCTTACCGCAGAGATTTCAGGAAAGTATCGTAAATGCAACGAAGACAGTACTGCTTAAATCTTTAGACATTCTTATTTCCAGGAAAAGTAATAAAGAGTTTACAAAGCCAAATAACATGATGCACAAGGTATTTGTGGCAGGTACCGGAGCTGCAGGAGGTTTTTTCGGGTTAGCTGCTCTCGCAATCGAATTACCTGTAACGACCGCGATAATGCTGCGATCGATTGTAGATATAGCTAGAAGCAAGGGTTTCGATATAAACAAAATGAGTACAAAGCTTGCCTGCATTGAAGTGTTTGCACTGGGAGGAAATTCGAAGAAAGATGATTATTCTGAAAGTACATATTACTTAACAAGAGGAGCTCTTGCAAAGGCAATGTCGGAAGCGAATAAATATCTTCTGGAAAAAGGAGCGGTAAAACACGGTGCTCCTGTTATTGTAAATTTTATTTCTAAAGTTTCTTCACGTTTCGGAATAATAGTCTCGCAAGAAGCTGCTGCAAAATCAATTCCAATAATCGGAGCGGTTTCGGGAAGCGCCATAAATTTAGTTTTTATTGATCATTTTCAGAAAATGGCTGAGGCACATTTTACGGTAATGCATCTTGAAGATAAATACGGAAAGGAAGAAATAATGGAGATTTATAAAAGTTTATAAAACAACACTATAAATATTTTGGATTTAAAAAAGAAATTTTACAACTAAAATATTATCCCGGTTTTAATTGATATGAACAAGCACGGTGAATCTTCAAACATCCCGAATATCTCGGTTCCAAAAAAACAGAAGCTGAACACGATACTTTGTATGTCATTCCTAAAGTAAAATCCATTCCGAAATGAGATTTAAAACCGGGAGCGCGGATGTTACGCTATATGGGGAATTTGTAATCTTTAATAACTAAATGAAAATAAAAAGATTTATTTATTATCTTTTAGAGCCTTCCGAAAAAGAACATCGTTTTGAAAAAATTTTAAATTTATTTTTAATTGCACTTATAATTTTAAATGTTTTAGCCGGAATAATATATACTGTCGAATGGGTTAAAACAGGTTATTATAATTTTTTAAATCCATTCGAAATATTTTCAGTAGGTATATTTACAATAGAATACGTCTTAAGAATGTGGACAATAACCTGTGATAAAAAATATAGCAAGCCAATTATTGGAAGAATAAAATATTTTTTTAGTTTTTTTGCATTAGTAGATTTATTTTCGATATTACCTTTTTATTTAATTATGATCTTTCCTTTCGACTTAAGGTTTTTAAGATTATTTAGATTATTCAGAATTGTAAGAGTTTTAAAGTTAGGAAGGTATTCTGAAAGTTTGCAAAAATTTGGAAGAGTTTTTAAAAATAAGAAAGAGGATTTATTCGTTAGTTTAATGGTAGTATTGTTTTTAGTTGTTCTTTCCTCTTCAATTATATATATGGTTGAAAATGAAGCTCAACCAGACAAATATACAAACATTCCCGACTCTATTTATTGGTCGTTTATTACTTTGACAACAGTTGGATATGGGGACATTTATCCTATTACTCCTTTAGGAAAGCTATTTACAATAATTATTGCTCTTTTAGGATTAGGAATGATTGCCTTGCCGACTGCAATTATATCTTCAGGATTTAATGAAGAGTTAACAAGACATAGAAAAAAGTTCTGTCCACATTGTGGAAAAGAGCTTCCATAAATTTTTATTGCCTTTGAAGCAAAAGTAAAATAAGAAGAGTTATTATTGGAAGAGATTTAAAAACGATTCTGGCATTATTCTGAGAAAAATATTTAGTATATTTTCAAAAACCTATTCCCCGTCAATTAAATGGAAATCAAAATGAAAAAACTCTATACACTTTTATTGCTTAGTATATTATTTTCCTGTTCTCATTTATCTGCTCAAACCGTCTATGTAACTAAATCCGGAAAGAAATATCATACGGAGAATTGCAGGTATGTAAGTAATAGTGCAAATCCAATTGATTTGTCAGATGCAATCGACAAAGGATATACAGCTTGCAGTGTGTGCAAACCCTCTCCTAATAATTCAGGTAACTCAATAGAGTCAAAAACTGAAACTGGAGCCGAAGGAAAAATCAATTCGACATCGCAACAATCTAAAAGTGTTCAATGCTCGGCTATGACAAAGAAAGGTAAACAATGTAAGCGAATGACTAAAAGTTCTAATGGCAAATGTTGGCAGCATGGCGGGGACTAGCTTAAAAAGATTTCAACAAATTACAATTATTGTCTTTTATGAATTATCAACGGAAAGTATATTATATTTATGGAAAACCAATTTCTAAATACAGTCATGGATGGTATAACATATTTTTTCCCACTTGTTAACCTTATAACATTATTATTTTTGATTTGGGTAACTATCGAAACCTATCGTATGAGGAAGGGGCAAGATCAAACAATTAAGAAAAATTTAGATGATGAGCAACCAAATATAATTGTTTCGTTTGAGGAGGGGAAGAAATTCTCACACATATATATTGAAATAGAAAACTTAGGTAGGCAAACTGCTTATGATGTAAAGTTTACTATAGAGCCAAAGTTTGATGTTAAACACCATGTTTTTAATAAATACATTAATGAGAATAAAGCATTAGCAGAGGGTCTACAAATATTTAAAGGAGGAAAGAAATTACGAATTTTTGCGGCTACAACAGTCAGCGCTAAAAGATTTCTTGAAAATTCTGAAATTAATAAAGATTATACTTTTCATGTGAATTATAAAAATAGATCAAATAGCTTATTTGAAAATTCATACAAAGATTCAATAAATAAATTTTTTACAAGGACAAATCCAGACGATAAAACAGGTGAAACAACGATGTTGGAAGAAATTAATAAAACTCTACAAGCATTTTCGAATAAAATACCTAATCTTTCAAATGAAAAGGATGATGAGATATGATAATTTTTAAAATTAGTCCGATACACTATAATTGACTAATAAATAATTATAACTATTTTAACATAACTAATTCCTGTATATCTATTTTTTAATAACAATATGTAAACACCTCATAAGATATATCCGAGGCATAATTAACTGTTATTTGAACTAATACTTTAATCATTTTATCATATTCCAGTAATTCATAATTATAAATAAAATTTCCATCCTTAGAAAAAACATCTTCTTGTCTAAACCCATATTGTACTAATTTCCTTAAAAGACTTTTATAACTTTTAATTCCAGCTAGGTTCTTTACATAATAAGAGTATCTCTCATCCACTATTGGTTGACAAGTGTCAAAATAGTCGCTCATTTCCTTTTCAAATGCTAATCTGTCTTGATAAAAAGGGCTATTTATAGAAATTTTTTCTAAATGTCTCTTAGCCCATTCTTCTCTAATCCACGGTTCATAAGAAAAAGAATTATAAGGAGAGATCCATTCCTTTTTTGCTTTAATTATATTTAATGAATCTTGTTCAGACTGTTGAGAAAAGATATTAGTGGATACAACCAAAAAAAATATAATTATTATATTTTTCATATTATTTAATCATTTGCTTTTCGAGTGTTTTTTCCTGTTAAGAATTCTTTTAAATCTCTTTTGATTATTCATTACTTTCATTTAATCCTAACAAGGTTATTTTCTTTATCAAGTAAACTTTCTACTTATGCCTAACTTTCCAGATTAGTAAATTCAAATTCTTCCAAACTAGAAAAGCTCAAATTGAAATTTCAACTTGAGCTTCTTAGTGAGACCGGGTGGTATCGAACCACCGACCCTCTGCTTAAAAGGCAGATGGAAAGTTTCACTTACTTTGCTCAATTGAATGATTTTCTGAATTTCATTAGTGTTTTCATTAGTTTTTTTGAGAGAAATGAAAGGAAAATTCATTATGTATCTCTCCAATTCCAACAGTTCTAAAACTTACTATCTTTATTTTGTAAATCCGGCAACCAACAAAATCACTTCAAGAAGTTGCAAGACTAAATCAAAGAGTGAAGCAAAGCAGTTTTTAAAAGACTTCAATGTAAATCAATCCGGTAAAGTGCAAATCAACAAAACCTTTCTTAAACTTTCCAGTGTAAAAGATAGAATCCTTTCTTTCTACAAATTAAACTTTGCAAAGAAAACTTACATTTGTAATAAAAGCACTTTTGAAAATCTGATTCGATTAATCGGAGATAAATATATTAATTCAATAAATAAATCTGATATTGAAGATTTTAAGATTAAAAGAAGCAAAGAAGTAAGTTTGATTTCAGCAAACATTGACATTCGCAACATTAAGTCAATGTTTAATAAGTTGGTTGAGTTTGAATTATTAGATTATTCTAAAATCTCAACTGTAAAACAATTCAAGATTGAAAAGAAAAAGATGTTAGCAATTGATTCAACTGATATTGTCAATATTCTGAATTGCACAAATGACATTCGGCTAAAACAAATTGTAAGGTTTACTTTACTTACCGCAAGTAGAATTTCAGAAGTTCTTAACGTTAAGATAAAAGATATTAATTTTGAGGATGAAGTAATAAACATCTACCAACAAAAGACAAATTGCTTTAAAACTATTCCGATTACAAAGGCAATGATGGAGCTGTTAAACGAAATTTTAAATATTGGTAATGATACAAATATTTTCATTTTAACGGATAAAGAAAGCTATATATTTCATAATCCTTTGAAGAAAAATCCTTATTTAAAAATGAGAGTGGATACGGTAAGTAAGCAATTCAAAAGAATTCTAAGAAGGTTAAATCTGAATGAAGATTTTAAATTTCATTCTCTCCGGCACAGTGCAATTACAGAGCTATTAAAAAATAATGTTCCTTTGAATATTGTAAAAGAAATTGCCGGACACAAATCCATTACTTCGACAATGAGTTACTCACATGTTAAGAGCAATGATTTAAGGGAAGCAGTTAATTCATTAACTTATTAGCGAATAAGCTTTGAAAGTCTCTTAGAACGTATCTATGAGCGAAATATAATGATTTAAACAGGTATTAAGGAAACATTTTCAAAAGCGAATTATAGAAATATGATTCGCTTTTTTAATTATCAACATAAAAAGAAATTGACCTTAAATTTATAGATTATATACTTAGATTTGAAAAAAAACGGGAAGGTAAAATGAAAAATTATTTATTACTAAATTTACTAATCTGCAATAAACATCCTTTTCAAACCACTTCATTTAGTCAAACTTGCGGAAATAACCCCACTAAGCTTTCCAAAATAAAATATATATTAATTCTTTTGATAATTTCGTTTGCTAATATGAATGCACAAGTTAATCAAGAATGGGTATCAAGATATACTGGTTCTGGTTTATCTTTTGACGGAGCTACTTCAATAGCAGTTGATAATCTAAGAAATGTTTTTGTTACGGGTGCATCAATGGACAGCATTACACAAGGAGATATTACAACAATTAAATACTCCTCATTAGGGGTTCAACAGTGGGTTATGAAGTATAACGGTTCTGCAAATAATACAGACCAAGCACTTGCCATTGTTGTTGATAATATGGGAAATGTATATGTAACGGGAAGATGCACTGATACCATTTCAACTACAAATTTTGTAACCATAAAATATAACACTTTAGGAATTGTGCAATGGGTTGACATATATGATTTTAACAATGGTAACGATGAAGCGACAGCAATTGCAATAGATTCTCTTGCTAATATTTATGTTACCGGAAAAAGTAGTGAAACTTATACAACAATTAAATACAACTCTTCGGGTGTTCGACAATGGATAAAAAAATTAGCAGGATACATACCTCATTCAATTGCAGTAGATAATTCTGGAAATGTATTTGTTACTGGTGCAATAGATAGAGGAACAACGGGCTTGGATTATGGAACAGTCAAGTATAATTCATTAGGAAATCAACAATGGGTAAGCTTTTATCATGGTTCTTTAAGTAACTTAGCGACTACAGATGAAGCTACAGCAATCAAATTAGATTCTTATGGAAATGCTTATGTGACAGGAGGGAGCTATGGTTACAATGAAGGTGCAGTTGGTTACGCAACAATAAAATATGATACCGAAGGAAATCAATTATGGGTAAGAAGATACACTGGAGCTAATGGATATCAAAATTCGTATGCAAATGCTCTTGTTTTGGATTCATTAAGAAATGTTCATGTTACTGGCTACAGTATTAATGATAACAAAAATAATTTTGTAACAATTAAGTATGATTCTTCGGGTAATAACCTTTGGACAACCACATATAATGGAAACCCCCAATTCTTATACGGAAGTGGGTTCGCAAATTCAATGGTGCTTGATAAATTAGGAAACCTCTATGTCGCAGGTTATTTTCATTGGGATTTTATATCAAGCAATGATTATGTAATAATTAAGTATAATCAGTCAGGGGTTCAGCAATGGTTAGCCAGATATAACGGCGAAGCAAATGATGGTGATGCATCAGGTTTAAATTCATTAGCAATTGATTATTTAGGGAATATATATATAACAGGCTCAAGCACTGGTATCGGAACAAACACAGATTTTGCGACTATAAAATATTCTCCAATTATACCAATAGAAATAAAATTAATAATAGAGGGATTTTATAGACATCCAAGCAATAGATTGAATATGAGAGATACAGTGATTGCTTATCTTAGAAATATTGTAAGCCCATATCAATTGATAGATTCGGCTAAATCAGTTATTGATTCACTGAATTATAAAGGAAGTTTTCTATTTAAAAATACTCAAACAGGGACTTACTTTATTATTGTCAAACATCGAAACAGCATTGAGACCTGGAGTAGAGACGGAGGAGAAATTTATAATATTGGTTCAGTTTTTATTTACGATTTTACAACATCAATTTCAAAAGCTTATGGAAATAATTTAATACTTCAAGGCAGCAGATATTGCATCTATAGCGGCGATGTAAACCAAGATGGTTTAATAGATGTAAGTGATTTTATAGAAGTTGAAAATGATGCATATAATCTTGTAACAGGAAGTTTCATTACAACAGACTTAACTGGCGATGGTGTAGTTGATTTATCAGATTTTGAAATAGTTGATAACAATACTTTTAATTATATTTCCACAATCAGACCATAAATAAAGAAAAAACTTTAAAAAGATTTTTATGGCAATCTTAGTAAGCAATTATGATACGTTCTATGCTCAGCGTTTGCAGGTGATAAATCTAACTTAACTTACTTAGTTAAAAAGGGGAGGTTGTTGAAAAAAAAAGATATATATTCTCAAAAATTTATAAACGAATTAAATCGCATGGAAAAAATTTTTGATGAGCAGATTGATTTATCTGAACAGATAGAATATATTTATAAAGGCAAAGGAAAATTTGGCTGTTATGATAATGAAAAAAAATTACAAGAAATTTTAATTCGGGTTGATATGGATAAGGCAAAACAATCAGTTTTAAACAGGTTAGAATTTATCGAAAGATTTCAAAATAGCTTTGAAATAACACTTGAGTTAGAGAAAGTATTAAATAGATTTAAGTATGAGCCTTATTATGATGACTATAAAAGAATAAAAAAAGACTTAGAAGAAGGAAATTATAAAGAATATAAATATGAAGAGGCATACGCAAATACTATAAATATTAGTACTGAAAAAAAAATATTTCACTTCGTTTGTTTAGTATATAGATACAGACATGATAAACTTTTTTTGAGAGCATTTGACAATAAGATTATTATAAATTCTAAGGATGCGGCTTGTAAAAGTTCAATAGAAAATTGGGAAGAAAAATTTTATGGTGCTTACGTAAAATGGAAAAATTATAGAAAAAAGGGGGTTCAAAAAAAGGAGGTGACTCCTTTGACATAATAAAATTATAGATTTATTTTGAATAAGAAAATTATTTATGATAATAAATTATTCAAAATAAAATAAAAGTTTTTTAAAGAATAGCAGAGGTTTTAACTTAGCTTCAACCTTCCCTGAAGTCATAGATAATTTTCCCCTCTGCTTTTCCTTTTTATACAAAAAAATTATCTATGCAAACAAATCAAATCACCTATGAGCAAAAAGGCAATTTAGTTTACTGTTTTGTTCAACTCACTGGAGAAAGAAAAAAATTAATCGGAACGATTAATCAAGAAGACCGGACTCTATACAAAAAAATTTCTCCTACGAAACATACATTCAATAAATCAAATTCAATAGCAATAGCTTATGAGCTATTAAAACTCGATTATGATTTTATTGTAATTGAATGCGGATACAACACACACAAAACAACTCGACAATTCTTTTTAGAAAATTCAGACTTTAAGAGATTCGGAGACTACGAATTACAAAAGTTCTTACCTATTTCTGAATTTGGGTTGGAAAGGGTTGAGGTATGGGAAAAGGAACAAGCAGAAATATTGAGAGAAAAACTTTCTTCTATTTTGGACACTTCAAACAAGAATAAAGTAATTCAAGAATCATTATTTGCTTAGAGGAGAACATGATGTATCAGACAAATTATAAGCTTGCAGAATATCTCAAGCGAAAAGGTTTTAAAGAAATTACTTTCATTGATGAAATGATGCGGGGAAAAAGAAGATTTAGAAAAGGTTATAACAGAGTAATTATTTTTGATGGAGAATTTGCAAAGCTAATTGAAAAAGGGATTGTTCTATATGAGGGTGATTTTTTAGACAAGAAGATACTTCGAGAGTTTATAAAGACAGGAGTTGTCAAATGTTAGTTAGCTTTCAGGATAGAATTATTAATACGGAGAATCTAAGACAAAATGAACTTGATGAAATTTTAAATAATATCAGAACAGGGAAATATAAAACTGATATTGAAAGACTAAGAAAAATCAGAGACAAGGAAAAAGTAAATGAATTTAAAAGAACTAATCTTCCTTACTTTGTTCCGGCAACATTCAAAACAGGTAAAAGAAAAATTATTGATTTCGATTCAACTGCACTAGTGCTTTTTGATATTGATGAAAAACAATTTGAAAATTCTGAAATTTGTTTAGATACTCTTAGAGAACTATTAAAGATTGACGAAACAGTCTATTCATTTTTTATTTCTCCATCCGGAAAAGGTTTAAAAGTATTATATAAACTTGATAAGATTATAACTGGTGCAGAATTGTTCAGTAAATTGTATATGCATTATGGGAATTGGTTTAAAGAAAAATACAAAATTTCAATTGATACAAGTTGCAAAGATGTAAGCAGAGCTTGCTTTCTTAGTTATGATTCGCAATTATTCTTAAATGAAAATGCTGTTCACTTATCAACTAAAATAAAATTACCGGATACTTATTCTCTTAACGGTCATTCAAATCATTATCACGGGTACATTGAAAGCGATAATGCTACATTGCTTAATGGAATCATAAGTTGGTTTGAGAATAAAAAAAGTTTGAGATATGAAGATGGCAATAAATATAATTACTTAATTACGATTTGCGGTGCATGCAATAGTTTTGGAGTTGATAAGGAATTTCTAAAACAAACATTAATTAACAACTATCAGAATAGACCAAACATTGAGTTGGTTAAGAGTAGAGATTTTGAGGACATTGTTGATAAAGTATATACAACTTATTTAAATCAATTTAATACAAAACATTTTATTCGGGGGAATATACAGGAAACATTTTCAAGTCTAAATATTGATACGGAATTTTGGTATTACGATAAAGAAAAAAAAATAAATTTATCGAGAGAGAAGTTTTTAAAATTCTTGCAAATAAATGGATATGGAAAAATGTACTATGGAAAAGATTATTTATTTATTAGAATCATAGATAACATCATTTACGAAGTTGATGAAAATAGAATTAAGGATTTTGTATTAAACTACGCTATGAATATAAATATAAATGGTTTGAGAGAGCAATTATTAAGAAGCTGTAATATTTATTTCGGAGAAAATTTTCTAAGCAGTATTGAGACTATTGAACCAAAAATTAAAAGAGATACAAGCAATGAAGCATATTACTAACTTTAAGAATTGCTTTGTAAAAGTTACGGGAATAGAAATTACTATTCATAATTATTCAGAACTAAATGGATTAATTTGGGATAAGCAAAGAATAGAAAGAGAATTTCATTATACTGAAGATGATTCCGATTTTGAAGTATTTATTAAAAATATTGGCAGAAATGATATTGCAAGAATAAACAGTTTAATTAGTGCTATTGGTTATTTATTACATTCTTACAAAGATAGTTCGAATGCAAAAGCTATTATTTTTTGTGATGAAAGAATCGGAGATGGGAGCAATGGAAGATGCGGAAAATCATTAGTGGGGAAAGCAATCGGAAAGTTAAAAAACCTTATTGAAGAAGATGGAAGGAACATTTCCTTAAAATCTAATTTTGCATTTCAGAAAGTTTCCCTTGATACACAGGTGTATTTTTTTAATGATGTTAGCAAGGACTTTGATTTCAATAAACTATTTGCAATGATAACGGATAACATGACAATAGAGAAAAAGAATAAGGATGCATTCTCAATTCCATTTGATGAAAGTCCAAAGATATTCTTATCTACAAACTATGTAATTAAAGAGGATGATGACAGCACAGCAGACCGCAAGTTTGAAGTTGAGTTTTCCGATTATTACAATACTAAACACAGACCTATAAATGATTTTAAGAAAAGATTCTTCAATGATTGGAATGAAACTGATTGGAATGAATTTTATTCGTTTATGCTGAATTGTGTGCAACTCTATTTGAAAGAAGGATTGATAAAAACAAAATATATTAATCTTGAGCTAAAGAGAATTGAAATAAAAACAAGCAGAGAGTTTATTGAATTTATGAATGATATAGATTTAAATATAGAACATAATAAGAAGGATTTATTTGAAAATTTTTTACAAACATATCCAGACTTTGATAAGCTAAAACAAAATACCTTTACTAAGTGGGTAAAATCCTTTGCTAATTTCAAAGAGTTAAGTTATTCACAAAGGAAATCCGGTAATGACTTTTATGTTAGTTTTAACAAGTCGAATGTTTAATTTTGGAAGAAAGGTAAAAAGTTGGAAGAAAGTTGGAAGGGGTTTATTCCACAATTTTATGGAGATTCAAAACAGAATTAAAGAAATGGAAGAAAGGTAAAAAGTTTTATTGAAATTGGTTAACACTATATAAATAACATAGTGTATATAGATATTTGATTATTTTTCTCCCTTTGTTCCAAAAGTGTATTTTTGTGTTCAAACTAAAGAAAATGGTGGAATAAAGTTGGAACAAACTGGGAAAAAGTTATAGGATTTGGAAGAAAGCAATAAAGAATTTTTAAAATATGGTTAAAATACGGTAATGGAACAATTAACTAACGGAAAATTTCAAGTTGGAAATCAATTTGGAAAAAATAAAGCGGGAAAGAAACATTTGCAAACATTGGTTAAGGAGAGTTTGCAAGATTCAATATCTGATTTTGACAATCTTTTATATGAGCTTTCAATTAGCTTCCTCAAAAGTCCACATTTAAATATAAGATTTTCCGCATGGAAAGAATTGTTAAAATATAGGTTAGTTAAATCTAAAGAGATTAAAGACAGTTTCAATCACGCAAGATATGAAGATATAATCAGACAAATAAAGGAAAGGGCAAAAGAATTAGAAGAAGAAAGTATGAGTGATAATGGAACTTATAAAGATTCTAAAATAGAGGAGAAATAGAGAAGATGTTATTTGAAAAAAGGAGAAAGAAAACCGGAGGAAAGCAGAGAGGAACAAAAAATAAATCTACAATTCTCTTTGATAAAATACTTGAAAGTGAAAAAGAAAATCTTGTTAGAAAAGCAATTGAGCTTGCAATACAAGGCAACTCAAGAATATTATGCAAGTTGTTAGATAAATTAATCCCTAATCTAAACAGAAATGAAAATGAGAACAAAAATTATAATGTAGATTTTGAGATGAAACTAAAAGAGTTAAAGGAAACAAAAGAGAATAATAACCTTGAATTATTAAATAAATTTTAAGAGCAAATTTGACATTGATAGAATAAGTTTACTATTTTTGTATAGAATAACTTCAAACTGCAAATTGAAAACAGAATTTATATTTAGAAATCTCGATAAGTCTTTTAAAGGTTTTTGCAGACCTGAAATTTTCACTTATTGGGATTTTTTATTTATTAACTACTCTCAAAAACTCATTAGTGAATTCATTAGTAAATTCATTAGTCTTTCATTAGTAAATCATTCACCCTATTTAGCTTGTTCACTAAAGAAGCTCAAATTGAAATTTCAACTTGAGCTTCTTCGTGAGACCGGGTGGTATCGAACCACCGACCCTCTGCTTAAAAGGCAGATGCTCTACCCCTGAGCTACGGTCCCGTCCATTATAAAATATAAATTATATTATTTCTTTTCCGTAATCTTTATTCTGTTGATAGCTCTTTGTAGAGAAAGTTTTGCTTCTTCTTTTTCAGCAGCTTTAGCTTCTGCCATTCTCAGAATTTCTTCAGCTCTTATCTTAGATTGGTTTGCACGCTCAAGATCAATCTCTTCTTTGGACTCGATTGATTCGGCAAGAACAATAGCTTTATTATTTTTAACTTCAAATATTCCGCCGCTTGTTGAATATTCCAATACTTCGGAATCTTTTTTTATCTTAATTTTTCCAACGTCAAATGTCGATATCATCGGCGCATGATTGCTTAAGACCTGGAAAATTCCAAGACTTCCGGGAATTGTAACAGCAACTACTTCTCCTTCAAATACCGTTTTGACCGGGCTTATGATTTCTAAACTGAAATTTTTATCAAACAATTTTTAATAATTAAATATTGTAAATCAATACTAAGGATAATTTATTCAGAAAGCTTTTTACCTTTTTCAATTGCTTCTTCAATCGTTCCTACCAGATAGAATGCATTTTCCTGCAGATCATCATACTCCCCGTTTATAATCGCTTTAAATCCTTTAACTGTGTCTTCAAGTTTTACGTATTTCCCCGGTAGATTCGTAAACTGTTCTGCAACAAAAAACGGCTGCGATAAAAACTTCTGGATTTTTCTGGCACGTGCAACAGTTAATTTATCTTCATCCGATAATTCATCAATACCCAAAATATTTATGATGTCCTGCAGGTCTTTGTATGTTTGTAAAATTTTCTTTACTCCCTGAGCAACATTATAATGTTCTTCACCCACGATAAATGGATCAAGAATTCTCGACGTAGATGTCAATGGATCTACAGCGGGATAAATGCCAAGCTCTGAAATCTTTCTTGAAAGTTCTGTTGTAGCATCAAGGTGAGCAAAAGTCGTTGCCGGAGCGGGATCAGTATAATCATCTGCCGGGACATATATTGCCTGTATAGAAGTAATCGAACCTGTCTTCGTCGAAGTAATTCTTTCCTGTAACGCACCCATCTCCGAAGCAAGTGTCGGCTGATAACCCACAGCAGACGGCATTCTACCAAGCAAAGCCGATACTTCGGATCCTGCCTGTGTGAATCTGAAAATATTATCTATAAATAATAAAACATCTTTTCCCTGGTCTCTGAAATATTCAGCAATAGCAAGACCTGTAAGACCAACTCTCTGTCTTGCTCCCGGAGGCTCATTCATCTGACCGAATACAAGTGCAGTATTTTTTAAAACTCCTGACTCTTCCATTTCAAGATATAGATCATTTCCTTCTCTTGTTCTCTCACCAACACCTGCGAATACCGAATATCCACCGTGATGCTTTGCGATATTATGAATTAATTCCTGTATGATAACTGTCTTCCCGACTCCTGCTCCTCCGAATAATCCTGTCTTTCCTCCTTTAGTGTATGGTTCTAACAGATCAATAACTTTAATACCGGTCTCAAACATTTCTTTCTTTGTAGAAAGATCTTTAAAAAGCGGAGCCGCTCTGTGTATCGGATATTTTAATTCTGTATTTATCGGACCTTTTCCGTCGATCGTTCCGCCGGTTACATTAATTAATCTTCCAAGCACCTCCGGTCCTACTGGTATTAAAATCGGCTCACCTGTATCAACTGCTTCCATTCCTCGTACCAATCCGTCTGTTGAATCCATAGCCACTGTCCGCACTCTTGATTCACCAAGATGCTGCTGAACCTCCGTAATAAGTACTTCTTCATTTCCTTCATAATTCTTTCTCTTTATCTGAATTGCATTATTGATAGACGGAAGCGAGCCTCCGCTAAAATCTATATCGAGTACCGGACCTATTATCTGAATAATTTTACCTTTGTTAATTCCGTTATCTGCCATTGAAAATAAATAGGTTTTAAATTTTTTTGAATGTCTGCAAATATAAGGAAAATGGAATTTAGTTCAAATGTATTTGGAGATGCAAATAAAGCTTTTGTTTTCTTTTGTTCATTACCGTTAAAATATTTTCATAAAAATAAAAAATTATTAACTAAGATTAATAAAATATTTAAATATATTTTGTAATTAGCAATTTTCAACCCCACCCTGCCCTAATCGTGCCCTCCCAGTTTGAGTCTGTCTCAAAGCATCTTTTAACCACATAGACACAGAGAAGACATAGCTAAATTTATTATATAAATCCACTTTCTATGTTTTCTATGTGTCTATGTGTTTAAATAAAATTTAGTTTTGAGACAGTCTCTTGGGGAGTGTACGGGAGGGTCATAATTTTTGGAGTACTATTTATTTGAATTTTCGAAGGTTTAATTAGAATATTTAAAATAAGAAAAACGTTTTGGACGCTAAATGGGAATTATTATCGCTGTAATGAGTTATTTCATTGCTATTAGACGAGTATTTTTTTAGCTTACCAACTTATTTAAATCAGATGTATAAAAATTTACCTGAAAATATATTTCTTCCTGAATTAGAAAAAGAAATTCTTGAATTTTGGCAAAGAGATAATACTTTTGAAAAGAGCATCTCTTCAAAAGAAGGTAAACCTACATTCACTTTCTACGATGGACCGCCAACCGCTAACGGAATGCCTGGCATTCATCATGTGATTTCCAGGGCAATAAAAGATTTGATGTGCCGTTATAAAGCTATGCGGGGATATCAGGTTTTTAGAAAAGCCGGATGGGACACACAGGGATTGCCTGTCGAAGTTGAAGTTGAAAAAAAGCTTGGCATAAAATCAAAAGCTGAAATAGAAGCATACGGAAGTATTGCTTTCAATAACGCATGTAAGGAATCTATATTTATTTATATCAAAGAATGGGAAGAACTTACAGAGAGAATGGGTTACTGGGTAAATCAAAAAGATGCCTTCGTAACATTTCACAATAACTATATTGAGTCGGTCTGGTGGGCATTGAAAAAATTTTTCGATGCCGGTATGATATACAAAGGATTTAAGATTTTACCATTCTGTCCTGTTTGTGAATCGCCGTTATCTACACACGAAGTTGCTCAGGGTTACCAGGATTTAAAAGACCCATCCGTTTACGTAAAGTTTAAAATTATATCTGGTGAATTTAAAGACTCGGACTTTTTGGTCTGGACTACCACTCCATGGACACTGCCTTCGAATGCTGCTATTGCTGTAAATCCGGAATCAACCTATGTAAAAATAAAAACAGACAAAGATGAAAATCTAATTCTCGCAAAGGATAGATTGTCTGTAATAAATGATGAATATATGATTGAAAAAGAAATAGTTGGAAAAGATTTGGAGTATATCGAATACGAAAGACTTTTTGATTTTCTTAAAGATGGTAAAAAAGCATTTTATGTTACGTTGGGAGATTTTGTTACGATGGAGGACGGAACAGGAATCGTACATACTGCACCTGCATTTGGAGAAGATGATTATCAGATCGGAGTGAAATATAATTTACCGGTATACAAAGCAGTCGGAAAAGATGGGCTGTTTATTGACAAAGTTACTCCATACAAAGGAAAGAATTTCAAAGAAGCTGATCCGGATATAATTCAGGATTTGAAGAATGCCGGACGTCTTTATAGAAAGGAAATGTTTGTTCACTCTTATCCTCATTGCTGGAGACATCATGTGCCGCTAATGTATTATGCTACCGATTCATGGTTCATAAAGACCACTGAATATAAGGATAAAATGATTGCACTTAACAAGACAATTAAATGGTATCCTAAAACCATAGGTTCGGGAAGATTCGGAAAATGGCTGGAAGAGAATAAAGACTGGGCATTATCACGAAACAGATTTTGGGGAACGCCGTTACCAATTTGGTATCATACTGATGAAGAAGGCAAAGAATATTTTGAATGCATTGGGAGCATACAAGAATTAAAGGACAGGTCTACAAACTATAAGAGTGTTTATAAGAATGATAAATCTCTGGATTTGCATAAACCATATATAGATGAAATTAAATTTAAGTCAAAAGACGGGAAAGAAATGCAGCGGGTTACTGAAGTAATTGACTGCTGGTTTGACAGCGGCTCGATGCCTTTTGCACAGCACCACTATCCTTTTGAAAATCAGGAGCTGTTTAAAAAAAATTATCCTGCTGACTTTATAGCAGAAGGCCTTGATCAGACACGCGGATGGTTTTACACACTTCATGCAATCGGAACATTTCTTTTTAATGAAGAAGCTTACAAGAATATAATTGTAAACGGTCTCATACTCGATAAGAACGGCAAGAAGATGAGTAAGTCTTTAGGAAATGCTGTCAACCCTATCGAGATGATGAACAGGTACGGTGCAGATGTTTTAAGATGGTATTTGATTTACTCCTCACCGATCGGTAACTCTAAACTTTTCAATGAAGATGATCTGGTGGAAGTTCAAAATAAATTCTTCGACACCTTAATAAACATAATAAGATTTTTTATTCTTTATTCTAACTTCTCAAAGTTTGAATACGACAATACTGCTAAGGTGGGTTATGACAGCAGGTCAATAATAGATAAATGGATACTCTCTAAGTTAAACTCCGTAAAGAAAAAGTATTTGGAATTGATGGATGATTACGACATCACAAAAGCATCTCGAATACTTTATGATTTTACGATTGATGAACTATCCAACTGGTATGTTAGAAGAAACAGGAAGCGCTTCAGAAATCCAGTAAATGATACTGACAAGCTTTCTGGATACCAGACTTTATACGAAGTAATTATTGAGCTCATTAAAATGATCGCTCCGGTTTCTCCTTTTTTGACGGATAAGCTTTACATGACACTTACTAATTCAGAGTCATCGGTTCACTTATCGGAATTTTCGAATCCCGAAGTATCATTAATAAATTCAGAGCTGGAACATGAAATGAAATTAGCTCAGGATATCGTTTATTTAGTCCGCTCGCTTAGAGTTAAGAATAGTCTTAAAGTAAGACAGCCTCTTCGTCAGATTTTAGTTCCTGTTTTGAATGAAGGTGATAAGCAGAGGATTATGAATGTAAAAGAAATCATTCTGGAGGAAGTAAACGTCAAAGAACTTAACATTATCGAGGGTGATTCGGACATTATAGTAAAAAAAGCCAAGCCGAATTTTAAATCTATCGGACCAAAATTTGGTAAAGATGTAAAGACAGTGCAAAAAATTATTAATGAGCTTTCATCATCTCAAATTTCCGAAATTGAAAAGACAAACAAGCTGAGCTTGTGTGGATTTGACTTTGGAAAGGAAGATGTAGAGATTTATACAAATAACATCGAAGGTTGGATTGTGGACACTTATGAGGATTTGACCGTTGCACTTGATACAAAGCTTGATGCTGAATTAATAGAAGAAGGAATAGTGAGAGAATTTATTAATCGTGTTCAGACATTCAGAAGAAACAATGATTTTAATGTTAATGATAAGGTGAAAATATATTTCAGAACCTCAGACAATATCAGCTCCGTTGTCAATAAAAATTTAGAATACATCAAAACGGAAACTTTCAGCGACAGCATAATAAAGGCAAACGGGGTTGGCTATACATTTCTAAACTCAGAGATAAACGGAGAACAAATCGAACTATATCTACAAAAAATAAATTCATAATACATAATAAAGGAGTCTAAATTGGCAAAGGCAAAATCTAAAACTTCAACAAAAAAACCCGCTTCAGACAAAAAATTAATTAAAAAAAATAAAGTGAAAGCTAAAGCAATTAAGAAAGAAGTAGTATCCGATAAACCGGGAAAAACAGTTATAGCTAAAGTTGAGAAGAGATTAACTTCAGTTAAAGCAGAACTTCCAATAGAAAAAAAATTAAAAAGATTTAAACCTAATAAAAAAGAAAGATACAGCGTTACGGAATTGAAACATTTCAGGAACATTATTTTACTGGAAAGAAAAGCAATTCTGGAAAGTGCAAAAGCAAATATGGATGCTTTGGTGGATAAGGACTCCGGTGAATATAAGGGAGATAATCTTACTTATTCTTCACATATGGCGGAGCAGGGAACCGATGAGATGGAACGGGAAAAAAATTATTTATTTGTACAACGAGACGAAAAATATTTAGGATATTTGCAGGACGCACTGATGAGAATTGATCAGGGAACTTATGGGATTTGTATTGACTGCCGTGATAATCCCAAGAATCTGTGCCGCACCTGTCCGTTAATAGTAAAAGAACGTTTAGAGTTAGTTCCTATAACCCAGCATTGCATAGAATGTAAAAACTTAAGAGGCTAAATTAATTTTGAGAATATTAATTGTAACTTTCTTTATAGTTATTGTAGACCAGATATCTAAAATTTATGTAAAAGGAATTTCCATTCCGTCACTAGGAATCGAGATTCCCGGTATGCCATATCAGTCATCTATTAATGTGTATGGAAATTTTTTTAAAATAACATTTATTGAAAACCCCGGAATGGCTTTCGGACTTCAGATCGGAGGCAAACTTTTTTTATCTCTGTTTACTATTCTTGCGACAATCTTACTTATTTTCTTTCTCTACAAAAACAGAAAAGAAGGATTTTTATTGAGACTTGCCCTGGCGCTTATTTTAGGCGGAGCTATGGGAAATCTTATTGACAGAGTTTTTTACGGAAAGATATACGGATATGCTCCGTATTTTTACGGAAGAGTTGTAGATTTTCTTCATTTTGATTTCCCTAACTTTTCGATCTTCGGAAAAAAAATCTATTCATGGCCGATATTTAATGTAGCAGATATTGCCGTTACAATTGGATTTTTGTTAATATTATTCGGGTACAAAAAAATCTTTAAAGAAACACCGGTAACACCCGTTACCGATAATGATAATTTATTAACTCCGAATACAGAATTAATTCCTAATGGAAATAATGTTTCCACTGACGAACTTCGTTCCGATTTAAAGCCGAAAGTATTAGTAGAGATACCTGTAAAAACTGCATCTCATACGGAATCTGAAGATAATGAATTAGAAAAAAAAATCGATTGAAAGATTGTCATTCAGCCGATAATTAAATATTAAATATTTTTATCTTCCCTCTATGTCAAGTTCTTCTTTTCTTTTCAATAATGTTTCCTTATCTTCAACGTGATTGGGATCAGGGACACAACAATCAACCGGACAAACCGAAGCGCATTGCGGCTCATCGTGAAACCCTACACATTCGGTACATTTATCCGGGACAATGTAAAAAAACTCGCTTGAATAAAATCCGTTTGCACCCGACGGAGCTGTTTCTCCTTCTCCATAAGATTTTCCCGACAAAACCCAGTTAGCTCCTCCCTCATAAATAGCCGTATTCGGGCACTCCGGCTCACATGCTCCACAATTTATACACTCCGTTGTAATCATTATTGCCATTAATCTAAATCTCCTTCATTGATTTTTATTTTTCTTGTAACAAAACTACTTAAATATAAATTCTTATTCAATTTTAATATTAGTGTTTAAATGTGTCTTTGTTACCGCATAAATAAAATATAGTATTCGGAATATGCTTGCTTAACTTTAATGACATTGCCCGGAATCGAGATATTGTTAATTAATTTAAGTTTACATTTTTGAAATTTTCTGAATACCAATCAAGTTATAAAATCCCGGTCAACGGATTTAATAATATAGTGGCGTTACGATACATTGAGCAAGAGAAAAGCATCTCTTGCTTTATTTTTTTACATTAAAGCTGATTTCTTTTTATTTTTCTTTTCGTATCTAATTATCGTAAATTATAAAAAATAATTGTAAAGGATTAAATGTTAAACATTTTTAAAAAACTATTTCCATCTAAACATGAAAAAGATGTAAATTCAATTTCACCCTTTGTCGAAGTTATAAATAGCTTCTTTGAAGAATATAATGAGCTTACAGATGAACAGCTTCGTTCGAAGACCGAAGAATTCAAACAAAAAATAGTCTCTGAAACAGAAGAAACTAAGAAAAGAATATTCGAACTTCAGGAAAAACTTAAGGAAGATGTTTCCCATGATGAAAGAATGGATATTTATGATGAGATAGATAAGCTGGAGAAAGAAAATTATGAAATAATTTCCGCTGTACTTGATGATATTTTACCGGAGGCTTTTGCTGTTGTAAAACAAGCTTGCAAGCGGCTGTGCGGAAAGGAATGGGATGCGGCAGGGAATAAAATCCGCTGGAATATGATTCCTTATGATGTGCAGCTGATCGGAGGAATTGTTTTGCATAAGGGTAAGATTTCCGAGATGGCAACAGGAGAAGGTAAGACATTAGTTGCTACTCTTCCCCTGTATCTTAATGCACTTGCAGGACGCGGAGTTCATCTGGTTACAGTAAATGACTATCTTGCTAAAAGAGACAGCGAATGGATGGGAGAAATATTTAAATTTCTGGGTCTCACAGTCGGCGTGATTCTGAATGACATGGACGCAAATAAACGAAGAGAGATGTATAATTCCGATATTACTTACGGAACGAATAATGAATTTGGGTTTGACTATCTTAGAGATAATATGGTAGTTGATAAAAGCTTTCTTGTCCAGCGTGAACATTTTTATGCGATCGTTGACGAAGTTGATTCTGTGCTGATTGACGAAGCAAGAACTCCCCTCATAATTTCAGGTCCTGTGGAAGCACCGACACACAAATTCGACGAGCTTAATGTCAGAGTTAAGCGTCTTGTAGAAGCGCAAAGAAATCTTGTTAATAAATTAACCGCGGAAGCAGAAGAAATTTTATCTAAAGAAACTTTATCCAAAGATGAAGAAGCAAAGTCAGGATTGGCTCTGCTCCGGGCAAATCACGCTTTACCAAAACATAAAAAGCTGCAAAAACTTTTAAGTGAACCGTCATACAAAAGATTATTGCAAGCTTCCGAATCGGAATATCTGCGCGACAATGCAAAGCAGATGCATATAGTAGATGATGAATTATATTTTGTGATTGAAGAAAAGTCACATGTCACAGACTTAACAGAAAAAGGACGTGAGTTTTTAGCCCCGAGCACTGTGGAACTTGATTTCTTTACACTTCCGGATTTAGGAACAGAGTTTGCTCAGCTTGATAATGATACAAGCTTATCAATAGAGGAAAGAGAATTAAAGAAAGATGAGCTTACAAAAATTTATTCCGAAAGGAGCGACCGTCTTCATACTGTACAGCAATTACTAAAAGCTTACGGACTTTATGAAAAAGATGTTGAA
Source organism: Bacteroidota bacterium (assembly GCA_030855105.1). GTDB lineage: Bacteria > Bacteroidota > Ignavibacteria > Tepidaquicellales > Tepidaquicellaceae > JAGPCH01. The sequence continues at coordinate 39,613 of JALYRX010000013.1, read as the reverse complement.
TATGTTATTCAGGATGGAAAGATAATGATAGTTGATGAATTCACCGGAAGAATCTTATCTGGTCGAAGATATTCCGATGGACTTCACCAGGCAATTGAAGCCAAAGAGGGAGTTCATGTTGAAAAAGATACACAGACTCTTGCAACAGTTACTCTGCAAAATTATTTCAGATTATACAAGAAGCTTGCAGGGATGACCGGCACAGCTGAAACAGAAGCTTCGGAATTTCTTGATATATACAAGCTTGATCTTACAGTCGTTCCGACTAACAAAGATTGTGTCCGTGATGATATGAACGATTTTATTTATAAAACAAGACGGGAAAAATATAATGCTGTGATAGATGAAATTGTAGAAATGAGAAAAGAACGACGTGCGGTTTTAGTTGGAACTACGAGTGTGGAAGTTTCAGAAACGATTTCCCGTTTGCTAAAACGTAAATCCATTCCACATGAAGTCTTAAATGCAAAACAGCACGCAAGAGAAGCTCACATAGTGGAAAATGCAGGATTGCCAGGAGCTGTAACCATTGCAACGAATATGGCAGGAAGAGGAACGGATATTAAGCTGGGACCAGGGGTTGCTGAAGCCGGTGGATTACATATTGTCGGAACAGAGAGACACGAGTCAAGAAGAATTGACAGGCAGCTGCGTGGAAGATCAGGTAGACAGGGAGATCCCGGCTCCTCAAAATTTTACTTATCACTTGAAGATGACCTGATGCGGTTATTCGGAAGCGAAAGAATTGCAAGTGTAATGCAGCGGCTCGGTATTAAAGAAGGTGAAGCTATTGAACATAAGATGATCACAAATTCGGTAGAGAGAGCACAGAAGAAAGTCGAAGAAAATAATTATGCAATCCGAAAGAGACTTCTGGAATATGATAATGTGATGAACCAGCAAAGAGAAGTAATCTATGCAAAGAGAAGACAGGCTCTGACCGGTGAACGACTGAAGGATGATATATTTGAAATGGTAGATAATGCGGTTGAAAATTTAGTAAAAAAATATTATGAAGACGGGAATTTTGACGGACTCATTGATGAGGTGCAAAGAACTTTTTTAGTGAGATTGCAATTGACTCCTGAAGAATTTCAAAAGCAGGGTGAGAGCGGTTTGAAAGATCTGATTGTAAAGGAAGCAAAAAGCTTTTACGAAAGAAAAGAAGAGAGATACGGTGCAGACCTTATGGGACAGATTGAAAGATTTGCTATGCTCAATGTAATAGATGAAAAATGGAAAGAACATTTGAGGGAGATGGATGATCTGAAGGAAGGAATTAACTTCCGGGCTTACGGACAAAAAGATCCTTTGCTTGAATACAAAACTGACGGCTTCAAATTATTCGTTGAAATGCTTGACAGCTTATCGACAAATGTAATTAATTTTATCTTTAAGTTTACAACTCAAACACCGGAAGAAGCAAAAAATGTCAGGACTCCGGTACAGTCAAATCAATCGAGATTAAGGACATATCATGAATCATCCGAAGGAATGGGTTACATCGGAGGATCTCCTGAACAAAGCGGACAGGATTCGAATGCAAAAATCCAGCCGGTCAAAGTCGGTGAAAAAATCGGGAGGAATGATCCTTGTTTTTGCGGCAGCGGGAAGAAATACAAAAACTGTCACGGCAGGATTAGCAAAGAGGCTGTTAAATAAAATTCTCTATGAATTTTAAAGATGAGGTTAAAGATTTAATTTTTAATATTAACGATTATTCCGAAAGGTCTGTAAAAAACGTCTATGAACTTTCCGTATTGATTGACTCTGCAGTATTTTCCGGAAGGAATAAGGAATTTAAAGATTTAATATTTATTGCAAAATATGTTAGCGGTTTAAAGAGTGTGCTTTCCAATAAAAGTATAAACGGCGATAAATATATCGAAAAGATATTCGATGAATTCAATAAAAGTCTTCAAAGATTTTTTGAGTTATTAAAGTCGGCTGTTTCCGAATTAGATGAAAATGTTATTAAACATTTTAACAGCAAATATTTTTGTATGAATCAGGAAAGTGTTTTTAACGGAATGGAATTGATTGAAGATCTTTCATTGTGCAAGGAATATTTTAACAACAATCCGGATAAGCTTTTCAATTAACCTGCCGGCTGTTTAAGGTTACCTTGCTGAAAAATCTCTGCATTTCTTTGGAAGGCTGAACATCAAAATCCTTTTTAAGTCTTTTTTCATAGATCTTATATACGAATTTAAATTTTCTGTATTCTTTTTCCTTATTGTAAATCGAAAGCAGCTTCATCATAATTTCCTCGTCGCTGTAATCCATATCAACCAGCTTCTCCAAAAACGTCAGCACTTTCCCGTCATCTTTTTTATCTTCAAAGTAAGAAATCAGTTTGTGAATGGTATCGGAATAAATGAATTTAAAATTTTCTCGGATATCTTCTGCCCAATTATTAAAGGAATCTATGGCAAAATCAGTTTTATAAATTTCAAACGCCTTCATCTTGTCATTGATATCAGGGCTTGAAGCAAGTTTCTTAAATTCTTCTACATCCAGTTCGATTTCGACATTGAAGTTTTTCGATGTTATATAATATTTCTTATCTTTCAATATTAAAACTTCTTTGTCAATCTTATCCTTGAATATATCGCAAAGAAATGTCTGAAAAGTTTTTCTAACTTTATTCATTTCTACATCTACAAGCGCATCGTAGTTTACAATTTTTGAATTATAAAATATGTCATCAATAACAGTGATCTTTGTTGATTCATATCCATAGAATGTCCTGTAAACAAGATATATAAAAATCGATTTTGATTTTGGTCTAAGCCAGAGATTGTCGTGAAGTTCTTTTCCGTTTATAAATATTCTGCTTTTGTTTAAAAGTTGAATCTCTATCTTGATTGAGCGGGATTTATTGGATGCAATAGAAATCTTTTCTTTAAAAAAAAGATTTTTAAGAAATAAGCTTTCTATATTATTATTGTATGCATATTCAAAAACATAATTCAATTTATTAGCCTGGGCTCTGAAAACAAGATAATTACTATAATCATGCTCAATACACATATTTAAAAATTTTATAAATTTATCCTTAAACTCCTTCGGATTATCTTTTACCGAATAAAAATAACACTCACAAAACAAAATTACTGCCTGATTGAACAAAGTAAAATTTTCTTTTTTAATCTTATCAATCTCACACATAATTTGAATGTAATTTTTCTCATCATTCAAAAGTAAATTAGCTTCAAGCTGGAGTATCAACAATCTCGTTTTTGAAACAGTATATTTGCCTTCATTCAACAAACGGTTAACTATGAGCGGGTTATTAATTAAATTGTAGCAATACAAAATAAGGGCATCTATAAAATATATATAGTTTTTCAGATATGTATTTTTTTTAATTATCTCAAGCTCCTTAATGGTTTCTTTGAATTCATAATTCAAAAACTTTCTTAAAATGCTTTGAAATTCAAATTGATTTTTATAAGCAGAGAAAATCGTTTGATTCTTTTCCTTGTTTTTGCGCTTCAAAAAATTAAAGAAGATTTCAAAATCTTTTGTATTATAACTTGTAAACAATGCAAAGCATGCCTGACTGTAATCTGAAAGATCGAAATTTTTATGATCACTATTGTTCAAAATAAACTTTATAACACGATTGCCGAGTGTATAATCTCCATAATCAAAAAATATCAGCATTGAAAACATACATTCGGTAAAACTATTCTCATCAATCGTACTGATCCCTTTTTCATAATCAGTAACGATTTTATTAAAAATCTCTTTTAGTCTTAAAATATATTTTTTGCATTTCGAATTTTCTCCCGACGTGATGTAAGACTTTATCAATGAAACAATGAACTGAATTTCCTGCTCTACACTGAGCTTGAATTTCAGTATGTGCTCGGATATCGGAATATTATTTATCGATATCCCTTCCTTTAGAAAATTGCAGTTGCATATAAGCATTAGTAGTTCTATGTAATAATTGACATCAGAACTTTTTATTTTACCTGAAGGAATAAGTATATCTTCATTTATTCCCAGTGAAAACCTCATCCTCAAAACACTTTGCAGGTAATCAAGCGCATTCTCAATTTCCTTGTCTTTATAAACAAACGTGTTGACTTTTAACAGAATGTACTCTAAAGATTTTTTAAAATTCTGATCACTTATTTGCTCTACTTTGTTAAACAAGCCGCTCGAATGAATAAGTAAAAGCTTGTCCGATGCATTTAACTTAATCCATTGCATGAGTGGTTCATAGTCTTTCCCTAAGATTAAATAATTCAATGCAATATAATCTTCACGCCATTCTTTGTTTTTTAAATAATGTTTTCCGAGCTTCCTGTAAATATTGCTTATTTCCGGTAAAGAGAACTTTTCATTTGCAATTTTGTTAAGAAACTTTCTCAGTAGTTCATGAAGCCGGTAAGTTTCATTTTCTTTATTTATGAATACATTGCTTTCATACAATTTTACCAAAATATTATACCCGTTTTCCAGACCAAGTACTTTCTCAATTTCGTGTTTATTAAAAGATTCGAGAAAGGATAAAGTAAGAAGCAGGTTTTTTTCATCTTCCGAGCATAAGCTGTAAATTTCATTTGTGAAATATGCGAATATGTCACTCCTGCTTTGATGAAGATCCTCGTTGCGAAGCAATGCAAAATCATTTGTCATCAAAAGCAGCTGCATTGCGGTTACCCACCCTTCTGTTGTTCTTAAAAATTCTTCCAGCAAATTTTTGTCCAGATTAACTGTGGGTTTTTTGTACAGCTTTATGAAATTATTTATATCCGAATCTCCGAATGATAAATCACTCTTTGTAATTCTGCCAAGCCAGTTCTTTGCAAGGAACTTTGGGTAATTTATATTTTTCGGATCTCGTCTTGAAATGATAACAATATTAACGTTTGATGGCAGGTATTCAAGAAAATAATTTAATGCAGCACATACTTCATCACTCTCGTCGATATTATGAAAGTCGTCAAGAAAAATAAATAATTTTTTTCCTCTTCTCTTAAGGTATGAATATAAATCGCTCGAAAAAGAAGAAATGACATTGTTAATTTTTTCTTCCAGCGATACATTTTGAGACTTTGCCAGGATATTTTTTAATTTTGATCCGAAGTTTGAGTTTTGAAGATTATTCTCGAATGCAAGTGCCAGAAGCAGGAAAAAATTCTCGATCGAATTATCATAGGTGCTGATGCTTATCCAAAGCTTTAATTCCCTTTTCAGCTTATGAAAAAACTCTACTGAAAAAGATGTCTTTCCATATCCGGCCGGCGCAGTAATTAAAATAAATCTCTTGGATTTGTAGGAAAGAATTTTTTCCAGCAAGCTGTCCCTTGAGTAATAATAACCGGGGATTTCGGGTGCAATAATTTTTTGAGAATATTCAATGTTTAGAATCAAATTTTATTAAACTCCATCCAATTTATAAATGTTTAATGGAAACTATTAAACATAAACAAGAAAGGCAATAATCAATTTGAGTTCAAAATTATTGCCTTAATTTAAAGTTGATGGGAAAAAAAATAAATCTATACTGTTTCCATCTCTTTGCTTCTTATTTTTATTTCTTCAACCGGTATAATCGTCGGAGATTTTTCATGTGAAGAAATATTGAACGATTCTTTGTATTGATTATCTTTTAACTTTTCCTGCAGCTCGAAATTTTTTCTAATCTTATCTTCAAATTCCCTTAGCTTATCTTCTATCGTCATCTTTTCTTTGCTCTTTGACAACATATCCTCCCTGTACCTTTTCAAAAAATAACCTATCGTCTCAACTCTTATCTTTATTGATCCGGTGGGTTTGTTTTCATCAATATCCTTAAATGAAAAATACGGAGTTCCAGAATCTTCAACAATCTCCTGTATGACTGTATATATCGGCGCATCATGACCGCACTTGAAAGAAGAAAGCTCCAGTGCAACAAGATTCGGATGCCTTGCAGTATATTTTGCAGCCCAGACTTTTCTGGATGTATTTTCGGAATAAGAATTTTTCCAGACGTCTCCTATATCAAAAGGTGATTTAATTATTCCCGCTCTCACTTCATCTCCGAATAATGTTTCGAGAGTTTCTTTATCGGTCGGCAATGTATCCTGGTAAAAGACCGGGTAACCAAGCTTCTGGAATTCTTCCAGTATCTCGTGATTAATTCCCGGGTCATTGTGATATGGTCTTGCAAGAACTACTATCCCTATCCTGTTTTCTTTTTCAAGCATATCCAAAACTTCTTTTGATTCATTTTTCAAACCATCCATAAATTTATAATATGCTATATATCCTTCCTTTACAGCTTTTCTGTTTTCTTCTTCAGTTAATCGGAATTTGTCTTTGAAGCAATCATACATTTGGCTTATGGTAAGCTGTTCATTGAACAGCTGAACGAACGGACATAAATATTCTACACCGAATTCTTTAAACAAATCTCCTTCCTTTGTGAACGCAGCCTTTGCCGCTTCGATGGTTGCCGTAATTGTCGGGCATGCATTATGCGCCTGCGCAAATTCCAGATCGGAAGGCATGTTATCAACAATCGGTGAAAATAGAAAATCAATTTTCTTTTTCTTATGCTGAACATAAAGAAGATTATGAATGTGAGGTATTGCAACTTTCGACGGGAAGCACGGATCAATACTCCCGCGCTTTGCACCGGCTTTGTACATTTCCTCCGAAGTAAATTCCGAATAAACAAAGTTACCCGGCATTACACCAAGCGCTTCGAGATATGCAGTAAAGAATGGTGTGTGCTGATACATATTTAAAACTCTCGGAATTCCTACAACAATTTTTTTTCTTTTCTCTCTGAGTTCCACATTCTTTACGTATTCTTCTTTTTCTTTTTTACTAACAAATAATCCTTTCGGCTCTTTCAATTCTTCAAGCACGATCTGCGGCTTATAAGTTATCCATGCATTCTTAGCTGCTTCTTCTATCATGTTCGGGTTTTCTTTTTTAATATCATCAAGCCCTTGTTTAATCCCGCGCATATCGGCAATGTCTTCGACTGTTCCCTTTTCACATGTTGCAATGATGAGTCTCTGTGTCCCCTCTTCCATTGCAACTTTTGATTTGGGATTGACAACTTTTTCTGGTTCGATCAACTTTAACTCTATAAATTTTTTTCTTTCTTCTTCAAGCTTTTCATCTGCTATCATATCAGTCTTTACGTCAATGAAAGTTCTCAGACATTTATTTTTGCAGAAGAAACATCTCGTTGTCTCTTCTCTTGTCGTTTTAAAAATTATTTTTGAAACTCTTTCAAGTCCTATGAATTCTGTTCTCTTTCCGTTATGATAAAGCCGTGCAGCTTCTATTCCGCATCCGATTGCACCGGCTTCACCGGTATGTTTATGAACGAATACTTTCGGCGTGATTCCGCTTCCTTTAAATCTTTCTTCAATAAAATCTACTTGTGTTTTTACTGCAGCCAAGTTATGCTGTGTGCCTCCCTGCAAAACGAATGACGTACCAAGTTTAGCAAGATTCGGAATTTGAGAAACGTACAGCCAAATATTTTTAGGAAGAACGTTTGCAAGTCCTGCCATAATCTCTTCCGCTTTCCAGCCCTGACGCTGAAAATCTACAATATCAGACTGCATAAACACAGCGCATCCGTATCCGAACGTCGGAAAAGTTTTCGCGGCAAATGCCCTGTCTGCAAACTCTTCCACTGTATACCCAAATCCCTGCGCTGTAGACTGTAAAAAATATCCGTTGCCGGCTGAACATTGAGTATTCAATTTAAAATCAACAACTCTTCCCTGGTTCAAAATAATTATTTTAATATCTTGTCCGCCAACATCGCATATCACATCTGTGTCAGGATAGAAATGCAATCCTGCTTGCGTATGAGCTACAGTTTCAACCAATGCAACATCAGCATGGAGAACATCTTTCAGAATATCTTTAGCATAACCTGTCGTTCCGACACCAAGTATTTCGAGTGTCGCACCCTGATCTTCAACTTGTTTCTGTATGTTTCCTAAAATATCAATAGTATCTTCGATTGGATTTCCTTTTGATAATTGATATGCTTTTATTAAAACATTTTTATCCATGGAAACCAATGCAGCCTTTGTAGAAGTCGAGCCGCCATCAATGCCGATGAATCCTTTTACTACTTCTCCAAGCTTAAAAGTTGCCGGAATGAATTTTTCAACTTTATGTTTTTCTCTGAAAGCAACAAGCTCTTCATCATTCTTTGAAAGCCCGGTTGTGTTTCCGCCGCTGAGTTTTTTCTTTTCTTCTTCTCTTCCGACCAAAATATAATGTTCAAGATCTTTCCACCCTTTATAAACTCCAATGTGCTCTTCTTCATCTTTTCCGAATTCAATCGCACCGATCGCTGCAAAGTATTGTGCGTTCTCCGGTACTTTGATTAAATCTTCAGGCGCAACACCGACAGGTAATTTTATTTTTCTCTCTTCCCATATCTTCGGAATATTAAATTTCCAGCAGTCTCTCATCCCTTTTATGTAGCAGTTTGGACCGCCGAGCAAAAGAACTTCAGGCATAAGTGTATGACCCCTTGTTAAAACGGAAATGTTTTGCTGAATGATTGATTCAAATAAAGAAGCCATCAACTGATCTGCAGGCACTCCTGATTTTTGCAAACCATTTATATCGGTCTCTGCAAACACACCGCACTTCCCTGCCACAGGATGTAATCTCAAATCATAATAACCCATATTACAAAGTTCGGTAGCCGGGATTTTCAGCTTTGCATTTATTTTATCAATAACAGCGCCCGTTCCTCCTGCACACTTATCATTCATCGAAGGAATCTTCTTCTTCTTACCGGTTTCAGGATCCGGCTTAAAAATAATTATCTTTGCATCCTGACCTCCGAGTTCGATGACAGAGTGAGTCGCAGGATAAAATTTCTCTACAGCAAGAGAAACAGCATTTACTTCCTGCACAAATTTTCCGCCGATAAACTTACTGATATTTCCCCCGCCTGACCCGGTAACAAAACATCTTACTTCAGATGGATTAGAGATTTCACACTTGAGTTCAATTTCCTTCAGAAGCTCCAGAGATTTTTCCGGCTGCTTTGTATCATGACGCTGATAGTCCGACCAGATGATTTCGTCTTTATCAACGTCTATAACTACTGCTTTTACAGTTGTCGAGCCGACGTCAAAGCCGATGTAGAGATTTCTTTTTGATGACATAAGTTATTATGATTTTAGATTTTTAATTTACGATTTTAATTTACACTTTTTCATTAACGATTTTATTTTTACCACAAAGACTTTAAGACCCAAAGTATTTTGTCATTCCCGCATGCTCTTAGCGGGAATCCATTCATTAAAATTTTTTACCACTTAGGCACTAAGATCACTAAGGATTAATTTCTTCACCTGCTTCCAATCGGTATTCTTCGCTATAAATTGAACATCAAACATAACATAAGAAATTGTTATTGTTTCTTTTGAGCATACTTAATTTATTCGGACATATTTTAAAAATATTTATTTCCTGGATATAGGGTTTAGTTTCAAAAGTATTAAATAATCAATCATTAGGTTTGCACCTTTTTCTTTAGAAATTTTAAATTTTTTTGAAATATTGTTGATTGATTTCAAAGCACTTCTTAATGAATCATTTAATTGTATATCTATCCCTTCATTTTTCATAAAAAATCAATTTCATGATTTGATTTTAAATATTCATCGGTTATTATTTCGGTAATTGAATCACTTAAACCATATTTGATTGATAATGGATCTTTATTTTCCTTATATCTAAATTCCAAATAATTCTTAATAATTGTATTAGTTTTCATATTATTAGTATCATTTTGATTTTCAAGTGAAGGAGGAAGAATCGTGTCCTTATTAAAAGCATTTTTCAAAATTGTAAGACTATTTGATTCTTTAACGTCAGAATCACAACTTACTAATACGATTAGTAATAAAATAAAAACGTATTTATTAAATATTTTTTTTCAATAAGTATCTTCGATCTCAATTTACTATATTGCTCCATCCACCAACGGCAAATAATCCCTTCCACTTCTCAAACAACTGAGCTTTTCCAGAATTTTTCCTCTGTGTTTGCCGTTTTTCTTGTATTTTTCATTTCTACATAACCAGCAACTGCAAGGTTTTCCATGCGATCTGTAAGCATAAAACTTACCTTCTCCTTCCTTAAAACCCAATTGATTTAATCTCTTTTTGTATTTCAGCATGGTTAGTTCAAATCTTCTGCCTTTATTAGATTTATTTTTCGGGAATTGCAGATTCATAATTTATTTTTTGTTGCCGTTCTTGATACTCCAAAAAGTATCAAAACACAATTCAATCTTACCAACTGCTAAATCTTAAATAACTTATCTACTTATTTTCTTTTTACTATAAAGTTTTTTTGCTTTGTTATTTATTAATTCGATATATTCCTTAGCACTTTTTCCTTTATACTTATTATAATTTTTATCCCTGATTTCCCTAATCCACTCTAGAGCATTTAATTCTTTATTTTCCTTTTTTACTTTATTCATAGATTAACTCCTTCGGACTTCTTATCTCCAGTTGTTTATAACCCTCTTTTAAATTTATTAAATTAAATTGCTTAATCTTATTTAAATTAACAATGTGCTTGAAATTCCAGCTAATTAAAACATCTACATTAAATATGGTAGCGATAGCTATATGCTGGCAATCACTTTTATATTTTTCACTGATAATCTTTTCATTCAAATACTTTTTAGCCAATGAAATAACATCTTCATTTAAAAATAAAATATTGAAATCAACTTCATTTAATATTTCTTTCACGTAATCCGGTGCATCTTCAAGTTCATCTATAGTTATCGAAGAAATAACCCCTTCATAAATATCAAGTTTTATTAACTCAATTATTTTATTGGAATCCTCTTTAAACTCCAAATCAAAGCAACCACCGATAACTGAAGTATCAAGATATACTTTCTGCTTCTTCAAATTTTTATTCTAAATTTCTATATTTTGCCTGCCGTCGTTGGGGTTGCTCCATCCACCAACGACAATAATTATCTTAGAACAACCCCCTTTATCCCCCTTTTCAAGGGGGAATTACTTCAAAACAATAATATTATTTACATTCCTTAATAGTTAATCTTATGCTTAAATTAACGAACACACTATTCCCCCTTATCAAAGGGGGTCAGAAGGTTGTTCCCAAATCTTTTTCTATCTCATCAATCTTATTTAGCAACTCCAATATAACTCCATTCATATTTTTCTTAACATCTAAATCACTAAATCTTAAAAACAAAATTTCCAAAGATTCAATTTTATTTTGCCTGTATTCATCTTTCTCTTCTTTATCAATATGACTGTCACCATCTATTTCAATAACTAATTTTAATTTACTGCAATAAAAATCTACTATATAATTTCCAATCGGCTTCTGCCTCATGAATTGATAATTCCTAATCTTTCTTCCTTTTATTTGATTCCAAAGTAATACCTCTGATATTGTACTGTTATTTCTTAAATCTCTTGAACGCTGTTTCAGCTTCGGGTCATAATGAATCTTCATAATTTCTCCTTTCTTATTATATACCGCCGCTCATTTACATTCCCAAAATAGTTAATCCTATGCTTAAATTAACAAACACTTTTTCTGCCGTCAATGGTGTTGCGCCATCCACCAACGACATTAATACTTATAATCGAATGCTTTTTTTAACACCAATAGCATCCACCAACTCTTCATAACTCAAAAATCCATTTGCAATTTTACCATTAGACAGAATTGCCGGAGCCTCTTTTATTCCAATCTTACTCCCTATTTCCAAATCATCTTCAAACTGCTTTTTATATTTTTCATTTTGAAGTATCTGCTCAGGTTTAATTTCATACATTCCAATTTTAAAAATTATTTCTTTCAGCACTTCATTCATCGCTACATTTTTTTGCAAAACAAAATAATAATAATAAACCGTCTGCCTGTAAATGTCTCCTATATTATTTTCATCAGCCCACTTGGCAATAATATGAGCCGGCCGTGTTCTGAACCTCTGAGTACGATTAGTCCATAGTAAATTTTGTTCTTTAGCTACTCTTTCAAAAACTTTGTCATTCTTTTCTATTAAATCAATTGAATTAAGTTTTTCACCTTCGACCGGAACATCAGGTCTGAGTAAATACGCTCCATTTTAATTTTATTTCATATTCATCTTTTAATCTCTCAATATCCGGCATCATAAAATAGCACCATGGACAAGAGTAATCGGCAAATATTTCTAAAACATTTTCCACCTTTAGACATCTATTGCATTATAAAATCATTTTTATTTTTTTTTAATCCAGACTTCTTTATCACTGTCAATAATCTTATTATCTACAATCAATGAACCGGCGACCATCCCTACATCATAATTAAAAGTTATGACAGTGCTGTCAATCTGATAAGTTCCACCACCGCTTGCGATCCCGTCTTTATATTTGAAGCTGCCATCGGAAAACAGCTCCCGGAAATTAGCGGGATCTCTTTCACTGGAATAATTACCAACATATTCTTTGTTAACAATTTTCAAAGAATCATTTTTTCTTACACTATCTCTTATACTTTTTTCCGAAGGTTTTTCTTTTAAAATATTATTTTCTGCTTTAGGTTTTTCAACCGCTTCCTCCTTCTTAAAAATAAAAAAATAAGCAGAAAGTATTAAAGCTATTAGAATAACGATTGTAACCACCACTCGGGCAGTTGATTTCTCCGGCTCGGAAGTCTTTGTTTGTTTTGTACTTCTTTTATTTCCCTTCAATGTATTTTATTGTTTTTATTTTTCTACACACTCAACTCACTAATCACTTCATTTTTGCTGATATTCTTAATTCCCTCTTTCTTCATCATCCCGGCAACGTCAATAATAAAATTTGCTCCTGTCCCGATAACTCCTTTTCTGTGACCGACATGGTAGAATGGATTTTGCAGTTCGGGATGAGTTTCAACATAAGCCTTTATTTCTTCAAGAGAATAACCTGTTTTCTCGAGACATTCTTTATACTCAATCTTTGCTTTAGCTTTAGCTTCTCCAAGCGCCATCTGAACTCTCGAGTGTGCATTGACATCACCTTCTCCGGAAGTTTCTATCGGAAGGAAAATCATATCCTTGTAACGGCTCGTCACTGCAGACTGAACTCCGTCCGACTGTGTAGAAGGCATGCAGCCAAATGGCTTCAATGAAAGTATCATATGGCTTAATTCATTGACAGTATAATAAATACTCTTGCCGACTTCAAGATGACCTTCACCGCCTTCTACTCTTGAATGATAAAAATCATGAGCAAGGTCTTTCAGAACCTTTTGATCAACGAGTTCGTGAGGCATGTTTCCAAAAGCTTTTCTGTAACGGTTATATTCCCTGTCAAAAATTTTCTCGGCAATTGCAATTGTTGCTTTAGATGAATTGTAATCTTTAAGAAGTTTAAATTTGTCTTTTAAAGTTTCTTTAGCGTCATCCTCTTTGTAAACATTAATTCCTTTCTGATCTTCATTAACCGACTTCGCCTGGTGAAGCATGTACATTATCCATGTAGCAATCGGCTCGACAAGAACTTGTGCTCCTTCTTTTCCAGGAACGGGAACATATTGAAATTACCATCTCCTTCTGTTGTCTGTGCCCAGAATTCACCGGTGATTTTAACGATCGGTTTCATTCTTGTTCTGTCAACTTTAATGCTTTCAAATTTTCTTCTTGCTTCTTTTGTAGTTTCCAGATAATAATCTCCGAGTATCTGATCAACAAATTTAGTCACATATTCCGATGAAGGAATTTTCTGAATGAGCTTTCCTATTCTTGAATTAAAATCGAAATATCTTTTGCTCTTCAATCTCTCATAAAATAAATTTATAACTTCTTCCATGACTCTGTTTGTTTCACCTTCATTGACTTCAAATGGTCTTATGAGGTAACCCATTTCATTAATAATATCACCAAGCATCATAGCATTTATAATTCCTAAAAAGAAATCGAGATTCATTTCAAGACCGGCTTCAGCTTCTTCCTGTGATAATCCTGCTGTCTGCTGAAATAATAAAACTCTGAAACCGTCGAACCCGGAATTACGCAATGCCAGTCTGTATTCGGCTTCATACATTCCAAATCTGCAGGGACCGCATGCTCCTGCTGTAAAAAAAACATGCTTGTCAATTATTTCTTCCTTCGTCATTCCTTTTTCTTCGAGACTTTGGAGATACTGTACAAGATTGCCAACAGTAAAATAAGTTGGATTGCATTGACCGTTGTTCCCGTATTCCTTCCCGAGCTGGAAAGCTTTTTTGTCAGGCGTAGGAACAACATCCATTTTATATCCGATTCCTTCAAGAGCACCTTTTATAAGTTTTTCGTGCTTCCATGTAAGTCCGCCAAAGAGAATTGTAGTTTCAGCTCGCTGATCTTTTGTAAACATTTTTTCAAAAGGTTTTTTGAAGTGATTGATTTTCTTGTCTTCAGTACCATATTCTGATTGAAGACGTTTCTTTTCCTCTAAAAGCATTTGCTGAATCATTTGTTCTTTGTCTGTCTGCTCTTTCTGTGCTCCGTTTAGAACCGGTATTCCTTCAGGAATAATTGTTTTGGTTTCCATGGCAGTTTTTGTTTTATAGTTTTAATTAAAATTAATTATAAAGTATTTTTCAATTTGTCATTTGAAATTTGTCATTTGAAATTTGTCATTTGAAATTTGTAATTGCTTCACAGCACTTCTTAGCCGAAGTCACCGCACTTTCAATAGTTGCAGGCATTCCTGTATCAGTCCAGTCACCTGCAATAAAAAAATTTTTGTAATTTGTGTTTTGCATCGCTCTGAATTTATCACTACTAAAATCCGGAATAAACGTCGCTCTTTTCTCTTTAATCACTTTATAACCTGAAATAATTAATTTATCAAAGCCCTCAATCGTTTGCATTAAATCCTTCAGGCATAATTTATAAATATCTTCATTACTCATATCAGTTATTTGTAATTCATCCGCCCCACTAATTACCAGACTTAAATGCCCGTCGCTTCTTTTAAAGATCCATTGTACAATAGTACCAATCAATCCGGTCATTCCAAAAGAGTTGTAAGGAATTATATCTTCCGGAATCTTCTCACCTGTAAACAAATGAACCGAAACAATACCGGATGATTTAAGCAATTCGGATTTAAAATTATTTTCATAATAAATTTTTTCATCGAGCAATTTTTTAAAAGCAAAAAACGGAACAGCTGAGATATAAAAATCTGAATCTATTTCGCTTCCATCTTCAGCAATTAATTTTTCAACATTTTCGTTTATTGAAATCCGGTCAACTCTTTTATTTAAAAAGACATTCACATCATTCTTTTCAAAAAATTTAATCGCATCGTCAACAAGAAGCTCATTCAGGTTTACATCCGGTATTACAAGTGTTGAGTTTTTCTTTTCGTTAAATCCTATCCTCAGAACATTCAAAAAAATTTTCACATTTACATTTTCAAGTCTCGTATTAAATACTGCAAGTATGAACGGCTCCCAGAAATATTTTATCAGATTCTTTGTTTGCTTAATTCCTGTTAATAATTCACGCGTGTTTATATATTTATTTTCAAAATCGTTTTCTTCTTCGATAAGTTTGTTAATATTCCTCAAAGCAAATTTATCCTTAAAGCCAAGCGCATTGAACTTCAGCAGACCTTTAATCAGGTTCATCGGCGGCTCGGCATCCGGGCATCTCAATCTAAATACTTCTTTGTCAGTATTTATAAAATTCACTTCAAGCTCTTTTTGAAAATTTAATTTATCATAACTCCCGATGATTTTTAAATATTCAAAAGTATTTTGGTACCATCCCGCCAATATATGCTGACCGTTGTCAAAGAACTGATTTTTTTCTTTATCAAGAAAACTGTAAGCTCTGCCGCCAAGTTTTGGCGATGCTTCCAGTAATGTAACTTTAAAACCTTGTTCAGTCAGAAACACTGAAGCCGATAAGCCGGCGATCCCTCCGCCTATGACAGTTACGGTCTTCTGTGAATTCATTTTCCATTTGTGGCTAGACTTTGTTCATCAAAGTTGTAAAGTAATTTGTATTTAATAAACACACCGGCTGTAATGTAAATTTTTTTCAGCTTCGACACTTTCACTTTTTTATTAAAGACATTATAACTTTTATTTTCGATTTTTTTTAATACACGAAAATATATATGTTCCATTATCCTTGCAGCAAACATCAATCCTTTGTCTTCCTTAGTCAGTGATTTATTTGCTTCATTGTAAAAAAAGCGCGCCCTGCTGCACTCATACTCCATAAGGTTTATAAACTGGCTGTTATATTTATTCTCAATCAAATCCTTTTCAGTATAATTGAATCTTCGCAGGTCCTCAAGCGGAATGTAAATCCTGTCAAGCTTTGAATCTGTTTTAACATCCCGCAAAATATTAGTAAGCTGTAAAGCAATCCCGAGATTGATTGCAAAATCTTTGGTCTTCGGATTATTATAACCGAAAATTTCTATGCACATCAAGCCGACCGATGAAGCAACTTTAAAACAATAATCGGTCAATTCGCTAAAAGTATTGTATCTGTTTTTATTTAAATCCATCTCCATTCCATTTATAAGTTCAAAAAACGGCTCAACCGGAATTTTAAATTTTTTTATGATGCTTGCAACGTTGTTCAGCAGATAATATTTTGAGTCGCCGTTTTCCAGCGATTTCTGAAATTCACTTCTCCATTCGTTAATCTTAAAATATTTCTTTTCCATGCTCGCATTTTCATCATCCACGATATCATCAGTTTTTCGGCAAAAAGCATAAACAGTTTTTATCGCATCATTTTTTTCTTTTGACAATAATGAAAAAGAGTATAAAAAGCTGGACTTACTTTGCCTGGTAATTTTATTTTGATTGTCATTCAAAATATTTTCTTCAATTACTTTGCTCATTTCCAGAATATTCTTCCGAGCAGTTTTAATTTATCGATGCTGTCAATTGTAACTCTTCTGCTTAAAACATTATAATTAATTCTCTCAATCTTTTTTAAAATTTCCATCCCGCCCTCCAGCGTTGCTTTTAACTCCAGTTTAAGTCTCCCCCGGACAAGATTTATTATCCCCTCTCCATCTTCGTAAAACATTTTGGTTTTATCAACTAAATTTTTTATCATACTTCTGAAGTTATCGTTTTCTATATTTTCAAAAAGCATTTGTTCACTGTAATCAAATTCTTTCATACTTTTTGCAGGTATATAAATCCGGTTCATTTTCAAATCCAAAGAAACATCCTGCCAGAAATTTGTCAGCTGGAGCGCAGTACATATCTTGTCCGAATATCCAAAACACTTTTCATCAGAGTCGCGTGTATAACCGAACACATCAAGGACAAGATGGCCGATAGGATTTGCGGAAAAATCTGAATATGTAATTAATTCTTCAAACTCCTCATACCTTTGTTTTACCGAATCCTGTCTGAATGCAATCAGAAGATTTCTAAATTCTCCAATAGGAATTTTCAGCTCTTCAATAGTATCGGAAAGAGCAATGAATATGTTTTTAGTTTCTTTAAGTAAGTCTTCAGTGTTGTGATATTGAATTTTAATCAGTTCATCGTCAAGTTCATTCAATTTTTTTAGCTTTTCTTCCGCGCCAAGTTTATTCGAATCCGCAATATCATCGGCATGCCTTGCAAAAGCATAAATGCTGTAAATATATTTTCTTTTATTTCCAGGGATCAATAAGGAGCCGACTGGAAAATTTTCGTAATGACTTTTGGCAACCTCCCTGCAATGGCTGTATGCATAATCTAAATCTAAATTTATTTGGAGTGCCTGCATCTTCTTAAAAGTTGAATAAAAAATACGAAAAAGAATAAACAAAAATTGCAGAAGTTTTAAAAGTAATTGAAAGAATATTGAATTAGATAAGTAAAGAAGACTTAAGAGTAATTATATCTCTTTGAATAAAACTTAGCTGCAGCAGATTAATAAACGATGACGTGAGAAATCTTGCCATAATGGAAATATTGTTTAAAATTCTTTGCAATCTCAGCTTAAAATTTGCAATAAAATCTTTTAATCTTATAAAGTATGAAGATTTATTGGTATTTGCCGGATCTGTGGGGAGATAAAAAAAGGAAAAAAACAATACTGAAATAAAAGAGACAGCCAGTATAAGTAACTTCTTAGCTTTACAGTGTTTTGAATTATAAATATTGCTCCAATAGCATTTATTGCAAATCTTCCGGTAAAACTCCATCATAAGAAAATTCTGAAAACACCATGAAGTTTTTAGAAAAAATCCTTTTAAAAGCAATATTTTCAATATGAATGGGATTGGATTTTAAAATTTCTGAAAACTATGCTTATTAATTTTAAATGTCAATAAACAAACCAAACAGGTTTAAAAAAATCTTTTAGGATTAAAGAACATTTTTTTATTAACATTAACTTTTTTGTTTCAGAAATCATCAGAGCTTAAAGTATAAAAATAAATTCCGGAAGTTAAATTTAACGCATGATTAAATTCATACGAATAGTTACCTGCATTCTTAAACCCGTCTACAAGTGTTTCAATTTCTTTTCCCAAAGGATCGTAAACTTTTAAAGTTACATTAGTGGATTTTAAAATAGAAAATTTTATTGTAGTTACCGGGTTGAAGGGGTTTGGAAAATTTTGTTCCAATGTATATTTGTCAGGGATTTGAATGTTGTTTGAATTTATTTCGACAGGGTTTCCGTATATCATAAATACACCGAGATCTCCGCCAGCAAATCCTAGTGTCGAACTCAAAAATTCAATCTTCCGTTGGTAGTCCTGTAAACACATGCATTATCACATCAGACCCAAATAATATTCTGATTGACAACTGAAATAACATTGATGTTTGGATTTGTTGAAATTTGTGTTCCTACTGTCCATTGGCTTTGTGCACTTGCAAGAACAAACAATGTAAAGCAAACAAAGAAAAGTATTTTTTTTATTATTTTTCAAATTTATTTAATAAATAAAATTATACATTTAAAAATTTTTTTAAAAAAAACCCACCTATCCTTTCAAATTAATTTTAGGTTAATTTGTCGGAATAGATGGGTGAATTTTTATTACAAAAACTTTTTTTATTATTTCACTAGCATAAACTTCTTTGTACTAACAAAATCCCCTGCTGTTAAGGTATAAAAATATATACCGGAGGTTAACCCGGAAGTCTCGGTAAAGTTTGCAGAATAAGTACCTGCTGCTTTAAATTCATTTACAATTGTTGCAACTTCTTTTCCAAGCACATTGAATACCTTTAAGCTTACATTAGATGACTTAGGTAATGAGAAGTTTATTGTGGTAGAAGGATTAAACGGATTCGGATAATTTTGTGACAATAAATATTTATCCGGAATCTCCGTTGAAATTTGAGAAATTCCGACCAAATTCGGCATAAGAACAGTGGCTCTTATCATCGGATCATTGGTTGCAGTGTTTCTATAGTTACCAAAGAAACCTCCAAACCCTTCATATGACCTGTTTGAAATTGGAAGACCTAAATCCTCGCCGATCGCAATTCCATCTCCGTTCATATCCCATGAAACATAAAATCCTCCGCTTGTAATATTAACACCGGTTACAGGAACTCTTGTAAATACCAGAGATGGGGGATTTGCAATAGTTGATGAAAATAAAAGTGTTCCGGGCAAGCCGTTAGTACCGTCATCATCATATACTCTGGCAAAGAATCCCGCACCTGTTGCTGCGATGAAAAAAGAAATTGTGTCTATTCGTGCAGGATAAGATGGTGGAATAAAATAATTTGCAACGGAACCTGTACCGCCTGTCCATGATATAGATGACTCGCTTGATCCATCATCATATCTTAGAGCCTGGGGAATTGATCCCGACCTGTTTATAACCTGCAGTTCTAAAGTTTTTACATTATTCGATGAGACCTGGTCTCCTGCCAACAAAGTAGTTAAAGTTACTCTGTATACACCTGTCGCTGCAGGTACAAATTTTCTGTTGAACACAATATTGGCATTAGAGCCCGCTGTCAAAGGTCCTGTTTGAATTGTATCTGCAAGTACGATTGCATTGGCAGAATTTCTTACCAGTGCAATAGTATTAAATGTTCCTACGTTCTGATTTCCGGTATTACCAATATTTCCATTCAGTATTATTGAATCTCCCACAGCTCTGAAAATTCCTCCTGTAGAAGGATTATTGACCCATTCAACTCCGACATCTGTTACCATAAAAGTAACAGGGTTTGGATAAACAAATTTTATTGCTTTATTTTCCGTTGGATATCGGTTCTTGGAATGCATCAAACCTATCAGTCCTGTATTATTTTCAATTCCAATCGTTATATCATCAGCAGAAGTTATTCCTGTCCGTGTCTTATATTGGAAAGTAATTGAACTGTCGAGTCTCGATAAAATTATCTGAAATGTGTTTCTTCCTGTCCAGGTTGGTGCCGGCTGTTGCCAGTACGGTACATTATACCATGTGACAATCAATGAATCAGCCGAAGCTCTGTAAAAACATTTTCCGATATTTCCCGTACCCAAAAAATTTATATCCGAAGCCATCGCAGCTATATAATCATTCGGAGGTGCAGATAAAGGAATAACCGGAAACGGTGAAGCAATGTTAGCTCCGTTAAACGCTATATATCCGTTGGAGCCAATCCAAAACTGTGTAACGTTGTAATAATAATATCTGAACGGGAATCCTATGTTATAAGGACCGACGAAGTTATCATCACCTAAACCTACGACTCTTGTCCAGGTTCCTGATGTTGTATCAACAAAATTGTAAGTTACACCGGGTTCATTACTGTCTTTCCATCTGTATCCGAATGCATCCGGACCGCCTGTAGAATCGATATTATGACTAATGAATGGTGCTCCTTTTGGATGTTCTGCACTTGCATTCCTGTTAAAACCAATTAATAAAAAAAGCAATAGTGACAGAATTGTAATAAGGGTTTTCATTTTTTCTCCTTTTTTTTATTTTTAAAACAATATTAATTTTTTGTGAAAAATTTTCTAAACTTAGTTTAGTTTTATAAAAGAATCAAGATGAAATTATTATATAAAATAAGTAGGACATAAATAACCCGCTTTGGCAGGGAGTGAGATTATTTATAAAAATTTTATATTGATAATACAAATTTCCGGTTTCAATAAAATTACCTTTGCAGCTTGTGTGATTATGCATATGTGATGAACTTTTCTTTTGTAAGTATTCAATAAAGCGAAAAATATATTTAGATAACCTTCTAACTGCTTTGGTAATTATTCATTGCCAATTTAAACTCAATACTTTCAACTCTTTACTCACTTGACAAAGCCAGCTCCACTGCATCGTCTAAAGAAATTTCTTTCCCTTTTTCCATTTCTGCAATTGTCTTATCATTTCCAATTTCTTGCTTTATTCCATCTATGGTCTTTTCATATAAAATCTCACTGCTTTTTTCAAGTCCCGTTCCTGTTGATTCCAGTTTTGACCGGACTACAGAAATTATTTTGGCTGATGCTTCGGGCTTGCCTTCACACAATTTTACAGCCGCTATTCCAATTAAACCTGAAATTAATAATTGAAAGTCAGGTGATTCTTTTTGAAGATTCAGAGATTCAATAAAATATAATTTAGCGGCGCTTACTTCTCCTTTACCTAAAGCGAGTTGACCTAAGTTAACTATTGAATCTAATATTATGAGCTTGGACTCTATCTCTTTAGCTAAATCCAAACTATCAGCAAGAAGAGACTGTGCTTTTTCAAAATCATTTTTTAAATAATGTATATTTCCAAGATTTGATAAAGTTCTGGCAATTGCAAATTTATTTCCGAGTTCTGTGTTTACTTTCAAAACTTCATTGTAAAGTTTTTCTGCTTTTTCATATTCTCCAAGATATGTTTCTACAACAGCAAGATTGTTAAGTCCGATACCTGTTATGCCTTCATTTCCAATTGTTCTTGCAATTTCCAAACTTTCTTCAAAATATTTCTTAGCATTGGCAAATTCAGATTTCATAAGTTCTACCAATCCCAAAGAGTTTAGAATTACCGAAATTGTGTTTTTGACATCGACCTCTCTGCATAAATTTAACCCTTCTTCTAAATATTCCCGGGCGATTCTCAGGTCACCAGAACCATAGGCATTTAATCCAAGCGAATTTAAAATACCGGAAGCGCCTTTTTTATTTCCAGATGACCGGTGAATTTTTAACGCAGCTTCAAAAAATACTTTTGATTTAAGACTGTTCCCGCGATACTTTTCTATAATTCCCATTAATCTGTTTGAACGTGCTAATACTTCAGGTGATATGCTATCAGGATTTACCATTAATTTTTCCAGCCACATCCCGCTTTCGAAACTATAACCTCTTGCTTCCCAGTAATTATCCAGTGAACAAACCAATTTATTTCCTTCTTCATATAAGTTTTTTTCTAAAGACCATGATAATGCTGACTGTATATTTGAATGCTCGACTTCAAATCTATCAAACCACTCTTTAGTTTTAGGTCCAAAAAGTTCAGGTTCTGCATTGACAGCCATTTTTAAAAAATAGTTAAAATGATTTGACTTCGTTTTTTCAAACTCAGCTGATTCTCTTAATTTCTCGTCCGAATATTGCCGGATCGTTTCAAGCATCCGGTACCTGTTTTTTGTTTCATTAAAAATGACAATAGATTTTTCAGCTAACTCACTTATGAGATCTAATATTTCTCCCTGACTTATATTTTCATCCGAACATATTTCTTCGACATCTTCGAGTGTCCATCCGCCGGAAAATACAGATAATCTTCTCCATAATATTTTTTCTTGCTCTGAAAGCAGATCATAGCTCCAGTCGATCATTGCTCTTAAAGTCTGCTGCCTCGGCTGCGAAGTTCTTTTTCCTTCGGTAAGCAAATTAAACCGGTCATCTAATCTTTTAAATATTTTTTCCAGTGATAAAATTTTTGTTCTTGAAGCAGCCAGTTCTATAGCAAGCGGTATTCCGTCAAGCTGAAAGCAAATCTGTGCAAGTGCGGGAGCATTTTCATTATTTACACGGAAGCCCGGATTGACAGCCAGAGCTCTTTCGATAAATAATCTGACAGCTTCATACTGGCTTAGTTGTTCTGCTGTGTTTTTTTCTTTTGGATTAGGGTGTGCGAGTGTAAAAACTTTATGTGTAACCTCACCTTTACATCGTAGCGACTCGCGGCTTGTTGCAATTATTTTGATTTTAGGTGAACTCTGGAGAAGATTTTCTGCAAGATTAGCGCAGGCATTTATTATATGCTCACAGTTATCAAATATTAATAATAATTCTTTATCCTTTAGATAATCAATAAGAATTTGTTCCGGTTTCTGTGAAGGATTTTCTTTTAGTGCCAGTGAATCAGAAATTGCCTTCGGGAGAAGAATCGGATCAACAAGAGAGGCAAGCTCTACAATCCGCACTCCGTTTGCAAAATCATCTATTATATCGGCAGCAACTTGCAGTGCAAGACGTGTCTTTCCAATACCTCCTGCTCCGATTAAAGTAAGAAGTTTAGTGCCGGATAATAATTTTTTTATTTCAGACATTTCCTTTTCTCTTCCGATGAAGCTTGTTAATTGTACAGGTAGATTGTTCGGCCTTGCATCAAGTGTTTTTATTGGAGGAAATTCTTCACGAAGTCCGTTCGAAATAATCTGGAAAAGACGAATCGGATGAATTACATCTTTCAATCTTCTTTCACCCAAATCACGAAATGAAATTTTACTTCTATCATTCTCATCATGAATCTCCCCGCCTGCATCAGAAAAATCCGATTGTAGAATTGAATCCCGGGCAGGCAGATTCGCAGCGTTTGTTTTTTCTTTGATCAGTTCATAAGCATCATTTGAAATGAGGATCTGTTCACCATAAGCAGCTGACATTATTCTTGATGTTCGTGCGAGAGTAATATAACCCATATACCTTTTACCATTCCATTCGGCATTTCCGTAGTGAATTCCCATTTTAACTTTAATAACCACATTATCCTCTCCCTGACCGGCAGGCAGGGATTTTTCTTTTGCAAGATTTATCTGAATTTCAACCGCTGCTTTGACCGCATCCTTTGAATTTCCAAAAGCACATCCGAAAGCATCACCGACGATATCAATTACAAATCCGTTATTTGATTCAATTGCTTTTAGAATTATCGAATGATGTTTTTCCAAAGCAGCCTGAAGCGTTTCAGGAAACCCCTGTGCAAGCTTCGCGCTGTCTTCAATTTCGGTGAAAAGAAATGTAACTTTGCCTGATGGAATGTTCATATAGTTCAAATTACAAATTACAAATGATAAATTGAATAATGATAATTGAACTTCGGATATGGAAGGCAAAAGTCACCGCCGAAAGCCTGGCTCTCAAATGTTAATTAATTTTAGTTGATAAGTTCATAAATTAAAATTGTACGCCTATTTGAATTTAAATTTCTAAATACTTACTTTTGACGTAAGTAATGATAAAAATGTGATTATTTCATTTGGTTTGAAAGAGACAGATAAAACTTGGAACGGAGACAGAGTAAAAAGATTTTCAAAAGAAATTCAGAAAATTTGCAGACGAAAATTAAGAATGTTAAATAATTCACAAAATATTTTAGATCTGCGAATTCCTCCATCAAACAGACTTGAAAAGTTAAAAGGAAATCTCGAGAATTTTTATTCAATTATAATTAATAATCAGTGGAGAATTATTTTCAAATTTAGAAATGGAAATGCTTTTGAAGTTGAAATTATATACTGCCATTAAAAAATGAAAAAATTAAAAAACATACACCCCGGCGAAGTTTTGAAAGAAGAATTTTTAAATCCTCTTTGAATAAGCGCTTACAAACTTTCAAAAGATATTAATATTCCGCAGACCAGATTATCCGGAATTATAAATGGAAGCAGAAGAGTAACCGCCGATACTGCATTGAGACTTTCAATGTATTTCGGTAACTCAGCTAAATTCTGGCTAGGTCTTCAGAATGATTTTTATATTGAAGCGGAAAAAAATAAAAAGAAAGAATCTCTCAGTTCAATTAAACTCCATTCAACTAATGCTGCTTAGCCGATCTGGCTGCGGCCACAATTTATTAGTAGGTTTTTGAGGTCTCGGGACTTCTGTCCTGACACATAAACAAACTTCGCCCGTCAGGACAGAAGTCCTGACGGCACAGAAGAAATTTATTGCAATTAAAACTGCAAAAAATTAAATTGGCTGACTGTGTTTGAATGATGTCCGGTGAACTTAACGAAAGACAAATTGAAGATTAAATATAAATCATATTTTAAATATGACAGAAAGGATCGGGATTATTTTGAAAACTGGGTGAGACAGTTGGAAGAATCTAATGGAAAAGTTTATGAAAAAATTGAGATTTAAACATCAATTGGGAAAACTCATGTTTGGGTTTCCTTTTAAAATATCTGTTGACAAAACAAAGAAATTTATAAAAAATTTAAAAGAAGTCAAGGTTTTTAAAAATGTTGGACACGGGATTGAGACTTATGACAAGGCGATGAATTTTATTGGAGAAAAGATAAAAGAAAGAAAATCTTGAACCAGGATTTTAAGATTAGTAAGATTATCGGGGTTTGGGTAATTAATTTTAAAAGATTATACTGTACCATGTTTTAATCCCTTAAAATTTTATGCAGGAGAATAACGATTTAAAGATCTATGCATATGTATTAATGAATAATCATTAAAAGCATTCATCAAATATGGCAGGAAGGATTTCATCCACAGGAGTTGACAACCATAGAGATGCTAAAGCAGAAAATAGTATATATACACAACAATCCTGTGAGAAAAGGTTTTGTAAAAAATCCGGAGGATTGGAAATATAGTTCGGCTGTTGATTATCTTACTGCTAAAAAAGACTTATTGGATATTGTGAGAATTGTCTAGGCCGTTCTCAATCGGAGATTGGGAACGAGAGGGTAACTGCATAAAGATAAAAAGGATTCTATATTAAAAGAATTCAGGGAAAAAACCTGATTATAAAATTACAAGCATACATCAAATATGGCAGGAAGGATTTCATCCACAGGAGTTGACAACCATAGAGATGCTAAAGCAGAAAATAGTATATATACACAACAATCCTGTGAGAAAAGGTTTTGTAAAAAATCCGGAGGATTGGAAATATAGTTCGGTTGTTGATTATCTTACTGATAAAAAAGGCTTATTGGATATAGTGAGAATTGTCTAGTCCGTTCCCAATCGGAGATTAGGAACGAGAGGTTAAACGAGAGGTTAAGGGGCGAAAATTTTTTATCCAAAGTTCTGCATTTGTTGTACACGAATTTTAATAAAACATTTTGCATTTTGACCCGACAATAATTTATAATAGATGAAAGAAATAAAAAATATTACGGCTGAGAAGATTTCTGAGCAAAAAAACTCTGTGTGGAAGGAACTCAAAAATGCGATCAGAGGAACTGAAGCTGATTATACAAAGATCAATATCAAAAGAGCTATCTTTCTTCTTGCAGTGCCGATGATCCTTGAGTTAGTTATGGAATCCACTTTTGCTGTTGTAGATATTTATTTTGTAGGAAAGCTTGGTTCATGGGCTGTTGCAATAGTCGGCCTAACAGAAACTTATTTGTTTATTCTTTACTCGATTGCTATAGGTCTTGCAACAGCAGTTACCGCTATAATTTCCAGAAGAATCGGAGAGAAGAAAAAAGAAGAAGCCGGCACAGCAGCTATTCAATCAATTATTATCGGGCTGGTAGCATCAATTCCTTTTGCTGTTGCCGGGATATTTTATGCCAAAGAATTACTCGCATTAATGGGAGCAGAACCATGGGCAATTGAGCAAGGGTATCGTTTTACTCAAATTATGCTTGGAGGAAATGTTGTAATAATACTTTTGTTCGTGATAAACGCCGTGTTCAGAGGTGCCGGAGATGCAGCAATTGCTATGCGCATACTTTGGATCTCAAATATAATTAATATTATTCTTGACCCGATTCTTATTTTCGGCCTTGGAGATATCATTCCTGCATTTGGAATAGAAGGGGCGGCTATCGCTACCACCACAGGGAGAGGTACGGGAGTATTGATACAGCTATGGATACTCTTTAAAGGAGGAAAACACATTCGGGCAAAACTTTCAGAGATTGGTTTGAATGCAAAAATTATGTTAAATATTCTTCGCACTTCAGTCGGAGGAATCGGTCAGATGTTTGTCGGAATGTCTTCGTGGATTTTCCTTATGCGAATTCTTGCTGATATAAGCAGCGAAGCTGTCGCAGGTGCTACGATTACAGTTCGAATTATGATGTTCACACTAATGCCAGCGTGGGGATTGTCGAATGCGGCAGCAACATTAGTGGGACAAAATCTTGGTGCAGGAAATCCGGAACGTGCACAAACTGCAGTATGGAGAACCGGATTTTACAATATGATTTTTCTTGTAGGAGTTTCCATAATTTACTTTTTCTTTAACAAATCATTAATGAGAATTTTCTCGGATGATATTGCAGTAATTAATATTGGTTCGGAATGGCTGAGAATCCTTTCCTATTCATACTTTGTGTATGGATGGTGGATGGTATCTGTTCAGGCATTTAACGGGGCAGGTGATACGAAGACACCGACAATAATAAATATTGTATTCTTCTGGCTGATACAAATTCCTTTATCATATTTTCTCGCAATTAATCTGGGCTGGCAGTATTCAGGTGTGTTTTGGGGTGTCTTTATTTCGGAAACTTCCGTAGGTTTATTTACTCTGTGGCTCTTCACAAGAGGAAAATGGAAGACGGTAAAAGTGTAAAAATCAAATTCATCTGGTTGATGTCTTAAAGATTTTCATTTAAATCTGCTGCAAGGCTTGTGTTTAAAATAGCAACATCACAAAAGTTTGTTATATTTGTTTGGATAAAGAAACAATCCTTTTTAACTTTCATAAAGCCGTTCGGTCACATTCAATAAAAGAAGAATTACAAATATTAACAATCCGGAATGTTTGAAAAGTTATACAAGCATATGTCAGCATTAATTGTGTGAGTTTAACTAAGAGTATCCTGAATTTAAAGGTATCAAGTGTTAGAGAAAAATGCAGTCAGTAACTAAACGAAAAAATAATTTAATTTTATAACTAATAATAATTATCATGACAACAATTGACAGTAACAAAAAAATTTGCACGCTCATAAATGTCTTTTAAGTTTCACGGAAAAACATCTGGAATTACTTGAACTTTTAAAGGAGGCAACAGAAAAGTAATGTGCAAATTATCCGGTTATATTTCCGCATATCTTCATTCAAGTGATGACAAAAAGACAGTAACAAATTACGCTCAATGGAAAACGCTACAAGACTTTCAAAATATACTGAAGAATGAACAAGCCCAAAAGCATATGAAACTAGCAGCAGAAATTGCAACAGAGCTTAAACCGGTAACATACAATAGCATTTGGACACACTCAAATGAATGAGTAAGGATTTCAACTTGATGGCATGAAATCTATAGGCAGCTGCAGGTTAATGACCGGAAATAATAAAAAAAGCGGATCAATGATGACCCGCCTTTGCAAAGTATTGAGGTTAATTATTAAAAATTATTTTGATAATATCATTTTCTTAGTTTCAATAAAATTATTTGCAACTAATTTATAGAAGTAAACACCTGAAGTCAGTCCTGTTGTCTCGGTAAAATTAATGGAAAAATTTCCCGCGGGCTTAAATTCATTAACAAGCGACGCAACTTCTTTTCCAAGTGAATTATATATTTTTAAGCTGACATCAGTTGAAGTTGGAATTGAAAAATTAATTGTAGTTGACGGATTAAATGGATTCGGATAATTTTGCTCAAGATTATATTTTGAAGGCACTAAATTATTTATTGCTGTAACATCAGTGACTACATCAATAAGTTTTAAAATTGCTCCGGTAGAGGCGGTTACTGCGTAACCGTAAACTGTAGTTCCGACTCTTCTGAATTCCATATAGTTAATTCCGGTGAGTGTTCCGGTTGACATTGTGGTCCAGTTAAGTCCTCCGTTTGTGCTTTTACTTATTGCTCCTGATGAACCTGTAGCACCGGACAAATAACATGTATTTGTACCTTCGATCCATTTCATTGTGCAGTATCCTCCGACGGTAGTTCCTGTTAAAATTGCATTCCAGTTAACTCCACCATTGGTGGTTCTTGCAATACTTCCAAGTGAAGCACTTGTTGCTGCAATCCCTGTAAACCTATCTTTAAACGCAAGGCCTGAAACAAACCCGCCTGAAATTCCGGCTAAGTTTCCTACATACCAATTTGCTCCTCCATTACTTGTTAAATAACATCTTGCCGGCGCAAGGTTTCCTAAACCAAATCCATAGAACTGATCATCAACAACAACTATAGAATTCTGTGCGGATGCCTGACCTGTAACACCCGGAGGTGCAGGAGATAATGGATTCCAATTTGCTCCTCCGTTTGATGTAACGGAAATATAATATGGGTTTCCCGCTCCGCCAGGAGGATCACTCTGACCTATTCCAAAAGTTGGAACTGTTTTCGAGAAAACTATTCCGTTGAAAAAACCAGCTACGCCTCCTGTATTGGCGACAGCTTCCCAGTTGACTCCTGAGTTTGTTGTTCGCCATATCCTTGCATTACCGCCGCCGCCGCCTGCCGAACCTCCATCTCCAACGAAGGCAGTACTAGAATCAATTGCCCAAATACAAAACAAATCTATAGGAATTCCGGCAGTCGGAACAGAAAGCCAGTTTGTTCCTCCGTTTGTAGTCCGCCAAACTACAGGCAAGCTTGTTCCACCTGCCGCCCAGACAACGTTTTGATCTGCTACTGAAATGCTTGGGTTACCACCAATGCCCGGCACTGAGCCTGAAATTGTCCATTGAGAGAATGAATTGTTTACTAAAATAAAAATTAAAAGAGCTGTAAGAATCGAAATAAATTGTAAATTCTTTTTAATCATTTTTCCCCCTAAATATTTAGTTAATAAATTTGCAAACATTTTATGAATTATTTATAAAAGAATCAAGATTAAATTCTATTGAACAATAACCTTTCTTAAATCATCAAAATCATAATTATTATCTGCATTTCCTTGAGTAAAGTTTTATAAATTTGATTAGAAATAAAAAAGATGTCATCACTTATTAGCGTGGCATCTTTTTATTTTTACAATTATTTGCCGCATGGTCTATAATTATTTACGGTCTTTCTACAGTTACAATGTTAAAAGCGTTATTATCTGCAATTGTGTAATCTTCTAAGTCAACAAAATTATCTCCTGTAAGATCAGTATTAAAATATCCGACGATAAAATTGAAAGCATCGTTGTCAATGAATGAAAGGTCGGATAAATCTATAATTCCATTGTGATCAACATCGCCGCTGAAAATAACATATTTACTTCCTTTTCTAATCTGATTATTTCCATAAGCCTTTGAGCTGTCTGATGTAAAATCGTAACTAAGCAGTCCTCCTTTTTTTAAACTGTCTCCTCCTGTTCTGCTCCATGTTTCCAATGCATTTCTGTGTTTCACAACAATATAATATTTTCCGGTAGGAGCGTTTCTAAAAAAACATAAGCCATTATAAGACAAGGAATCAATAACCGTTTTTGAAGAATCAACAATTACATAAGGAGGAATTGAAGAATTCAGATAGACTTTAAGAGTGTCTCTAATGTTCAGCCGATCGTTTGGAACAGAATAAAATCCTTCTATCGCTGCCTTCAGGCTTAATGTTAATGCAGTCTTATTAACGAGTTTATAAATTTTACCTGCAGTCGGTGAATAAGTGCACACATATAGTTCCTGACTTTCGTCAACTCCTAATGAAACTATTTCAAAAGTTGTATCCTGCAGCAGTGTATTAACAGGTGAATTGATACCATCATATGCTAAGCTCCAGACTTTTGCAAAAATTTCATCGGCGTAAATATATTTGCCGTATAAATCCGGAAGTAAATTACCTCGATAAACGTATCCGCCTATTACCGAATATCCTATTGCATGGGAATATTCAAAGATGGGTCTTGTAAAGCCCATGCCTGTTGTGTCGCAGGGTCCATAGCAATGAAAACCTTCCATTTTATTCCAGCCATAATTTTTTCCACTCTCGATTAAATCAATTTCTTCATAGCTACTTTCTCCAACATCTGCACCAAATAAACGGTTGGTCGGGACATCAAAACTAAACTTCCACATATTTCTTAATCCGTAGGCATAAATCTCTTGTTTAAATCCCTGTGTATTTCCGTAAAATGGATTTGTCGGAGGTATCGAATAATTATTTCCTCCGGAAGACGAATCAATATTTATTCTCAAAATCTTCCCAAGAAGACTTGTTTTGTCTTGCGCCGGCGCTCCTGCTCCGATAAACCCATCACCAAAAGATATGTATAGATATCCGTCAGGTCCAAATGCAACCTTGCCTCCATTATGATAAATGCCGGGTAATGGAACCTTAAGTAAGAAAGTTTCCGTATTTGCTAAAGCAGTATCGTGGTTTGTTAAACTTGCCGTGAACCTTGATATTCTTAGCCAACTTCCTGATATACTTCCTGCACTATCGAATACATAATGCACATAAAAATATCTGTTACTTTCATAATTGGGATGGAAGGCCAATCCAAATAATCCTGTCACAGTTGTCTGAGAAACTTTATTTGTTAAATCAATAAATATTTTTTTTGTGCTTACATTAGGTGAATTGTTGAAAACATATATTTTACCTTTCTGTTGAACTAAAAACAATCTATTGGTTCCGTCGTAAGCAGTAACAAGTTCCACAGGATATGCAAAGTCAGGCATATTAGGAAACGCGGGTTGAAGAATGAATTGAGCTTGACAAGTTATAACAATGGTAATAACTTGAAAAATTGTAAAAATTACTTTTTTCATGAAGTTTATTTAAAATTTATTAATAAGTTAATAATGTCGGAATTTATATATGGGATTAATAAATCTGATAAACAAGAATAAGATTATTATTGGGAATTAAACTAAAAATAAATTAACATAATTAATAAAAAAATCTTTAGGAAACTCAAACCGTCTTCTTGAATTTTTTAAAATCATTTAAAATTTACAAAACGTATATTATTAATAAATAAAATTCCAGTTATAATTTTAGACAACTATGGACAGGAATATAATAAAAAGCCGGAAATTATCTTCCGGCTTTTATATATAGTTCTTCATGTTTACTCTTACGTAATTTGTTACAGTCTTAATACTTGAATCGCTGATGAAATGACCGGTGGAGTCTGTGATCATATTTTCAAAAGTCGCATTTTTTACAATTTGATTTGTGAAATAATATTTATGTATTCAAAGATTTGATTAAATTCAAATTCATTTGGTGTTGTTGCAGCAGCGGATTCTATTATGTAACAATATGCACAAAAAATAAGACGCACTATTTTGGTGATATTTGTAGAGACGTTGCGCGCAACGTCTCTACGCCCATAGACAATCGGAAAAATAGCAAATTAATAATGGGAAAATTCCTGAACATTTTTCATTTGTCGAGTTAGATGAGATGTAATATTGTTTAATCATGTTCATGGTATTATTATTATTAACTACCCCGAGGAAATAATGTTGAAAAGACAAATGTATGAATAAACAAATGCAAATGTGGTAAAGACATTGCATGCAACTTCTTTACAATCACAATTACAATTAAATAAATATATGTTTTATATTCAGCTGAACAGGGTTCTTTATCTTCTGTTATTCCGTTTATTTTAAATCAGCAGTCACAATGTGGTGTAATGTAAATAAATTGCTTTTGGATGGCAACAAGATCTCACGCCATATTATTAGGAGCGAAAAGGAATTACGGAATAGAATGTAGGAACGTATAGACGTTGCATGCAACGTCTATACTAATTATTAATCCTGAAATAAAAATTCGTTATGGAATATAGTACGTAGAGCCTTGCATGCAACGTCTATACAATGAATGGTAATTAATTTATCAAAGATTTTCCTTTATCCACTTCTTATCAACATACTTATAAGAAACTGTTCTTGATTTTTCGAACGATGTTCCGTTCCAAACTCTTACTTCTATATCTATTATCTTGTCATCCAGCGTTATAAAATTATATGAATTTGGATCTTCCCTTCGACGGTTTGAAATTGCCGTTCCTGCCTGAGCTACAATTATTGACCTTCTTCCCGGATGGTATGTCTGAACATCTCCGGTAAAACCTTCATGTAAATGTCCGGCAAGAACGAGATCAATTCCGCATTCATCAATTACATCCAGCGCTTTCTCCGCACGTCCCACAAGTGAGACCGAATCATTATCCGGAGAAGGAATAAACTGATGATGTATGACAAGTATTTCTATCAAAGGCATTTTTATCGGACAAAGTTTTTCTTTTATTGTTTGAATTTGTTCCTCGGATATGCGTCCGTTTTTCCAGGTGAATGAGCGGGCAGTATTAATACCTAGTATTGCCATTTCATCATCCATGTAAAATGGTTTAAGATCTTCGGTAATATATTTATAATATCTTGTTAATGGAAATAAAAATCTTCTTATAACATCAAACAAAGGAATATCATGATTCCCGGGAACAACTATTTTAGGAAAATGAATTTTATCTAAATATTCTTTTGCAGCTTTAAACTGTGATGTTCGGGCCCGTTGAGTCAGATCTCCGCTGATCACTACAATAGAGGGGACTTTCTCTTCAATGTCCTTAAGCAGCCCTTCGGCTATGACTTTATCTTCAGTTCCGAAGTGGAGATCGGAGATGTGAGCGATCTTTCGCATGATTATTTTTTAACCGGCACAACGACCGGTAAAGATTTTGGAATAATTTTATATAATAAAGGTGAATTCATTCTAACCACTTCACCATCAACAGAAACATCAAGAAATTTCTTGTATGTTTTCAGAACAACATTTTCTGTATAATGCATTACAAAATCTTCGCTTTTCTCATGTTTATTGATCAAAGAGGACAAAAAAATCTTTATCAGACAAAATCTTGTTTTGCACTTCGTCATATACAAGGATAATATTCCTTCATCGAGCCGGTCTCTTCCGCCGGGATTTTTTAATTCCGTTGTGTATTTGTTGTTTCCAACAAAAGCCAGCGCAGTATATAATCTGGTCTTTTTTTCTTTCACTTTCATTTCAACGCCATAAAGAGAAAATCTTTTAAACGAATGGAAAAAAGCCGAAATCATTGCAGCCCATTTTTCACGATACAAATGTTTTTGCTCTGCCTCTCGCTTCTTAACAGTATCAGCATAAAGTCCTATAGAAGAATTATTTATGAATTTTCTGCCATTCACTTCTGCAATATCAAGCATTACAACATTTCCGGCAATTATCACCTTTATGGCATCTTCTAATTCCAAAGGCATGCCGATATCTTTTGCAAAATGATTTAATGTTCCGCATGGCAATACACCGAGGGGAATATTTCCTCCGGCAAGAATACCTGCTACGCTGCTCACCGTTCCGTCTCCGCCTGCAGCAACAATGATGTCAAATTGTTGTTCCGATAATTCCTTCACCTTATTTTGGATTTCGGATCCTTCGATAGAAAAAACTTCACACCGGACTTTTGATTCTTCAAAATATTTCTTAATCAATTCTTCAGTGTTATCTTCAGACGAACCCGCCTTTTTATTCATTATCACTGCAACTTTCATTTTACCTTAATTTAGTAAATTTAAATTTTTTGAGATATTAAAAACATCCGATACAATCTCTTTGAAAGAATTGAGAAAAAATTTTCAGCAATAGAAACCGAATGGCATTGGTAATGCGAAAAACTTTAATCAGGCAAATCATTGTTCAGACATTTCAAAAAAAAACCCGAATGATTTGTTATCACCCGGGTTATAATTGTTAACGAAATATTTTTATATAATTTAGTTTTCGCCTTCTTTTCTCGGTTCTTTCTTAAAAGTTTCTACGGGTTGCGAAGTTTCATTTCTTTTAAATTCCCGGCTGGAATTATCATCGCTGCTATTATAGTGATAAGTTTTCGGTGCAGTATAAGTTCGTGAGTTGTAGCTTCTGTTGGATTTATTTCTTTTCTTTGAACTTTTCTTTTTCTTACTGCTGTATCTTTTGCCTTTTTTCTTGTTTTTATATTTGGATTTTTTTCCTGATTTCTTTTTCTTTGAAGTTTTCTTTTTGCCGGAGGATTTCTTTTTTCCTGTAGACTTCTTTTTTCCTGCAGATTTCTTAGAGCTTTTTCCTTTTTTTGTTTTTTTTCCTTTGGTTCTTTTCTTTTTGCTTTTTCTTTTATCGGTTTGCTCGGTATTACTTTCAGTCTTTGCGCTTAATAAAGATAAGTCGCTGATTGCACCGCTAAAAGTAAAAACAAATAAAAAAGACATTATTAACAAAGATCTTTTTGACATGTTTTCTCCTTTCTGATTTTTTAATGTTGTAAAACTATAGTTTTTAACTATAAATTACAATCCTATTTTTAACTTTTTTTCAACTAATGCATTTCATATTTTACAATAACCTTTATGAATAAACACAAGAAAAATAAAACAGTTGTAGTTGCAATGAGTGGTGGTGTTGACTCATCTGTTGCTGCCGCTCTGCTTAAAGAACAAGGGTATAATCTTATAGGAATTACGATGAAAACCTGGGGTTATGACAACATTCCCGAAAAAGATTCGGGCTGCTGTTCGCTTGAAACAATCTACTCTGCAAGAAACGTCGCCCAAAATCTTGGATTTCATCATTACACATTAGACTTCACAGAAAAATTCAATGAAATCGTAATTGATAATTTTATCTCTGAATATATGAAAGGCAACACTCCGAACCCTTGTGTGTTATGCAATAAGTCTATCAAATGGGGAGCTCTTCTTGAAAAAGCTGAGTCACTGGGGGCGGATTTTATTGCTACAGGTCATTATGCCAAAGTTAAGTTTGATGAGTATTCAAAACACTATTTTGTTTCAGCCGCCAAAGATAAAAATAAAGACCAGTCTTATGCATTATGGAGAGTATCACAGTATGCTTTGAGCAAAACAATTTTTCCGCTTGGTGGATTTACTAAAACCGAAATCAGGAAGATTGCTAATGAACTTAGCTTAAAGCCGGCGAACACCCCCGATTCGCAGGAGATCTGTTTTGTTCCAAATGATAATTACCGCGACCTTCTTGAAATAAGAAATCCCGGTTTAAAAGAAAGATTAATGGATGGTGATTTAATTTTTAAAGACAAGAAAATCGGTACTCACAAAGGCTATCCTTATTATACTATTGGTCAACGAAGAGGATTAAATGTGGCTGTAGGAATGCCTTTATACGTTTCAAAGGTGGATGCGGAAAACAATGTAGTTTATGTAGATGAAGAAAATAATCTTTACGAATCGGAATTTATGACAAAAGAAATTAACATTATGATGGCGGAAAAAATTGACATCCCAAGAAAAGTAAAAGTTAAAATCCGGTACAATGATCCGGGCAATGAAGCCGTTATTGAACAAACCGATGGCGAACATATCAAAGTAAAATTTGATTCACCTCAAAAAGCAATTACACCGGGACAATCGGCTGTATTCTATGTTGGAGACGATATTCTTGGCGGAGGAATTATAGAAGCGGTTAAAAAATAATTTTGGATTTTGGTTTTGAGATTTTA
Source organism: Bacteroidota bacterium (assembly GCA_030855105.1). GTDB lineage: Bacteria > Bacteroidota > Ignavibacteria > Tepidaquicellales > Tepidaquicellaceae > JAGPCH01. The sequence goes on along the minus strand of JALYRX010000013.1, from coordinate 3,046 downwards.
GATTTTTATTTAACTAATTATATCCACAACATGTGTTACAAACCTAAAACCAAATCAGTGAGAATTTCTTGCCTACAATTATGAAGGTGTCACAAATCTAAAATCCAAAATCTAAAATCAATTAAATGGATCTATACACTGAACTGGAACTAAGGTCTCGCAGAAAAATTAAAACAATTATTTTTCCGGAATCTTATGATGAAAGAATTATCAAAGGTGCTGAAGAAATTCTTAGAAGTAAAATTGCAAAGGTAATTTTAATTCAGTGCGGGAAAAATTTAGAAACTGTTATAACCCGGGATAAAAATTTAATTATAATTGATATAAATTTTAATCTTCAGTTTTTTAATGAATATCATTCCGTCAGATTAAAGAAAAATCCCGGTTACGGGTTATCACAATCGGAAAAAGATTTAAAAGATCCTCTTACGTTTTCCTGTATGCTTTTAAAAAATAAATTTGCGGATGGGATAATTGCCGGAAGCCAATATCCTACGTCCGAAGTTTTGAGAAATGCAATTTCTATAATCGGCATATCGAAAAATAATAAAACAGTTTCTTCTTTTTTTCTTTTTACTTTTCCTGAAAATAATATTTATAAGGATAAAATCCTGGCTTACGCGGACTGCGGAGTTATCCCTGACCCATCAGCAGAGCAGCTTTCTGATATTGCCATTCAAACAGCAGATAATTTCAAAAAGCTTACCGGTCTTAAACCTAAAGTTTCATTTTTATCTTTTTCAACAAAAGGAAGCGCTAAAGATAAATCCCTGGAAAAAATTATCCACGCGTATGAACTCACAAAAAGCAGAAAGCCAAAACTGATCTGTGACGGAGAGCTTCAGTTTGATTCGGCTTTTGATGCTGATGTTGCTAAAAGGAAGAATCCAAAAGGTAAAATAAAAGGTGATTCAAACGTCTTTATCTTTCCGGATTTGAATTCCGGAAACATTGCATATAAAATCACTGAACGAATCGGTGGGGCATTTGCAACCGGTCCAATTGTGCAGGGACTTGCAATGCCTGTAATGGATCTGTCAAGAGGATGCACTGCCGCGGATATTGTTAACATGACAAAAGTCATTACTAACCTGTAAATGCAAAAATATTTTATTAATAGTTAGTTTGCTTTTATTTTAATGAAACAATACATTAAAAACTTATTCATTTTTAAAAGGTTTGTAAATCGAATATTAAAATAAATTTATGAAAAAAACATTTCACGAGCTTTGTCACGTAGCAAAGCAAAACATTAAAGAATGTAAAGTTGAAGATGTAATGAAAATGATAAACAATAATCACGACTTTATCGTGGTAGATGTCAGGGAAGAAAGTGAATTCAAAGAATCACATATTAAAGGTGCAGTTCACATCGGCAGAGGAATTCTTGAAAGGGATATTCATCTACACATCGATAATCATGATAAAAAAATAATTCTTTACTGCGGTGGCGGTTTCAGATCTGCGCTTGCTGCGGATTCCATTCAGAAAATGGGATACACAAACGTAATTTCGATGGACGGTGGCTGGAAAGACTGGAATAAAAAGGGAGGAGAGATCGAAAGTTAATTTGGAATTTGGAATTTCGAATTTGGAATTGTTTTCGATTTGGAATTTGAAATTTTTTTTCATTAGTAATTTGGGATTTTGAATAGTTATTACTTTCAATTTTTAAAAATCCAAAATCTTAAATTTACTTAAATTCCAAATCCGAAATTCCAATTTCCAAATTAGATTCTCTTATCCGTTCTGTTGAGGAAATCGCGGACGAGCTGGTCATCAGTCTCAGTAAGCTTTTTAGGTGTTCCGTGAAAATATATTTTCCCTTCATGCATCATTGCAACTTCATCAGCGACATCATAAACACTGAATATATCATGGGTAACAACAATGGAAGTTACCTTCAGCTTGGTGGAAAGGTCTTTTATTAATTCATCTATCTGATCGCTCATTACAGGGTCAAGTCCCGTAGTCGGCTCATCATATAAGATGTATTCCGGATTTGTGGAAAGAGATCGTGCAAGGGAAACTCTTTTTTTCATTCCGCCGGATAAGTCTGATGGTTTCATTGTCTGAATGCCGGGCAGGCCGACAAGCTCAAGTTTTTCTTCGACAATTTTTTTTATTTCTTCTTTTGGAATTTTGGTATTTTCTTTTAAGGCAAGACCGATATTTTCTTCTACATTCATAGAGTCAAACAAAGCTGCACCCTGAAAAAGAAATCCGAACTTTTTTCTTATCTCATAAAGGTTTTTTTCGTTCATCTTTGAAATATCCTGTCCTTCAATAAGAATCTCTCCCGAATCAGGTTTAAGCAATCCGATTATATGTTTAAGCAATACGGATTTACCGCAGCCGCTTCTTCCTATTATGACCAGCGTAATTCCCTTCGGAATTTTTAAATTGACTCCGTTTAAAACGTTATTGTTTCCGAATTTCTTTTTAATATCTTTAATGTCTATCATTAAATTTTACTTTGACCAATTGAAAAGTGTGAGCAAATTAATGTTAATTAAAAGCAAAAGAAAGAAATTAAATTATATTTGAATATCTGAAATTTAATCAATTTTAACATGATATTTTTGAAAGCTTTTTCATTGATTTTTAAAATTGAAAACTATATTGTAACAACTAATAACCCCAAAAATTTTTAACTAAACTGAGATAGGAGATCATAATGAAAAAAATCATTATATCTTTATTAATTTTATTTTTTCTGGCTGGATTTAAAACCGAGTCTTATTCATATAACAATGCTTTACTTGAGTATGCGACAGGAACATGGTGCCAGTGGTGTCCCTGCAGTCACCAGATAATTCAGGACATTCTGACAAATTATCCTAATACAAGTTATATTAGCTTATCATGGCGGATCACCAACGGAACCGTGGAGAGATTACAGTCTTGGAATGAGCAATTGGTTTGTCTTGTCCTGAAATGGGTTGTCAAAATGTTAGTAACATTTTTATAAACCTAAACAGAAAGGACTGTAAAAGATGTTAAAAGAACAGAAGTTAATAAAGCGATACAGCATAAGTTTTAAGCA